>NZ_CP014306.1:2400000-3000000 GCF_001557535.2 Burkholderia sp. PAMC 26561
TGTTGGCCCATTTTGAATGACCCGCCATACCTTTCTCCATCGCGCCCGAGCTGTTCTCGCACGCCTGTGTGTCAATGTCGCCGCCTTATGCAGCTTTGTGCAGCTTTCTTTCAGCTTCCCTGCGCAGCGTTTTTCGCCAGCTGGCATGTATGTTCCCGCTGCTTACATGACGGGGCCTGCCGGGCGCGAAAAAACCGCGGCAAGGCTGCCTCAATGCTGCATCAACGCATTTGGCGGACCCGAATTTTATCATGGCGCGCCCGTCCGGCAGGCATTGGCCTTATGGCGGCGACGCGATGAGCCGTAGGTTCGCCGGGCTTTCCGTCAGTTCTTGGTGCCGAACAGCCGGTCGCCGGCGTCCCCCAGGCCCGGGACAATGTATGCGTGCTCGTTCAAATGGGAATCGAGCGAGGCGACGTAAAGCTTCACGTCAGGGTGGGCATCGGAGAAAACCTTCACGCCTTCAGGCGCCGCGACCAGCGCGACGAAGATGATGTTTTCACCCAGCACCTTGCGCCGTTTCATGACGTCGACCGCGTGCACGGCCGAATAGCCGGTCGCGAGCATGGGGTCGCACAAGATGAACACGCGCTCCTCGAGATCCGGGGGCAGGCGCACGAGATACTCGACCGGCCGGTGATCTTCCGCCCGATACACCCCGATGTGCCCCACGCGTGCCGACGGAATCAGGTCCAGCAGCCCGTCCGACATGCCGATGCCGGCGCGCAGCACGGGCACGATGGCGAGCTTCTTGCCCGCAATGACAGGTGCGTCGATGGTAACGAGCGGTGTCTCGACACGCTTCGTGGTCAGCGTCAGGTTGCGCGTGATCTCGTAACCCATCAGCAGCGTGATTTCGCGCAGCAATTCGCGGAATGTACGGGTGGACGTGTCCTTGTCCCGCATGTGAGTCAGCTTGTGCTGGATCAGCGGGTGGTTGAGGATGAAAAGATTCGGAAAGCGGCTGTCCTGGTTCATGGTGTTCGCGCGGTTGCCGCGGCATTAAATGTGGTTTCGGGTCATGCTTGTGACGCAGATTGTCGGTGCGGCTGCTTTCAAACCGCGCGTGCAGGGCGGTTTCAATTGCTGAGCTTGGGCAGTGCCGCCAGTTTACCCAAATTAGGGGCGCTGAAAGTGGAGATTGCGGGCGACAGGCCATCCGGTCTATTGCACGGCCGACGTCCGATCCCTCATTCTTCTAGAATTGCATCATGCGATCCAATGCATGATTGCGAGCCGGGATCCGGCCGACATTCGAAATTCCGCTTGGACCGGTGCAAACCTGTCAAAGCGCGGGCAACTAGCGGACAACTACAAAGGGACAGCAATGGACATGGGAATCAAGGGGCGCACGGCGCTCGTATGTGCGGCCAGCAAGGGTTTGGGGCGCGGCTGCGCGGAAGCGTTGGCCGCCGAAGGCGTCAACCTCGTGATCGTGGCGCGCACGGCGGTGCCGCTGGAAGCCACGGCGGAGCACATTCGAGTGACCTATGGCGTGAACGTGACGGCGGTCGCCTGCGACATCACCTCGCCGGAGGGGCACGCGGCGGCGCTGGCCGCTTGTCCGGCGCCCGACATTCTCGTGAATAACGCCGGTGGTCCGCCGCCGGGCGACTTCCGCCAGTTTTCCCGCGATGACTGGATCAAGGCGCTCGACTCGAACATGCTCACGCCTATCGAGCTGATCAAGCAGACGCTCGACGGCATGATCGAACGGGGTTTCGGGCGGATCGTGAACATCACGAGTTCGTCGGTGAAGGCGCCTATCGACGTGCTGGGCTTGTCGAACGGCGCGCGTTCGGGGCTGACGGGGTTTATCGCGGGATTGTCGCGCAAGGTGGCGGCAAGCGGCGTGACCATCAACAACCTGCTGCCAGGTTCCTTCGACACCGACCGCCTCGTCACCACGTTCGCGGCCGACGCGAAGGCGAACAACATCAGCGTGGAAGAAGCCAAGAAGCGCCGCATGAGCAAGTTGCCTGCCGGCCGCTTCGGCTCGCCGGAAGAGTTCGGCAAGGCGTGCGCTTATTTGTGCAGCGTGCATGCGGGGTACATCACGGGACAAAACCTGCTGATCGACGGCGGCGCGTATCCGGGCACTTACTGACGTATCGATGTATTGAAGTATCGGCACCGAACCCATAACAACCCATGACAGAGAGACATTCGATGAACCCACGCGTCGCGCTGATCGCGCACGACATGAAAAAGGATGACATCGTGGCGCTGGCCGGCGAGTTCGCGGCGACGCTCGCGCAGTGCCGGCTGCTGGCAACGGGCACGACCGGCGCGCGTATCGCGGCAGCTCACGGACTGGAGGTGGAGCGCAAGTTGTCCGGGCCGTTTGGCGGCGACCTGCAGATTGGCGCTGAACTGGCGGAGGGCCGCGTCGACCTGGTGATCTTCCTGCGCGACCCCATGACGCCACAGCCGCACGAGCCGGACATCAACGCTTTGGTTCGCGCCTGCGACGTCCATAACGTCGCGTGCGCCACGAACCTCGCAACGGCGCGCATGATTCTCGACGACTTGAAGCTGCGACTGGGCAGGGCCGCTTAGATAGGGCCGCTAAACCAGGCTTGGCGTTGCGTTTGCTGGTCATTGGACGCGCAAGCGCCCTCAACACGGAGACAACGGTGACAAAAGCAATTCGATTCGAAAAAACGGGCGGCCCCGAAGTATTGAAATGGGTCGATGTGGAAGTGGGCGCGCCGGGCAAGGGCGAGATCCGCGTGAAGCATCACGCGGTGGGCCTGAACTATATCGACGTGTATTTCCGAACCGGGCTTTATCCGATGCCGTTGCCGGGTGGCATCGGCATGGAAGCGGCGGGCGAGGTCACCGCAGTGGGTGAGGGCGTGACCGGGTTCAAGGTCGGTGACCGGGTGGCCTATGCGTCGCGGCCGCCGGGCGCCTATGCCGAGGAACGCGTCATGTCGACGCAATATGTGGTGAGCCTGCCCGACGCCATCAGCTACGAGGACGCTGCCTCCGTGATGCTGCAGGGTCTGACCGCGCAGTACCTGTTGCGCAGGACCTATCGTGTGAAGGCGGGCGACACTGTACTGATTCACGCCGCCGCGGGCGGAGTTGGCATGCTTGCCTGCCAGTGGGCGAAGGCGCTCGGTGCGACCGTGATCGGCACGGTCGGATCGGACGAAAAAGCAGCGCTCGCCAAGGCGCATGGCTGCGATCATCCGATCGTCTATACGCGGGAGGATTTTACCAAGCGTGTGCGTGAAATCACGAATGGCGCGGGCGTTCCCGTGGTCTACGATTCGATCGGCAAGGACACGTATACGGCGTCGCTGGATTGCCTCGCGCCGCTCGGCATGTTCGTGAGCTTCGGCAATACGTCGGGTCCGTTGCCGCCGATCGACTCATCGGAATTCGCCGGGCGCGGGTCGCTTTATTTCACGCGCCCGACGTTGTTCAGTTATATCGCCAAGCGCAGCGATCTCGAGCAGATGGCCGCTGAGCTCTTCGATGTATTGACGACGGGGCAGGTCAAGACGAGCGTGCGCCAGCGTTATCCGCTCTCGGAAGCGGCAAGGGCTCACGAGGATCTCGAAGCACGCCGGACGACCGGGTCGACGATCCTGCAGCCTTGAGCGAATGAGACGGCGCGGCGCTGACCGGGTGTGGACGGTGCTGGCGCCGCGCTCTTTCTTTACACAATTTTTATGCTCGCGCATCGACCTTTGATCCGGTCTTTATGCCAACGCGCTTAATGTTCGAGCCATCGCAGGCTATGCAGACGTCTTAGGCCAAACGGCGGAGGATACAAGTCAGCCCCAGTTAAGCATACTGGGACAGTCGCATACCGACGCGCCGGGTCTTCGCGTCGATATGCTCGTCCCCGCCAGGCATGCGACCGCTCCTGAACACTGAAAAATGAATCGCCCGAACCCAGACGAGCTGCTGGACAAGCTGCAAAGAGAAGAAGAAAAGCGTCATCGCGGACGGCTGAAGATATTTTTTGGCGCATCGGCCGGCGTGGGGAAGACCTACGCCATGCTGCTTGCCGCGCGGCGGCGCAAGGAGCAGGGCGACGATGTGGTTATCGGCATCGTGGAAACGCATGGCCGGACCGAGACCGCCGCGCTCACCGAGGACCTGGAACACCTGCCGCTTGCGCAGATCGCGTACCGCGGCCATTCGCTGCAGGACTTCGATCTCGACACCGCCCTGCTGCGCCATCCGCAACTGATTCTGGTCGATGAACTCGCGCATTCCAACGTCCCCGGCGCGCGTCATCTGAAACGCTGGCAGGACGTGCATGAGCTGCTCGACGCGGGTATCGATGTCTACACCACCGTCAACGTCCAGCATCTGGAAAGCCTGAATGACATCGTCGGCCAGATCACGCAGATCCGCGTGTTCGAGACGGTTCCTGACCGCGTGCTGGATCAGGCCGACGAAGTGACGCTCGTGGACCTTCCGCCCGAAGAGCTGCTGGAACGGCTGCGTGACGGCAAGGTGTACATGCCGCAGCAGGCAGAACATGCCGTGCGCAATTTCTTCCGCAAGGGCAATCTGATCGCGCTACGGGAACTGGCGCTGCGGCGCACGGCAGATCGCGTCGATGCCCAGATGCGTGAGTATCGGGCGGACCGGTCTATCGAGCGCATCTGGCAGGCGCGTGAACGGCTGGTGGTCTGCATCGGTCCCGGGCCGGAAGCGCCTACACTCGTGCGCGCAGCGGCACGGCTCGCTGCCAGTCTGCGTTCCGACTGGATCGCGGTGTACGTCGAAACACCGCGCTTGCAAAAACTGTCCGATGCCCGTCGCGAACGCACCCTCGCCGCGCTGAAGCTCGCGGCCGAACTCGGCGCGGAGACGGTTACGCTGGCTGGCGCGGATGCCGTCGCTACGCTGATTGGTTATGCGCAGGCTCGCAATGCATCGAAGCTTGTTGCAGGAGCGTCGGCGCGACGTGGTTTTGATCGCTGGCTAAAACGGCCGTTTGGTGAGCGGCTGGCGGAGCGCGCAGGGGACCTCGACCTTACGCTGATTCGCGCACGCGAAGGTGAGAAGAACCCAGCGCTGACGCAGAAAGACAAAGCTGGCGGAGGTGAATGGCGAGACACGTTGGGCGCTGCCCGCGAGCAACGCTCGGCGCCGCGTGGCTACCTGTACGCCGTCGCCATCTGCGCAGTCATCACGGTGCTTGCCAGCCAGATTCGTGACCGCTTCGATCTCACCAATCTCGTGATGCTATATCTGGTCGGCGTGATCTATACGGCGGCGCGAATCGGGCGCGGTCCGGGCGTGCTTCTGTCGTTTCTGAGCGTAGCCGCCTTCGACTTCTTTTTTGTGCCGCCGCGCATGTCGTTGTCGGTCACGGACACGCAATATCTGCTGACCTTTACCGGCATGTTGTTGACTTCGCTGGTGATCAGTCACCTGACGTCGAGTCTGCGGCGCGAAGCACGCGTTGCATCTAAACGCGAACGCCGCACGGGCGCCATGTATGCCATGGCGGGTGAACTCGGCGCGGCGCTCGCGACCGAGCAGATCGTGGGTATCGGCATGCGTCATGTCAGCGAAGTGTTTCGCGCAAAAGTCGCCATCTTGCTCCCCGATTCCGCCGATAAAGTCCGCCAGAAACTTGACCCTTCGGAACCTTCGGCCACAGCCTTGTTACTCGAGGAAAGTGCGCTTGATCTCGATGTCGGCCAATGGGTCTACGACCAGCAAAAGCCGGCCGGGCGAGGGACCGATACGTTGCCGGCCGCCGCAGCGCTTTATTTGCCGCTGAAGGCGCCAATGCGAACGCGTGGCGTGCTCGCGGTGATGACGCACGACGCCAGTGAACTCGAGGTGCCCGAGCAGAAGCGCATGCTCGATGCGTTCGCCGCGCAGATCGCGCTTGCGCTGGAACGCGTGCATTACGTGGACATCGCCCGTGATGCGCTTGTCAGCATGGAGTCCGAACGTCTTCGGAACTCGCTGCTGTCCGCAATCTCGCACGATCTGCGCACGCCGCTTACAACTATCGTCGGATTTGCATCCATGCTGGCGCAAGCCCATGGCGACGCCCGTTCGCCGGCAAATGTCGAGTTGATCTCGGCGATTCACGACGAATCGCTGCGCATGACGAGTATCGTGACAAACCTGCTCGATATGGCTCGGCTGCAAGCCGGTGGCTTGCGCCTGAACCTGCAATGGTCGTTGCTCGAAGAAACGGTCGGGGCCGCGTTGCGCGCGTGTCGCCGAGTGCTGGATGGCCGTACGGTCGACGTCCGCTTGCCGGCCGACCTGCCGTTCCTGCAACTCGATGCCGTGCTGATGGAACGGCTCTTCTCGAATCTGCTGGAGAACGCTGCCAAGTACACGCCGACAGGCTCGAAACTCGTGATCGGCGCGCAGAACGTCAGCGCGGGTGGAAAGCCCTTTGTGCGTGTGTACATAGACGATAACGGGCCCGGTCTTCCCGCGAACATGGAAGACCGCGTCTTCGAGAAATTCACGCGTGGGGAGAAGGAGTCGGCAAAGCCGGGTATTGGCCTCGGGCTCTCGATCTGCCGCGCGATCGTGGAGGCCCACGGTGGTACGATCGGCGCTGACAATCGCCTGAGCGCGACCGCTCGAGAAACGCAAATAGAAGGCGCGCGCTTCTGGTTCACGCTGCCGGTCGAGCCCGCGCCGCCCGTCCCTTCTCTCTTCGATGAAGTCGAACAGGACTTCGCCGATTTCCCTCAGTCCGACCCGAAAAGCGCATGAGCGAACCTACTGTCACCGTCGTGCTGATCGAGGACGAAAAGCAGATTCGCCGCTTCGTGCGTGCGTCGCTCGAGGCCGAAGGCATCACCGTGCACGAAGCGGAAACGGGCAAGCAAGGCCTGGTGGAAGCGGCCACGCGCAAGCCCGATCTGCTGATCGTGGATCTTGGTTTGCCGGATACGGATGGTCTCGATGTGATACGCGAGCTGCGGAGCTGGACGGAGCTGCCGGTGATCGTTTTATCGGCGCGTACGCAAGAGGAAGAAAAGGTCGCCGCGCTCGATGCTGGCGCGGACGATTACCTGACCAAGCCCTTCGGCGTATCGGAATTGATGGCGCGGATTCGCGCGCATTTGCGCCGGCGCAACCAGGCGGCATCGAGTGAATCGCCGTTGGTGAAATTCGGCGAAGTGTCCATCGATCTCGGCCTGCGTCAGGTGACCCGTGCAGGCGCGGCCGTGCATCTCACGCCGATCGAATACAGGCTGCTTTCCACGCTCGTGCGGCATGCGGGCCGGGTGTTGACGCATCGTCAGTTGTTGCGCGAAGTGTGGGGGCCTTCACATGTGGAAAGCCACCACTATTTGCGCATCTACATGGCGCATCTACGGCAGAAGCTCGAACGCGACGCCGCCCAGCCCGAGCACATCGTGACTGAGACGGGCGTGGGCTACCGGCTGGTCGGCGCGGTCTGAACGGTGTCGAGCGCCACGTCTATGGGCGTGTCGCCACCGACAAAACCGATCACCTCGTCGCGCACGCCGCGGGTAATGCACGCCACTGTCACGCGCGCCACGTCGTCGCGTGACACCTGCAACGTACTGGCGTTGCGATCGGTTGCGAGCGCGATCGTGCCCCGGCCGGTTTCATCGGATAGCGCCCCCGGACGCAAGATGACATACGGTACGCCGCTTGCCTGCACGTAATCGTCGGCTTCGCGTTTCATCTTCGAGTAGTGCTTGAGTTGGAGCGTGCTTGATTCCGGCCAATACGCCGAGATCGCGCTGATCACCACGAGTTGCTGCGTGCGGCGGCGTTTGGCGTAGTCGGCCGTGCGTTGAACGGCGTCGCGGTCGATCGCGCGTTCCTCGTTCACGCCTTCGCTTTCCGCCGATCCCGCCGCGTAAACGACGTGCGTGACGTCATCGAAGGCATGGGAGAAATCGTGCGTCAGATCGCCCAGCACGATTTGCGCGCCGAGCGCCGCGAACTCACCGCGTTGCGTCGATTTGCGCAGCAGTACCTTGAAAGGAAGAGATGCGGCACGCAGTTGCCGGGCAACGTGACGCCCGGTGCGGCCATTTGCGCCGATGAGCAGGACTTTCATCGCTGAAACGCTCCTTCTATTGGTGGGCAGACGGAAACGTTAAGCCATTTTGGGGAATCCTGCTCAGGGCTTGTTATTGAAGCGTCTCATTCCGTCACGCTTGCCGGTCGTTGCGGACCTCTGCGCGCCCGGCGATTCTCCGACCAGATCCGGATCCGGTCCATATAAAGATAAACGACCGGTGTGGTGTAAAGCGTCAGCAACTGGCTCACGATCAGGCCACCCACGATTGCGATCCCGAGCGGGGCGCGCATTTCCGATCCTTCGCCCGTTCCGAATGCCAGCGGCAACGCGCCGAGCAACGCGGCGGCGGTGGTCATCATGATCGGACGAAAGCGCAGCAGGCATGCTTCCTCGATTGCCGCGCGGGAAGTCGATGCCCCGTGCCGCTGCGCCTGGATCGCGAAGTCGACCATCATGATGGCGTTCTTCTTCACAATCCCGATCAACAGGATCACGCCGATCAACGCAATGATGCTGAACTCGGTGCGAAACAGCAGCAGTGCAAGCAATGCACCGATACCAGCCGAAGGCAGCGTGGAGAGAATCGTGATCGGGTGGATGTAGCTTTCGTAAAGGATCCCCAGCACGATATACACCGCTGCGAGCGCCGCCAGGATCAGGATCGGCTGGTCCTTCGTGGAATCCTGGAACTGCTGCGCCGTGCCCGCAAAACTGCCGCGAACCGTGGCCGGCACGCCGATGGTCGCCATCGTCTCGTAGATTGCTGCAGTTGCGTCAGACAGCGACTTGCCCGGCGGCAAATTGAACGAGATGGTCGACGCCACGAACTGGCTCTGGTGATTGACCGAAAGCGGCGTATTCCCCGGCCCGAACTTGGCGATGGACGAGAGCGGGATCATGGTTTCCTTCGACGTCGATACCGCCGCGCCCGACGACGAACTCGACTTTCCGCTTGCCGCAATGGCATTGGTCGCGCTGTTGCGAATGGACGCAAGCGCAAGCGCGCTGTTCACGCTCGTCGAGGCATCGGCGGCCGTGGTGACGCTGGTCGCGGAAGTGGAAGCCGTGGTGGTCGTCGCGTTTGTCGATGCCGCCCCGTTCGCCGACCCGCCCGACGTGCTGATGTAGATCTGCTTGAGCATCTCCGGGTCTTGCCAGTACTTCGGCGCGAGTTCCATCACCACGTGGTACTGGCTCAGCTCGTTATAAATGGTCGATACCTGGCGCTGGCCGAAGGCATCGTAAAGCGTGTTGTCGATCTGCGCCGGTTTGATGCCATAACGCGCCGCGGTTGCGCGGTCGAACGTGACGAACGATTCCAGCCCGCCTTGCTGCTGGTCGGAATTGACGTCGGCGAGTTCGGGGCGGGCGAGCAGGGCGTCGGTGAGTTTCGGTCCCCACTTGTAGAGGTCGGCCGTGGAATCCGCGAGCAGCGTGAACTGGTATTGCGCGTTCGATTGCCGGCCGCCCGAGCGGATATCCTGAACGGCCTGCAGGAACGTGCGGGCCCCCGCGACGTTGGACAACGCTGGACGCAGGCGCTGGATCACGGCATCGGCGGAAACCTTGCGCTCTTTCTTGGGTTTCAGCGAGATGAACATGAAGCCCGAATTGGTCTGCCGGCCACCCGTGAAACCCGCGACGCTTTCTACCGCAGGATCGGCCTGCACGATCTTCATCATGTCGGAGAACTTGCCCTTCATCGCCTGGAATGACGTGCTCTGGTCAGCCTGAATTCCGCCGACGATCCGCCCCGTGTCCTGCTGCGGGAAAAATCCCTTCGGCACGATGATGTACAAATAAACGTTCAGCCCGACTGTCGCGATCAGCACCAGCAAGACGATTCGCGGATGCGCGAGCGCCACGCCGAGCGTGCGTCCATATCCGCGCTGCATGGCGTCGAACTGGCGTTCGAGCCAGCGCGAGAAACGGCCCGGCGGCTTCTGGTTGTGCGGCTCCTGCAAGAGCCGCGCGCACATCATGGGCGTGACAGTCAGCGATACGACCAGCGACACGGCAATCGCCAGCGACAGCGTCAGCGCAAATTCCCGGAACAGCCGCCCGACAATGCCGCCCATCAGCAGAATCGGCAGGAACACGGCGACAAGCGAAATGCTCATCGATAACACCGTGAACCCGACTTCCTGCGCGCCGAGAATGGCGGCTTTCATGCGCGGCACGCCGTTTTCTATATGCCGCGAGATGTTTTCGAGCACAACGATGGCGTCATCGACCACGAAACCGGTCGCGATGGTCAACGCCATCAGCGAGAGGTTATCGAGCGAGAACCCGAGCAGATACATGGCCGAAAACGTGCCGATAATCGATATGGGCACGGCCACGCTCGGAATCAGCGTCGCGCGCCAGTTGCGCAGGAACAGGAACACGACCATCACGACCAGCGCCACCGCAATGATCAGCGTGGCTTCCGTGTCGTGCAGCGACGAGCGGATCGTGGTCGACCGGTCGGCAGTCGGCGTGATCTCGATGTCGGCGGGAAGGGCGGCCTGCAATTGCGGAACCATGGCCTTCACGCGATCGATGGTATCGATGATATTCGCGCCCGGCTGGCGATACAGGATCACGAGCACGGCGCGCTTGCCGTTGATCAGGCCGAGATTGCGCAGGTCTTCGACCGAATCGACCACTTCGCCTACGTCGCTCAGATGCACGGCCGCGCCGTTGCGGTACGCCACCACAAGGTCGCGATATTGCGCGGCCTTTGTGGCCTGGTCGTTGGTGTAGAGCTGGAAGTGCGTGCCGTTGAACTCGATTGCGCCCTTGGGACTGTTCGCATTCGCCGATGCCAGCGCCGCACGCACGTCTTCCAGGCCAATGCCGTAGTGAAACAGCGCGCCCGGTTCGAGTTCCACGCGCACGGCGGGATTCGCCGAGCCGCTTACATCGACCTCGCCGACGCCCGGCACTGTCGACAATGTCTGTTGCAGCACCGTCGCGGCGGAATCGTAGAGTGAGCCGGCCGTTCGGGTCGGCGAGGACAACGCCAGGATCAGGATCGGCGCGTCGGCGGGATTCACCTTGTGGTACGTCGGATTGCTTCGCAACGATGCCGGCAGATCGGCGCGCGCCGCGTTGATGGCGGCCTGCACGTCGCGCGCGGCGCCATCGATGTCGCGGTTCAAGCCAAATTGCAACGTGATCCGCGCTGCGCCCACCGAGCTCTGCGACGTCATTTCGGTGACGTCCGCAATCGAACCGAGGTGACGCTCCAGCGGGCTTGCCACGCTGGTCGCGACCGTTTCGGGACTCGCGCCCGGCAAGCTCGCCTGCACGGAAATGGTCGGAAAATCGACTTGCGGCAGCGGCGCGACCGGCAGCTTGGTGAACGCGAAGAGGCCAGCGAGCGCAATGCCGATTGCCAGCAGCGTGGTGGCGACCGGGCGCGCGATGAACGGTTGCGACAGGTTCATGCGCTTACTCCACGTCCGCCGCGGGGCGAGGCGGCGCGTTCCGGTTAAAACGCGCACGCACACGGCGGCCGAGCGAATCGAAGCCGAGATAGATCACCGGCGTGGTGAACAGCGTGAGCGCCTGCGACACGATCAAACCACCCACGATAGCGATCCCCAGCGGCCGCCTGAGTTCCGAACCCGCGCCCCAGCCGAGCATCAGCGGCAACGCACCGAGAAGCGCGGCCATGGTCGTCATCAGGATGGGCCGGAAGCGCAGCAGGCACGCCTGGTAGATGGCTTCGCGCGGCGTCTTGCCTTGCTCGCGCTCGGCCTCCAGCGCGAAGTCGATCATCATGATGGCGTTTTTCTTCACAATCCCGATCAGCAACACAATGCCGATGATCCCGATGATGTCGAGATCGTGCCCCGTGATCATCAGCGAGAGCAGCGCGCCGACGCCGGCGGAGGGCAGTGTCGAGAGAATCGTGATCGGATGGATGAAGCTCTCATACAGCACACCGAGCACGATATACATGGTGACGATCGCGGCGAGGATCAGGAACAGCTCGTTCGAAAGCGATGCCTGGAACGCGAGCGCGGCGCCCTGGAAGCGGATCTGGAACGACGCTGGCAGGCCGATGTCCTGCTTCGCCTGTTCGATGGCCTTCACGGCCGCGCCGAGCGACGCGCCGGGCGCGAGGTTGAACGACACCGTGGTCGCCGGGAACTGGCCGAGGTGAGTGATGAGCAGCGGCGCGGCGCGTTCGTGGAACGTCGCAATTGCGGATAAGGGCACTTGCCCGTTCGACGCCGTCGATGACGGCAGATAGATGCCGCTCAGGATTTCGCTGTAATGCGCGTCGCTTGGTTCGTTCTCGAGGATCACGCGGTACTGGTTGGACTGCGTGAAGATGGTCGAGATGATGCGCTGGCCGAATGCATCGTAGAGCGCGTTGTCAACGGTTGCAGGGGTGATGCCGAAACGCGCCGCCGTCGAGCGATCGATTTCCACATACACCGATTGCCCGTTCTGCTGCAGGTCGGTGGCGACATCGGCGAGTTCCGGCGATTGCTGCAGACGTGCCGTCAGCTTTGGCACCCATTCGGCGAACTCGGCCGAATTGGGATCGGTCAGCATGAACTGATATTGCGTCGGGCTGACCGTGGAGTCGATGGTCAGGTCCTGCACCGGCTGCATATAAAGCCGGATGCCGGGAATGTTCGCCACATCCTGCTGCAGGTTGCGGATCACGTCGCTCGACGTGCTGCTGCGGTCGTCGCGCGGCGTGAGGTTGATCAGCATCCGGCCGCTGTTCAGCGTGATGTTGGTGCCGTCCACTCCAATGAACGACGTCAGGCTTTCGACGTCCGGGTTCTTCAGGATCTGCGCGGCGAGCGCCTGCTGCTGCTGTGCCACCGCCTGATACGAAGCGGCTTGCGGCGCCTGCGTGATCGCCTGGATCACGCCTGTATCCTGGATCGGAAAGAATCCCTTCGGAATCCAGATATAGAGCAGGGCAGTGAACACGAGCGTGAGCAGCGCGACGACCAGCGTGGAGCGCTGCCGGTCGAGCACCCACGTAAGCGCGACGGCATACCGTCCAATCACGTAATCGATGAACTGATGCGCCCGCGCCGAGAACCGGTGCGTCTCGGTCGGCGGCGTATGGCGCAGCAGTTTCGCGCACAACATGGGCACGAGTGTCAGCGACACGATTGCCGAAATCACGATGGTCACGGCCAGCGTGATTGCGAACTCATGGAACAGGCGGCCGACGACATCGCCCATGAAAAGCAGCGGGATCAGCACCGCGATCAGCGAAACCGTCAGCGAGATGATCGTGAAGCCGATCTGCTTCGAGCCCTTCAGCGCGGCTTCGAGCGGTCCTTCGCCTTCTTCCACGTAGCGGGCGATATTTTCGATCATGACGATGGCGTCATCGACCACGAAGCCGGTCGCAATGGTCAACGCCATCAGCGAGAGGTTATCGAGCGAGAAACCGCACAGGTACATGACGGCAAGCGTACCGATCAGCGACACTGGCACCGACAAGCTTGGAATCAGCGTGGCCCAGATGTTCGCGAGGAACAGGTAGATCACGAGCACGACCAGCACCACGGAAAGCGCCAGTTCGAACTGCACGTCGCGCACGGACGCGCGGATGGTCGTGGTGCGGTCGGTGACAATGCGCACGTCGAGCGCGGCGGGCAACGCCGCTTGCAACTGCGGCAGGATCTTCTTGATACCGTCGACGACCGCGATCACGTTCGCGCCCGGCTGGCGCTGCACGTTCAAGATGATGGCCGGCGTGTTGTCCACCCATGCGCCGAGCTTCGTGTTTTCCGGACCCGACACCACGGTGGCCACGTCCGTCAGCATCACCGGCCGGCCGTTCCTGTACGCGATGACCGCGCTCTGGTAGGCGTTGGCATCGGTGAGCTGGTCGTTCGCGTTGATGGTGTAGGCGCGCGACGGGCCATCGAAATTGCCCTTCGGCGTATTGACGTTCAGGTTCGCAATGGTCGTGCGCAAGTCGTCGATATTCAATCCGTACGACGCCAGAGCGCGCGTGTTCGCCTGGATTCGCACGGCGGGCCGGTTGCCGCCGCTGACCGAGACCAGACCCACGCCTGCGACTTGCGAGATCTTCTGCGCGAGACGGGTATCGGCGAGATCCTGGACTTGCGTGAGCGGCAGGGTCTTCGAGCTGATCGCGAGCGTGATGATCGGAGCGTCGGCGGGATTCACCTTCGCGTAGATCGGTGGCGCGGGGAGGTCGGACGGCAGCAGATTGCCCGCTGCGTTGATTGCGGCCTGCACTTCCTGCTCGGCGATATCGAGCGGCAAGTCGAGACTGAATTGCAGCGTGATGACCGAGGCGCCCGCGGAACTCTGCGACGACATCTGGTTCAGGCTCGCCATCTGCCCGAACTGTTTCTCGAGCGGCGCCGTCACCGACGTGGTCATTACATCCGGCGATGCGCCCGGGTAGAACGTCTGCACCTGGATGGTCGGATAGTCGACAGCCGGCAGTGCGGACAGCGGCAGGAAGCGCAGCGCAACGAGGCCGACCAGCATGATCGCCGCCATCAGCAGCGCCGTGCCGACCGGACGCAGAATAAAGGGACGCGATGGATTCATGCGGTATCGGTGCGGTTAGGGAGCATCAATGCGTTATTGCGGCTGCGGGCGGTGACGGCCATGATGCGCGCCGGAAGCGCCATGCGCGCCCGATGCCCCCGACGCCGTCGCTGCACCTGATGCACCTGACGCGCCTTTCGGTGCATCGGCCGGAATGGTGATCTTCGCGCCTTCCTTCAGCCGGTCCGACCCGTCGATCACCACGCGTTCGCCCACCTGCAGACCTGTCCTGATGCTGGTGCGCTCGCCATCCACCGGGCCGATCTTCACATTGCGCACCGTCACCGTGTTGTCCGGCTTGACCACATACACAAATGCGCCCGATGACCCGTTGAGCACCGCGGGCGTCGGAACGATGGTCGCGTCCTTGATGACATCGACGAGCAGCTTCGTATTCACGAACTGATTTGGAAACAGCAGCGATTCCTTATTGTCGAAGGTCGCGCGAAGCTTGACGGTGCCGGTGGTGGTGTCGATCTGGTTGTCGACCGTTTCGAGGTAACCGCTTTCCAGCGACGTTGTATTGGCCCGGTCGTAAGCGGTCACCGACATCTTCGAGCCCGCATGAAGCGGCTTCAGGATGGCGGTCAGGTTGTCCTCGGACGTCGTGAAGATCACGCTGATAGGCTGGAGCTGCGTGATGACGACCACGCCGTTTGCGTCGCCGGTGGTCACGTAGTTGCCTGGATCCACTTGCCGCAAGCCGACGCGGCCCGATACCGGCGCCGTGATGCGCGCGTAATTGAGGTCGAGCTTGTATGTGTCCACGTTCGCCTGGTCGGACTTGACCGTCCCTTCGAGCTGTTGCACGAGCGAGGCCTGCGTATCCACCTGCTGACTCGCGATGGAATCCTGCGATAGCAGCACCTTGTAGCGCTGCAGATCGAGCCGGGCGGTTTGGAGCAACGCCTGGTCCTTCGCGAGCGTGCCCTGCGCGTTGCGCAGCGAAATCTCGTAGGGACGCGGGTCGACTTGTGCGAGCAGATCGCCCTTTTTGACCATCTGGCCTTCACGGAACGCGACTTCCTGCAGCGTGCCGTTGATCTGCGTTTTGACGATCACCGACGCCAGCGGCGTGACCGTCCCGAGCGAGTTGATCACCACCGGCATTTCACCTTGTGTCACGTTTGCGACATGCACCGGCTGGGGCTGCGCGCCCATGCCGGGGCCACCACCACGCCTGCCGCCTCCCTGCCGCGCTTGCGGCGCGTTGTCCGGGCTGCCCCGGTTCCACGGATGCCACGCGAACAAGCCAATCAAGACCAGCACCAGCACCACGATCCACAACAACTTGCGGCTGCGGGGGCGTGAAGCGGGTGGACGGGGTGTGGAAGCCTGGGAGATGGGCGAACGCGGTTCAGTATGAGGCGGTGGCGTTGAGTGGTTTTTTTGTTCGTCCATCGTTTCAGTGGCTCGGTGAGTCGGTGGGCTCGGAAAAGGTTTCTTGAAGCAGTGTCTTGATGCGCGGCCGCGCGGCCTTGCCGAGCGCTCGCACTGACGGTCGAAAGCAGGCCTTGAACGGGCCGGTTTTGACGCCGTGGCGGCGACCCGCGTGAGGCCGGGCATGGGCGTTGTGGCGTCCAAAGCGGTTGCACGAAGCGTCGAATGATAGCTTTTAAGCGGTGGCCGGGCGCGCGAAGCATGATGCTACGTCCCGCGCTTCCTTGCAGTCCAGTTATCTTTCTTTCGATTGATTACGAGCGTTACAGGACCTTGCTCGTGCTGCAGGAGAGCATCGGGCGATGAACGCTATGCTGGAAACTGCGCTGTGGGCCGCAAGGGCGTGCAACGAAGGCACGTCTTGAAATGGTAATGAAAGCTTTTGTCGAGACGAGCGCCCGACAGGAAACCGAAATGATCGATGCTGCGCCACTACGACCGGCGCAGCATCGGCACAAGCAAGGCTTTACTCGCTCAGGCGCGCAGTCGGCGTGCCACCGATCTCATTGGTGATTCTTGCGACACAGTCAAGCAACGCCGGCGCTACCGTTTCGAGCAGCACGTCAAGGGGCGCCTGATATTCGGCGCCACCGCAGTTCACCGCGTAACGCTGGCCGGACGGACCGACAAAACCGGCCGCGACTGCATTCAGCCCGTGATGCCACTCGCCGGTCGACATGGCAAACCCGCGGCGCAAGGCGTCTTCGAGTCCGGTCTTCAAACCGCTGTCGATGCTCGGCCAGTCATCGCCCGACGCAATGCGCAGGCTTTCGACCAGACTGTCGCGGTCAGCCTCGCCCAACGCAGCCAGGTACGCCCGGCCGACCGCGGTCCGCCCGAGATCCATGCGCGCGCCCACTTCCAGTCGAGACACGAGTACCGCCGAGCGTGGCCGGATAGTATCGATGACGACCATGTCCAGGCGGTCGCGGACAGCCAGATGAACGCTCAAGGTCGTCCGGTCAGCCAGCGCGATGAGAAACGGCCGTGCGCGTGCCCGGATATCGAAGTTGCGCAGGAATCCGTTGCTTAGCTCGAGCACTGATGCCGTGAGCACGAACCGCTCACTGTCGGGTAATTGAAACAGCAGGTTGGCGCTGACCAGGGTCGCTGTCAGGCGCGAGATGGTCGGCTTCGGTATGCCTGTCCACTCTGCGAGCTCACGGTTGCTTACCGGTGCATCAGCCGCTGCAATTCGCCTCAAGACATCCAGTCCACGTGACAACGCAACTACTTCTTCTCCGTCGCGCCCTTTTTCTTTTTCCCGGCTCGCTGGCCGGCTCTCAGTTGTGTGCATTTATTTTTCGGAACTTGGTTTCGTTGGGAAGGACGTTTGCTGCCGATCGTTGATGCTGACCGGTGACGGGCGTCCCGCTTATCGGAATCGTACCAATCAGCGACCATAGGATGCATTCGCTGAACCCGTTTTTGTCATTAAACCCGTGTACCGTACCGTTGGATAGTCGCTCACCCCCCGAAATTTCGCTTGACTCGGTTTCGCTTAACGTAAAAAATGGAACCCGATTTCGAAAGACTGGTTAGAGACGCTTCAACGACTCGCCAGCCAATTGATCACCGGCTCTCAGGTTCTAGCACGGCCCTCGGAATGGCTAGAACTTTTAAGGCGCTACGGCAACGTAGCGCCTTTTTTTTCGCCCCTGTCCCGCTTAAGCGCGCCGCCTGAAGCGCCATGACACCCGATCTATATACCTCAGACCGCGTAATCCTAATCCGTACGGCATCCTATTTTTTACGTTTTTCCGCTCGCGGAAAGGTTTGTTTAGTAATTTCAGGTGAACTAGACAGTGCCGTCTTCCATCTCAATGTCTCCCGCCAAGCGTCGATTCTTATCGGAGTCGTCGAATAGAAATGTGTAGCACCCCACATAACGCGCGTACCGATAGCCTCAATGCGTCGAGAACATCTTTCCCGGTTTGAGCAGGCGCGTCCCGCGCCAGGCCCAATAAATCCCCGCGAGCATGAGCAATACCGAACTGCTCAGGACCAGGAGCGGGGAAACCAACTGAGGCGACGGCTCGCTGGTCGCTATGATCAGTGCCGCCAGCAACGCCGCGCCCGCCTGAAAGAACGCGCGTTTCGCGCGATTGCGATGCCCGGTAAATCGAACGGATCGCGAGACCGGCGCGCGCGTGAAGGGCTCAAACAGGATCAGTCCCGCGACAAATGCGACCAGCAAGTTCATGAGAATCATGACGACACTTCAATGTAGAAATCAAGGATGGTCCGCACTATAAGAAGGGTCACTCACGAATTGAATCAGAAGGGTCTGAAAGGAGGTCGGATTGTTAACACTCCGGATCGGTCGCCCCGTGAAAGGGCTGTTTTGAATGCTGAAGATTAGGCGCAACGGATAACGTCGCGCTCCGAAATAGAGGCGGCGGGCTTCGGCAGTTATCATTTGTATGGTGCAATCGATTGAACTCAGGAATGGACTTCTGGCGTGCGGCGACACGCACACCGGGCAAGGAAGACGAGAAATGAACAAGTTGCGAACGAAAGGAATGAACCGACTGGCGAGCGCAGTGATCGTGATCGGCTTTCTTGCTGCTTGCGAAAAACACGACGCCGCGGCCGGGCAGGCCATGGGTGCGCTGAACAACGTCGCGAGTCAGGCGGGCCAGAAATTCGACCAGGCCGCCAACTATGTCGGACAGCACGTCGACTCGGTCAAGCAGTCCGCACAGCAGAATGTCGAGTCGGCGGGAACCCTGCCGGATTTGTCGGCGAGCGGCGTAGCGGCCACGGCCCGCGCCAATCTGGACGGGGCCGCGAGCGCAACGAATGCGGCCATCGCGAACGTGGCGAGCGATACTGGAGCCGGTTTGCAGACGGCCGGACGCAAGCTGCAAGGGTGGTCGGCAAGCGCTACGCCTGGTTCCCAAGGGGCGGCGAGTGGGGTGTCCGGCACCGGCGCGGCCGGTTCAGGAGCACCGTCGGCTTCATCAGATCCGGGCAACGCGCGCGCCGACATGGATAAATAAGCTGGAGCGAGCGGCGCGGCTACTGGTTTTTCCCGGCTACATTTCGTTACGCACCTGACCGTTTCGTCTAAAGATAATTTCGGGACAACGGCTAAACTGGCGGTCTTTTACATCTTCCACACCGCCATGAAGCCAAGCCGAATCCGGGCGCTCGCTGGCGCGCTGGTCTTTGCTGCGATGTTTTTCGCCGCCATGACCGGTTTTTCTCCCGACGCGCACGCGGCGCCGCCAGCGCTTGCACTGCCGTCATTTCAGGAACTGGTCAGCCCGCCAGCCGCTTCGGACGCAGCGGCTGTCCCCGCGTTCACAACCGGGGCGTCGGATACGCCTGCGAGTGCCGCGACCAACGCCGACCTGACACGCTCGCTCGACACGGTGATCTCCGCACTCGACAGCGACCGCCAGCGCACGGCGCTTGTCGCCCAACTGAAGAAGCTGCGTGACGCGAAGCGCGATGCCGAATCGGGCACGCTGCCACCCGTCACAGCCAGCGCGACGTCTGCGGATGATTCCGCATCAGCAGCGAGCGCGGCGGCCGAGGCGCCGCCGGCAAGTTCTACGTCGGCGGCGTCCTCCGTCGTCGCGGCGATCACGCCGAAGACCGGGCTGCTGGGGGCAATTGCGTCGGGTCTGTCGAACATCGAAGCCGATATCAGCCGCGGGCACACGCCGCTCAACTACTGGGGCGGCCGTCTGAACGCCGCGGGCAACGAGTTGTACACCATCGCCTCGGGGCAGAGCCGCGAACCGTTCGGCCGCACCTTGCTCAACTTTTTCCTCACGCTTGCCGGTTGGGGCGCATGCGCTTTCCTGCTCGTCTACCTTCAAAGACGCCTCCATGCCCGTTTCAAGATTCATTTCGGGCTGCATCCGAATCCGAGCACCCGCGAACTGCTGATTTTCACACTGCGCCGAGTCGGGCCCTATTTGTTCGCGTTTGTCGCGGCGTTGACGTTCGTGCGGATGATGCCGGTATCGCTCGGCCGGACGCTTGCGATGGTGACGGCCTACGCGATCGTCGCGGGCGCGATTTTCTCGTCGATCTGCCTGATCATGTTTTCGCTGTTTGGTTCGGCGCACCGGCGGGTGGCGGTGAACGTGCTGATCGTCCATGCGCGCCGCCTGCTGTTCGTGATCGGCACGCTTGGCGCGCTCGGGGACGCCGCCGCCAACTATGACGTGGCCCAGCAGCTCGGAACGAACTTGTCGGCGCTGATATCGACCATCGCAAACATGTGCGCCGCTATCCTCACCGGCTACTTTGCGCTCGCGTTCCAGCGGCCCGTGGCCCATCTGATTCGCAGCCGTTCCTACGAGCAGCGCAGCCGCCACAAGGCCGCGACCGAAACGTTCGAAGTGTTCGGCTCGTTATGGCATTTGCCCATGCTGCTCCTTGTTGCCGTGTCCGTGATCGGGACGCTGGCGGGGATCGGTACGTCGGAAAATGTGCTGCAACTCGATATTGCCAGCGCCGGGCTGCTTGTCATCGGCCTGTTTCTCAGCGCGATCGTGCTGCACGTCACGAAGCTGCCGGAGCGCAAGACCCGCCGGCAGTCCGCTTATGTGCGGCGGCTCGTCAGGTACTTCGGCCGGCTGCTGGTGCTTTTTATCTGGCTCGGGTTTCTTGAGCTCTGGTCGCATCTCTGGGGTTTTTCGCTCGCGAATCTCGCGGAGGAAAGCGTCGCCGCACGCGGCATCACGCACGCGGTCAGTGCAATCCTGCTGACCATTTTCGTCTCGTGGCTGGTGTGGATCATCATCGATACGGGAATCCAGGAGGCGCTCAATCCGAACGCGCCGCGCGGCAAGGGGCGCGGGCCGAGCATGCGCGCGCGCACCATGCTGCCGCTGATCCGCAACGTGGTGTTCGTGGCGCTCCTGACCACCGCCGCCATTGTGACGGCAGCAAATCTTGGGCTGAACGTGACGCCGCTGCTTGCGGGTGCGGGCGTGATTGGCCTGGCGGTGGGTTTTGGCGCCCAGTCGCTGGTGGCCGATCTGATCACGGGGCTTTTCATCATTATCGAGGACACGATTTCGGTAGGCGATTCCATCGAAGTCGATGGGGGCCACGCAGGCGTGGTCGAGACGCTGACCATTCGGACGGTGCGTTTGCGCGACGGGCAGGGCGCCATTCACGCGATTCCGTTCTCGCAGATCAAGATCGTTAAGAACCTGTCGCGTGATTTCGCCTACGCCGTGTTCGAAGTGCGCGTGCCGTTCTCGGCCGACGTCGACCATGTCACGCAGATGATCCGGGAAGTGGGCGCCGAACTGAAAGCGGATTTCCGCTACCGGCGCGAGATGCTCGGGCCAATCGAAGTGTGGGGGCTCGACCGTTTCGATCCGAACTGGATGGTGGTGAAAGGGCAGATCAAGACGCTGCCGTTGAAGCAGTGGAGCGTCGCCCGGGCGTTCAACGTCAGGGTCAAACGGAAGATGGACGAGGTCGGGATGGACGTTCCGGTGCCGCAAATGCAGTTGCGGGTATCGAAGGAATCATCGGGCAAGGACGCGCCTTGGGACGATCTCGACGAGGTGAAGGACCCCTCGCCGATGTCGCCCGTGTCCCCGGCTGCGCGCAGCGCCGCGTCGGAGGCGCGCGATATCTCGCATGATCCGCAGCCCGCGCCGCCGGCTACGGATCAATCCGTGCAAATTCCGCCGCAGATTCCGACTGCAGCGGCGCCGGGGAAAGCGTAGCTGTCAGGCGGCTTGCACGAGATCGTTCACGTGCGTCGATATTTGCGCACCCGTCACGCCGTAGACATGAATGGAGACAGCGGTTTTCCGCGCTGCTGATGCGTTACCGAGGCGGTGGATCGCGGCGCGTCCCGCGCCCACCACCGAAACGGCGCCGCAAACGCGCTCGTGCTGGCGGATTTCGACCGCGCGATGGGTATCGGCGTCAAAGGAAAACAGTGTTTCGCTCAGCGTCCCTTCGATTACCGTGTAAGCACACCACGTATGGTGCCCGTGGACCGGACTCATCTGGCCGGGCCGCCACACAAGAGCCGCCACGGCGTAGCGGCCAAGTGGATCCTCGAGCAACAGGTGCCGCCTGTAGCCATCGGCGCTGGATTCGCGCTGTGCGTTGGATAGCAGCCCCGGTTCAGCGGCCAAACCGGCCAGTGCGGCCCGGACACCCAGCGTGAAGCCTGGCGATGCCGGGTCCAGGCAGCACGCGGCATCGATTGCATGGGACAACCGGGCGAGCGAAAGTTGGGTGTCCAGGGCTTCAACGGTGTCGAGGATCAGGGTCATGGCGAGCTTTTATGGTCAGCTTTGGTCCGCAAAAGGGCAGCGAATTTGCGTTCTTCGATAGCTCATTTATACCGGTTTGCTTGTGGAAGAAGTTTCCATATAATTTCGTGAATTAGCGCGAAAGTAGAATAATTTCCTACAAGGGGCGGCGTGGGCATGGACCTTATCGATCGGAAGCTGTTGGAACTGCTACAGGAAGATGTCACGATGCCCATTGCCGAACTGGCGACGCGGGTCAATCTTTCGCAGACGCCGTGCTGGAAACGCGTTCAGCGCCTCAAGGAAGCCGGCGTGATACGCGCGCAGGTCGCCCTGTGCGATCCACGCAAGCTCGGTGTGGGGACCACGGTGTTTGTCGCCGTGAAGACGAACCAGCACACGCAGGACTGGGCGGACGAGTTCACACGTGCCGTGCGGGATATCCCCGAAGTGGTCGAGGTGTACAGGATGAGCGGGGAAACGGACTACCTGATGCGCGTGGTGGTGTCGGATATCGACGATTACGACCGTGTGTACAAATCGCTCATTCGCGCCATTCCGTTGTACGACGTGAGTTCGAGTTTCGCGATGGAACAGATCAAATATTCCACGGCGCTGCCAGTCAGGCCGCCGGTCGGTGTGACAGCGAATTAGCCGTCGGCCCGAATGGGGACCGTGTCTTGCGTGTTTCTCGGAGTGAAACCCCGCAATCCATCTGAAATCAGCGTCGAGTAAGATCTTGCGCTTCATCCAATCTTAAAAGAGCCTCGATTTTCATGACCGATGACCGCCGCAAACAGGCTCCGACGCGCAGCAAGAATCCCACTTTCGCGATCAGTATTCTTATTGTGGTCGTGGTGCTGCTTGTGATCGGAACGCTATTTTTCAACGCGATTCGCGAAAAGCGCGACTACGAGCATGAAAACGCGACGCCGGCATCCGGCACAACGGTGCCCGCCGTGCCTGCCACGGGCGCTTCGCAATAACGCGGCACTCGCGCCTCATTCATTCCGGCAAGTTGATGAGGCTCGCGTCCTTGCGGATCAGGAACGACGCCGTCAGCATCTGCTTGCACTGATGCGCGAGCAGCTTCAGGTCCTGCACGGCGTCGAACGGAATATCTTCTGCGCGCTCGGCGCCCACCACCATCGAATCCAGTTCGACCGTGAGTTGCTTCGATTGCTCGGCTTGATCGTCGGGCGCGGGCACGCCTTCTTGCGCCTGCGTCAGATTGTCACGAATCACGGTCAGCGCGCGTTGAACGGGTTGCGCGGCGTGACCCGCGGCGGACTTTCCAACGGACTGCAGCAAGGGACCAGCAGCCGTGATCTGGGACGCGAGCACGTGGCTGCGCACTAGAAGGTCGTTGAGTTCGGGAACGAACTTCTGCTGCGCTTTGGGCTCGAGCATCATGCGCTGAAACGCCTGGCCGAGATTCGCAAAAGCGATATGCACGTTCTTGCGTGCGAGGCGGTATTTGAAATCGCTGTCCAGGGCCGATGCGGCTTCGGCGGCGGCCGCCGATGCGCCCGACTGAGCAGTCGCCGCGGAGCTTTCGCCGGAAACCGGTTTGGTCTTGGTTGCACCGGCTGCGCTCGCGGCTTCGCTCGTGGTCGCAACCATTGACACACTCTCGGCTTCCGGCGCCGAAGCGGGCGGTTCTGCCTTTGCGAGCGCCATTGTTGCCGCTTCGGCAGTCGCCGCATTGGCATCGGCGAAAAGATTGGGGTTTGTCGCGGTCTTCGCTTCGGGTTGCGTCGCGGGCTTGCCCGTCCACCACCAGCTCGCTTCGAGGTAGTTGCGCATTGCGCCGATCATGTCGTGCACTTGCTTGCCCATCAGCCGGTATTCCCAGTACGGGAACAGATGGCTCGCGGCAATGGCGATGGCGCAACCCACGGCGGTATCGATTGCCCGTTCGCCAATCAGGCGCATCCCGCCTGGTGCGAGCAAATGCAGCATCAGCAACACATACGCCGACGTGAAAACGACGCTCGCCGTGTAATTGAAAAGCAGCAGGCTATAGCTCATCACCATGCAGGCGAACATGGCCACGAGCAGCACATGCGGATCCTTCACCACGAAAATCAGCCCGACACATGCCGTACAGCCTATGGCCGTGCCGATGATCCGCTGCACGTTGCGCTGCTTGGTGAGCGAGTAGCCCGGCTTGAGAATGATGACGGTGGTCATCACGATCCAGTACGCGTTGGTCAGGGGCAACAAGCGTCCGAGCCAGAAGCCGATACCGACCGCGATCGTCACCCGCAGCGCATGGCGAAAGCTCGGCGACGACATGGTCAGATTGGAAAAAATCTGCATGAACGGCACGCGCCGGCTCGACACAAACCGCGACAGTTTCGGATCGACCCGTATTTCTGTTTCCGTGATGCTCGGATCGTGCCGCGTCTGGCGCCGCATTTTATCGATGAGACGAGTCGCGCTCCATAACCGCCTGAACGCCGACGACACTGCCGAATACGCCTCGGGGTTCTTCTGCGGGACTTCATGTTTGCGCATCTGATCGAGTTCGTATTCGATCGCGCGCAACTCCGCTTTCACGTTGATCTTCGGACGCGCCGGTCGATTCTGCAGCACGGCCAGACCAATGTCTTCGAGATCGAGCGCAGACTTTCGCATCAGATCCCGATAGAAGATCAGGATGTCCGCGCCGCCGAAAGTGTTGCGCACGAGCGGATAGTCCGTGTGCGCGCCGACGAACATCTCATGCAGATCCACCGCGTTGATGAACAGGTTGAAGAGCATCGCGCGGCGCGGATCGAGTTTGCCGCTCCTCAGCTTGGGCAGGTTGCGCAGCACGATGTCACGCGCCGCGTCCTGACGTTCAACCGCCTGAATCTGCTTTTCGATCAGCTTTCTATAACATTCGTCGATATTCGTATCGAGATCGTAGAACTCGGAACGCGCGAGCAGATACTCGGCGCAACTGAAGACACTTTCGGCAAGCGCCTGGCGTTCGATCCGATAGACCATCCAGCGGCTGACGAACGTTGCCCAATAGGTGTACCAGAGGCCGCCGAGCAGAATCCACGATGCATAAACGAGCGCCTGCATGGGGGTGAAATGCTCTTCCAGCGTCACGATCATCATGAAGAGCGTGGCGAAGCTGATTTGCGGCCAGCGATTGCCGTACACCACGATCAGCGACAGCACGAACGTGAGCGGCACGACGGTCAGCCACAACGTCACCACATTCGCGCTCGCAATCCCGGTTGCAAGCGCCGACAAAAACCCGATCACCGTGCAAGCCAGCATCTCGTTGTGCTTGTACTTCAGCGGCCCCGGCATATCGACCACGCACGCGCCCAATGCGCCGGTCGCTATCGTGAAGCCAAGTTCACGATTGTGAAAAATGGTCAGCATCAGGACGGCAGGCAGCGAGACGCCGAGCGCAATGCGCAAGCCGCCGAAGAAGTACTGGCTATAAATGAATTTTCTGATTTCTAGCGAGTAACGCATCGACTTCCTAATTTCCCGGCGTGGTCCCGTTTGCCTGTGAGGCGTTCGGCCCCGCCTATCATTGTGGCTCCGAGTCTAACCCAACTCGACGGCGCCGAAACGTAGGCCGTTCGGCCTAATCGCCGTGGAGAACGGCCTTTGCTATCCTGTCGTTTCACCTCGCGACACGTCCCTGGCTTTTGCCGAACGAGCCGTTGCCTTTCACGCTCAACTAGCAGGATCCATGCTCGAACTTTTCTATTCGAACCGCCATGAAACGCTGTCGCAGGCGCTGCTGGACGACGTTGCCGCGTTCGCGCTCAATGATGGTGACCCCTTTGCAAGCAGGACCATCATCGTGCCGAGCGCGGCGGTGCGAAGGCGGCTGGAACTCGACACGGCAGCGCGCTTCGGAATCTGCGCCAACGTGGACCTGTGTTATCTCGCGCAATGGTTGTGGGCGCGCATTGGCGGCGTGTTGCAGGTGCCCGAGCATTCTCCTTTTGCGCCGGACCGGCTGGTGTGGCGGTGCTTTCGTCTGCTCGGCGCAATGGAGGACACGGCGCCCGAGGGTTCGTCGCGGCTTCACGCGTATCTGGATGCAGCCGACGATTCCATGCGCTACGAACTCGCGCGCCGTATTGCGACGGTGTTCGATCACTATCTGACATACCGCCCGGAATGGCTGCAGCACTGGCAGGCGGGCGGCTCGATCATGGCGTCCACCGGCGGCGCGATCGATGCCAACGGTCCACGCCTGCCCGGCGCGAGCGCCATCCAGCGCGAAGACGAACGCTGGCAGGCCGATCTGTGGCGCGCACTGCTCGCCGATCTTGCGCTCGATACCGACGCGCGTGACCCCACGCCGCCTGCGTACAAGTTCCTGACCGAATCGCCGAAGCTGGATCTCGATGCCGTGATGAAGGCGGAGTGGCCCGAGCGCGTCAGCGTGTTCGCGTTGCCGACCATGCCGCCGCTGCATATTGCGTTGCTGCGTGAACTGTCGCGCTGGATCGACGTCCGTATTTACGCCATCAATCCGTGCCGGGAATTCTGGTTCGATATTGTCAGCGAGGCACGGGTTGAACAACTCGAACTCGCAGGCAAGCTGGACTTCCAGGAGGTGGGGCATCCGCTGCTTGCCGAATGGGGCCGCCAGACGCAGGCACAGTTGCATATGCTGCATGAGTTGACCGAGAGTGCAGCATCGCGGGAAGCCAGTCATTTCGAGCACAACGCCGCGCCGAGCTGGCTCGCGCACGTGCAGAACGCCATCCTCGACCTGGACGCGCCGTCCGGAGCGGAGGAGGCACTCTCTCTCGAACCCGGGATCGAGATTCATGTTTGCCATAGTCTGTCGCGCCAGCTCGAAGTGCTGCACGACCGCCTGCTCGGCTGGTTCGACGAGGTCGACGGACTGCAGCCGTCCGACGTACTCGTGGCGTTTCCGGATCTGGCCGCAGCCGGTCCGCTGATCGACGGCGTGTTCGGCACTGCGCCGCCCGGCGTGGCCGGGGAGCGTCGGCGGATTCCGTATCGGATCACGGGTCTGCCGCCATCGCAGGCGAATCCTGTCGCGCGTGTGCTGCTTGACTGGCTGGCGCTGCCCGAGCGCAGCGTGGGTGCACCCGAACTGATCGAATGGCTGCGGGTCGATGCGGTCGCGGCGCGTTATGGCATCGATGCCGTCGCGCTCGAAACCGCGCAGACATGGCTGGCGGCGGCGGGCGCGCGGCGTGGTCTCGCGCCTTCGGCCGTCACTGGCGTGGATGTTCCTGCAGCCCGCCATACGTTTTCGGATGCGCTGACCCGGCTCTTCCTTGGCTACGCGCTGCCCGATGGCGGCGCTCCTGTCGACGAATGGCTGCCCGTGGAAGGCGCGCACGGATCGGATTCGGAGCTGCTCGGGCGGCTGACGCGTTTCATCGACGATATCGATGCCTTCGGCGAGCGCGTCGCCACACCACGCCCGCCCGCGGCGTGGACACAAACGCTGCTCGCCGCGCTCACGCAATTTTTCGATGCTGGCCTGCCGTTCGCCGATTCGATCGCCGATGTGCGCGCAACGCTCGACTCGCTGATGCTTTCAATGAACGAGGGCGCGGCCGAAAGCGAAATTTCCGCAGATGTATTACGCACGGCGCTGACGGATGCCCTGGACGATGCCGCGCGTGGCGGCGTGCCGTGGGGCGGTGTGACGTTTTCGTCGCTGACGAGCTTGCGCGGCTTGCCGTATCGCGTGATCTGTTTGCTCGGCATGGACGACGGCATGTTGCCAAGTCTCGCGCGTGCCGACGAATTCGACCTGATGGCAAGTTTCGGCAAGCTCGGCGATCGTCAACGCCGCGACGACGAGCGCAACTTGTTCCTCGACTTGCTGCTGGCTGCACGCGATCGATTGATGATCGCGTACACCGGACGCAGCATTCGCGACAACGCCGCACTGCCGCCCGCTGCGCTGATCGATGAACTGCTCGATCATCTCGCCGTGACGGTCGCGGGAGACGACGCGTCGCCTAAGGAACTCGAAGCGGCACGCAGCCGCTTTGTGTTCGAGCATCCGCTGCAACCATTCGCGCCTGAGTACTTCAGCAATCCCTTGTTCACCTATGAGCCTGAGCGTGCAGAGCTTGCCCGGACGCTGGCGCTCGGCAAGACCGAGCCGTCGGTCAGATTCTTCGGCGTGCCGTTGCCGGCGGAAGACGTCGAACCCATCGCCTTCGATGACTTCGAGCGATTTTGGCGCCATCCGGCGCGAGCGATCCTGCGCGATCGTCTTGGCATCGCGCTGTTCGACGCTGAAAGCGAACTCGGCGATACCGAACCGTTCGAGCTTGAATATCCCGGCCGTGCGGCGCTCGCTGACCGTGTGTTGCCGTCGCTGCTTGAACTCACCGTTGAAAACGAAACTCGTGCGCTCGAGCGCGCGCGCCGGGTTGCGCGTGCAAGTCCGGAAATGCCGGGCGGTGCGACGGGCGGCGTGTGGCAATCACGCGAGATCGGCGCGTTGCATTCGCTTGCCAATCGCGTTCGGATCGCAACGGAAGTAGGCGCGTCGCGTTTGCCTTTTGCGTTGTACATCGCGCCGCGCTGGCCCGACGCCGAACTCTTCGGACGCTATGACGCGACGTTGCAGGCGGACGCCCTGCAACCAATGCAAATCCACGGCACGTTGAATCTGCTGACCGACGAAGGCCAGATCATCTACCGGTACGACGTCCCGCGTGCGCGCGATTATCTGTCCGCGTGGCTTGCCCATCTCGCATATTGCGCCGCGCTGCCCGACGGTCCGAGGCGCACGGTATGGCACGGGCGCGGCGCGCAATCGAGCGGTTTCGAACTGACGCCTGTCGCCGACCCTCTTGCTCACCTTGCGACGCTTGCGGCGCTTTATCGCGCGGGACGGAGGTTGCCATTGCGGTTCTTCCCCAAGAGCGCGTGGACGTGGGTAACGGAGAGCGAATCCAAGGCGCAGGGCATGTGGATATCGGACAGGACGCGTGGCGAGTCGGATGATCCTGCTTTGCGCATCGCGTTTCGTGGCTCGGATCTGAGACTCGATGAAACTTTCGCCACGCTCGCTCGTCTCGTTTTCGAGCCGCTCAAGCAGCACTTGCGGAGCGACGCATGACGAATATGGCAACAAATATGGCAACGACCGTGAGCATCGGCGAACTCGATGTCTTCGAGTGTCCGCTCGATGGCGTGAACCAGATCGAAGCATCGGCAGGGACAGGGAAGACCTGGAACATCTGCGCGCTTTATGTCCGGCTGCTGCTCGAAAAGAAGCTCGCCGCCGACGCGATTCTCGTCGTCACGTTCACGAAGGCGGCGACGGCCGAATTGCACGAACGCATCCGTTCGCGGCTCGTGCAGATCGCGCATGCAATGGAAACAGGCGACGCGGCGGGTGACGCATTCATCGAGCGCCTGTTCGAAACGACGCTCGAGCGTGTCGATCCGGAGGAAGCGCTCAAGCGTATCCGGATTGCGCTGCACACGTTCGATCAGGCCGCTATTCACACCATTCACGCGTTCTGCCAGCGCGCGCTGCAAGAGGCGCCGTTTGCGGCAACCATGCCGTTCGCGTTCGAACTCGAAGCCGACGACAGCGCGTTGCGTTTCGAAATGGCGGCAGACTTCTGGCGTGAACGGGTCGAGCCCGCCGCGGCGCGTGACTCGTCATTCGCTGCGTGGCTGGTGAGCAAGGGCGCCGGGCCGGCATCGCTCGATGCACAGCTTTCGCGCCGCTTGAAAAAACCGCTGGCGGCGCTGCGCTGGGGCGAAATGGAATCAGGCGTGCGGGAAGACGCACGGGTGTTGTTCGACACGGCCTGCGCGCTCTGGCATGCAGAGCGCGCGACCATCGTGCAATTGCTCGTCGATGCCGAAGCGAAGCTCAGCAAGACCACGCACAAGCGTGCATTGATCGACGCCGCGATTGCCGCATGGTCCGATTATTTCGCCGATAACGACTGTCACGCGGCGCCCCCGAAGGAAGCGCTGAAGCTCACCGCAAGCGCGTTGAAAAAAGGCACGAAGGTGAAGAACGAGCCGCCCGCGCACGTGTTCTTCGACCATGCGGAGACGCTCGCTGCCGCCGCTGCTGCCGCGGAAGCGGCGCAGCGCGCAGCGTGGCTCGGGATCGTGCGTGAGTGGCTCGATTACGCGCCGCTCGAACTGGCGGCGCGCAAACGCACGCGTCGCGTGGTTTCGTTCGACGATCTGCTGTCGAACCTGTATCAGGCGCTCGACGCCAACCCGTGGCTCGCCGACGCGCTGCGTGCCCGCTACCCGGCTGCGTTGATCGACGAATTTCAGGATACCGATCCGCTGCAGTTCGCCATTTTCAGCAGGATCTTTGCGCCGCAGGGGCCGCTGTTTCTCGTCGGCGATCCGAAGCAGGCCATCTACAGTTTTCGCGCGGCAGATCTGCATACGTATTTGAAGGCGCGTGAAGAGGCATCGGCGAGATATACGCTGGCGGTCAACCAGCGCTCGACAGCGCCGATCATCGACGCCTGCAATCGGATTTTCAGCACGAATCCGACAGCGTTCATTCTCGATGGCCTCACATATCAGCCCGTGCGCGCGGGGACGCGCGAGCGCGAACCTTTCACCGATGACACGCCGTCAGCCGCGTATTCCGATACCGCCGATTTTTGCGTCTGGCTCTTGCCGCAAGGTGAATCGGTGTTGTCGAAGACGAACGCGAACCGGCAGGCCGCCGAGGCATGCGCGGCCGAGATCGTGCGCTTGTTGCGCGGCGCGCAGGACGGCGAAGTGTTGATCGGCGAGAAGCCGTTGTCGCCGGGGCAGATTGCCGTGCTCGTGCAGACTCACCGGCAGGGCAGTCTCGTCAAGCGCGTGCTTGCGAACTGGGGCGTGGGCAGTGTGGAATTGGCGCAGGCATCGGTGTTCGGCACGCTCGACGCCGAGCAGATCGAGCGCGTGCTGGCGGCTATCGATACCCCTGGCGACCTGCGTCGCCTTCGCGCCGCGCTTGCAACCGATTGGCTCGGCCTCGATGCATCCGAGCTATGGAACATGGAGCATGGCGAGACCGTAGAAAATGCCTCTGACGCCATGAGCTGGGTCGAGCGGTTCTCGCGATACCGCATGTTGTGGCACGAGCGCGGCTTCGCGGTCATGTGGCGCACGCTCGCGCGCGAGTTGTTCATTGCGCAGCGCCTGGTGGTCGGGCCGGATGGCGAACGCCGCTTGACGAACGTCAACCATCTCGCCGAGCTGATCCAGGCGCGCGGCGCGGTGCAACCGGGCATTGCGCCGACGTTGCGCTGGCTCGCCGCGCAACGCGCGGAGCAGAGTGGGGGAGAGGACGCGCAATTGCGGCTGGAATCGGATCGCAACCTCGTGCAGATCGTGACCGTGCATAAATCGAAGGGACTTGAATATGCGGTCGTGTTTTGCCCGTTCCTGAACGACGGCGCGTTGCGCGATCCACCTTCGTCCGGCCTTCCCGATGCCCGCGAATACCACGACGAAGGCGCAGCCGTCCTGCATTACGGCTATACCGATGAAGAAGGTGAGCGCGCTTCCGGCCTGGCGACGCGCGAGCAGGCAGCCGAGCGTGCTCGGCTGGTCTATGTGGCACTGACGCGTGCGGTGTATCGGTGTTATGTGGTGGGCGGCGTGTACCTGATCGGCAAGTCGGCGAAGGAATCGCGGCGCAGTGTGTTGAACTGGCTGGTCGCGGGAGCGGGCCGCGAGTTCAGCGACTGGCTGGCCGAGCCGCCCGAAGAGGACAATGTGATCGGCGCCTGGCAAGCGCTCGCGACCGGATCGATTTCGGTCGAGCCGTTGCCGGTCATCGATGTCCGCGAACCGCTGGTCGTGCGCCGCGATGCTGCGTTTTCGCCCGAGCCGCGGACGAGTCGTCGTGTGCTGCGCGATAACTGGCGTACCGCGAGCTTCAGTTCCATGATAGCGGCCGGCGCGCGCGAAGAATCGAACCAGCCGCAACCCGCCGACGAACGCCCGGACCACGACGGCCGCATCGATGCGGTTGTGTCTCTCGAACCTCCGTTGCCCGAGACGCCGGTTCCACTCGATCCCGACGACATCCTCGCGTTTCCGCGCGGACCGTCGGCAGGCGAGTGTCTGCACAGGATGTACGAACTGGCGGATTTCACGGAGCCTGCGACATGGCCTGAGGCCATCAAGAAAGCCTTGCACGAACATCCCGTTCCGCTTTCCGTTTTTGACGCACCGGAAACGGATCTCCCGTTGATGATGTCGCGCGTTCTCGCCGATACGGTGAAGACCGAACTCGTGCCGGGCATGCGGCTCGACATGATTTCGCCAAAGCGCCGCATGAACGAACTCGAATTCCTGTTCCCGGCGCAATCGCTGGATTTCGCAGCGTTGCGGCGCGTGCTCGTCGCGCACGGCTTTCCCGATGTCGCACTCGAAGCTGCAACCTTGCGCGGCTTCGTGAAGGGTTTTATCGACTTGATCGTGGAACACGAGGGGCGCTTCTGGATTGTCGACTGGAAGTCGAATCATCTTGGTCTGGCACCGGCCGATTACAGCGGTGCGTCGCTGGACGCTGCAATGGCTTCGCACGCTTACCACTTGCAGGCGCTCTTTTATGTGGTCGCGTTGCATCGCTATCTGAAGATCCGGTTGCGTGAATATGCGTTCGAGCGGCACATCGGCGGGTATTTGTATTTGTTCATTCGCGGCGTGCGTCCGGATTGGCGCAATGGCAGCGACCCTGCGGGCGTGCATGTCGGCAAGCCGTCGTTTGAACTGATCGAGGCGCTCGACCGCCTGATGCAAGGAGTCGCCGCATGAACGCGCCAGATCTGAATCTCATCGCCGACGAAAGCCTGGCGCTCGCCGATGGTTTCGCGCGCAGGATCGGCGTGTTGTCGAAGCGCCTTCAACGCGATGCCGGCAACACCCGATGGGCGCAGCGCGCCGCGTTCGCCGTAAGCCGGGCGACGACGCAGGGCCATGTTTGCATTTCACTCGCCGCATTGGCGCGCCGATACGGTGACCAACCCGGCACTGTGCGCGAGGCCTTGCTCGCGAGCGGTGTTGTGTGTGATGGCGAGGAAGTGGCTGCGGACCTGTTGCCGCTCGTCATCGATTCGGGCCAGCGCATCTATCTTGCGCGTTATTTCGACTATGAACGGCGGCTCGCGCGGGCGTTGGTCGAACGGTCCAAGGCGGACTTCGCCTCAGTTGGTCCAGACGAATTGAAAGCGCGAGTGGGACGGTACTTCACCGCATCAAAGAACGCCGGCGACGGCATCGACTGGCAACGCGTAGCGGCGCTGGTGGCGTTGTCGGGACGCCTGACGATCGTGAGCGGCGGACCCGGAACAGGCAAGACCACGACGGTCGTCGGCGTGCTCGCCTGTTTGCTCGACCAGGACCCCGCCTTGCGCGTGGCGCTTGCGGCACCAACGGGCAAGGCCGCGCAGCGCATGCAGGAGGCGCTGGCCGAACGCGCCGGCAGTCTGCCGCCGGAACTGGCTGCACGCCTGCCCAGCACATCGTTCACATTGCAACGGCTGCTCGGCACGCAGGTGAACGGGCGCTTCCGGCATCATCGCGATAACCCGCTTCCGTTCGATGTAATCGTGATCGACGAAGCATCCATGATCGATGTCGCGCTCGCCGCGCACTTGCTCGAAGCGGTTGCGCCGGACGCTCGCCTCATCATGCTTGGCGACAAGGATCAGTTGGCGGCCGTGGAAGCGGGCGCCGTGTTCGCGGAATTGAGCGCGCGGCTGGTTTTCAGCCAGCGCGGCGTGGAGCGGATTGCTGCGGCGTTGCCGGTGCCGGTGGAACGGTTTATCGGTGAGTTGCCGAGGGCTGAGGAGGATCAGCTATCGGTCGAGCCGGACCTCGAGCCCGCGTGGTATCCCATGCCGGAGGGCGACGCCTACGCCGAACTCGACTGGCATCCGGCCGCGCCGGCCGTCGCCATGGCGGAGGCGCAAAGCCCGCTGACTGATTGCGTGGTATGGCTGCAGCGCAATTACCGGTTCGGGCTGGAATCGGATATTGGCAGGCTGTCAGTTGCGATTCGCAGCGGTTCGGTGGACGAAGCGCTTGCGGCGTTGTGGGCCGGGGGCGATGCAACGCTCATCGATGACGCCGGCCCGCATCTCGCCGACCGTACGCTCGCGCTTCTCAACGCCGGCTTCGAACCCTACGCCCGAGCGCTCGCCGAAGCGCTGGCAACCGGAAGTGACGCAGCGCCGCTATTCGATGCCCTCAACCGCTTTCGCATACTTGCCGCAACGCGTCATGGGCCGCGTGGTGTCGATGAGATCAATGCTCGTGTGTCTGCCTGGGTTCGGGCGGCGGCTTCGGTGACATTGGCTACGGGCGCGCAATGGTTCGCCGGCCGGCCGGTGATCGTCACGCGCAATGACTATGCGCTTGGCGTATTCAACGGGGATGTCGGCATTGCGCTGCCAACACCCGGCGGCGCAATGCAGGTCTGCTTTCGCCTGGCCGATGGCTCGTTGCGCGCCATCTCGCCCGCTGCGCTGCCGCCTCACGATACGGCGTTCGCGCTGACGGTCCACAAATCGCAAGGCTCGGAGTTCGATCACGCCGCGCTCGTGTTGCCAAACGCGTTCGGCCGCGTGTTATCGCGGGAACTGGTTTATACGGCGATCACGCGCGCCCGTAGCCGCGTTGACGTGATCGGCTCGGCGGCGGTTTTTGCGCATGCGGTCCAGACGCCGACGCGGCGTGACTCGGGGCTGGCGGCACGCATTGTGGAGGCGGCATCGTGAATTACATGATCGACTATGCAATCCAGCCGAACGAAGTCGAGCTGATCGCCGTGCGCGCGCAAGGCGCGGGCGGCCAGAACGTCAACAAGGTATCCAGCGCGATCCATTTGCGCTTCGACATACGGGCGTCGTCCTTGCCCGAGTCGATCAAGATGCGGCTTCTCGCATTGCGCGACAGCCGTATCACGCGCGACGGCGTGATCATCATCAAGTCCCAGGAGCACCGCACGCAGGACATGAATCGCGCCGCGGCGCTTGCCCGGCTCGACGAGATGGTCCAGCGTGTGAGTATCGTCCGGCGCACGCGTGTGGCGACAAAACCCACGCGTGCGTCGCAGGTGAGAAGAGTCGAAGGAAAAGTGCGCCGCGGCGCCGTGAAAGCGACGCGCGGGCGAGTGGTCGGCGATTGATCCGCCACCAAAGCTTTAATGCGGAATCATCCACGTCAGCACGTTCTGCTGCAGCCAGACGAGCACGCCGAGCAGTACCGTCAGAAGGATGGAATGCTTGAACGTCTTGGCGAACACCACGCCTTCCTTGCCTTTGAGTCCCGTCGTGGCAACGCCTGTCGAGATGTTTTGCGGCGAGATCATTTTCCCCATCACGCCGCCTGATGAATTGGTCGCGGCCATGAGGATCGGATTGAGATTGAGCTGTCGCGCGGCGACCACTTGCAGATTGCCGAAGAGCGCATTACCGGACGTGTCGCTGCCCGACAGGAACACCGCAACCCAGCCGAGGAAAGCGGAAACCAGCGGGAAAAACGCGCCCACCGACGCCACGCCCAGGCCGAGCGTGTAGTTCATCCCGGAGTAGTTCATCAGGTACGCAAGCCCGACGATCGTCGCCACAGTCATGATGGCGATGCGGGTCTGAATCCACGTGTCCGCGATCGATGCGCCGAATTCACGCGCCGGCAGCTTCACGATCAACGCGGTGATGATCGCCGCGACCAGGATGGCCGTGCCTGTAGCGAGCGGCTGGAAATCCCAGATTGCGGCATATGGCTGGTTGTAGAGCGTGATGAAGACGGCTTTGTCGAGTCCGGGCCATGCCACTTTTACATCGCCGATCATGAAGATCTTCGCCACCGTCCACACGATCACGACCACTGACACCACGATCCACGGCACCCAGCCATGTCCGCCGGAAAGTTTGCCGCGTGTCTGCGCCACGCGATCCACGTTCACTGCGAAGCGTTCATCGGGCGCGGGTTTCCAGACGCGCAGGAACGCGATCGTGAGGATTAGGGAGACGAGTGACGACAGGACATCGGTGAGCGAGTAACTGATGAAATTCGATGTCACGAATTGCGTGAGCGCGAACGTCCCGCCGGCAACCAGCAGCACCGGCCAGATCTTGAGCATGTTGCGAAAGCCCGCGTAGACACCGATCACGTAGAACGGCAGCATCAGCGCGAAGAACGGCAACTGGCGGCCGACCATCTTTGCGAGGGCATCGGTGGGAAGGTGAGTAACGGCGCCGAGCACGGTGATCGGCACGCCCAGCGCGCCGAACGCAACCGGCGCCGTGTTGAAGATCAGCGTGAACGTCAGCGCTTCCAGCGTAGGAAAGCCGAGCAGGATCAAGAGCGAACTCGTGATCGCGATCGGCGTGCCGAACCCGGAGATACCCTCGAGCAGCGCGCCAAAAGAAAAGCCGATGACAACCAGCACGATGCGCCGGTCGTTCGGCAGGTTATCGATCATCCACATGCGGAATGCTTCGAAGCGGCCGGAGCGTTGTGCAATGTTGTAGAGCAGGATGGCCGCGAAGACGATCCACATCACGGGCCAGACGGCGAACATCGCGCCGGCTGCCACAGAATCGAGAGCAAGTCCTACCGGGAAATGCCACACGCCGATCGCTATCACGATCCCGACGACGAGTCCCGCTAGAGACGCCTGCCACGCAGGTCTGCGCGCCCATCCGAGCAACACGAGCACGACAATAATGGGCAGCGCCGCCACGAGGAAAGACCAGCCGAGCGAGCCGCTGACTGGCGTCAGAATCTGGTGGAACATAACGTCTCCTGGTTCTTATTTTTCAAGGACGCGCGGCAGTTCCGATTCTGGCGATCGCGGTTGCGATCCAGACGTCAGCGCGCTTTTAACGCATTAAGTAAGTGATCGGCGAACGTGTATCGACTAAGGATAGGGCGATGTGGACAGACGTCAAGGGATGAATACCCACGGCTGTCTCGTTCTATTGAGTGGTCGGCTCTTGCACGGCGGCGCCAGGCGACGCATCTGTGGACGGCGCATCGCGCAGCACCCAGACGGAGAGTACGCCCAGGCAAGCTGCGAGCCAAAGAAGGATCAGCGTAAAGACCAGCATGATAAGGAGTCCCCTGACGGAGCGCGCGAAACGGCGCTTTCGACGGAGGCAGGAGCGAAAACCGTGCCAGATCGGCTTGAAGGGCTTTACCGGCCGAGCAACGTCGCCTTCAGACAAACCAGCCGCTACTTCGGCGCGGCTGGTGTGAAACGGTTACATCAAACGGGTAAGGCGGGACTAATCCGAACCCTTAGTGATAATGCCCGTGGCCGCCACCGCCATGCCAGCCACCACCGCCGTGCCCACCGCCCCAGAATCCAAAGCCGATCGAAACCGCTGGACCGCCATAGCCGTATCCATAGCCATACGGATAACCGTAATACGCCGGATATGGGGCATAGACAGGGTAAGCCGGGTAGTAGGCGGGAGGTGGCGCGTAGCCTGCGGGCGGCGGCGCGGCAGAGGCATAACTGCTTGAATTCTGCTGTGCGTTTTGAGTGTTGTCGTACTGCTGCGCAGGAGCCGAACCGGAAGCCCCGTCCGGCGCCACAGGAATCTCACGTTGCGCCTGCGCCGTGCCGACCACCGGCTGACCGGCGTACGCGGGGTAGCCGGGGTAAGACGGATAGTATCCGTAAGGCACGTAGTAACAGCCGCTCAAGCTCAAGGCGCCCACGAGGGCTGCGGCTGCGGCTGCGAGCTTCGGGTTCATGATTCGACTCCTCGGTTGCGTAGAAACGCGATGTTCGGAACAACGAGAACCTGATACCAGGAGCCTAGCGCATCGTTGAAACGTGGGAAAGCGTTGGTGAGGCCGCGAATATTTCGACGTGTTTCATGACGATGAAACCGCATCGAATCACAAGCGGCCAATAGCCATCGGGCGCTCTCTACGAAAACTTACTTGCCGACCTGATTGCCGATAATGCCACCCGCCGCAGCTCCGCCGACGGTCGAAAGCGCGCTCCCGCCTAGGGCCGCGCCAGCCACGCCGCCTACGCCAGCGCCAACGGCAGTATCGCGTTGACGGGTGCTCATTTGATCGCAGGCAGACAGGCCACCAAGAAGTGCGACCACGAGAGCAGCAGCGCCAATCTGTTTGATCTTGTTCATTTCAACTCTCCAAATCGATAAATCAAGAAGGTGTGACAGGTGTCGCGGAATCGGCGTGTTCTTGTCTCGCATCCTCCCCGGACGACAAAACAGGTCCCGCCGATTCTTTCAATCAGAGAGCAGAAACAGTGCCCGATCGGGTGATTCCGCAGAACAAAGCAAACGGCCCGCCACATTCGCATGTGGCGGGCCGTTTCCATTTTCATCGTGCGTGAGTTTTTAAGTCCGTTGGTAAATCTCCGAGCCTTTCTTTACGAACTCGATGGCCTTGGTCTGCATGCCTTGCTTCAACGCCTCGATATCCGACACCCCCTGTTTAGCCGCATATTCACGCACGTCCTGAGTGATTTTCATCGAGCAGAAATGCGGGCCGCACATCGAACAGAAATGCGCGACCTTGGCGGAGTCCTTCGGCAGGGTTTCGTCGTGGAATTCGCGCGCCTTGTCCGGGTCGAGGCCGAGGTTGAACTGGTCGTCCCACCGGAATTCGAAACGCGCTTTCGACAACGCATTGTCCCGCACCTGCGCGCCCGGATGACCCTTGGCCAGATCGGCGGCGTGTGCGGCGAGCTTGTACGTGATGATCCCGGTCTTCACATCGTCCTTGTTCGGCAGGCCTAGATGTTCCTTTGGCGTGACGTAGCAGAGCATGGCGGTGCCGAACCAGCCGATCATCGCGGCGCCAATGCCCGACGTGATGTGGTCGTAACCCGGCGCAATGTCGGTGGTGAGCGGCCCGAGCGTGTAGAACGGCGCTTCGTCGCACCAGTCGAGTTGCAGGTCCATGTTCTCCTTGATGAGCTGCATCGGCACATGGCCCGGACCTTCGATCATCACCTGCACGTCGTGCTTCCACGCGATCTGCGTCAGCTCGCCAAGCGTCTTCAGTTCGCCGAGCTGGGCTTCGTCGTTGGCGTCGTAGATGGACCCGGGGCGCAGGCCATCGCCGAGCGAGAAGCTGACGTCGTAGGCCTTCATGATTTCGCAGATGTCCTCGAAGTGCTCGTAGAGAAAGCTCTCCTTGTGATGCGCGAGACACCATTTCGCCATGATCGAGCCGCCGCGCGAGACGATGCCGGTCATGCGGTTCGCGGTCATCGGCACGTAGCGCAGCAAGACGCCCGCGTGAATCGTGAAATAGTCGACGCCCTGTTCGGCCTGTTCGATCAGCGTGTCGCGGAAAATTTCCCACGTCAGGTCTTCGGCCTTGCCGTTCACTTTTTCCAGCGCCTGATAGATCGGCACCGTGCCGATCGGCACCGGGCTATTGCGGATGATCCATTCCCGCGTTTCATGAATGTGCTTGCCGGTCGAGAGATCCATGACCGTGTCGCCGCCCCAGCGGATCGACCACGTCATCTTGTCGACTTCCTCGCCAATCGATGATGTCACCGCCGAATTGCCGATGTTCGCGTTGATCTTCACCAGGAAATTCCGCCCGATGATCATCGGCTCGCTTTCCGGGTGGTTGATGTTGTTCGGGATGATCGCGCGGCCGCGGGCGATCTCCTCGCGCACGAACTCGGCAGTGATTTCCTTCGGCGCACCTTCGCCGAACGCCTTGGCGCCGAAAGCCTGCCCTGGATGCTGCCGGCCCATCATTGCCGCGAGCTTTTCACCGTTCGGACCGCTTGTCCTCAGCGATTCAAGATATTCCGCGCGGCGCTGGTTCTCGCGGATCGCGACGAACTCCATTTCCGGCGTGATGATGCCCTGTCGAGCGTAGTGCATCTGCGAGACGTTCTTGCCCGCTACCGCACGGCGCGGCGTGCGGTGCAAACCCTTGAAACGCAAGTCCGCGGTGGCAGGATCGGCGGCGCGTTCGCGGCCGAAATCGCTGGAGAGGCCGCTGAGCGATTCGGTATCGCCGCGTTCTTCTATCCACGCCTGGCGCAACGCCGGCAGGCCCGAACGGATATCGATGCTGGCCTCCGGATCGGAGTAAGCGCCGGAGGTATCGTAGACATACACCGGCGGGTTTTTCTCGCTGCCGAAACTTTCGTTCGTGTCGGATTGCGTGATTTCGCGCATCGGCACGCGGATGTCGGGACGCGAGCCCGTCACGTAGATCTTGCGCGAATTGGGCAGCGGGGCGATGGCGGCGGCGTCGACGACGGCGTCAGCAGACAGGAATTTCGGGTTGGCGTTCATGCGGTTTCTCCTGTGTCGACCGGACTGGGCGCTTGGGCGCTCAGTCCGGTCCCATGCAGATGGTTGCTATGGGGACGGTGTTCCCAGCCGGCTGGCGCGCGTACAAGAAATTCGCAAGACGATCGCAGGACGATCGAAAGCACGCGCACAGTCGGCTGAGCCAAACGCTAGCAACGGGAGACCGACGAAAAAGCAGAGAGAGAAGGCGGCGGATTTGGCGAGGATGCGCGAGAAGAAAGAGAAAGACCCCGGCGCGGCAAAATCCGAACGCTTCCCTGCGCTGGCATTATCCAGATCAGGTTCAAAGGGTATTTCTCACCCGCGACACACGGACAATCCCGACAGACAGATTGCGATGTGCAGCGCAGGACCCCCGCGTTAGCAGCCGCAACAATACACCCCGGCGTAGCGTGTTGGCAACCATCTGTAACGATCTCGCGAAAGCGCGCGGCGCTTACTGCATAATGGCGACCACTGCGTGTTGTCATGGTGTTTTCCCGGATGCGCCCCGAATATTTTCGTGCTGCCCGGTGTCACCTCAAGCGCGCGGCGGTTCGTGCCGGCTTTCGAGCCGATTCCGAGCTTCGGCATGGTGATGCCTGACCCTTTTTTGCTGCTTCCGACATGTTGTTCTGCCTTGCCCGTTTTGCCGCGATATTCGAGCGGCATGCGCGCCGTTCATCGGGTCGCCGGTTCCTTCCGGCCGGATCGATGCCGGCGGTTCCGAGCATTTCTTCGGATTGGGACGCACGGCCTGCCGATACTGCCAGCGGCGCGGAGTAACGGATGTCCACGTCGTTGCCGCCGCCGCAGTCTTCATCGACACCTGCTTCTTCGTCTTCTTCGCAGTACATTCCGCCCGCGACGCAGACTTCGGCGGACGTGTTGCCGTTTCCGCAGTCCACCGCCGATACCCAGGAGACGGGCGCGACGCAACCAGACGCTTTTTCGCCTGATACGGCGCCGCCTCAGCGCCGTCCGTTCAACCTGCCCGGCTATTTCCCCTTCCGGCTTCCAGCAACGAGAGGCGGGCGCATTGCGCTCGCGCTGTTCGTGGTCTATCTGGTCTGGGGCTCCACCTATATGGCCGTGCACTTGTCGCTGGAAGCCTTTCCTCCGCTGATGCTTTCCGGATTGCGCAATCTGTTCGCCGGCATCGGCTTGTTCATTTTTGCGGCGCGGCGCAATCCGGTCTGGCCGAAAGCCGCCGAAGTCCGCAACGCGGCGCTGGTCGGAACGTTGCTTGTGGGTTTATCGAGCGGGATGCTCGCGTTCGGCATGCGTACGGTCGAAACCGGAACGGCCGCCGTGATGGTCGCGACCGTGCCGCTGTTTGCTACGGTCATCGCCGCCATTGCGGGGCGCAAGGTGGCGAAGGGCGAATGGGTCGCGGTCGGGCTCGGGCTGGTCGGCATTGCATTGCTCAATCATGGCGATCCGTCATCCGGTTCCACGGCAGGCAGCCTGGCTATTCTTTGCGGCGCGGTCTTCTGGGCCGGCGGCTCTCATCTCGCGAGCCGTCTCAAGCTGCCTTCGGATCTGCTGGTATCGACTGCCTTGCAGATCGGCCTGGGCGGGCTGATGGCGACCATCGTGGCGTGGGTATCTGGCGAGCGCATCGTGAGCATGGCGTTCACGCCGTTCCTGTCGTATCTCTACCTCATGCTCGTCGGTTCGATGGCTGCCTACGTGGCTTACGCATACCTGATCCGTCACACGAGCCCGATTATCGCGAGCAGTTGCATGTACGTGAATCCGGTCGTGGCCGTGGTGATCGGCGCGCTCTTCCTGGGAGAAGTGATCACGAAGTGGACCGTCATGGCGACGCTGATCATCCTGGCGAGCGTGGGGTTGTCGTTCTGGTTCGATTACAAGCGGCGCGGGCTGGTTTGAGGTTCGAGCGCAAGACGAAAAAAGAGCCTCCGAGGAGGCTCTTTTTCACATATGCATCGCGTTCCCGGCGCGCTGAATCAATTACGCGCCGCGGTCCGTTCACATTACTCCGCGCCGTGCTTGTCGGCCGAGTTCGTGAGCGCGTTGCCCGCCTTCGAAATATCCTGGCCGGCGCCCGCCGTCGTGTTGCAACCTGCGAGTGCTGCGGTTCCTGCGATCAACAGCAAAGCGATGAGTCGAGTCATGAGCAATTCCCCTTGAGTATGCTGCAATTGATATGGGCAACTGGCCTATTGTCGATAAGCCGAAAAACCTTGCCCGAAGTCCGAATCCCGGCCATTCAGCGTATCAGCTAACACATCGTGGCTTTGGTTACGAGCGACCCTTAAAACGTCATCGCCTGAATCATGATTGGCGGCTTCGTTTCGATCGACCACACCGGTCTAAAGAATCTTAAAAAATTGGCCGTCCGCAGGCTGTAGGTGCGGATGTTTTTATCGTGTAGGCCAGCTCTGCAACTTGTGTCGGCGCTGTCCTACATGACTCAAACAGCCAATGTCACGCCGTAAAGTTGCGTACGCGGGGCATGGTCACGCGGATATCGGTGCCATGCGGTTCTCGCCGCTCGATCTCGATGCGCCCGCCGCGCGCGCTCACCCGCTGCCGCATGCCGAGAAGCCCGTGCGTATGCGTGCGCAGCAGATCCTCCGGCCGGATGCCGACGCCGTCATCGGCGACATGCATGGACACGCGCTCATCGTCGAGCGCCAATGCAATCGATACCCGCGTTGCCCGCGCGTACTTTGCGGCATTCGTGAGCGACTCCTGCGCGACGCGGAACAACGCGATCTCCACTTCCTCGCCCAGCTTGATGTCGTCTTCAGGCAACGCGAGGTCGAGCGTCCAGCCGGTGCGTTGCGCGGTCTCGTCGGCAAGGGTGCGAAGCGCCGTGACAAGCCCGAAGTTCGCGAGCACGGTCGGGCGCATGTCTTCGATGATCCGCCGCTTCAGCGCTATACCCTGATCCAGGTTGACCAATGCGCGGCCGAGTTTTTCGGCCATTGCGGGTTCCACGCTTTTCAGCTTGTTGTTGACCCAGGCAACATCCATCTTGCTTGCCGTAAGAATCGAGCCGAGTTCGTCGTGAAGTTCGCGGGCGAGTTCTGTCTTCTCGTTTTCACTCACCGATTGCAGATGCCACGCGAGCGCTTCGAGTTGGCGCGTGCGCTCGAAGACGAGCTGGTCAAGCTCTTCCTGTTGCGTGATGAGTTTCTGCTGCACGCGGTCCTGCTTGTCTAGCTGGATGCCGAGGTTGCGAAACAGAAGCAAGAACAACACGATGTTGAGCGCACACAACGCGCCCACGCAAAACGTGGAAATGCGCTGGTCGGCGCGGCTTGCATCGAGCGCGGATTGTGCGCGATTTTCCTCGTTGAGGCGCAACAGGGCGAGGGTGGTGTCGAGCGTGTCCGAGGTAGGGGCGGCCTGCGCGTTCAGGCCGGCGTTGATGCGTGCATCGAGGATGGTGCTGAGCTGCCGGAAACTGGTAAGCGCAGTATCGTCGGCCTTGCGACGGTAATAGGCGTCCAGCAATGCCACCGAGTTGCGTATGCGGGCCGCCGCAGCGTTGTAGTCCACGAGAGTCGCCGCGTCCGGCGCCGAATGGAATGCGCGCTCGTCGGCGGTGAGTGACGCAATGTCACCGTTTAGCGCCGTCAACAAGGTGGTCGCGCCTTTGGCCTCGAGCGCGGTCTCGTACTCCGCGGCGATGCGCATGCGGCCGGACTCGAGGATCACGAGACCGCCAACCGTGATCACGATGGCCACGGTCATCGCGACGGCCCAGCTCCAACGGCGCATCCAGCCGTTGATGCGCGCGTTCAGCCGGGCTGCATGGCGCGCGAAGCTTGGGGCCGGGGCCGCCTTGCTGCCGTCGTGCAAAGAGGAAGTCATAAGGATCGCCGGGTTTTTATGTAGCCAGTGTAGCTTTCCGAGTCGGTCGGGTCCTCTGAATCATTACGAAACACAGCAACCCAAGACATTTGAAAGCGTTTGTCGGCGCCGTCCTACAGCAAAACCGGCCAGCATCCAGATGGAAGCCGGCCGACTCGCCGCTACCATCCGGTCATCAAGACCAACTCTATGGGAACCGATCATGTTGAAGTGGGCATTGTTTTTCGCGATTATCGCCGTCGTTGCCGGTCTGCTCGGCTTCACCGGCGTTGCAGCGGGTGCGGCCGGGATTGCCAAGTTCCTGTTCGTGCTGTTCCTGATCGTCTGCGTGGTGTTCCTCGTGCTCGGCTTTGTAGTGACGAAGAAAATAGTCGACTAGCGCCCGCTCGTTTCTTCGACGCGGCCGGTGGGTCGCAAAGGGATTCAACGAAGCCGACTTTGCGAACCCGACGCCCGGAACGCTCCATCGGACGGAGAGGTCACCATGCTTCACTACGCCGTCATTTTCTTCGTCATTGCGATCATTGCCGCGGTGTTCGGTTTCACGGGGATTGCTGTTGGCGCCGCCGAGATCGCAAAGATTCTCTTTTACATTTTTCTCGTGGTGTTTGTCGTGACCTTACTGCTGGGTGTGTTCCGGACATGACGACCGGGCACGCCGTATGCGTGCGATAAATATAGCGACCGTAGACGCGCCGCCCAAGCCGTTACTCATCCCGGCACGCGTCGTGATCCCGTCCAATCGCTGAAATTAGAACCCCAAATCTGGAGCACATCAATGTCGAAATCGTCTGCTGTAAAAGCTGCACCGGTCCAACCCAACGAGACAGGTCAGAAGTCTGATCCGTTCGTGCTGGATGTGGAGAAGATCCGCGCCGACGCACGTCAACACATGGACGACGGTCCCGTTACATCCAGCTATGGCGCTGACAAGGATGTCGTACTGAAGCTGCTGAACGACGCGCTCGCGACCGAGATCGTGTGCACGCTGCGCTACAAGCGTCACTACTTCATGGCGAAGGGCATCCATTCGGAAGCCGTCGCGAGCGAGTTCGCCGAACATGCGACGGAAGAGCAGGAACACGCCGATACCCTCGCCGAACGCATCGTCCAGTTGGGTGGCGAGCCGAATTTCGCGCCGGACAGCCTGGCGTCGCGTTCGCATTCGGAATACAAGGAAGGCGGCAACCTTATCGACATGATTCGTGAGAATTTGATCGCCGAGCGCATCGCCATTGATACGTATCGGGAAATCATCCGGTATCTCGGCGAGAAGGATGTCACCACGCGCCGTATCTTCGAGGAGATTCTGGCAGTCGAAGAAGAACACGCCGACGACATGGCCGACCTGCTCGACGGCCTCGACGGTTGACAGGGCGTTGAAGTAACGGACGACTGAAAGCGAAAGACGGCGCGCGGCGGAATGATTTCCGCCGCGCGCCGTCAGTACAATGGTTCAAATATAAAACGGCCGCGGGCAGCGCAGATGATTCGAGTGTTGATAGCGGACGATCACGCAATCGTGCGAAGCGGGTTTCGGCAATTCGTTGCCGACGAACCCGACATGGAAGTGGCAGGCGAAGCGTCCACCGGGGACGAGACTATCGCGCTCGTGCGTGAGAGCGCGTTCGATGTGGTGCTGCTGGACATTGCGATGCCGGATAAAAACGGCATAGACACGCTGCGCGTGATCAAGCAGATTCGCCCGGAGCAGGGTGTGCTGATGCTTTCGGGCTATCCGGAGAGCCAGTACGCCATCAACCTGCTGCGCGCCGGCGCCAATGGTTATCTGAACAAGGATGCGGCACCCGACGAAATCGTGCGCGCCATTCGCACGGTCGCGCGCGGGCACCGGTACTTATCGGAATTCATCGCCGATGCACTCGCGGACAAGCTCGAAAAGCCCGCTGCGGAGCGGCCACACGAAGCCTTATCGGAGCGCGAGTTCCAGATTTTTTGCAAGCTTGCCGCCGGACAACTGCCGACTGAAATTGCGGATGAGCTGCATTTGTCGGTGAAGACGATCAGCACGTACCGCGCGCGCGTTCTCGAAAAAATGCGCCTCGCGAATAACGCCGATCTTACGTATTACGCGATCAAGAACGGATTGATCGAGTAGGAAGCAGGAGGATGCCCGCCGTGGGCCAACAAACGATCGCCGATGAAACCAGGCTTGCACAGAAGCGGCCGCTGAGCGTGTTGCTGATCGAGGATTCGCCGTTGATCCGGCGCAGCCTCGTGGAGGCCATCGATGCGTCCGGCGAGCTGAAAGTGAGTGCCTGGGCCGATACGCCTGAAGGCGCGATTGCGCTGCTGGCTTCGGCGGCATTCGACGCGGTGATCGTCGACTTGCAGTTGAAGAGCGGCTCGGGCATCGAGGTTCTTTCTTATTTGCAACGCACCGGCATCACCGATTCAACCTTCGCCGCCGTGCTGACCAACCATGCGTTGCCGGCCTACCGCGAGCGATGCCTGCAATACGGCGTGCGCCATTTCTTCGATAAATCCCTGGAATTCGACCGCGTGCTCGACGCGCTGCATCTTTATGCGCGCGCCCGGGGCTGAGCACGTCCGGGAACGGCGTCAATCCGTGTCGGCCTGATCCGGCTTCAAGGGATATTTCGCGGCGAGCGTGGCCGGCGCGAGCCACTGGAATGTGCGCATCTGATCGCCGTCAAAGGTGCATTCCACCGCGGCCGGCACAGGGGTTTTCGTGGTCTTGATCGGTGTCGCGCCCGCTGGCGCAACTCTCAGAATGTAAGTGCCTTCCACTACCACGCGCGTCCCGCGATAGGAAACACGCGGAATCTCATAGTCGAGCTTCGGGCTGGAAGCGGGATAGGTCTCGACCATCTTCGCCTTGCATTGCTGGGCGTTCTGATACCCCGTCGTGCATCCGGCGGTACAGGCGAGAACGGCGGCAGCGGCAACCGTGTAGAGGCTTCGATGTTTCATGTGGGCTCGCGCTAATAGAGACGCTCGATGAGACGCGCAGTCTACTTCAGTCGGCGGGCATTGGCAGAATCGCCCGGAAACGATAGCAGGCACAGGCGGCAGTGGCGTCCGCCCGTCTTTCCAAAGCCGTATCGGGTGCTGGTAGCGGGGACCGGACTTGAACCGGCAAGCCGTTAGGCGGCGGATTTTAAGTCCGCTATGTTTACCAATTTCATCACCCCGCCAGGCGGACGGCATTCTACCATCGGAAGGGCGGAGGGCCAATCCGCGGTGCCGTCAACGTCACGAACTCCGGTCATCGAGTCGGCCTCCGGCGCGCCGTTTTTGCACATCGATAAACGCGTTTATCTACGTTGCGCATTGCAACAAAGACAACTGCCCGCGCACTCGTCCATGTCGCTACCGGAAAGAAACAGAAATATATTCGCGACCGGGTGCATCCGTTTCATCTCAGGCCCGCGTATTTAGCTACGTGAAGATCAGCCGTCCTGATGGCATCAGGGCTTCATCGCTCCGGCCTGTCTTCATTACCTCATCCTCATGTCTCATGCATCACGGCTCCTTGTTGCAAGGTGCAGCCGCTGCTTTAACTCGGCTGTGCACTTCGAATGGCGCCGTACGGTTAATTACTCAATATGCAGGAAAGGAGATAGTCATGGCAGAAGAAATTGCGATCCTCGATATCCTCGAACGCCGCGCCAATAAGTTGGCCAAACGCCGGCAGTTCTTCAGGAGCGCAGGCGGGCTGGGATTGGGGCTCGTCGGCGGCACGATACTCGGCGCATGCGGCGGCAGTTCAGGCGACAATGCCAACGCTCAGACAGGCCCGAGCGATGCGGACATTCTCAACTTCGCGCTCAACCTCGAATACCTCGAAGCAAGCTTCTACGCCTACGCCGTGACGGGCGCAGGGCTACCGGCCAATTTGATGAGCGGCGCAGGCACCCCCGGCACCGTCATTCCGGGGCAAAAGGTCGACTTCACGGGCGACCCGCTGGTCGGCGCATACGCTGCTGAAATCGCGCGTGACGAGCTCGAGCACGTTACCTTTTTGCGCACGGCACTCGGCGCCTCCGCGGTCGCAATGCCGGCGCTTGACGTAGGCGGCACGAGCGCGACGGGGGCATTTTCAATCGCGGCGCAAGCAGCCGGCGTGATCGGCCCGGGCCAGGTCTTCAATCCGTACTCGAGCCCGACGAACTTCCTGATCGGCGCGTTCATCTTCGAAGATGTCGGCGTAACGGCGTACAAAGGTGCGTCGCCGCTGATCACGAACAAGACGTACCTGGAAGCGGCAGCCGGCATTCTCGCGGCCGAGGCTTACCACGCAGGTCTGGTTCGCACGGTGCTGTTCTCGCGCGGCATGACGACGCCTTCTATCTATACGACCGTGCAACAGATCTCCGACGCCCGCGATTCGCTCGATGCCTCGACAGATGTAGACCAGGGCATCACCGGCGCAACGGCGGGAAGCTCGAACATCGTGCCGCTCGATACCAACGGTCTTGCATTCAGCCGCAGTTATGATGATGTCCTGAATATCGTGTACCTGAACAAGGGTGCAGTGACGCAGGGCGGGTTCTTCCCGGCCGGTGTCAACGGCACGCTGCACATGAGCAGCGCGTTCGTCTGAGCGTTAAAGAACTTGGGGTGGGTGAAGCGGGCGGCGCCGGTTCTCGCATGTGGGGTCATGCGGAACCCGGCGCCTCTTCGGTCATTGGATAGCTCAAAAGATTTCAGGAGACGATCATGAAAAACGTTTCTATCGGCGCATGGCGGGAGCGCACGCGGCTCGGGATCGGCTTGTCGATCATCGCGGCCGGTGCCGGCTTGCAGTTGCTTCAGTGGCTTCATACATCGATGCCTGGATAAATACCCCCACCTTTCCCTCGTTCACACCAAATCGACAACACTGTGCCGCTCACGCATAATTTGCAGCGCGCAGTTGCGGCGCCATGCAGCCATGCTGCGTGTCCAGGTCGGTTCAAGTCGTGTAACGGGAGAGGGCGAAGATGGGTACGAACCGGATCGAAGCGTTCAGCGACGGCGTGATCGCGATCATCATCACGATCATGGTGCTGGAACTCAAGGTGCCGCACGGCGCCGACCTTGCCGCGCTAGGCACGTTGATCCCTGTTTTCTGCGCTTATGTCCTGAGCTTCGTCTACGTCGGGATCTACTGGAACAATCATCATCACCTGATGCATGCGGCAAAACGCGTCAACGGCAGCGTGCTGTGGGCAAACCTGCACGTGTTGTTCTGGTTGTCGCTGTTTCCGTTCACTACCAACTGGATGGGTGAAAACCACCTTGCGTCCTGGCCGACCGCACTCTACGGCTTCGATCTCTTCATGACGGCAGTCGCGTGGTATATCCTCACGCGCACGCTGATCGGCTTGCACGGCGCCAACTCCATGCTCGAGCGTGCGATCGGGGCGGACTTCAAAGGCAAGCTCTCGGTGGTCCTCTACCTCATCGCGATTGCCGCGTCCTTCTGGGAACCCTGGATCGCTGCCGCCCTGTACGCGATCGTCGCTGTTGTCTGGCTCGTGCCCGATCGCCGTGTGGAAAAAGTGCTGATGACCGAAGAGCCGTAAGAGCGGCTCCTACCAGCATGAACGGTGCTACGCTTCGGGCATGAAGTCCTGAGAGCGAAGCCCATGTCATCAAATGCGATACGCATCGGCGTAATCTCCGATACCCACAACCTCGTGCGCCCCGAAGCGCTTCACGCGCTGCAAAGCTGCGAGCACATCATTCACGCGGGCGACATCTGCAACCCTGCCGTGCTGGACGCGCTCAACGCGCTTGCACCCGTCACCGCAGTGCGCGGCAACAATGATTCGGGCGTGCAGATCGATGACCTTCCCGAAGCGGTGACGCTGCGTTTGGGCGAGACATCGATTCATGTCGTGCACGATATATCGGATGTCCCGCGACGGCTCGACGGTATCGATGTCGTCATCACGGGCCATTCGCACAAGCCGCTGGTCGAGCGTCGCGGTGCGACGCTATTCGTCAACCCCGGGAGCGCCGGACCACGCCGCTTCAAATTGCCAATAACGCTTGGGATCATGGTCATCGAAAGCGGCGAGGTGAAAGTGGAGATCGTGACGCTGGTCGAGTGAAGCCATCGGAATAAAAAGAGGCCGTTCCCAACCAGGAACGGCCTCTTTGTCTTAGCTGGCGTGGATCAGCCCCGATCAGGCGTGAGCGGTTGCATCCGGCAAACGCTCATCCATCTCTGCAGCCTGCTTTGCACCGCGCAACACAGCATGGGCTTCCGAGCGCGAACCGACCGACGGCGGCGAGCCCTTCAGCGGCTTCCTCGCGGTCTCATGCAGCGCGATCACCGAAACGATTCCGATCAACGACGCACCCATCAGGTAGTACGCAGGCATCATCAGATTTCCCGTCGATGAAACCAGCCACGCCGTCACGAGCGGGGTCGTACCGCCGAACAGCGAAACCGAAACATTGAAGCCGATTGCGAGCGCGCCATAGCGGATCTTGGTCGGGAACAACGCAGGCAGTGCTGAAGGCATCGCGCCCGTAAAGCACGACAGCAACACGCCAAGGATCAGCATGCCGCTGAAAATCGGCATCACGTTGCCCATGCGGATCAGCGTGAGCGCGGGCATGGACAGCACCAGAAGTCCGACGCACCCAAACAGCAGCACCGGCTTGCGGCCAATCTTGTCGGAGAGATGGCCGGCGAAAAGCGTCATCGGCATCATCAGCACCATCACGATCAACACGACGAACAGCCCATGCGTTTCGTTGAACTTGAGCGTGGCGGAAAGATAACTCGGCAGATAAGACAGCGCCATGTAGTCAGTGACGTTGAAGATCAGCACGAGTCCCACGCATTGCAGCATCGGCTTCCAGTTCTTCACGAGCATGTCGCGAAACTGATCCTTCGGCGTGCTGTGCGCTTCGGTCTCGCGCTTGTCGGCTTCACGCTGGAACGCAGGCGTTTCTTCGAGCTTCAGACGGATATACAAGCCGATCAGACCAAGCGGTCCGGCGATCAGGAACGGGATACGCCAGCCCCATGAAAGCAGCGATTGCTCCGACATGGTCGCGGTCAGGACCGCAACGCAGCCCGCGCCGAGCACGTAACCCACGAGGGTGCCGAATTCCAGGAAGCTGCCAAGGAACCCGCGCCGTTTATCCGGCGCAAATTCCGCGATGAAGGTCGCCGCGCCGCCGTATTCGCCGCCGGTCGAAAAGCCCTGCAGCAGGCGAGCAGCCAGCAAAAGAATGGGCGCGAAGATGCCGATGGTGCCGTAATCAGGAATCAAGCCGATACAGAACGTCCCAATGGCCATCATGATCATCGTCATCGCGAGCACGCGCTTGCGGCCGATGCGGTCGCCCAGCGGCCCGAACACCATGCCGCCGACCGGACGCACGAGGAATGCCGCAGCGAACGTGCCGAACGTGGCGATCAATTGCGCGCCGGGATTGCTTGAAGGAAAGAACACCTTGCCGAGCGTCACCGCGATGTAGCTGTACACGCCGAAATCGAACCATTCCATCGCATTGCCGATCGCCATGGCGCCGACGGCGCGCTTGAGGAGGCCCTTATCGACGATGGTGATATCGGCAAGCGACAGGTCTTTCTCGGGTTGGGGTTGTCGCCAGAGGCCGTCGTTCGGTGTTGCCATGAAGAGAAGCTCCAGGTGTGTCGCCGATCCATTGGGGGACGGATCGGCGGGTGCGCTATGCGCACGTTGCCGGGGAAAGTGCAGTTTCGCGACGAGGCGAGGCGTCAGTTCATGAAGAAGCCGAAGGCTGGTCGCACACCGAACGCGTCGGAATGCTCAGAGCAAAGCCTATGCCTCGCAACGATGGTCGCGAAATGGCACTTCGTGGGTACTGCTTGAATTGATGGCTGGACGCAACGAAACCCGTTCAGACGCGGCGCATGATGCGCGGCGGTACGGCTTTGCTGTGTCACGGACGGAAGAGGCTTGGGAACAGCATCCACGGACAGACCATGACCCGTGGAAGCCTCGACAATCACTCGCCGGTATCTCTTAAATGACGCTTGGGGCAAAGGGCTCAGCTACTCGGAAGGCTCTTTGCATCTAGTTCAGTCGTGAGAAATTGACTTTGAATTGCTATTGGAAAGAAGGAGATGATAGCACGATGCAAGACGATGCGCAAACCGCCTGCCCTCGCGCGGCATTTGGGGCGTTCTATCTGGTGCATGGTGGAAACGAAAAAGCCGGTCTTTGGAAGACCGGCTCTTCTAAGCCGAACGGTAGTCCCGTCTCAGCTTTGCGCTGGCGGAACATAGCCTTGAGCGGTGTCCGCGCCTTCACCGAAGAAGTACTTTTCCGTCTGCTTGAGCAGGTACTGACGCGCCCGCGGATCGGCCATGTTCAGGCGGTTTTCGTTGATCAGCATGGTTTGCTGCTTGAGCCAGCCTTGCCAGGCTTCCTTCGATACCGTTTCATAAATCCGCTTGCCGAGTTCGCCCGGCAGCGGGGGGAAGTCGAGTCCTTCGGCTTCCTTGCCGAGTTTTGCGCATTGAACCATTCGGGCCATCTGTCATTCTCCTGTAGCGGGTTATCTGGACGATTCGTTCAGGCGGCGCATGGGTTGCGCGGCGACCGGATCGAAGCGTCTGTAAATGGAGTGCTTAAAGCTGCTTCATCAGCACGAGCGATTTGCGCTGCCAGTTGTAAAGGCGGCGCCGGTCTTCAGGCAGGTCGTCCACGGTCACCTTCACGAAACCACGCTTGAGAAACCAGTGCTCCGTGCGCGTGGTCAGCACGAAAATATGCGTGAGGCCGCGAGCGCGCGCGCGTTGTTCCACGCGCTTGAGCAGCCGTTCGCCGTCGCCCGCGCCTTGTGCTTCCGGCGAGACGGTCAGGCAAGCCATTTCGCCGATACGTTCCTGCGTGTACGGATACAGAGCCACGCAGCCAAACAGCACGCCATCGTGCTCGATCACCGAAAAATGATCGATATCGCGTTCAATCTGGTGCCGGCCACGCCGCACCAGCGTGCCGTCCATTTCCAGCGGCTCGATCAGCGTCAGGATCCCGCCAACGTCATCCGGCGTGGCTTCCCGCAGGCTTTCCAGATTCTCGTACGAGATCATGGTGCCGACGCCGTCGTGCAGGAACAATTCCAGCAGGACGCTGCCGTCGAGCGCGTAAGGGATGATGTGCGCGCGCGCCACGCCGCCGCGGCACGCACGAATGGTGTGCTTGAGGTAAAACGCCGCGTCGCCCTGCAGTTCGCCGCTTTCGTGCAAACGATAAGCGTCATCGAGCGACATTTCGCGCACGAGTTCGCCGTTTTCATCGACGAGGCCCGGTGTTTCGGTCAGGAAAATGATCTTGTCGGCACGCAACGCGATCGCCGCCGCCGAAGCGACATCTTCCATCGATAGATTGAACGCTTCGCCCGTTGGCGAGAATCCAAGCGGGGAGAGCAGGACCAGCTTGTTGCTGGTGAGCGAGTGGCGAATCGAATCGCCGTCGATCTTGCGGACCACGCCGGTGTGCTGGAAATCGACGCCATCCAGAATGCCGACTGGACGCGCCGTCACGAAATTGCCCGATACCACGCTGATGTGCGCGTGCGCCATCGGCGTATTGGGCAAGCCCTGGCTGATCGCCGCTTCAATGTCCAGGCGCACTTCGCCGGCGGCTTCCTTCGCGGATTCGAGCGCGCGGGCGTCGGTGATGCGCAAGCCGTGCGAAAACTCCGACTCCACGCCGTGCAGATTCAACTGCTCTTCTACCTGGGGTCGCGATCCGTGCACGAGCACGACGTGAATACCCATGGCGTGCAACAACCCGACGTCCTGGACGAGTGCGTTCAGCCTGCCTTCCTGCACCAGCTCGCCGCCGAACGCGACCACGAAGGTCTTGTTTCGGAACGCGTGAATATAAGGGGCGACGGAACGCATCCAGTCGACAAACTGGGCGTGTTGATCAGGCGCTTCTGGCTCGGCGGAAACCGGCGGCTGCGCGGCGGGGAGGTCGGTCTGAGTATTCATGCCGGGATTATAATGCTGCACTATGCCGAATGCTTTTAAACGTCCCGCCGATGCGGACAAGCTTGACCCCCAGGAGCAGTTGAAAAAGCTGCGTGAAGCCCTGCTGCGCGACGCCGCGGCGCGCGAAAGCGATGGCGAAAACGACCCGGATGATTCCGCCGATGAAGGCTTGAACCGCAAGAAGGAAGCGGCTGCGCGGCGGTTTGCGGGCGGATCAGGGGGTGCGCCGAGCGGTCCTGGCGCGGGGTCGGGTTCGGGACGGAAGGCTACTCAACCCGCTCCGAAAAAAAATGTTGCCAAGGGTGCCGCGAATTCGCCTGGCGTTGCCCCGGATTCTTCCGCTTCGTCCGCGCAGCGCAAGGAGATTCGGGGCGGTTTGGCCGTGCTGGCCTCATTGGTCGGATCGTCCGATAAAACGGCCGCGCCTGATGATGTTGCCGTCACCGCCCGCGACGTGAAGACACAGCCTAAAGAACAAGCAGTAAAAAAAGCGGTGCTGCCTCCTTTTACTGCGCCTCCCGCACCTCCCGCTCCGCCAACTGCGAAGCCAGTGCCATCGGACAAGCAAGTTGCGCGTCGTCCCGAACATAAGACTCACAAGGTCGCCGGTGTTTCCGTGACCATTGGCGCGCAGTCGTCTTCCGTCGAGCGTGCGCAAAAACCTCCAAAAGCCGCCGCCGTCGAAAAGTCGGCGGCGCCGCAGGAGAGGCGTCCTGAGCCGGGACCTGCGCCTCGCGCACCCGAGCCGCGCGCCGATGCGCCTCGCGCCAATGCGCCGCGCGCGCCCGCAGAAGCGTTGGCAAAGCCCGATTTGGAGCGCGAAGCGACACGCAACGGCGGTCGGCGTGATGCCGCGCCGCAGCCACACTCGGCGCCAGACAGCGTACGCGACCGTGTCAAACCGGACGACAAACAACCGCGCAAGCCCGATGACATCCCGCGCCGCACGCGCGCCGAGCGCGATCCGGCGCGTCACGCCGCGCGCCCGGCCCGGGTGATCGCACCGAACCCGATTCCGCCGATTCATTTTCCCGAGACGCTGCCAGTTTCCGCCCGGCGCGATGAGATCGCTGCAGCGATCCAGTCGAATCAGGTGGTTATCGTCAGCGGCGAAACCGGCTCCGGCAAAACCACCCAGCTCCCGAAAATCTGTCTGGCGCTGGGCCGTGGCCTCGGTGCAGGCGGATCGGGTCTTATCGGACACACGCAGCCGCGGCGGATCGCGGCATCGGCGACGGGACGCCGGATTGCCGAAGAACTCGGCACGCCGTTCGGCGAGGTCGTGGGTTACAAGGTTCGCTTCACGGACAACCTGTCCCCTGGCGCATCAGTGAAACTGATGACGGACGGCATCTTGCTTGCCGAAACGCAGACCGATCCGCTGCTCGCCGCGTACGACACGATCATCATCGACGAAGCGCACGAGCGCAGCTTGAACATCGATTTCCTGCTCGGCTATCTGCGTGAAATCCTGCCGCGGCGGCCTGATCTGAAGGTGATCGTGACGTCGGCGACCATCGATGCCGATCGCTTCGCCCGTCACTTCGGCAGCGATGAAAAACCCGCACCGGTGATCGAGGTGAGCGGGCGCCTGTATCCGGTTGAAGTGCGGTATCGGCCGGTCGAGGAGACGAGCGCTGCGGTGAAGTCGGCGCAGGGGACAAACAGCCCGAGCGCAGCCACGCCTCAGAAAGACCGCCCGAAAAACCAGCGTGAAAACGATCGCGACCTGATGGAAGCCATCGTGGACGCCGTCGACGAACTCTGCCGCGAAGGTCCCGGCGACGTCCTTGTATTCCTGCCCGGCGAGCGCGAAATCCGCGAGGCCGCCGAGGCGCTGCGCAAGCACCATCCGCCGCATACGGAAATCCTGCCGCTGTTCGCGCGGCTTTCTGCGGCGGAGCAGGAGCGTGTGTTCAAGTCATCGAACGCGCGGCGCATCGTGCTTTCCACGAACGTTGCGGAAACGTCGCTGACCGTGCCGGGCATTCGTTATGTTGTCGATACCGGCCTGGCGCGCATCAAACGCTACTCGTACAGAAACAAAGTAGAGCAGTTGCAGATCGAACCGATTTCGCAAAGCTCGGCAAATCAGCGCGCGGGCCGCTGCGGCCGCGTGGCCGACGGCGTCTGCATCCGTCTCTACGAAGAGGATGATTACGCGCTGCGTACGCGGTTCACCGATCCGGAAATCCTGCGTTCGTCGCTCGCGTCGGTGATCCTGCGGATGAAGTCGCTGCATCTGACGGCCATCGAAACGTTTCCGTTTCTCGAGCCGCCGCCGGGCCGCGCGATTGCCGATGGTTATCAGTTGCTGAACGAACTCGGCGCCGTCGATGACGACAACACGCTCACGCCGCTCGGCCGTGAACTCGCGCGTTTGCCGCTCGATCCGCGCGTCGGCCGGATGATCCTGGCCGCGCGGGACCATCAGTCATTGCGCGAAGTGCTGATCATCGCGAGCGCGCTGTCCGTTCAGGACCCGCGCGACCGTCCCATCGAAGCACAGGAGCAAGCCGATCTGGCGCACAAGAAGTTCGCCGATGAACGCTCCGAATTCCTTCAATGGACCAAAATCTGGGCGTGGTTCGAAGACGCGATCACGCACAAGAAATCGAACAAGCAACTCACCGATGCCTGCCGCGCGAACTTCCTGAATCACGTGCGTTTGCGTGAATGGCGGGACGTGCATTCGCAATTGCTGACCGTCGTGCGGGAACACGGCTGGCGGCTCAACGAATCGGAAGCCACCTTCGAGCAGATTCACCTTGCATTGCTGACGGGTTTGCTCGGGAACGTCGGCCTGAAAGCCGATGACGAGCCCTATTTCCTCGGCGCTCGCGGCATCAAGTTTTACTTGTGGCCGGGCTCGGCGTTGTTGAAGAAAGCGGGGCGCTGGGTCGTGGCGGGCGAACTCGTCGAGACGAGCCGGCTATATGCTCGATGCATCGCGAAGATCGAGCCCGAGTGGCTCGAACAAGTTGGCGCGCATTTGTTGCGCAAGTCGATTTCCGAACCGCATTGGGAAAAGAAGCCCGCGCAAGTCAGCGCTTATGAGCGCGCGACCTTGCATGGGCTCATGGTCTATGCGCGTCGTCGCGTGAGTTTCGGCAAGCAAGATCCGGAACGCGCACGCGAATTGTTCATTCGCGGCGCGCTGGTCGACGGCGAGTTTGAAACCCGGCTGCCGTTTTTTGCGCACAACCGCAAGTTGCTCGCGGATATTGAACAACTGGAGCACAAATCGCGTCGGCAGGACGTGCTTGTCGATGACGAACTGATCTTCGGTTTCTACGATTCGCTGATTCCCAAGGGCATTTATTCGGGCGCGGCGTTTGAGCGCTGGTATCGGGACGAAGAGAAAAAAGAAGGGACGTCGCGCCTGCTGTTCCTCTCGCGCGACGACCTGATGCGCCACGAAGCCGCCGGCATCACGACCGACCTGTTCCCCAAGCGGATGACGATGGCCGGCATTGAAATGACGCTGACGTACCACTTCGAGCCCGGATCTCCGCGCGATGGCGTGACGCTGACCGTCCCGTTGTTCGGCCTGAATCAGGTCGACGCCCGCCGTTCAGAATGGCTCGTGCGCGGCATGCTGAAAGAGAAAGTGCAGTTGCTGCTGAAGTCGTTGCCGCAAAAACTTCGGCGCCATCTCGTACCGTTGCCCGAGTTTTCGGCGGGCGTGGTCGAGCGCCACAGCGGCAAGACGTTCGGCGCGGGCGGGTTGCTTGAAGCGCTGATCGCCGATATCCGCGAGCAGACGCAAATCGCAATGAAACCGTCGGACTTCAAGCTCGAATCGTTGCCGGCGCATCTGTTCATGAACTTCAAGGTCATCGACGAACACGGGCGGCAACTCGCGATGGGTCGTAACCTCGCGCAATTACGCTCGGAACTCGGCGGCCAGGCGCAGCAGCATTTCCAGAAGCTCGCGGCGGGTGCGACGCTGGACATTGGCAGCGACGCGGCCGCGCCTGTCACGCGAAGTGCGGCGGCGTCGGAATCTTCAGGTGGAAGTTCAGGCACCGCGTTATACGAAAATCTCACCACGTGGGACTTCGGAAGGCTGCCTGAACTGCTCGAAATTCGACGACGCGGGCAGACGCTGTTCGGTTACCCCGCTTTGGTCGATCGGGGAACACATTGCGACGTTGAGGTGTTCGATTCGCCAGAGGAGGCGGCGCGGATTCATCGGGCGGGTTTGCGGCGCTTGTTCGCGTTGCAGTTGCGCGAGCCGATCCGTTATCTCGAACGCAATCTTGGCGGTTTGCGCGAGATGTCGTTGCAGTACATGGCGCTAGGTTCGCAGGAAGAACTCGCGAGCCAGATCATCGAAACGGCATTGGATCGTGCGTGTCTGCAAGATCCGCTTCCTGATAACGACGCGGATTTCTACGCAAGGCGTGATCAAGGGAAAAGCCGTTTGACGTTGCTGGCCCAGGAAATCGCACGGCTCGCCGGCCAGATCCTTGCGGACTACGCAATGGTGACGAAAAAACTGACGCAGGCAAAATCGTTTGGCGCGCCGTACGCGGATATGGTTGCGCAACTGAACGCGCTGATTGGCAAGCGCTTCATTATCGATACGCCTTACACGCAGTTATCCCACTTCCCGCGATACCTGAACGCAATGGCGTTGCGTATCGATAAATTGAAAGTGGACGCGGTGCGGGACGCGCGATTGTCGGCAGAGATTGCGCCGCTGTTGCAAAACTATCAGCGGGCTATTGCGCAACGCGGCGGAGTAGCCGATGCGCGATTGGGCGAGTACAGGTGGTTGCTGGAGGAATTGCGCGTGTCGCTGTTCGCGCAGGAACTGCGCACGCCGATGCCGATATCGGTCAAGCGCTTGTACAAGGTGTGGGAATCAATGCAACGGTAGCCGGTAAAAAAACGCGAGACCTGACGGACAGCCAAGTCTCGCGTTTTGCAGATTTCACGAAATTACTTCGTCGTACCGCCCGGCGTTTCGACTTCAAGACTGAGCGGTGCTGCCGTCAAGACATTGGCTTCGGCGCTTACCGGCCCGCTGGCTTCTGTGCTGACGGGCGTGAACACGTACTTTTGCCATTTGCCGCCGGTGAGCGTTTCCACGTTATCTCCGCATTTCCGATAGAAATTACGAGCCTCGTCGCGCGAGGTGAACACGGCCTTGAGCTGACAGACCATCTGCGGTGCGCCGGCGTCGTTCGTGACGTTCAGCACGTAGTCCCACTCACGAACGCCGAAGAACCCTTCGTTGAACTGCGGACGACCGAGAAGGCCGGCAACCTGGTTTTTCGTCATGCCGGGCTTGAGCTTGCGCAAAGTTTCGGTAAGCGGATAGCTGCCGCCGACATTCGACGCTGATTCCGGAGCCGGGAATACCAACTGGTCTTGACCGCCGTTGCTGGCAAGACGACTGCCAGTGCCAGTGCCGCACGCAGACATGAGAAGGGCTGTGACTAGCGCAGCTGCGAATGGAAGTGCACGCGCTGCATTGCGGAGGGTGAAGTTCATCTCTTGATCGGATCCGTTGTTTTCATTAACTCGATGTCGCGGGCTTTTTGCATGCCCGCGACACTTCCTCTTATTGACTGCTGTGGCTTACCAGTGCATTCCCGCGCCAACCGAGACGCCAAACTGGCCCCGCGTGCTCGTGGTGCCGCTGACCTTGTACGCCCAGATGCCGTTCTCGGAGAGCTGCGATACGCCGACCGCGACTGCGGATTGACCGCCATACGTGCCGCCGCCAATTGCCACCATGCCGCGGCCCGGCAGTACTGCTTGCGGCAAACCCGCGACTGCCAAGGCCGACGCCGTACCCGCATACGCGTCGCGACGCGTGCCTTCCGTCTTCGAGTCGGTGTAGTCGTTGGCTGACTTGAGCGTGCTGCCTGCGCTCTGGTTCAACTGGTTGACGTTGACAGCATCAGTGCCTTGCGTGCCTGCCGCGACGTTCGTGATCTGGCGTTCGCTGCCTGCCGCACCGACCGACACGGTATTCGCACGATCCGCGACAGAGCTCTGTCCGAGGGCGACTGAATTGGCCGCAGTTGCCTGGGCGCCGTTACCCACGGCAACCGAACCCGTGCCGCTCGCGAGTGCGTTTTGACCCAATGCCATTGCGTTGTCAGCTGTAGCCTGAGCGCCATTGCCCATGGCGACTGATCCAGCGCCCGTTGCGACTGCCTTCGCGCCTACTGCAACCGCAAGCGTGCCGGTTGCCGATGCCGCGTCCACGCTGCGATCACCGTCAGCGCTGAACAAGGGGTCCTTCGCGTCGATGACCGCATTGCTTACCGCGTTCGCAACTGCATTGTTGACTGCATCGCCAACCGATGCGTTAACCTGACCGATTGCATCGTTGAGCTGTCCTACGTTCACTGCGTCGGTCGTATCCACGCCGGCCGCGACGTTGTGGAGCACGGTGCCGCTTGTGCCTTCGAGCGTCACGCTGTCATGGTTGACCGAGCCGTCCGTATTGCGGTCGTATTTGACTGCGCCGTCGGCAGTAGTAGTTGCCGTTGCAGCCGCTGCTGTTGCCTGGTCACTGACCGCCTTCAACTGTGCGACGTTGACCGCGTCCGTATCCAGCGCGCCGGCGGAAACGCCGCTGATCGTGCGGCCGCCGACGTTGACTTCGCCGGTCGATGTTTGCGGTGCCGACAAGCCGAAAGCCGCATAGCCGCTTTGAGCGCCGATGGCGGCCGACGATCCGGCGCCGAGCGCGACGCTGTTATCCGCGGTCGCCGACGCGTTTGTGCCGATAGCCACCGAGTTAGCCCTTGCGGCGGCAGCAGAACCCACTGCAACCGCGTTATCGCCGGCGCCCGAGTTTGCACCGACTGCGATGGCATTCACCCCGTTTGCAGTTGCGTAAGTTCCCGCGGCCACCGAATTGGCGCCTTGCGCCAAAGCCGCATTGCCAATTGCGGCTGAGTTGTCGCCCGTCGCTGCGGCGTTGCTTCCGTACGCGGCAGCGCTGGCGCCGCCGGCAGCGGCATTTGCGCCGGTCGCAGTGGAGTTGATGCCCGACGCCTGGGCGTTGTCGCCGACGGCAACCGACGTCTCGGCCGTGGCGACGGCGTTTGCGCCCACCGCAACAGAGCCGGCCGTCGCAATGGTGCTCGAACCCACCGCCACGCCGTTGTCGGCGGCGCCCGAGTTCGTACCGACCGCAATGGCATTCACGCCGTTTGCGGTTGCGTAGTTTCCTGCGGCCAGCGAGCCGGATCCTTGAGCCGAAGCCGCATTGCCGATTGCAGCTGAATTGTCGCCCGTCGCCGCGGCGCCGCTTCCGTATGCTGCAGCATTGGCGCCGCTGGCGACGGCATCTGCGCCTGTTGCAGTGGCGTTTGCACCTGACGCCTGAGCGCTGTTGCCTAGGGCGACTGCGCTCTCGCCCATTGATGTAGCGTTTGCGCCGACCGCGACGGAGTCAGTCCTCGCCACAGCGGCCGAACCCACAGCGACGGCGTTGTCAGCCGCGACGGTATCTGAACCGACTGCGATGGCATTGACGCCATTCGCCGCGGCATAGTTTCCTGCTGCGAACGAATCGGAGCCCACTGCCGAGGCGTTGTTGCCAACGGCTGTAGCATAAGCTCCCTCAGCCGTTGCGCTGTTTCCAAGAGCGGCAGAGTTGACGCCGCTTGCGGTAGAGTTTGCACCGATGGCCGTGGTGCCTGCGGAAGTTGCACTGGAAAGGGCTCCCAAGGCGATGGCCTGATCTGCGGAAGCGGTCGCGCCGTCACCCAGGGCCACGCTGCTGTCGCCAAGCGCGAATGAGTAGTTGCCGACGGCCACTGTCGCCAGGCCCTGTGCTGCCGACGAGTTTCCGATTGCTACGGAACCATTGCCGGCTGACTGCGCGTCAAAACCGACTGCGGTGGACCCGCTTCCCGTGGATCTTGCTCGATTTCCAAATGCACTCGATCTCGTGCCATCCGCTTCAGCGGCAAAGCCAACAGCGGTTGAACGTTCGCCATTGGCGCTGGCAGTAGGCCCAACGCGAGTGGAGTCGCTTCCGGAGCCGACGCCCGCCCAGTCGTCAACTGCTTGCGCCTGAGCCGAGCTCCCGACGAGGAAGCCCCCGACCATTACCGCATGCACGATCGCGAGCTTGCCTGCAGAAGAGGATCGCTTGGAATGCGATTTGGAAGTCTCGGATGCTGCCACCCAGGTACCGGAAGATTCGTTCCAGACTGCTTTGAAAATTCTATTCATGAAAGAAGGATGTCTAACAATTTGACAAATACTTGTCGGTTGATCGATGGAACAGGTCGCGCTGGGTCCGGATGATGGTCGGAATTGGACGTGACCGTTCCTGGTAACGAGGATCTCCCGCCTCGCAAATTCTGGCCCGCTTGGGCGTTGGACAAGCTTCCTGCATGCTGCGCTTCGGACTCAGAAGCTCGGGATCATCCGCGTTGTAACGCCGGCGATATACACGATCTTTCTTAATTTGAGTGGGCGAGCCGGATAAATGGTTCGTATTGCAAACTAAGTGATTTAAGTGTGAAAATTTGTGATGTCTGGTAGATTTTCGTCGTCGTTTTCCACTGTTGCTTGGCTGCTTCTCTTCGGGGCAGTTGTCGAGCCGGTGGACTGGTGATGTTTTTTGCGGCATCGAACTTTGCACGTGACCGCGCCGGCGTTTGCGCGGTATTGCCAACAAAACGTGGAAAACCTGCGTCCGCTCAACCTCTCAAAAGCGCAAACGTTCTACAATGTCGACTGATTTCTGACTTGAGTTTTCATGCGCAATTTTCTTCGTACTCGCCTTCGTACTCGTTTCTCCCGCGCGACTGCAGTCACTGCGGCATTGCTCTCGGTGTTTTCCGTCACCGCGCCGGCCTACGCCAACAACGTGATCGTGCTGAATTCAGGCGAAGCCACGCTCAGTCTCATCGACGAAGCAACTCGCCAGGTCGTGGCCACCATTCCGACCGGCAAGGAGCCGCATCATTTGATGGCAACACCGGACAATTCGTCGCTGATCGTGGCGAACTCGGTGTCGAACAACCTGATGTTCGTGGACCCGAAAACAGGCAAGCCTCAGCGCTGGGTCGAAAATATCGAGGACCCGTATCAGGTCGGTTTTTCGCCGGACAACAAGTGGTTTGTGTCAACCGGCTTGCGGCTCGACCGGCTGGACATCTACCGCTATGACGGCAAGAATATTTCGATCGCAAAGCGCATCCCGCTCGCGGTCATGCCGAGCCATATCGCGTTCACGAACGACAGCAAGACTGCGTTCATTTCGCTACAGGTATCCGGCGAGATCGCAGCTATTGATCTGGCAACGCAGACCGTGAAATGGAAGATGAAGGTGGGGCCGGTGCCCGCCGGTCTCTGGATGACGCCGAACGACAAGTACATGCTGGTTGGCATGACAGGCGCGGATTACGTCGCCGTGGTGGATTGGCGTAACCAGAAGATCGTCAAGACAATCAAGACCGGGAACGGCGCGCATAACTTCCGCTCGCTGGCGGACGGCAAGCATGTCGTGGTGTCAAATCGCGTCGCGAGCACAATTAGCGTCATTGACCAGGATTCGCTCACAAATGTCGGCGACATCACCGGTCTGCTTCCCGGTCCGGACGATATGGAACTTTCCGCTGACAAACGCTATCTTTGGGTAACGTTCCGGTTCGCGAAGAAAGTCGGAATCATTGATCTGACAAATCGCAAGCTCATACAGACAATCGCTGTGGGCCGTTCGCCGCATGGCATCTATTTTTACGACCGGGCGCCGGTGTTTGGCCCGAACGGCGGCTGAGGCGAGGGGCTGGGTCGCGAGTCACGTTGAGGTTGAAGGGCGATGCTGTGCCGGCAGCGCCTGGTAACGGTTACGGAGTTTCATGTTTCAATCCATCATTTCCGTGCTCGACACGGTTGTCTCGACAATTCAGACATCCCTGTACATCGATGTCGTGCAGCCGCTCCTGTTCAAGGTCGGCTTGATGGGCTATGACGAAGACACGTACGACGCGCTCTATTGGGTGATCGTGGGTGTGTTCGAAGTGCTTGTCATGTACGCGATCCTCAGACCGCTGGAGGCGCTCCGTCCGGCGGAGAAATGGGAAAACAGGAAAGGCGTGCGCGTAGACGCACTCTATACGTGGATCGTCAAGCTTGGCATTCTGAACGTGTTCTTTTTCTTTACCTTCCAGCCGTTCTTCGACAGTTTTCAAAGCTGGCTGCGGATTCACAATATAGCGAACCTCCAGCTCGACAATCTTTGGCCGGGTGTCACCTCTGAACCCATCGTTGCATTCGCAATCTATCTGGTCGTGCTTGATTTTGCCGGCTATTGGTATCACCGGATGGAACATCGAATCGGTATCTGGTGGGAGCTGCACGCGGTTCATCACAGCCAGCAAAAAATGTCGCTTTGGACCGACGACCGGAACCATTTGCTCGACGACATCATGCAAGCGGGTTTCTTTGCTGCCATCGCGCTGGTGATTGGCGTGCCGCCTTCGCAATTCGTCGTGCTCGTCGCGATCACCAATCTCATGCAAAGTATTCAGCACGCCAATATCCGCGTGTATTTCGGCTGGTTGGGCGAACGTCTGCTGGTCAGCCCTTCGTTTCACAGACGGCATCACGCGATCGGATATGGCCACGAAGGTACGGCGTACGGATGCAACTTCGGCGTGCTGCTGCCGTGGTGGGACATGATGTTCAGGAGCGTGTCGTGGAATCGCGAGCTCGAGCCGACCGGTATCCGGGATCAACTGGCCAGTCCGGACGCACCGGGACGCAATTACGGGGACGGTTTCATTGCGCAGCACTGGCTGGCGTTCAAACGGATCGGAGAACGCATAGCATCCCACCGGGCAATGCGCGCGCCCGGGTCCGACTCTGACGCCACAGCGGTTTAGCGGGCCGTTCTCTAGAGAGCTTTTTGCTGTTTTCGCAATTTTTTGCAGTCTGACACGGCGTTGCTCTCTTTGGGACTGACCGGTGCACGGCGCAGGCAGTTCGCTCTCGCGCAGCTTGAATTTGTGTTGTCGGCCTGCAACCGGCGATGTTTTTTGCAACGCCGGCGTTAGCCATCCGGACGAGCAGCGCGCAATGCGCGCTCTGGTTTATCCTAGCTTCTTTCCCTCTCTCAAACGATCTCCGCATGAATGACTTGCTGCGTTCGTTCGTGCGTGCTTTCGCGAACGCGTTTCATCCGAGGATGCTCTGGCTGACGTTCATGCCCTTCGCCGTGGCGACGGTCGCATGGGGCGCTGTCTTGTGGTTTTTCTGGCAAACGCTGACGGGCGCCGCGCGTGACTGGCTCGACGGCTGGGCATTTACATCGGCTATGTACCGACTCTTCGATTCTGTCGGGTTCTCATCGCTGCATGCCGTGATCGCGCCGTTTTTCATCGTGATCATGGCAATCCCGTTGATCGTGGTGACCATTCTGCTGCTCATCGCGACGCTTTCAATGCCGTCCGTGATCAAGCTGCTGACACGGCGCCAGTACGCATCGCTTGAGATGCGGCGGGGCGGATCGTGGTACGGCAGTCTCGGGCATTCGGTCGTCACTACCGTCGTGTGCCTCGTGCTGTTGGTCGTCACGCTGCCGCTATGGCTGATTCCGCCGTTTTTCGCAATCATTCCGCCCGTGCTGTGGGGTTGGCTGACGTACCGGGTGATGACTTATGACGCGCTCGCGATGCACGCCAGCGCAGACGAGCGGCGCACGATCGTGCGCCGCTCGCGTTGGCCGCTGTTTGGTATTGGTGTGGTCAGCGGTTTGCTGGGGTCTCTGCCGACGATGTTGTGGGCGTGGTCAGTATGGCTGCTGCCGTTGTTCCCGATCGTCGCCGCGGCGACCATCTGGATTTACGCATTTATTCTGGTTTTTTCGGCGCTCTGGTTTGCACATTATTGCTTGCATGCGCTCGAGCGCTTGCGCATCGAAACCGCTACAGCGCCTGCGCTGAGCGATCATGGCGCGGCTGCCGAGTTGCACACTCCGGCTAATTACTAAGATCAGGGAGCATTCATGGGCTTTGGCGTGATCATCGTTGGTGACGAAATCTTGTCCGGCCGAAGGTCCGACAAGCATCTGCCAAAAGTTATCGAATTTTTGTCGGCGCGCGGTCTGGCGCTGGATTGGGCCGAATATATAGGCGATGACCGTGAGCGGATTACAGCCACGCTCAAGCGGGCGTTTGCATCGGGCGACGTTGTGTTCTCGACCGGGGGTATCGGCGCCACGCCCGACGATCACACGCGCCAGTGCGCGGCGGCGGCACTGGGCGTGCCGCTTGAATTGCATCCGGAAGCGGCCGAGCTGATTCGCGCGCGCATCCGCGAAACGGCGGGCGACAAACCCGCCGACCTGAACGCACCGGACAACCTGCACCGGTTGAACATGGGAACGTTTCCGATGGGAGCGAGCATCATTCCCAACAGCTACAACCGCATTCCCGGATTTTCGGTCGGCGACGTTCATTTCGTGCCGGGATTTCCGGTCATGGCGTGGCCGATGATCGAATGGGTGCTCGATACCAAATACACCGATTTGCATCACGCGACGCCATATGTCGAGCGGTCGCTGTTCGTATTTGGCTTGCCTGAATCGCGCATTACGCCGCTCATGGAATCCATTGAAAACGATTTTGCGGGCGTGCGCGTTTTCAGCTTGCCGAGCGTCGGGGATGCCTCGCGCGGTGAAGTGTTCGGGCGCGCCCATATCGATCTCGGCGTGAAGGGTGAGCCGGAGGCGGCCAATGCGGCGTTCGAACGGCTGCGCGAGGGCGTGACTGCGCTAGGCGGCGAGATAGTCGAAGTCGAGCCGGGCGCGGGCCACTAAGGCTGAGCCGGCGCTGGCTCAACGATTCATGCGCCAAGCCAGGGCAGGCCGCGAAAGCACCATCCCGAAATGGTCTTGCGGTGACCTTGGGCGTCCTTGTCGCCTTCAAAGCCTTCTAGCAGGTCGAAGGCTTTTGTGAAGCCTGCCTTTTCTGCCGCTACGGCCGCAAGCTTTGAGCGTGCAGCGCTGCGGCAGAGAAACAGGATCGGTGTATCAGGCGCGGCGACCTCGCGTAATTGCTCGATGAAGGCCGCGTTTGGAACGGACCCCGGGTATTGGATCCATTCGATGTGCGTGTACTGCGCAGTATCGATGGCAGGACGACCGACCCAATCCAGTTCAGCGCGCGTGCGGACGTCGACAAGGCGCACAGAAGGATCGAGTTGCAGAAGCTCAAAGGCTTCCGCCGGAAGAATAGCGCCGGCGTAGGAAAGCTGATTCTCAGCAGCGCGGCCTGTACCCTGGGAATACAACTGTTCGAGCGTGCTCATGAACGAAGGTCTCCAATCGGACATTTTAATGAGGCATTCTAGCGTGCCGATGGTGGTATCAAAGCGCGCAACGTAAGACTATGGACGCGCATCAAAAAGGTGCGCAGAGTGTGAATCGCCCTGAATCAGTGCTAACGTTATGAGTTGCTGGCCTCTATGCACTAAAAAAGTGCATTTGGGGTTTGCTGCAGTAGATGCGAAGTTTTCAAGTGTGTGCGGCTTCCCCGAAAAAGCGCGCAGCTTCAACTGCTTAGCGCAATAATGGTGCAGTTGGCATGGAAGCTGCTTTTGACTATGCCGATGGTTTCGAATCGGTTAGGCGGCGAATAAAGTTTCGTCGATTTTGTTAATCAGGAGATAGGTAATGAGCAAATCCGTGGCCGACGTCATGCAACTCGTCAAGGACGAGGACGTCAAGTTTGTCGACTTCCGTTTCACCGACACGCGCGGTAAAGAGCAACACGTTTCGGTGCCGGTCTCGGCATTCGACGAAGACAAATTTGAAAGCGGCCACGCTTTCGACGGTTCGTCTATCGCCGGATGGAAGGGCATCGAAGCGTCGGACATGCTGCTGATCCCGGATGCGGACACTGCGTTTATCGACCCGTTTTATGAAGAGTCGACGCTCGTGATGTCGTGCGACGTCGTGGAACCGTCGGACGGCAAGGGCTATGAACGCGACCCGCGTTCGCTGGCAAAACGCGCTGAAGCCTACCTGAAGAGCTCGGGTCTCGGCGACGCAGCGTTCTTCGGTCCGGAGCCGGAATTCTTCATTTTCGACTCGGTGCGCTGGAGTGCAGACCAGTCGGGCTGCTTCGTCAAGGTGGGTTCGGAAGAGGCGCCGTGGTCGTCGTCGATGGAATTCGAAGGCGGCAACACTGGTCACCGTCCCGGCACGAAGGGCGGTTACTTCCCGGTTGCGCCGGTCGACACGTTCCAGGACATCCGTTCGGAAATGTGCCTGTTGCTCGAGCAAATCGGCATCCCGGTCGAAGTGCATCACCATGAAGTAGCGGGTCAAGGCCAGAACGAAATCGGCACGAAGTTCTCGACGCTGGTTCAGCGCGCTGACTGGACGCAACAACTGAAGTACATCGTACAGAACGTGGCGCACACGTACGGCAAGACGGCAACGTTCATGCCGAAGCCGATCGTTGGCGACAACGGTTCGGGCATGCACGTTCACCAGTCGATCTGGAAGGACGGCAAGAACCTGTTCGCCGGCGACGGTTATGCGGGTCTGTCGGAATTCGCGCTGTTCTACATCGGCGGGATCATCAAGCATGCTCGCGCGCTGAACGCGATCACGAACCCGTCGACGAACTCGTACAAGCGTCTCGTGCCGCACTTCGAAGCACCGGTGAAGCTCGCTTACTCGGCCAAGAACCGTTCGGCATCGATCCGCATTCCGCACGTGTCGAATCCGAAGGGCCGCCGTATCGAAACGCGTTTCCCGGATCCGATGGCAAACCCGTACCTGTGTTTCTCGGCGCTGATGATGGCCGGTCTCGACGGCGTGCAGAACAAGATCCATCCGGGCGAAGCAGCAGACAAGAACCTGTATGACCTGCCGCCGGAAGAAGATGCAAAGATTCCGACCGTGTGTGCCGGCCTGGATCAGGCGCTCGACGCACTCGACGCTGACCGCGAGTTCCTGACGGTCGGTGGCGTGTTCACGGATTCGATGCTCGACGCGTATATCGAATTGAAGACGACGGAATTGCAGCGCTATCGCCAGGCTGTGCATCCGATCGAATTCGAGATGTACTACTCGCTGTAAGCGGATGGCGCGCGTGCTTCAGTTTCCGGTAGTCGGAAAAGCATGCCGCTCGATGCGAAGCAGAAGTGTCAGGTGAACGGAAAAGGGACGGCGCGCCGTCCCTTTTTTAATCGCCGGATCTTCGTCTCACCAGTTTCAAGACCGGGTCTCACTGCACGATGGTTCTCAAGAATCTCATCAAGGCGAGAAAGAGTCCTCCCGACAATTCGCTGTCCGACGACGCGACGCTCGTCGCCACCAATCTGCTGCCGGGCATGGAAGCGTTGCCCACGGTCGTGCTCGTGCTGGACAAGTCGACGCTGAAGATCGCATTTGCGAATCCGTCGGCGGAAGCCATGCTGGAACGCTCGCGCAGGCAACTGGCTCAAACTGCGTGGCCCGAATTGTTCGCCAACGCAGACGAGCTGGTGACGACCATTGCGTCCATTGCCGATCACAGGTTTAACGCGACCCATCTCGATGCCGTGCTCGAACGCCCCGGTCGCGAGCCGCTGCATGTTCATGCGATCGTCGCTTATCTGGAAGTGGCGCCCAATTACGTGCTGCTCGAACTCTTCGAGAACGAGCGGCACCTGAAGACCGACCGCGAAGAACGTATTCACGATCTGACCGCGGTCAACAAGCAACTGATCCGCAATCTCGCGCACGAAATCAAGAATCCGCTTGGCGGTATTCGAGGCGCTGCACAACTGCTGGAGTTCGAACTCGGCGCGCGTGAGCGCGATGAACTGCGCGAATACACGCAAGTGATCATCAAGGAATCGGACCGGCTGCAGACATTGGTCGACCGGTTGCTTGAACCGCACCGGCATCCGCATATCGTGGGCGATGTGAATATCCATGAGGTGTGCGAGCGCGTGCGCGCTGTGATTCTCGCGGAGTTTCCGCGTGGCCTCACGCTCGACCGCGATTACGACGTGAGCGTGCCCGACCTGCGCGGCGACAAGGAGCAGCTTATCCAGGCGCTGCTCAACATCGTTCGAAACGCGGCAGAAGCGCTGCGCGAACGGATTTCGCAAGGCGATGCACGTATCGAATTGCGCACACGCATCGCGCGCAAGGTGACAATCGGCAAACGCTTACACAAACTGGCACTGGACTTGCATATCACTGACAACGGTCCGGGCATCCCGGAAGAGATACGCGACCGGATCTTTTATCCGCTCGTATCAGGGCGAGAAGACGGCAGCGGACTTGGCCTCACGCTTGCGCAAACTTTCGTGCAGCAACACGACGGGTTGATCGAAGTGGAAAGCAAGCCAGGCTGCACCGAATTCACGATCCTGTTGCCGTTCGAAGGATGAACGGCCTCGCCCGGCAACCAACGCAATCGCGGCAGTCATTCAACGATCAATCACGAGGGTTCATCGATATCTTGAAAAGCGCTCATGCGCCTGACCGTTTCGACGGGCTTAAACCGAACCACACGAAGACATCTCGCCGAACTATATGAAGCCGATCTGGATAGTAGACGATGACCAATCCATCCGCTGGGTGCTTGAAAAAGCCCTCGCAAGAGAGAACTTCGCGACGCGCAGTTTTTCCGGCGTCCGCGACGCGCTGACCGCACTCGAACAGGAAAGCCCGCAAGTGCTCGTGTCCGACATTCGCATGCCGGGTGGCTCGGGCCTCGAATTGCTGCAAACGGTGCGCGACAAGCTGCCCGGTCTGCCGGTCATCATCATGACGGCGTTCTCCGATCTCGACAGCGCCGTCGCCGCGTTCCAGGGTGGCGCGTTCGAGTATCTCGCCAAGCCGTTCGACGTGGACAAGGCGGTCGAACTCATCCGCCGCGCGGTCGATGAAAGCATGCGCGGCGAAGCCGCCTACGACAACAGCGTCACCGAAACGCCCGAGATGCTGGGCCAGGCTCCGGCGATGCAGGACATGTTTCGCGCGATCGGCCGTCTGTCACATTCCGCCGCCACCGTGCTCATCACGGGCGAATCAGGCACCGGAAAGGAGCTTGTCGCCCGCGCGCTGCACCGCCATAGCCCGCGCGCGAACGGGCCCTTCATCGCGCTGAACACCGCGGCGATTCCGAAGGACCTGCTCGAGTCCGAGTTGTTCGGTCACGAACGTGGCGCGTTCACGGGCGCGCAGGCCATGCGTCAGGGGCGCTTCGAGCAGGCGGAAAACGGCACGCTGTTCCTTGATGAAATCGGCGACATGCCGTTCGATCTTCAGACACGTCTGTTGCGCGTGTTATCCGACGGCCAGTTTTATCGCGTAGGCGGGCACAACCCGTTGAAGGCGAATGTTCGTGTGATCGCGGCCACTCATCAGAACCTTGAGTCTCGTGTACGCCAGGGCTTGTTTCGCGAGGACTTGTATCACCGGCTGAACGTCATCCGTTTGAGGCTTCCCGCGATGCGCGAACGTAGCGAGGACATTCCGCTGCTCACCCGCCATTTCCTGCAAAAGAGTGCGCGCGACCTCGGTGTGGAACCCAAGCGCGTGTCTGAAGATGCGCTGGCGTTCCTTGCGTCGCTGCCGTTTCCGGGCAACGTACGGCAGCTTGAGAACCTCTGCAACTGGCTGACCGTGATGGCGCCGGCGCAGACCATCGAGCGCAAGGATCTGCCGCCCGATCTCACGCCGACTCAGGAATATGCCGGCGAGAGTACGGCGCTCACAGCGTCGGCGGTGGAGGGCGGAACGAGCTCGGGTTTGGCGAGTGGTCCGAATGGCGCGCCGGTTGCACTCGGCGCTGCACCGGCCGGCATTGCCGCGAGCATCTGGGAAAACGGCTTGCGTACTGAGGTCGCGCGACTGTTGCGCGAAAATACCGCCGATGTCATGGACGAACTCGCTCGACGGTTTGAAGCCGCGGTGATTCGCGAGGCCCTCGATTTCACGCGTGGCCGCAAGGTGGAAGCGGCTGAGCGCCTGGGCATTGGCCGCAATACGATCACACGCAAGATCCAGGAACTGCATCTGGACGCGTGACGTGAAGCGGGGACGATTTCGTCCCCGCTTCATTCAATCAATGGTCGCGATAACCGGTGCGTGATCCGACGGCTGTTCCCACTTTCTCGGCACCTTGTCGACTTCGCATGCAGTGCAGCGTGCGGCGAGTTCCGCCGTCGCCAGAATGTGATCGATGCGCAACCCCGCGTTACGGCGGAATCCGAGCATCCGATAATCCCACCAAGTGAATAGTTTCTCCGGCTGCTCGAATTTGCGGAAAGTATCGGTGAGACCGAGGTCGATAAGTTGCACGAAGTGCGCACGCTCATCGGGCGAAACGAGGTTCTGGCCTTCCCATGCTTTTGGATCGTGAACGTCGCGGTCTTCCGGCGCGATGTTGTAGTCGCCGAGCAGCGCCAGTTGCGGATAGGTTTTCATTTCAACTTCTATCCAGTCGCGCAGCGCTTCCAGCCAACGCATCTTGTATGCGAACTTTTCGGTGCCGGGCGCTTGTCCATTCGGAAAATAGGCCGAGATGATCCGGACGCCTTCGACCGTCAGGGCAATCACGCGTTGTTGCGGATCCTCGAACGCGGGGATGTTGCGCACGATCGTGGTTTCATCGACGCTCAAACTGCTGCGCACCAGAATACCGACGCCGTTGTAGGTCTTCTGGCCTGCGTACCAGCTCTTGTAGCCAGCGGCTTCGAGTTCGGCCACGGGAAATTTGTCGTCAGTGAGTTTGAGTTCCTGCAGGCACAGCACATCGACGCCGCTCGTTGCCAGCCAGTCGATAACGTGCTGCTGGCGGACTTTGAGGGAGTTGACGTTCCAAGTGGCAATTTTCATGAAGTAAATGTTTGGGTTTGACTCTGATCAGTGATGCAGCGGCACGGCGACGAGTTTGACGCCCAGCGCGGCCGCTACTTTCTGGATGGTTTCGAACCGGGGTTTCGCGCCTTCGGAGAGCGACTTGTAAAGGCTTTCGCGCTGCACGCCGGCGTCGGAGGCGACCTTCGACATGCCGCGTGCCTTTACGACGTCGGCAAGCGCCGAGAGCAGAATATCCGAGTCGCCCGAAGCAAGCGCTTCATTCAGATAAGCTGCGATGGCCTCTTCGCTGTCGAGATAGTCGGATGCGTCGAATGCTGAAATTTGAGTGGAGTTCATTTCCGTTCCTGTCTGATTCGCTGCCACATGGCCTTCGCTCGGGCGATATCCGCTACTTGCCCTTGCTTGCAGCCGCCTGCTAACAAGAGATAGACGCTCAGGCCGTCGCGCACATAGTAAACACGATACCCCGCGCCGGTGTGGATCCGCATTTCCCAGACGCTTTCGCCAACATCGTGGCAATCGCCAAAATTACCCTTCGCTGCGCGCTTGATCCGGACCAGGATCGTGGCACGTGCGCTCAGGTCTTTTACGCTCAACAGCCAACCTGAAAATTCACGCGTTTGATTGATGGTGTTGGTCATGCACGTGAATCCCGAGTAAGAGTCGAGCGGGATATCTGGCATCGAGTGTATCTCATTGGATACAGTGATTCAAGATATCGTTTAGTGGGGTGTGGCAGTCAGATCACAGGGATTACTTTGACCTGCGCGCCCTCGCTCTTGAAGTCGACCGAATGGCTAACGCGGCCCGTACGCTCGAAATTCTTCTTTCTGTCCCGCTACAATGTCCAGAACACCTCAGCGAAAGGACGAGCCCCATGGACCTGATCATTCGACGCGCCGCGCTCGCCCACTCGCGCGATCCTGTGGATATCGGCATCAAAGACGGCCGCTTTGCCGCCATCGAGCCGCGGCTCGACGCCACGGCGCCTGAAGAAATCGACGCTGCGGGTGCTCTCGTCACGGCGCCGTTCATCGATGCGCATTTCCACATGGACGCTACGCTGTCCTACGGCTTGCCGCGCGTGAACGCGTCGGGAACGTTGCTGGAAGGCATCGCATTGTGGGGTGAACTGAAGCCTGAGCTCACGCAAGAGGCGCTGGTCGACCGAGCGATGCAATATTGCGACTGGGCCGTCGCACGCGGTCTGCTCGCGATCCGTTCTCATGTCGACGTGTGCGATCCGCGTCTGCTTGCGGTGGAAGCGCTGCGTGAAGTGAAGCGTCGAGTGAAGCCATATCTCGACCTGCAACTCGTTGCGTTCCCGCAAGACGGCATCTTGCGCAGCAAAGGCGCTTTCGAGAATTTGAAGCGTGCAATATCGATGGGCGTCGACGTCGTCGGCGGCATTCCGCATTTCGAGCGCACGATGGCCGACGGCGCCGAGTCTGTGCGGCTGTTGTGCGAGTTCGCAGCAGAGAAGGGCTTGCGCGTAGACATGCATTGCGATGAATCCGATGACCCCATGTCGCGGCATATCGAAACGCTGGCGGCGCAGACGCATCGGCTGGGGTTGCAGGGGCGTGTGACCGGTTCGCACTTGACTTCCATGCACTCCATGGACAACTACTACGTGAGCAAGCTGATCCCGTTGATCCGCGATTCGGGCGTGGCCGCAATCGCAAATCCGCTGATCAACATCACGCTGCAGGGGCGCGCCGATACTTACCCGAAGCGTCGCGGCATGACGCGCGTGCCTGAACTGATGGCGGCGGGCGTCGACGTTGCGTTTGGCCACGACTGCGTGATGGACCCCTGGTACAGCCTCGGTTCCGGCGACATGCTCGAGGTGGCGCATATGGGATTGCACGTGGCGCAGATGACGGGCATCGACGCAATGCGCGCCGCGTTCGAAGCGGTGACTGCGACACCGGCGAAGATCCTGGGTATCGAAGGATATGGGATTGCCGTGGGTAACAACGCGGATTGCGTGGTGCTGGACGCGCGTGATCCTGTCGAAGCGATTCGACTACGGGCGGCACGCACGGCTGTGCTTCGACGAGGGAAGGTGATCAGCCGTTCACCGTCGATGCGGGCGAAGTTGAGCCTCGAGGGGCGGCCGGAGGAAGTGAATTTCAGGCTGGACCGCTAAAGCCGTTGACCAAAAAAAAGCGGCCCCGAGAGGGACCGCTTCATCAACTCAAAAAAACAATCAATGCGCAGCGGTCGGCGACATGCCGTTATGCCTCAACAGCGCATCGATATTTGGCTCACGGCCGCGGAACGCCTTGAACGAGTCCATTGCCGGCCGGCTTCCGCCAACCTCGAGAATCTCGCGACGATACCGGATACCCGTTTCTGCATCCAGCACTGAACCGCCGCCGAGCTTCGCCGCTTCTTCGAAAGCCGCGTATGCATCCGCCGACAACACTTCCGCCCACTTGTAGCTGTAGTACCCCGCCGCGTACCCGCCCGCGAAAATATGCGTGAAGGTATTGGTCCAGCGTGAGAAGGGCGCCTGTGGCACGACGTGGAAACGCTCGTTGATCTCACGCGCGAAGTCGTTGACGTTGGTAGCGCCTGCCGGATCGTAGTTGCTGTGAAGCTGGATGTCGAACATGGACAGTACGATCTGGCGCAATGTGCCCAGGCCGCTCTGGAAGTTCTTGGCTGCCAGCATCTTGTCGAAGAGTTCGCGCGGCAACGTGGCGCCCGTATCGACGTGACCGGACATGTCGGTGAGGACGTCCCATTCCCAGCAGAAGTTCTCCATGAATTGCGACGGCAGCTCGACCGCGTCCCATTCGACGCCATTGATGCCGGAGACGCCGAGTTCATCGACGCGCGTAAGCATGTGATGCAACCCATGGCCGAATTCGTGGAACAGGGTGATGACTTCGTCGTGTGTGAAGCAGGCGGGCTTTCCACCGACTGGCGCCGAGAAGTTGCAGGTCAGGTACGCAACCGGTGTCTGCACGCCGCCATCCTGGCTCTTGCGGCGTGAGCGGGCATCGTCCATCCATGCGCCGCCACGCTTGCCTTCGCGCGCGTACAGATCGAGATAGAACTGCGCGACCAGCGAGCCGTCCTTGTTCTCGACGCGGAAAAAGCGCACGTCCTGGTTCCAGACGGGAGCTTCATCGCGACGAATCGAAACGCCGAACAAGGTCTCCGTGACCTTGAACAAGCCCTTCAACACGGCTTCCTGCGGGAAGTATTGCTTCACTTCGTTTTCGGAAAACGAGTAGCGTTGCTGGCGCAGACGTTCGGCGGCGAAGGTCGAATCCCAAGGCTGCAGTTCCGGCATGCCGAGTTCGGTCGCGGCGAACGCGCGCAACTCCATCCAGTCCTGTTCCGCGTGCGGACGTGCGCGCACTGCGAGGTCTTCCAGGAACGAGACCACTTGCGCCGGCGACTCGGCCATCTTCGGCGCGAGGGAAACCTCGGCGAAATTCTGGTAGCCGAGCGCGTGCGCTTCTTCGTCGCGCAGCTTCAATTGCTCGACCACGTTCGCCGTGTTGTCCCATTCGGGCTTGCCTCGGCCGTAGTTCGCGCCGAGCTCGGACGCCCGCGTCACATACGCGCGATACATCGCTTCACGCAGCGGCCGGTGTTCGGCGTATTGCATGACCGGGAAATACGACGGGAAATGCAGCGTGAACTTCCAGCCTTCGACGCCTTCTTTCTGCGCGGCTTCGCGCGCAGCCTCGATCACGTCTTCCGGCAAGCCCGCAAGCTCGCTTTCATTCGTCACGATGTACGAAAACGCATTGGTGGCATCGAGCACGTGATCGGAAAATGCCTTCGACAGCGCCGCCTGTTCTTCCTGCAGACGCGCGAAGCGTGGTTTCTTGTCCTCGGGCAACTCGGCGCCTGACAAACGGAAACCGCGCAATTCATTGCTGAGCAGCTTCTTCTGCTCGGCTGTGAGTGTTGCGTGTTCGTCGCTCGCGGCGATGGCCTTGTATTTCTCGTAGAGCGCCAGATTCTGCCCAACACTTGCTGAGAACTCGGTCACGCGCGGCAGATTTTCGGCATGCGCGGCGCGCAATTCGGGGGTATCGGCGACGGCGTTCAAGTGGCCGATGACGCCCCAGGCACGTGACAACCGTTCGCTCGCGCGCTCGACACTTTCCACGATGTCATGCCACGTCGCCGGTGTTTCGGGCGCGGCGGCATGATCGACCGCGGCTTTTGCGTCGGCGAGCAGCACGTCGAGCGCGGGCGTGACGTGTTCAGGCTTGATATCGTTGAAAAGGGGCAGGTCGGAGAAGTCGAGCAGCGGGTTGCCCTGGACTTGGGACTGAGCTTGATTCGCGGTATTCGATGGTGTCGAACTGGACATGACTCTCCCGGTCTCGGATGAAAATCTTTAAGAAAAAACACAACGGCGCGCCCGACAAACGTAACGCGCCGAATTGACGGTGATCAATCTATTGTGGGGACGCCTTGGCCAATTCTCAAATCGTTTCTGACTACGGCGGCGATTGATGCATCACGCACTTGACAGGCACGAGCGTCGCGCGGTGAATCAGTCGCGGTCCTGCTGCATTGTTCGTTCCGCAGCTTCGATGGTATTCACCAGCAGCATGGTGATTGTCATCGGCCCGACACCGCCCGGCACCGGCGTAATGAATCCGGCAACTTCCTTTACATTCGCAAAGTCCACGTCGCCGCACAGTTTGCCGTTTTCGTCCCGGTTCATGCCGACATCGATTACCGTTGCGCCTGGCTTGAGCATATCCGCGGTCAGGATGTTGCGCCGGCCCGTCGCCGCGACGACAACATCTGCGTGGCGCGTGAGCGCCGCCAGATCGCGCGTCTTGCTGTGCGTGATGGTGACCGTGGCGCCGGCTTCGAGCAGCAGCATGGCCATCGGCTTGCCGACGATGTTCGAGCGCCCGATCACGACCGCATTCGCGCCTTCCAGCGCGATTTTGTGCGCCTCGAACATCTTCATCACGCCATAGGGGGTGCAAGGACGGAACAACGGCTTGCCGGTCATCAGGGCGCCCGCATTCTCGACGTTGAAACCGTCGACATCCTTCGCCGGCGCGATTGCTTCGATGACCTTGTGGCTGTCGATATGTTTCGGCAGCGGCAGCTGGATCAGAATGCCGTGGACGTTCGGATCGTTGTTCAGGTCGTCGATTCGGGTCAGCAATTCGCTTTCCGTGAGCGTGGACGGGTAACGATCGAACACGGAATGCAGGCCGTTGTCCTGGCACGCCTTGACCTTGTTGCGCACGTAGACTTCACTGGCCGGATTTTCGCCGACGAGGACAACGGCGAGGCCCGGCTGCTGGCCACGGGCGGTCAACGCGGCGGCGCGTGAAGCGACATCGGCGCGAATGGTCTTGGAGAGGGCGTTGCCGTCGATGATTTGGGCAGTCATAGGAATCTGGGCGGGGAGGCCGCCGGGTGCTTGAAGGGCGCAGAGCGCGGGAGGCTGTCGTGCCGATGGAATTCCACAGGCGTAACGTTGCGGTCAGACTTGAATTATACCCGCCATGGCTCGGCGGATTTGTATGGGGAGAGGTGCCGGGAAGGGTAAAAGCTGGTGTTGAGGCGCGTTCGTAGCGAATGCTGAACGCGCAAGCCGATCGTTCGGCGAAGTTGCAACACCGGCGCCGCCGGCCTGATAACCGGCGCGCCGATGTAACGGTAAAACCTTACTGCGCCTGCTGCGTCTGCGGCTTGTTGGAAAGCGCGAGCCTCAGCAAGTCGGCAACGGTATTCACGGAAAGCTTCTCCATGATATTCGCCCGATGTGCCTCGACCGTCTTGATGCTGATTCCGAGGTCATCGGCGATCTGCTTGTTCAGGCGCCCCGCGATGATCCGCTCAAGCACCTGGTGTTCGCGCGCAGTCAGTTTGCCCAGCCGCTCGGCCGCAGCACGCTGCTGCTGCACGCTCGAGCTTTCGGTACGCGCCTTGTCGAGCATGCGTTCCACGAGCTTGCGCAACTCGGCTTCATCGAACGGCTTTTCGATGAAATCCATCGCGCCCTTCTTCATGGTCGAGACAGCCATGGGCACGTCGCCGTGACCCGTCACGAAGATGATCGGCAGCAGCGAATTCTCGGCGATCAGCTTTTCCTGCAACTCGAGACCGCTCATGCCGGACATGCGCACATCGAGTATCAGGCACGAGATCGCGCCGGAATGGGCGATCGGGAGGTAAGCATCGAGGTACGCTTCAGCGCTCGCGAAACACGAGACGCGGTAGCCATTGGCTTCAAGCAGCCAGCGCAAAGAATCACGCACGGCCTCGTCGTCGTCGACGACAAACACCGTTTCCTGAGTGGTGACTGTGCTCATAGCTCTCCCGTAACAGTTTGTTGTGTGGGTTGATGGCTGAGAGCCTCCTGCCCGCTATTACCCGGACTGTCGGCTTCTCCGATTGGCAAACTGCAATGGAATGTCGCGCCCGTGACCTGGCCGGCGGTGTCGATATTGTTCACCACCCAAAGCCGTCCACGATGCGATTCGATGATCGACCGGCAAATATTCAGCCCCATGCCCATGCCGTCGGACTTGGTGCTGTAGAACGGCTCGAACAGGCGCTCGGCGGTGGCTTCGTCCACGCCCGGCCCCTGGTCGACCACGCTGATGCATACGAAACCGCCGTCGGTGCGCTGCACGACCACGCGGATCACCGGATCGACGGCGTTCGGCTTGGCGTCGTGCATGGCTTCGGCCGCGTTCTTCAGCAAGTTCACGAGCACTTGTTCGATCAGCACCGGGTCCACATGGATCACCGGCATGCGCGAACGGATTTCGGTGAGTATTCGGATCTTGCGCTTGCGTGCTTCGATTTCCGCAAGACCCACGGCGTCCGCCACGATGTCACTGACACGCGTCGGCTGCCGCTTTGGCTCGCTGCGCTTCACGAATTCGCGGATGCGCTTGATGATCATGCCCGCACGCACCGCCTGCTGCGCGGTTTTTTCGAGCACGGGCAGCAGCGCGTCCTGCGTCATCCGCCCCGATTTCACGAGCGCGACGCAACCCGAACAGTAGTTATTGATCGCGGCGAGCGGCTGATTCAGTTCATGCGCAAGCGATGACGCCATCTCGCCCATCGTCATCAGGCGGCTGGTGAATTGCAGCTTTTCTTCCTGCTGATCGGCGAGTTCCTGCGCTTGTTTGCGCGTGGTGATGTCGGTCGCGATCTGCATCTGTGCGAGGTGACCGTCCACCCACTGGATGTACTGGCGGCGTACTTCGAACCATTTCTGGATGCCTTCCACATACACTTCCTGCGCGTCCGATGTACTTTCGGTCAGCGCAGTGGCGGGCAGGCCGGCGTAGGTATCGACCATATCGATGGAATCGGACGACGCCTGGGCCGTATCGAAACCCGCGCCCGCAAGTTCGAGATGGCCGTCCGGACGGATGCCGAACAAATGCCGGTAATAGCGGTTCGCGAACAGCAGTTCGGCTTCGTCGGCGGCTAGCACGGACACGGCGGCGTCGAGGCTTTCGAGCACGGTCGTGAAGCGCTCGTGCGCAGCGGCGAGGTCCTCGCGGGCGCGGCGCGGCTCGGTGATGTCGGTCATGGAAGACATCCAGCCCGTCTGGCGTCCCGAACTGTCGATCAGCGGCGACACGTAAAGCCGTGCATGGAAGAACGAACCGTCCTTGCGACGCACGCGCAGTTCAAATCCGGACGATGGCGCCTTGCCGCGCAATGTCATGTCGAGTTGCCGCTGCATCTCGGGGTACGCGTCTTTCGGCCAGTACGGGAAGGGTGCCACCTTGCCGACCAGATCGCTTTCGTCCCAGCCCGTCATGCGGCAAAACGCCGGGTTCACGTGCGTGATCCGGCCGTGCATGTCGAGCACGCGCATGCCGATCAGCACCGAGTTTTCCATCGCGCGGCGAAAGAATGCTTCGGCGTAAAGCGCCTGCTGCGCTTCGAAACGTTGCCGCGTGTGTTTCCAGAGACTCCACAAGCTCCACAACACGAAACACGACAACCCGGCGACGAGCCAGACGAGCGTGTTGTTGGTGAAATTGGTGAGTTGCGGGAACGAATAAACGCGTACCGACACCCCTTGTCCCGGCGGATCGAGCGGCAAATCGTAGAACATGTCGCGCGGCAAGCGTGGCCGGGTCGACGTCGTGGCGAGTTCGCGGTTGTTGAGATCGGTGATGGAAATCTTGTACTTCGCGGAAAGCTCGGAGGGAATGTCGTGCTTCAGAATCCCTTCGATGGAAAACACCGCCGCTATCGAGCCCAGGAACTCGCGATCGCGATACACCGGTGTCTGCAGCGTGATGTAGCCGTTGCCGACGTCATCGTAGATAAGGGGGGAGTAAATCTGGCGGCGGGTGGTGCGGGCTTCGTCAAAGGCGGCCTGGACGGCGTCGTCCATCTGCGCGTCCGTGGGTTTGGCGAGCCGCGAACCCAGCACGGGCAACGGCGTGTTTGGCCAGCGCGGTTTGTGCAGCGCCGTGTACCAGTTCATGTAGAGAATCTCGGGATGCCCCTGCATGATGTCGCCCGTGGAACTCTGGAACGACTGGGGATCGCCGTGGCCGGCCGCGATATCACGTGCGAGCGCCTGGACCTGTTCTTGCGCGCCGGTCATGGAAAGCCGGATCTGCTGCTGCGCCCATGCGACATTTCGATACAGCGTGTCCTCTTGCTGCTGCTGCTCGCGCCGGTTGAGGCTCCATAAGATGAGGCTCATCACGACGAGGAAAACCAGAATGGATATCAGCGGCGTGAGCAAATACGAGTTCGACCACCACGGTCCGTGGTGCCAGCGGGTCGGCGCCGTGTCGTTGAGTTTCTTCGACGAGCGGGCCGAGCGTGCGAAAAGCCGGTCGGTCAACATGCGCGCAATTGTAACGCAGCGAAGGACTGTTAAAAGGCGTAAAAAGGCTTCAAAAGCCCGGCATTTGATTGCAAGGACACTAAACCTCTCTCAAAAAGTCCTTGTCCCACGGTGCGTTGCAGCATTTTTCCGCATTATGAGATTGCCTCTCATGATTCGAAAAATTGCTTGCGTTACCGTTTATAGCCTCTTTAGAATTGCCGCACGCGCGCTTGTCCCCATTGTTTTCCGCGGCTGATCCCGTGGTTTTCCATAAGGCTCGCGTCGTCTGTTCACAGAGCGTTCCTCAAATCAGGAGACGAGCATGTCCGCTGTACCCGACGAAGTGATGAAATATGTCGCCAACGCCAAGGACGACGAAGATCCCCAGGAAACCGCAGAGTGGCTCGAAGCCCTCGACGGCGTTATCTCGGCGGAAGGCCCGGATCGCGCACATTACCTGATCGAAAAGCAGATCGAATTCGCACGCGTGCACGGCGAACATCTGCCGTTCTCGGCGAACACGCCGTACATCAATACCATCCCCGTTGCCGCCCAATCGAAGATTCCCGGCGACCAGGACATCGAACACAAGATCCGCTCGTACACCCGCTGGAACGCGATTGCCATGGTGCTGCGCGCCGGCAAGGACACGAACGTGGGCGGTCATATCGCTTCGTTCGCGTCTGCGGCGACGCTGTATGACGTCGGTTTCAACCACTTTTGGCACGCGCCGTCGCCCGAACATGGCGGCGACCTGGTGTTCGTGCAAGGCCACTCATCGCCGGGCGTGTATGCCCGCGCGTTCCTGCTCGGCCGCCTGAAGCAGAGCCAGCTCGACAACTTCCGCCAGGAAGTGGGCGGCGAGGGCATTTCGTCTTATCCGCATCCGTGGCTGATGCCGGACTTCTGGCAATTCCCGACCGTATCGATGGGCCTCGGCCCGATCATGGCGATCTATCAAGCGCGCTTCATGAAGTACATCGATGCGCGCGGTATCGCCAAGGCGGGCAACCGCAAGGTCTGGGCGTTCCTCGGCGACGGCGAAACGGACGAACCGGAATCGCTCGGCGCAATCGGCATGGCCGGTCGCGAGCGCCTGGACAATCTCGTCTTCGTGATCAACTGCAACTTGCAGCGCCTCGACGGCCCCGTGCGCGGCAACGGCAAGATCATTCAGGAACTCGAAAGCGAGTTCCGCGGCGCCGGCTGGAACGTGATCAAGGTGGTGTGGGGCAGCCGCTGGGACTCGCTCTTCGCACGCGATAAAACCGGTGCATTGATGCGCCGGATGATGGAAGTGGTCGACGGCGAATATCAAACGTACAAGTCGGAATCGGGCGCATATGTGCGCGAGCATTTCTTCAACACGCCGGAACTCAAGGCGATGGTTGCAGAGTGGTCCGACGAAGACATCTGGAACCTGAATCGCGGCGGTCACGATCCGCACAAGATCTACGCGGCGTACGCCGAAGCATCGAAGACGAAGGGCCAGCCGACTGTCATCCTCGCCAAGACCATCAAGGGTTATGGCATGGGCGAAGCCGGTCAGGCCATGAACATCACGCACCAGCAGAAGAAGCTGCACACGGATCAGCTGAAGAAATTCCGCGACCAGTTCAAGCTGCCGATTCCCGACGACCAGATCGCCGACGTGCCGTACCTGACGTTCGAAGAAGGTTCGAAGGAACTCGAGTACATGCGCGCTCGCCGCCAGGAACTCGGTGGTTACCTGCCGGCCCGCCGTCAGAAGGCCGAGTCGCTGCCGGTGCCGGATCTGTCGGTGTTCGAACCGGTGCTGAAGGGCACGGGTCCGGGCCGCGAGATCTCCACGACCATGGCGTTCGTGCGGATCCTCAACATCCTGTTGAAGGACAAGGCGCTCGGCAAACGGATCGTTCCGATCGTGCCGGATGAATCGCGTACCTTCGGCATGGAAGGGCTGTTCCGCCAGATCGGTATCTGGAATCAGGACGGCCAGAAGTATGTGCCGGAAGATTCGGATCAGTTGATGTTCTATCGTGAATCGGAAACCGGCCAGATTCTGCAGGAAGGGATCAACGAAGCCGGCGGGATGTGTGACTGGATTGCGGCGGCGACGTCGTACTCCACGCATAACGAGATCATGATCCCGTTCTACATCTTCTATTCCATGTTCGGCTTCCAGCGCATCGGCGACCTGGCATGGGCGGCGGGCGACATGCGTTCGCGCGGCTTCCTGCTGGGTGGTACGGCGGGACGCACGACGTTGAACGGCGAAGGCCTGCAGCACGAAGACGGCCACTCGCTGATGTGGGCAGCGTCCGTCCCGAACTGCGTGAGCTACGACCCGACCTTCGGTTACGAACTCGCGGTGATCATGCAGGACGGCCTGCGTCGCATGGTGGCCGAGCAGGAAGACGTGTACTACTACGTCACGGTCATGAACGAGAACTACGAGCACCCGGCGATCCCGCAAAGCGATTCGGTTGCGGCCGATATCGTCAAGGGCATGTACGCGTTCCGCAAGTCGGATGCCGACGCAAAGGCACCGCGCGTTCAACTGATGGGCGCAGGCACGATCTTCAACGAAGTGATCGCCGCCGCTGACCTGCTGAAGAACGACTGGAATGTCGCTGCCGACCTCTGGAGCGTTCCGAGCTTTACCGAGCTCGCACGCGACGGCATGGACGTCGAGCGCTGGAACCTGCTGCATCCGACCGAAGAGCGTCGGGTCTCGCACGTGACCAAGCTGCTGAAGGACGCGAAGGGTCCGGTGATTGCATCGACCGATTATGTGCGTGCGCTGGTCGACCAGATCCGCGGCTTCGTGCCGAACAAGTTTGTCGTGCTCGGCACGGACGGTTATGGCCGTTCGGACACACGTGAAAAGCTGCGCCACTTCTTCGAAGTCGACCGCTACTGGGTCACCGTCGCCGCGCTCAACGCGTTGGCCGACGAAGGCACGATCGACCGCAAGGTCGTCGCCGAGGCGATCAAGAAGTACGAGCTCGACCCCGCCAAACCCAACCCGATGACGGTTTAACGTATCGGCCCCCGAGTGTTGCTGCGTGAAGTCGCCTTGGCCCTGGCTGTAAGCCTCGTGCCAGGGCGATTTTCGCGTCGCGACCCAGGAGACAATAAACAATGAGTCAAGCGATCGAAATCAAGGTGCCGGATATCGGCGATTACACGGATATTCCGGTGATCGAGGTACTGGTGAAAGCGGGCGATACGGTTGAGAAAGAGCAATCGCTCGTCACGCTCGAATCCGATAAAGCGACCATGGACGTGCCGAGTTCGGCAGCCGGCGTCGTGAAGGAAGTGAAGGTCAAGGTTGGCGACAACGTTTCTGAAGGAACGTTGATCGTCGTGCTGGAAGGTGGCGAGGCGGCCGCTCCTGCTGCTGCTCCCAAGGCTGCTGAAAAGCCGACTGAACCGGCCAAGGAAAAGACCGCGGAAACCGCTGCGCCAGCGGCATCCTCGGGCGGCGGATCGGTTGAAGTGAAGGTGCCGGATATTGGCGACTTCAAGGATATTCCGGTTATCGAAGTGAACGTGAAGATCGGCGACAAGGTCGAGAAAGAGCAATCGCTCGTCACGCTCGAATCCGATAAGGCCACCATGGACGTGCCGTCGCCCGCAGCGGGCACGGTCAAGGAACTCAAGGTCAAGGTTGGCGACAACGTGTCCGAAGGGACATTGATCGTCGTGCTGGAAGGCGGGGCTGGCTCATCGGCACCCGCCGCTGCACCTGCCGCGCCGAAAGACGAAGCGCCGAAGCAGGAAGCACCCAAGGCGGCTGCGCCCGCTCAAGCCGCTCCGGCTCAGAAAGACGCGCCGTCCGCACTTGCGCTCGCTCCGGCAATTCCCGCTGGCGAAGGCGGTGCGCGCACGTCGAGCCATGCATCGCCTTCCGTGCGCAAGTTCGCGCGTGAACTCGGCGTGGATGTATCGAACGTTTCGGGCACCGGTCTGAAGAGCCGCATCACGCAGGCGGACGTCACCGCGTTCGTGAAGGGTGTGATGACGGGTCAGGGCAAGGCGCCGGCTGCGGCTGCAGCAGCGCCGGCAGGCGGCGGCGAGCTGAACCTGCTGCCGTGGCCGAAGGTCGATTTCACCAAGTTCGGTCCGGTCGATCCAAAGCCGCTCTCGCGCATCAAAAAGATTTCGGGCGCGAACCTGCATCGCAACTGGGTCATGATCCCGCACGTCACCAACAACGACGAAGCGGACATCACCGACCTCGAAGCGTTGCGCGTGACATTGAACAAGGAAAACGAAAAGGCCGGCGTGAAGTTCACCATGCTCGCGTTCGTGATCAAGGCGGTCGTTGCTGCGCTCAAGAAATTCCCGACGTTCAATGCGAGCCTCGACGGCGACAACCTCGTCTTCAAGCAGTATTACAACATCGGTTTCGCCGCCGATACCCCGAACGGCTTGATGGTCCCGGTGATTCGCGACGCCGACATGAAGGGTCTTGTCGATGTCGCCCGCGAAATGGCCGATCTCTCGAAGGCAGCACGCGAAGGCAAGCTGAAGCCGGATCAGATGCAAGGCGGATGTTTCTCGATCTCGTCGCTCGGCGGGATTGGCGGAACGCATTTCACGCCGATCATCAACGCACCTGAAGTGGCCATTCTCGGATTGTCGCGCGGCGCGATGAAGCCGGTCTGGGACGGCAAGGCGTTCGTGCCGCGGCTGATTCTGCCTTTGTCGCTGTCTTACGACCATCGGGTGATCGACGGCGCCGAGGCCGCGCGGTTCAATGCCTATCTTTCTGCTGTGCTGGCGGATTTCCGCCGGGTGAGTCTCTGATTTTTTGCGCCTGGCGGCCCGCTTCGCAGTGGTCCGCCAGCCATCTCGTCGAACTCGCTTTGCATGGCATCAAGGCAAAGACAGGCAAGTCTGCCGACGGCAGAACCGATCGCTTTCGCTTGAACGCTTTCGCAGGTTCTGCCCGCTTCTCATTTAGGGGACACCATGAGTCTCACCGAACTTAAAGTACCCGATATCGGCGATTTCAAAGACGTCGACGTCATCGAAGTCAATATCAAAGCCGGCGATGCCATCGAAAAAGAACAAGGCGTCCTGACTCTCGAATCCGACAAGGCTTCCATCGAAGTGCCGAGCGATCTCGTCGGTACGGTCAAGGAAGTCAAAGTCAAAGCCGGCGACAAAGTCTCGCAAGGCACCGTGATCGCGACCGTGGAAACGGCGGATGCGGGCAGCGAAAAGCCGGCGGAACAACCCGCTGCGCCGGCCAAGGCCGAAGCGGCAGCGCCGGCGCCTGCGCCGAAAGAAGCCGCTGCGTCCAGGCCTGCCGAACAAAAACCCGCAGGCGGCGGATCGCAGGACGTGAAGGTACCGGACATCGGCGATTTCACGGACATCCCGGTCATTGAAATCCACGTGAAGGCCGGCGATACGGTCGAGAAAGAGCAGTCGCTCGTCACGCTGGAATCCGATAAAGCCACCATGGACGTGCCGTCGCCCGCAGCGGGAACGGTCAAGGAAGTGAAGGTCAAGATTGGCGACAACGTCTCCGAAGGCTCGCTGATCCTGACGCTCGAAGGTCAGGGCGGTGGCGTAAGCCAGGTCGAGGAAAAGCCGCAGACCGCCGCGCCGCAGCCCGCCGAAAAGGCAAGCGCTGCGCCCGCGCCGAAGGCCGCATCGTTCTCCGGTTCCGCTGATATCGAGTGCGACATGCTCGTGCTGGGCGCGGGTCCCGGTGGGTATTCGGCAGCGTTTCGCGCGGCGGACCTGGGTATGAACACGGTCATCGTCGAACGCTATGCAACGCTTGGCGGCGTCTGCCTGAACGTCGGCTGCATTCCATCGAAGGCGTTGCTTCACGCTGCATCGATTACCGAAGAAGCCAAGGCGCTCGCGCACCATGGCATCTCGTTCGGTAAACCGACTATCGACCTCGACAAGCTGCGCGACTTCAAGTCGGGCGTGGTCAAGAAACTGACCGGTGGGCTCGCCGGAATGGCGAAGGCGCGCAAGGTCCAGGTGGTGACGGGCGTCGGCAAGTTCGTCGGCCCGAACCACATGGAGATCGAAGGCGAGGGCGGCAAGAAGGTCGTGCAGTTCAAGAAGGCGATCATCGCGGCCGGTTCGCAAGCCGTGAAGCTGCCGTTCATGCCGGAAGACCCGCGCGTTGTCGACTCGACCGGTGCACTCGAATTGCGCCAGATTCCGAAGCGCATGCTGGTGATCGGCGGCGGCATCATCGGCCTGGAAATGGCGACGGTGTACGCGGCGCTCGGTGCGCAGATCGATGTGGTCGAAATGCTCGATGGCCTGATGGCCGGCGCCGATCGCGACCTGGTGAAGGTGTGGGAGAAGTTCAACGCCAAGCGCTTCGCGAACGTCATGCTCAAGACGAAGACCACGAAGGCGGAAGCCCGGGAAGACGGCATCTACGTGAGCTTCGAAGGCGAAAAAGCTCCCGCCGATGCACAGCGCTATGACCTGGTGCTCGTGGCTGTAGGCCGCAGCCCGAACGGCGGCAAGATCGGCGCGGACAAGGCGGGCGTGGCGGTGACGGATCGCGGTTTCATCAACGTCGACAAGCAGTTGCGCACGAACGTCGAGCACATTTTTGCCATCGGCGATCTGGTCGGTCAGCCGATGCTCGCGCACAAGGCGGTGCATGAAGGCCACGTTGCAGCCGAAGCCGCGCATGGCGAGAAGGCGTACTTCGATGCGTTACAGATTCCGTCCGTCGCCTACACCGATCCCGAAGTGGCATGGGCCGGCAAGACCGAGGATCAGTGCAAGGCCGAAGGCATCAAGTATGGCAAGGCAGTGTTCCCGTGGGCTGCATCGGGGCGGGCGATTGCCAATGGCCGCGACGAAGGGTTCACCAAGCTCATCTTCGACGAAGAGACGCACCGGATCATCGGCGGCGGGATCGTGGGAACGAGCGCGGGCGACCTGATCAGCGAGGTGTGCCTGGCGATCGAAATGGGCGCGGACGCGGAGGATATCGGCAAGACGATCCATCCGCACCCGACGCTCGGTGAATCGATTGGAATGGCCGCCGAGTTGTACGAAGGCGTGTGTACCGACCTGCCGCCGCAGCGCAAGAAGTAACGGCCGGCAGTCGAATGCAAAAGCGGCGCGTTCTGCGAAGAACGCGCCGCTTTTTCCTGTCTTGCCACACTTCCCGAAGAGCGTAAAAAAACCGCTCGAGCGTGAACTGGAGCGGTTCTTTTTGCTACGCGACTTTCAAGCATTTACGCGAATCTTTTCGGATGCAAATGCTCGAACTACATCGCTTAAGCAGGCTTCTTTACGGCAGCGCGCGAAGCTTGAGCGGTTGCCTGCGATGCGGCCTTCGTGGCGGCCGTAGCGGCTGCGTTGAAGTTGCTTTCCGCGATTTCAACGGCTTGCTTGCTTGCCTTGTGAATGGTTTCGTACGTGGTGTTGGCGGCGGTAATGGCCGACTTCATCACGGCGACAGCCGTTTCCGAACCTGCCGGTGCGTTCTTGGCAACGTTGTCGACAAGTGCCTGCACCTTGCGGTTCTGGTCTTCGTACTGGGCTTCGGCAACGCGTGCGAATTCAGCTTGCGTGGACGATGCGATCTCATACAGGTGGCGGCCATACGACAGCGCCTTTTCGGCAACCGGCTGAGCCAGGCTGGCTTGCAGTGCGAGCAGTTCTTGCGCGTCCTTTACCGACAACACGCGCTGCGTGTTTTCCTGGCTTTCAGCCAGCGTCGACTTTACGACTTGCAGGTTCAGCTCAAGCAGCTTTTCCATACCTTCGAATGCCTTGTTCGTCAGACCGAACAGCATGTCGAATTGGGCTTTGTTTGCAGCGGCGATTTGTTCCGGGGTCAAAAGGGTCATGTCACGCTCCTGAAAGTCGACCCATCATCAGCGCGGGTCGTGGGTTTTGGCGGCGCCGGATCTCCGGCAGCCGTATGAGGCGAAACAGCTATTGGTGCGTCGCAACATGGAACCATTCTAGGCATATTCCTAAAGATGTCAAGCGTCTTTTTGTGCGTCGCAGCATGGGATGAAATGTTATTAAACAACGGCTTACGTAAGCTAAGTTGTTCTATGGAACCATATTTCGAGATGGAAGGCACCAGTTTGGGGCGACGGGCGCAAACGATTCCGATGCTAGGATCACGCGTCGACAAATTGGAATTCCGTTTCAATGAAGGCTTATTACAGCGACCGCTTCGTGCTGCCCTTGCCATCCGGTCATCGCTTTCCGATGCAGAAGTACCGGATGTTGCGCGAACGCGTCGAAGCCGAGTTGCCGGATGTCGAACTGGACGAGGCGCCCATCGCGTCTGATTCGGATCTCGAGCGCGTGCATGCCGCGGATTTCGTCGCTCGGGTTGCGACGGGTTTGCTGAGTGCGCAAGAGCAGCGGGAAATCGGTTTTCCATGGTCGCCCGAAATGGTCGAACGGTCGCGGCGGTCGGTGGGTGCGACCATCGCGGCATGTCGCGCGGCGCTGCGGGACGGATTTGCCGCGAATCTGGCTGGAGGCACGCATCATTCGTACGCGTCTCGCGGCGCGGGATTCTGTGTCTTCAACGACGCAGCCGTCGCGGCCCGCTTCATGCAGTCCGAGGCGCTCAAGCGGGGCGAGGACATGCTGCAAGTTGCGATCGTCGATCTGGACGTGCACCAAGGCAACGGCACGGCGGCTATCTTCCAGGACGATCCAAGCGTCTTCACGCTGTCCTTGCATGGCGAGTCGAATTATCCGTTCAGCAAGGAGACGAGTGATCTCGATGTCGCGCTGCCCGATGGCTGCGACGACGCCAACTATATGGAAGCGCTGGAAAAAGCACTGGCGACGATGTTCGATCGCGTTCAGCCGGCAATGCTTATCTATCTGGCGGGCGCCGATCCCCACGCGGGTGATCGCCTGGGACGGCTGGCGCTGTCAATCGATGGATTCGCCCGGCGCGACTCATTGGTGTTCGCTATGGCGGCCAAGCGCGGCTTGCCGGTTGCGATTACGATGGCGGGCGGTTATGGCCGCGACATCGACGTGACTGTCGATGTGCATCTGCAAACCATCCAGCTCGCCGCGGTCGCGGCTGGTTTGAGTAGGGCAGAGCATGCCGGGCTTACCGGCGGGGACGGTTGATTTGAAAAGGTTTGAAACGGTGTACACCAAAATTGTTAAACCAACGTTAACATTCGAAGTGGGCTGAAAATCGTCATAGTTTGTATGAACAAAAACTCGCGAGCTTGGTCGAACCGCCGGTCGCTTTACTCGCAGTTACGGATTACCTGAACACTCACTTCTGTTGATTCACTCGCTTTTGGCGAAATTTCGCTTTTAAGGTAGCACGCATGTTTTTCGCGGACGCCCTCCAAGCTGCCTCAAAAAGTGCCTTAAGTTTCACGAACTATTGCCGTTAGTTCGTTGATAGCCAAAGCTCTGCAATTACTTATGATGATCAAAACGATTGTGCTGATTGTCATGTTTTCTTACGATTAGGCCCTGAAACGTGTCCGGCTCCAAGGATCGTCTCTTACAATCCAGTTTAAGTACTGCCCATAAGTGCTTAATATTGCTAATTTTTCGAAGCTTTACTACACTGGCGACACTCTCTCGCCGGTCCAGAACAGAACACTAATGAAAACCGAAATGTTTTCGTCGCTCAGGGTGATCCACGGCGTTGCAGTCCGCACTGCGCTGTCGGTTGCCGTGTCGGTGGCGCTCGCGACGTCTTTCGCAGCCGCACCGGTCGACGCTTTAGCCAAGACCCCAACATCAAAAACCGCAAAAAAATCCACCAAGCCGGCCGCTGCTGCCGCGCCGCAAGCAAAGTCCGCCAAGCTGTCGAAGGTCGGCGCGCGTGCGCCCAAAGGCGCAAAGACGGCTAAAGTCGCTGCTGCTGCTCCCGCCGATGACGATGCAGTGCCCGCTGCGCGCGGTACCCGCCGGCATCGGGTGAGCTACCGGATGGATGCACATGGCCGTCGTGCCGCCGTGCGTTCGGTTGCGTATCAGCCACGCCCGCCGACCGTCGGACAGGCGTTTGGTTTGCATGAAACGCCAGATAGCCTTGCGCTGCGTTCGAGCGTCGCATACGTGGTCGACCAGAACACGTCCGAAACTCTCTTCGATAAAAACTCGCGCGCCGTCGTGCCCATCGCCTCCATCACGAAGCTGATGACCGCCATGGTCGTGCTCGATTCGAAAGCGCCGCTGACGGAAGAAATCGACGTCACCGACGAAGACCGCGACTACGAGAAATACACCGGCTCGCGCTTGTCCGTCGGTTCTGAATTGAATCGCGAAGACATGCTGCATATTGCGCTGATGGCATCGGAGAATCGGGCCGCCGCAGCGTTGTCGCGTTATTACCCGAATGGCCGGCCGGGTTTCATCGCTGCGATGAATGCGAAGGCGCGGATGCTAGGCATGACCGACACGCACTTCGAAAATTCGACCGGATTGACGAGCCTGAACGTGTCGAGCGCACGCGATCTCGTGAAGATGGTCAACGCGGCGTATCAATATCCGCTGATCCGGAAGTTCTCGACCGATCGCAGCTACGACGTATTCACCGGCAAGCGCAATCTGGCTTACAACAGCACGAATGCCTTGATTCGCAATCCGAGCTGGGACATCGGCTTGCAAAAAACCGGCTTCATCAACGAGGCGGGTGAGTGCCTCGTGATGCAGACGACTATCCACGGCCGTCCGGTCGTGATGGTACTGCTGGATTCGTCGGGCAAATATTCACGTTTCGCCGATGCCGGGCGTCTGCGCGGTTTCCTCGAAACCGCCGGAGAACCGCAAATCACCAGCGCCGATGCCGGCGGTGGTGGTACCTGATCTGCGAGGACGCCAGAAGCGTAAAAAAGCCGGTTTATCGAAAGATAAACCGGCTTTTGCATACCTGGCCCGAACAGACGGCGTGTCTAGCGCTGCTGGGAATCGGCGCTTGGTTCCGGCCGGTACCCCAGCGAACGCGAAATCTCGAGCGCGGTCCCGCTCAACTGGTTCAGCCAAGAGTCCTGCAGCCGGTCTGCCGGCGCGGACAGCGATAACCCCGCGACGAGCCGGCCGGTATCGTCGTAGATTCCTGCCGCGATACAGCGCACGCCAAGTTCAAGTTCCTCGTTATCCCGCGCGCATGCCTGGCTGCGTACGAACGACAATTCGCGCTCCAGCTTGGCTAGATCCGTAATGCTGTTTTGCGTGTGGCCGGAGAGGCCGGTGCGCGTAGCGTAGGCGCGGACTCGGGCGGATTCGTCGGCCGCGAGAAACAGTTTCCCCACCGATGTCAGATGCAAGGGCGCGCGTCCGCCAATGGCACGCACGACCTGCATGCCCGAACGCTCCGAATAAGCGCGCTCTATATAGACGATTTCGTCGCCCTGACGCACCGACAGGTTCACGGTCTGCCCGGTTTCGCGATGCAGTTCGCGCATGGGCGGCATGGCGGCTTCCCGAACCGACAGCCGCGCCTTCACCAGATTGCCGAGTTCCAGCAGACGCATGCCGAGCCGGTAAGTGCCTGGATCGGAACGGTCAACCAGCCGGCAAGTCACCATGTCGTTCAGGATGCGGTGCGCGGTCGAAGGATGCAGCGACGTGCTCTGCGAGAGTTCTTTGAGACTGACGGGATCGGTGTGCGCGGCAAGCGCATCGAGCAGGCGCATCATGCGCTCGATCACCTGAATGGACGTTCTGGATTCCGGGCTCGTATCGCTCATGGAGAAAATCAGTTGATACGTCAAACAGCGGAATTGTGATTGTATCTCGTATTGTGAAAAGAGCGAAAGGCGGTCGAACGCAGTCACGCTCGGGTTGTGGGGCCAACGGTAAAACGCAAAACAAAAAAAACCGTCCGGGATCTCATGTGGATCGAGGACGGTTTTTTGTGTGATAAGAAAGCGAGACGTCAGTGATTGCGTTCTGAAGTCTGCGGCGAAGGTTTCCCCCAGTTCGAACGGCCAACGTACGGCGTGCGCGCTTGCTGTTGCTGCGGTTGCGGTTGTGGCGCTGCGCCAGGGCCACCGGCTTGCGGCGGGCGGCCGCCTTGCGGACCGCCGCCTCCGGCTTGTTGTCCGCCGTGACCGCCAGGGGCGCCGCCTTGAGGACCGCCTCCGCCTGCTTGCTGTCCGCCATGACCGCCGCGATCGCCTCTGTCACCGCCGCGATCGCCGCCGCGGTATCCGCCACGATCACCCCGGTCGCCCCAGCCTCCAGGCGGCGGGCGCCGGTATCCAGGTCCATCGTCCCATCGCGGGCCGGGACCGCCGCCGTAATAGCCCCCGCCGATCACCACGCCTGACTGAACAACCGGCGCGCCATAGTAGCCGGGATCGTAGCCGCCAGGGTACGCAGGATAAGACGAGTAACCGCCACCCGCATAGGCGGGCGTGCCGTCGGGATAAACGGCGCAGCCCGCGACGAGCGCGGACGAAACGAGGATGAGTCCTGCGGCAGCGAGTTTCATATTTGATATTGCAAACAGTGGTTGATTACCGTATCTGACAGCATTGACGAAGGGTTGTCGCAAGAAACTTGTAAAGTTTTATCTCGCTGGTAACGCGCGCATAAAGGTCGAGACCCACTTGGGACGCGGCTTGCACCGCATTACAACGCCGATTGAACACGCGCTGTTGACACAACTGCAACAATGCTTTGTGCCTTAACGCATTTATCGGATCAGGACTAACCCTTACAATTCAACTGTCCTGCAGTGGGCCCGTCAGCCCACGGGACACGAGAAAGGGGTTAGAAATGAAAAAGACAATATCGACCTACTGGCCTGTTGCCATGCTTGTACCGCTCGCTCTTGCGGGTTATTGCCACGCAATCCACCCCATGGTGGGAGCGGCAGCACACCCGCAAAGCGCCGCTACAGTCAGCGCGGAGTTTGCGCGTGCCATTTCGCTGGGTCTTGTAGATTCGGACAGCGCCGCACCGGCAACATCGCCGTCGGTCACACAGACGTTTTGAACAAGCGTCGTTCGGGCGCAAAAGCGACGTCCTTTGTATAATTCGGGACCGTTCGCGTGCGCTCGCCTTGAGGGGATGCGAGACGGCAGGCGGTACTTTATCGACGCCTCAAGTCAACGATATCCGGAACCCGATGAACACGATCGCCATCTGCTTTGTGTGCCTTGGCAACATTTGCCGTTCGCCCAGCGCCGAAGCGGTGATGCTTCATCAAGTGGGGAAGGCAAGACTCTCGGACCGGATCGTCGTGGATTCTGCGGGCACGGGTGATTGGCATATCGGCCAGCCGCCGGATGAACGCGCCCAGCGCGCGGCCAGAACCCGTGGTTATGACCTGTCCTTGCTGCGTGGCCGGCAAGTCGGCGAAACAGATTTCGCGCGGTTCGACCTCCTGATCGCAATGGACGATGCCAACGCTGCCGCGCTCGCAAAACTCTGCCCACCGGAGTACCGCGACAAGATCCGTTTGCTCATGGAATTCGCCACGCGCGATGACAGCCGCGTTGTCGTCGATCCTTATTTTGGGGGCGATGAAGGTTTCGAGCGGGTGCTCGACCAGTGCGAGGACGCTTGCGAAGGCCTGCTGAAAGCGCTGCGCACCCAGTTGGTGTCCTAGGCGCATGGCAGCCGAGCGGGTTTCGGCCCGCGAAACGTCTCAGCAAATTCCTAATAAATGAACCTGAGATACTTGACTAAATCCGTAGGCTATTTATACTTGAGCAAAATCATCGAGTATTAGCAGTAGCCCCCGGTAGCCACAAATTATGAGACTCACCACGAAAGGCCGTTTCGCCGTCACGGCGATGATCGACTTGGCATTGCGCCAGGAGCAGGGCCCGGTGACGTTGGCCGGAATCAGCCAGCGCCAGCACATATCGCTCTCTTACCTTGAACAGTTGTTCGGCAAGCTGCGCCGCCACGAAATCGTGGAGTCGGTGCGGGGTCCGGGTGGCGGATACAATCTCGCTCGCCGTGCTGAAAACGTCACGGTCGCGGACATCATCATTGCGGTGGACGAACCTATCGATGCGACGCAGTGCGGTGGCAAGGGCGCGTGCGAAGGCACGAAGCAGCACGACGGCCATTGCATGACCCACGAACTCTGGTCCACGCTCAATCAGAAGATGGTCGAGTATCTCGACTCCGTCTCGCTGAAAGACCTGGTCGACCAGCAGCGTGCGCGCGATGGTTCGCCGGCGGTATTGCGCGATCGACGTGCCGATACGGCGGCCGTGGAGCCTGCCCGCGTGGCGCCAAAAGGACCGAATTCCGTTTTCAACCTGGCCGGCTGACGGCTGCCGCGCGTCCATAAAGCCGACGCGGCTGTCTCGCCTGGAAAAGCCAATTGAGTCAATTCCCGGAGCAACTGATGAACAACGACATTCCCCATCTGCCCATTTACATGGATTACAGCGCAACGACCCCGGTCGACCCGCGCGTGGTGGACAAGATGATTCCGTATCTGCGTGAGCAGTTCGGCAATCCGGCATCGCGTAGCCATCAGTACGGCTGGGATGCGGAACGGGCAGTCGAAGAAGCGCGCGAGAACGTCGCGAAGCTGGTCAATTGCGATCCGCGGGAAATCATCTGGACGTCGGGCGCAACGGAGTCGGACAACCTCGCCATCAAGGGCGCTGCGCATTTCTACAAGAGCAAGGGCAAGCACATCATCACGGTGAAGACCGAGCACAAGGCCGTGCTCGATACCTGCCGCGAGCTCGAGCGCGAAGGATTCGAAGTCACGTACCTGGATGTGAAGGACGACGGTTTGCTGGATCTGGACGTGTTCCAGGCGGCGATCCGCCCGGACACCATCCTCGTGTCCGTGATGAACGTGAACAATGAAATCGGCGTGATCCAGGATGTTGCGGCCATCGGCGAGATCACGCGTGCGAAGGGCATCGTGTTGCATGTCGATGCAGCGCAAGCCACCGGCAAGATCGAGATCGATCTGCAAAAACTGAAGGTCGACCTGATGTCGTTCTCGGCGCACAAGACGTATGGCCCGAAGGGTATCGGCGCGTTGTTCGTGCGTCGCAAGCCGCGCATCCGTATTGAAGCGCAAATGCATGGCGGCGGTCACGAGCGCGGCATGCGGTCAGGTACGCTGGCGACGCACCAGATCGTTGGCATGGGCGAGGCTTTCCGCATCGCGCGTGAAGAAATGGCGACCGAAAACGAGCGCGTGCGCATGTTGCGCGACCGCCTGTTGAGGGGTCTCTCGGAGATGGAAGAGGTTTATGTGAACGGCGACATGGCAACCCGTGTGCCGCATAACCTGAACATCAGCTTCAACTTCGTTGAAGGCGAGTCGCTGATCATGGCGGTCAAGGATGTGGCGGTGTCTTCCGGGTCGGCTTGCACATCCGCTTCGCTGGAACCGTCATACGTGCTGCGCGCGCTTGGCCGCAACGACGAACTCGCGCACAGCTCGATCCGCTTCACGGTTGGCCGCTTTACGACCGAGCAGGACGTCGACTACGTGATCAATCTGTTGAAGGGCAAGATTCAGAAGCTGCGCGATTTGTCGCCGCTTTGGGAAATGCATAAGGATGGCATCGACATCTCGTCGATCCAGTGGGCCGCGCACTAAGCAGCACTTTGCGCCCCGGTTGAACGCACACGCATACGAATTCAAGGAGTTTGAATCATGGCTTATAGCGACAAGGTTCTGGACCATTACGAAAACCCGCGCAACGTCGGTTCGTTCGGCAAGGACGACGACACGGTCGGCACCGGCATGGTCGGCGCGCCCGCGTGCGGCGACGTGATGAAGCTGCAGATCCGCGTGGGCGCGGACGGTGTGATCGAAGATGCGAAGTTCAAGACGTATGGCTGCGGCTCGGCGATTGCCTCCAGCTCGCTCGTGACCGAATGGGTCAAGGGCAAGACCCTGGACCAGGCGCTGACGATCAAGAACACCCATATTGCTGAAGAACTGGCTTTACCGCCGGTCAAGATTCACTGTTCGATTCTCGCCGAAGACGCAATCAAGGCCGCCGTTGCAGACTACAAGCAACGTCATGGTGCGGGCGTTGCAGAAGCGGCTCCGGTTGAAGCGAAGCAGCACGCAGCGTAAGCAATTCAGGGAGGGGCGCCTGGGTCTGCAAGAGAGATCCGGCGCTCGGGTTTTGGATTCAAAGCAAGGCTGCAGCATGCGACCGGGAGCAACCATCCGGATTCAAGCAACTGCTGAAGAGAGACTATGGCAATCACGTTGACGGACAAGGCAGCACAGCACGTGCAGAAGTATCTGGTTCGACGCGGCAAGGGCGTAGGGCTGCGTCTTGGCGTGCGCACGACCGGCTGTTCGGGCCTCGCTTACAAGCTCGAGTACGTGGACGAACTCGCGCCGGAAGATCAGGTGTTCGAGTCGGCGGGCGTGAAGATCATTGTCGATCCGAAGAGCCTCGCTTATATCGACGGCACCGAACTGGATTTCGCGCGCGAAGGGCTGAACGAAGGTTTCAAGTTCAACAACCCGAATGTGAAAGACGAGTGCGGCTGCGGCGAATCTTTTCGCGTATAGCATTGTGGAAGAACAGCAAAGAGGCGGCGCGTGCCGCCTTTTTCTTTAGCGTCACTGCTTTTTAAGTCCATCTATCCTCCTCCCATGGCCACGCTCAACGACAGTCACTTCGACCTGTTCGATCTCCCGCCGACTTACGCCATCGATTCCGCGAAGCTGGACGAAGCGTATCGAACGGTGCAGGCGCAGGTTCATCCCGACCGGTTTGCAGCCGCGGGCGATGCGCAAAAGCGCGTTGCGATGCAGTGGGCCACGCGCGCGAACGAGGCGTACCAGACGCTGCGCGACCCGCTCAAGCGGGCCACGTACATGCTCTCGCTGCGCGGTGTGCATGCCGACGCCGAGAACAACACGGCGATGGAACCGGCCTTCCTGATGCAGCAAATAGAATGGCGCGAAAATATCGAGGACGCGGCGGGGGCGAAGAACGTGGGCGCGCTCGAGTCCCTGCTCGAGGAAATGCGCGACCAGGAACGCATTCGCTTCGAAAAGCTGGCGGCTTTGATCGACAGTCACGCCGATCAGGCGGCAAGTGAAGCCGTCCGCCAGTTGATGTTTATCGAACGTGTGGCGAGCGAGATTGGCAACCAGATCGAAAAGCTCGACTGATTTCAGACCACCAGACGACACTACAGGCGTCACCAACCCCCAATAGAGCAACGATGGCTTTACTGCAAATTTCAGAACCCGGCATGGCTCCGGCGCCGCATCAGCGGCGCATTGCCGTGGGCATCGATCTCGGTACGACGAATTCGCTCGTGGCCGCCATGCGCAACAGCGTAGCTGAAGTGCTGCCCGACGAGGACGGCCATTACCTGCTGCCGTCGGTGGTCCGGTATCTGGAGAAGGGCGGCCGGCGTATCGGTCGTGTTGCGAAGGAAGAAGCGGCGCTTGATCCGCGCAACACGATTGTTTCGGTCAAGCGTTTCATGGGCCGCGGCAAGAGTGAAGTGGAAGGCGCCGAGAACGCGCCCTACGATTTTGTCGATGCGCCAGGCATGGTGCAGATTCGTACTATCGATGGTGTGAAGAGCCCGGTGGAAGTATCGGCGGAAATCCTGGCGACGTTGCGTTATCGCGCGGAAGATTCGCTTGGCGACGATCTGGTCGGTGCGGTGATCACCGTTCCGGCTTATTTCGATGAAGCCCAGCGTCAAGCCACGAAAGACGCCGCGAAACTCGCCGGCCTGAACGTGCTGCGTTTGCTGAACGAACCGACTGCGGCCGCGATTGCTTATGGGCTGGACAACGCATCGGAAGGGTTATACGCCGTGTACGACCTCGGCGGCGGAACCTTCGACCTGTCGATTCTCAAGCTCACCAAAGGCGTCTTCGAAGTGCTCGCGGCAGGCGGCGATTCAGCGCTGGGAGGGGATGATTTCGATGCCATGGTTTATCGGCACGTGCTCGCAAAAGCGAAGGTGAAGCCGGCAACGCCTGAGGACGTGCGGCTGTTGCTCGATCATGTGCGTACGGCCAAGGAAGCGTTGTCGGATGCGCCGGAAGCGCGCATCCAAGCCGCGTTCTCCGATGGTCAGAAAATCGATCTGACAATCACCGAAACCGACTTTGCCGCGCTGACTGAAACGCTGGTTGCACGCACGCTGACGCCGACCCGCAAGGCGTTGCGCGATGCGAAGATCTCGGCGTCCGAGATCAAGGGCGTCGTGCTGGTTGGCGGCGCGACGCGTATGCCGGTGATTCGGCGCGCGGTCGAAGAATATTTCGGCCAGCCGCCATTGACCAATCTCGATCCCGATCAGGTCGTGGCGCTCGGCGCTGCGATCCAGGCCGACATGCTCGCGGGCAATCGAAGCGGCGAGGGCGATGACTGGCTGTTGCTGGACGTGATTCCGCTGTCGCTCGGTGTCGAAACCATGGGCGGCCTGACGGAAAAAATCATCCCGCGCAATTCGACCATTCCGGTCGCGCGCGCGCAGGACTTCACGACCTTCAAGGACGGCCAGACCGCAATGGCCATTCACGTGGTGCAGGGCGAACGCGAGCTCGTTTCCGACTGCCGGTCGCTCGCGCGTTTCGAGCTGCGCGGCATTCCGCCCATGGCCGCCGGCGCTGCGCGCATTCGCGTGACGTATCAGGTGGACGCGGACGGTTTGCTGTCGGTGTTTGCGCGCGAACAATTGTCGGGCGTGGAGGCATCGGTGGTCGTGAAACCGTCCTACGGTCTTGCCGATGACGACGTTGCCCGCATGCTGGAAGAGAGCTTCACCACCGCCGAAGTCGATATGCGCGCCCGCGCGCTGCGCGAAGCGCAAGTCGACGCACGGCGTCTGGTAGAAGCATCGCAAGCGGCGTTGGGCGCGGACAGCGAACTGTTGGACGACGCCGAGCGCGCGAATATCGAAATGTTGATCGGCCAGCTGGCAACGGTCACGACGGGCGACAGCACGGACGCCATCGAAGCCGCGACCAAGGAACTGGCCGCCGCCACCGACGAGTTCGCCGCCCGCCGCATGAACAAAAGTATTCGCCGCGCACTCGCCGGCCGCCGGCTCGACGAAGTCTGAGCCCATAACGACATAGAACGGAAAGAAGTCATGCCCCAGATCGTAGTTTTGCCCCACGTCGAGTTGTGCCCGGATGGCGCGGTGATCGACGCGGACTTATCGAAGAGTATTTGCGACAACTTGCTGGATAACGGCATCGAGATCGAGCACGCGTGCGAGAAGTCATGCGCCTGCACGACGTGTCACGTGATCATCCGCGAAGGATTCAACGCGCTGGTTCCATCGGAAGAAGACGAGGACGATTTGCTCGACAAGGCATGGGGACTCGAGCCGACGTCGCGGTTATCATGTCAGGCGATGGCACCCGCCGACGAGGATCTCGTGGTCGAGATTCCGCGCTACACCATCAATCACGCTAAAGAGAATCACTGAAACTATCAGGGACCTTGAGACAGGAGCGCTTGCCATGAAGTGGACAGACACGCAGGACATCGCGATGGCACTGACCGACGCGCATCAGAACGTCGATCCGCAGTTCGTGCGATTTACGGATTTGCATCGCTGGGTGACGGAATTGGCAGGCTTCGACGACGATCCTGAGAAATCCAACGAGAGGATTCTCGAGGCGATCCAGGCGGCATGGATTGAAGACGCGGATTACTGAATCTGGCGTCGGCCAAGACAAAACAAAACGGCGATTCCGCGAGGAGTCGCCGTTTTGTTATCCAGCTCAACCAGCCAACCGATATCAGCCCGCAGCCAGCGTACCGTTCTCGATGCGCACGCGTTGGCCCTGGCTGAATGGCGGCGGCTCACGATACGTGAAATAACGCGTCTTGCCGTTTTCCATGTGCACGCGCACCGAATAATCGGTCTCGCTGCGCAGATGTTTTTCCACCGCGTTACCGCCGAGGCCGCCGCCTAAAGCGCCGAGAATCGTCATGCCGGTACGGCCACCTCCGCGACCAAACTGGTTACCGATCAGACCACCCGCGACCGCGCCGCCAACTGCACCGATACCCGTGCCGTGACCTTCGCGCTTCACCGCCGAGATGCCTTCAACCGTGCCGCAAGTAGAGCAGTACGCGGCTTGCACTGGTTGCTGCTGCGCATAGTTCGGCTGTTGCGCGGGTTGCTGTTGAGCCACTTGGCGGGCCTGCTGTTCCTGCGCTGCTTGTTGCTGTTGCGCCGCTTGCTGTTGAGCGACTTGCTGCTGCGCCTGTGCCTGAGCCGCTGTCGGCGCCACGGGTTGTGTCGCGACCTGTGCTGCTTGCGTTTGGTCGTTCACAGGCGACGTGCTGGACGCCTTCGGAAAGAGTCCAGTGACGGCGGCCGTAGCCGCGAGACTCGCGATGATGACCGCGCCCGCGGCGGTAGCCACCAGTGGGTGAATCTTGCGATTGGGTGAATTTGGTGTGGTCATGTTGTTGTTGCTGTTATCCATTTTTGAACCTCCGTCTCAAGGCAGAGTGCGATGTTGCTGGGTGTCTGGTGATTAGTTTGCGGCAGTATCCGCCGCCGGATTTATCAATTTGTAACGTTTCGGTGTGATCTATTGACGCAAGAACCGCACCGGGATCGATAAATGCTACAGGTGCTTGTTTTATAAGGGTTTTTGCCTGTATTGGGTCCGTGGTTTCGCTCAACAGCAATTACCTTTTACCTAAAGTTACAAACTTTATGACCCATCTGAACGTAAAAAAGGCGCTTTCGCGCCTTTTTTACAAACCAGCCGTGTTTGCCGAAATCAGTCTTCCCGGCGCAAATGTGGGAACAGGATTACGTCACGGATGCTAGGGCTGTCGGTGAGCAGCATGACCATCCGGTCAATACCAATCCCGCAGCCGCCCGTCGGCGGCATGCCGTGTTCGAGCGCGCGAATGTAGTCGGCGTCGTAGAACATGGCTTCTTCGTCACCGGCATCTTTTTGGTCGACCTGCTTTTGAAAGCGTGCAGCCTGATCTTCAGGGTCGTTCAGCTCGGAGAAGCCGTTCGCGATCTCGCGGCCCGTGATGAACAGCTCGAAGCGCTCGGTGATTCCCGGAACCGTATCCGATGCCCGTGCCAGCGGCGACACCTCCAGCGGATAGTCGACAATGAACGTCGGCTCCCACAATTGCGATTCCGCGGTTTCCTCGAACAGCGCGAGTTGCAGCGCGCCCACGCCGGCATTCAGGAACTGCGGCTGCGATGCATCGACGCCAAACTTTTTTAGTTCCGGGCGCAGGAACGCTGGATCGCCAAGTTGTTCGTCCGTGTATTGCGGTGCAAATTTCTGGATTGCCTCGCAAATGGTCAGCCGATGGAACGGCTTCGATAAATCCAGCTCGCGCCCCTGATAGGTGATGTTGGCGGTACCGCGTGCATCGATGGCCGCCTGCCGGATCAGCTCTTCCGTGAAGTTCATGATCCACGTGTATTCCGTGTACGCGGCGTAGAACTCCATCATGGTGAACTCGGGGTTGTGTCGCGGCGACACGCCTTCGTTGCGGAAATTGCGATTGATCTCGAACACGCGTTCAAAGCCGCCGACCACCAGCCGCTTCAAATACAGCTCGGGCGCGATACGCAAAAACATCTGCATGTCGAGCGCGTTGTGATGCGTGACGAACGGCTTTGCCGCGGCGCCGCCGGGAATCGGATGCAGCATCGGCGTTTCCACTTCCATGAAATCCGCCTTCGCCATGAAGCTGCGAATCGACGCGAACGCCTTCGTGCGCGCAATAAACGTCTGGCGCGTTTCCGGCGTCACGATCAGGTCGACGTATCGCTGGCGATAGCGCATTTCCTGATCGGACAGCCCGTGGAATTTGTCGGGAAGAGGGCGCAACGCCTTCGTCAGCAGACGCAACTCGGTGCATCGGACAGAAAGTTCGCCTTTGTTCGTGCGGAACAAAACGCCCTTCGACGCGATGATGTCGCCCAGGTCCCACTTCTTGAACGCGTCGTAGACGTCCTGGCCGACGTCGGCGGGTGTGATGAAGAACTGGATCTGGCCGCTGCCGTCCTGCACTGTCGCAAAACTTGCCTTGCCCATCACGCGTTTCAACATCATGCGGCCGGCGACAGCGACTTGCAGCGGCTCGGCTTCGAGCGCTTCCTTGTCTTTATCGGCGTAATCGGCTTGCAGCGCGGCGGCCCGGTGCGTCGGACGAAAATCGTTCGGGTACGCGATGCCTTGCTCGCGCAGCGCACGGAGTTTGTCGCGACGCTCGGCGAGGATCTGGTTTTCTTCCAGTTCGGGAGCGGCGCCCGGCTGAGTCGGTTCGGTCATGATGTCTTCGGCGATGAATACGGTGACTGCGGCTGAATTGGGACCTGATTCGGTCGTTGGCCGCGAATATCAGCGACGCAATGCTGCGGTGAATTGCTGCAGAACGTCGCTGCAAAAGATGCTTAAAAGCGTGCTTCGGTTACACGCCCTGTTTCAGGCTGGCGCTGATGAAGTCGTCCAGATCGCCATCGAGTACGGATTTCGTGTTGCTGATTTCCACGTTCGTGCGCAAGTCCTTGATACGGCTGTTGTCGAGCACGTACGAGCGGATCTGGTGACCCCAGCCCACGTCGGTCTTGCTGTTTTCCAGGTTGTCTTTCTCGACCTGGCGCTTGCGCATTTCGAACTCGTACAGCTTTGCCTTCAGCATCATCATGGCTTCGGCGCGGTTGCGGTGCTGCGAGCGGTCGTTCTGGCACTGCACGACGATCCCCGTCGGTCCGTGCGTGAGACGCACAGCGGAATCTGTCTTGTTGATGTGCTGGCCGCCCGCGCCCGACGCGCGATACGTGTCGGTGCGAATGTCCGCCGGATTGATATCGATTTCGATGGAGTCGTCGACTTCCGGGTACACGAAGATCGATGAAAACGACGTATGGCGCCCGCCCGACGAGTCGAAGGGCGACTTGCGCACGAGCCGGTGCACGCCCGTTTCCGTGCGCAGGAATCCGTATGCGTATTCGCCTTCCACCTTGATGGTCGCGCTCTTGATCCCGGCAACGTCGCCGTCGGATTCTTCCAGCACTTCGGTCTTGAAGCCCTTACGCTCGCAGTAGCGCAGGTACTGGCGCATCAGCATGGCTGCCCAGTCGCACGCTTCGGTGCCGCCGGCGCCTGCCTGGATATCGATAAAGCAGTTGTTCGGGTCGGCCGGGTTTGAGAACATCCGGCGGAATTCCATGTCTTCGACGCGTTTTTGAAGCGCTGCCGCGTCTGTCTCGCACGAGACGAGTGTGTCTTCGTCGGCTTCTTCGCGGGCCATGTCGAACAGATCCTGCGTGTCGCGCAGGTCGTTATCGAGGTCCGTGATCGTGGTGACGACGCCGTCGAGCAGCTTTTTCTCGCGGCCCAGCGCCTGGGCGTTTTTCGAGTCGTTCCAGACGTTCGGGTCTTCTAGTACCCGGTTGACTTCGTCGAGGCGAAGAGCCTTGGCGTCGTAGTCAAAGATACCCCCGGAGCTCGCCGGCGCGATGGCGCAGGTCGGCGAGGAGATTCTCGATTGCGTTTAGACGTTCCGCTTCCATGTGATCGTTTTCAGGTTTTTTGGCTAAGAGGGAAATTATAACTTAGCCGCAACCTGCGCTGGGCGGGCGCGGACGATCGGGACCCCGCGTTTCACGCGAGCGCGTGCTCGACGATCATCTGCACACGCGCCACACCATTCCATTTATCTGAAACCAGCCGGTACGCCACCACCGTGCGATTCGGCAACGTGTCCGTATGATTGAACCAGATCGCATTGAAGCGCTGCTGGCCGCGCCGCAGTTGCAGTTTCAGGTGTTTGTCCTTCACCAGCGCCTGCGAAGCCACTTCGAATTCGCCAGAGAAAACCGGCGCGGGGAAGCCCTGGCCCCAGACGGCGTTATCGATCAGTTCGACGAATTGCGGCGTGAAATAAGCGTCTTCGAGTTCGCCGTCGGTTTCAACCACCCGCGATAAGGCGTCGGTTGTCAGCCATTCGCGCCCGACCGCTTCGAACGCGGCGGTGAAGCGGGGAATGTCCGCGGTGACGATGGTCATGCCAGCGGCCATCGCGTGTCCGCCGAATTTCACGATCATTCCGGGCTCGCGCTTGGAAATCAGGTCCACGGCGTCGCGCAAATGGAAGCCGGCAATCGAGCGTCCCGATCCCTTCGATAAAACCCCGCTGTCATCCGCGTGCGCAAATGTGAACGACGGACGATGAAATCTCTCCTTCAAACGCCCGGCGACAATCCCGATCACACCCTGGTGCCAGGTGGGATTGAACAGCGTCAGGGTGGCGGAATCGGCCGGATCGATGCTCGCCAGTTCCTCGAGCGCCTGTTCCTGCATCCCGGCTTCGATTTCGCGCCGTTCGCGGTTGATGCCGTCGAGTTGCTGCGCGAGTTCCCACGCGCGGCCGATGTCGTCGGTGATCAGGCATTCAATGCCGAGCGACATATCCGACAAGCGTCCCGCCGCGTTCAGGCGAGGGCCGAGCGCAAAGCCGAGATCGAAGCCGGATGCAACGCGCGCATCGCGCGCCGCTGCGCGAAACAGCGCCGCGATACCCGGCTGCATGCGTCCCGCGCGAATCCGCTTCAGACCTTGCGCCACCAGGATGCGGTTGTTCGGATCGAGCTTCACCACGTCGGCGACGGTTCCAAGCGCAACGAGATCGAGCAGGCCGTCCAGACGCGGTTCGGGCGCTTCGTCCGTGAACGCATTGCGGCGGCGCAATTCCGCGCGCAACGCCAGCAGTACGTAGAAAATCACGCCCACGCCCGCAATGCATTTGCTCGGAAAGCTGCAGCCCGGCTGGTTCGGATTCACGATTGCGCGCGCCGGCGGGAGATCGTCGCCCGGCAGGTGGTGGTCGGTCACGAGCACATCGATACCCAACGCGTTCGCCGCTTCCACGCCATCCACGCTCGCGATGCCGTTATCGACCGTGATCAGCAAATCCGGCTTGCCTCCCGCGCGACCCGCCGCCAACGCCACGATTTCAGGCGTCAACCCGTAACCGTATTCAAAACGATTCGGCACCAGATAATCGATCTGCGCGCCGAACATGCGAAGCCCGCGAACGGCCACCGCGCAGGCCGTCGCGCCGTCGCAATCGTAGTCGGCAACGACGAGCATGCGGCGCTTCGCTACGAGCGCATCGGCGAGAACAACGGCCGCTTCATCGCAGCCCTTGAGCCCGATGGGCGCGTGCAATTTCTTGAGCTCGGTTTCGATTTCGTCCGGTGAACACACACCGCGCGATGCATACAGCCGCGCGATAACCGGATGAACGCCATGACGCACGAGAACGGCGGCATCGGCGGGAGAGGGGGCACGTGTGACGATTCGGGTCATTCGTTCCAGTTTCTATTCGATGAACAACGCGGCAATCGGACGTCGCCGCCAGAATTTGCGCAACGCACCGCGTGTAACGCTCAGCGATACGGAGCCGGTATCGCTGCACAACGTAAGGCGCAACGTGCCGAGCGAGCCATTTTCGAGCGCGCTGAGCGCAGGGGCGAACCAGTCGCGCTCGAGAACACCGAGCGCCTCATTCCACCGCGCCCAGTCCTGTTCTATAAACGGCGCCGAGAACGGATCGAGTTCTACCAGCGTGCGGCCATTGTTCTGGTTTTGATCTGCGGCAAGCGCCGCGAACGATGCCGGCGGCGCTTCCGGAACGATATCGGCGGCGAGTGCCAGGCCGCGTGTGGCTGCCGCACTCGACATGACCCGCGCGAACGGACTTGTCGCGCTGCGAATCGCGCCTTGTGCGTGCAACCAGATCGAGTTGATCGCGGGCAGGCCGCGCATCTCGCGCGCTTCGTTGAGCGGATGCTCGAACCACGCCATCTGCACTTCGTTCTGCAACTTCATCCATGCCCGCGAGCGCTCGCCCGTGCCGGCTTCGTGCGGCAGCCAGATCTCGATGTTGCGCCCGCTCGCCCGCAACGGCGACGCCCCGGCTAGCGTGCCGAGGCTTTCGCCCGTGACGTACCAGCGCACCGGTTGCGGCGCCTGGATCGTCAGGCCAAGGTCTTCTATTAGTGGCTTGACGACATCGAACAGCGTTCGTGCTTCCTCGTTCTCCACGCCGAGCGTCGCCGGATCGATCAGGACCAGGTGGTCACGCGCAATACGAACGTGAACCGGCTCGATGCAAGCCCATGTGGCATCGGCCGGAGAACCGCCGTCGGCGAGCAGCATGTAGGGCGCGAGCGGTGCTTCGTCGGCGGCCTGCCTTGATGACGTATTCGATGAGTCATTCACCACGCCGAATTGCCGCGCAATCCAGCGTTCGTGCGGCAAGGTGCGCTGAAAATCCTCGCCGATCACGCGTTCGTCGACCGTTGCGCGGGCAAGCAGCCGATCAAGCGCTGGACGCGCGAGGGTGTGAAGCGCAGTTGCCGCGTCGGCGGCGGACGGCAGCGCGAACGGAAGAAGAAGATGGAGATCGTGGAGCTTGGGCGTGGGCATGATGCTGGGCATTGTATGGCAAAGGGCCCGGCGCTTCTGCTGGCTGATTGCGCGTTTTAAGCGCGGGTAGGCTCGCGCGGTTCGACTTTTCGATCGATTTCACTGCGTGTGGGCAGTGTCTTGAGGTCGTACATGGCCTGCAGATTCAACCAGAATTCAGGCGTGGTGTCGAAGTAGCGCGCGAGGCGATAAGCCGTATCCGCCGTGATGCCGCGCCGTTCCTTCACGATCTCGTGCAACCGCGTGGCCGGCACGTTGAGCGCCAGCGCCAGCGCGTTCACGCTCAACTCCAGCGGAACCAGATAGTCTTCCCGGAGAATTTCTCCGGGATGAACTGCGCGCATTCCGTTCTTCGACATGTTGAATCAACCCGCTTAGTGATAGTCAATGATCTCGACGTCGACAGGACCCTTCGTCGTCCATTTGAAACAAACGCGCCACTGGCTGTTGATCCGAATGCTGAGCTGGCCCCGCCGGTCGCCCGACAGCCGTTCGAGACGGTTGCCGGGCGGTGATTTCAGGTCGCGCAACTCGTGCGAAGCATCCAGCGCCGAAAGCCTTCTGGTCGCGACATCTGCAATTGCTGCGAACCGCTTCGGCGTTTCACCTTCGTAAAGTGCCTGGGTGTCCTTGCATCGGAACGTTTGAATCATTATGGTCATCGTATTACGTTTTGCGTAATACGTAAAGGGTTAAATTGAAGGCCGTCGCGGCGGGCATCGCCAAGTCTTTTTGGAAGGGTTCGTGCGGCTGGCGAGCTGATCGAGTATGGACTGACGTCTCGCTTCCCGAAATTGGCCGAATGGCCTGTGTCAAGGGTTTTGCACGCGTTTCGCGTGCGTTTTCCGCCGCATTGCGTCCCTCGGTCTAAAGGGGGGCTTAAGCATTGTGTGGCAAACTTCGCGCTTGATCGGATGCGCAACGGCGCGTCCAGTTCGCGCCTGATCGACGGATCGGGTGATAAAAACGGCGCAAGTCGCACGGAACGTCCATCCGTGCACCGAATGCGCGATGGTCGGATCGAAGAACGTTAGACGCTGAAAGGAATCGCTTGAAACTTCCCTATGAATGGCAGATCGGCTGGCGCTACACCCGCGCCGGCAAACGCACCACCGGCAACGGTTTCATCTCGTTCATTGCGCTGGTATCCATGGCCGGCATCGCGCTCGGCGTGGCCGCGCTGATCGTGGTGCTTTCGGTAATGAACGGCTTTCAGAAAGAGGTTCGCGATCGCATGTTGTCGGTGCTCGCGCACGTCGAAATCTTTTCGCCGACGGGGTCCATGCCCAACTGGCAACTGACCGCTCAGGAAGCGCGCAAGAATCCGGAAGTGATCGGCGCGGCGCCTTATGTCGACGCGCAGGCGCTGCTCACGCGGCAAGGTGCTGTCAGCGGCGTGGCGTTGCGCGGCGTCGAGCCGACGCTCGAGCCGCAAGTGTCCGATATCGGCAAGGAAATGAAGGGCGGCAAGCTCACGGATCTCGTGCCGGGCGGGTTCGGCATCGTGCTCGGACGCGACTTGGCGAGCAATCTCGGCGTAGGAACGGGTGACAAGATCACGCTGGTGGCCCCTGAAGGCACGATCACGCCAGCGGGCATGCTGCCGCGGCTCAAGCAATTCACGGTCGTCGGCGTATTCGAGTCCGGGCACTATGAATACGATTCCACGCTCGCACTGATTTCCATCTCCGATGCCCAGGCGCTCTTTCGCCTGCCGGCGCCCACGGGCGTGCGGCTGAAGCTGAAGGACATGCAACGCGCGCCGGAAGTCGCGCGGCAGCTTTCGCGCACGCTCTCCGGCGACCTTTACATTCGCGACTGGACGCAGCAGAACAAGACGTGGTTCTCGGCCGTGCAAATCGAAAAACGCATGATGTTCATCATCCTGACGCTCATCATTGCGGTCGCGGCGTTCAACCTGGTTTCGTCGCTGGTGATGACCGTGACCGATAAGCAAGCGGACATCGCGATTCTTCGCACGCTTGGCGCGCAGCCCGGGTCGATCATGAAGATCTTCGTGATTCAGGGCGTGACGATCGGGTTTATCGGCACGGCAATCGGCGTGACGCTCGGATGCCTGATCGCCTGGAGCATCCCGTGGCTCGTGCCGGGTATCGAACATCTGTTCGGCGTGCAGTTCCTGCCGCCGTCGGTGTATTTCATCAGCGAACTGCCGTCCGAACTCGTCCCCGCCGACGTGATCCGGATCGGGCTGATCGCGTTTGTCTTGTCATCGCTCGCCACGCTCTATCCGAGCTGGCGCGGCGCGAAGGTCCGTCCGGCGGAGGCATTGCGGTATGAGTGAGGTGTCGAACAACATCGTGCTGGAAGCATCGGCCATTTCGAAGACGTTCGTGCAGGGCGGCTTCAACGTGCAAGTGCTGGACAATGCTGAATTGCAGGTGCATCGCGGCGAAAAGCTTGCGATCGTCGGCGCGTCGGGTTCCGGCAAAAGCACGTTGTTGCACGTGCTCGGCGGGCTCGATGAACCCAGCGCCGGCAAGGTTTCGCTTTTGGGCAAGCCGTTCACCGCGTTGCGCGAACGCGAGCGCAACGAACTGCGCAACAAGGCGCTTGGATTCGTGTACCAGTTTCATCATCTGCTCGCTGAATTCAGCGCGCTCGATAACGTCGCGATGCCGCTGCGCATTCGCCGCATGACCGAAGTCGATGCCCGCAAGCAGGCCATGGACATGCTCGAGCGCGTGGGTATTGGGCATCGGGCGAAACATCGGCCCGGCGAGTTGTCGGGCGGCGAGCGCCAGCGTGTGGCCATCGCGCGGGCATTGGTCACCCATCCGGCCTGCGTACTCGCCGACGAACCTACCGGCAACCTCGACGGCGGCACGGCGGACACCGTGTTCAACCTGATGCTGGAGTTGTCGCAGACGCTTGAAACGAGCTTCGTGATCGTCACGCACGATCCTGATCTGGCCGCGCGCTGCGACCGCATCATGCGCCTGCGCGATGGCGTGCTGTTCGAGGAGCCGGTCGTACCTGTCTAGTTGCGGGAATCACGGAGCGATCATGTGGATCGATACGCACTGCCATCTCGATGCTTCCGAATTCGATGCCGACCGCGAAGACGTCGCGGCATCGGCGCTGAAAGCGGGCGTCGGGCGAATCGTGATCCCGGGCGTCGAGCGCCAGAACTTCAGTACGGTGCGCGAGCTTGCGCATCGGATCGAGGGCGGCGCTTATGCACTCGGCATCCACCCGCTCTTTACTCCGCGTGCACAGGACGACGATCTACGCGTGTTGCGCGAGCATATCGCGGCGAGCATGGATGATCCTCGGTTTGTGGGTATTGGCGAGATCGGGCTGGATTATTTCGTGCCTGGCCTCGATGACGCTCGCCAGACCTTCTTCTATTACGAGCAGCTCAAGATTGCACGTGACTTCGATCTGCCGGTCATTTGTCATGTGCGTAAATCGCAGGACAAAGTGCTCAAAGGCTTGCGTGTGCACGGCGTGAAAGTGGGTATCGCGCACGCGTTCAACGGCAGTTTTCAACAGGCCGAAGCGTTCATTGCGCATGGCATGCGGCTTGGTTTCGGCGGCAATCTCACGTTTGAGCGCGCACGGCAGATCCGGCGCCTTGCGGCTGACCTACCGCTCGATGCAATCGTGCTCGAAACCGATGCGCCGGATATTGCGCCCTCCTGGTTATACAAACATCGGAATGCGCCGGATCAGGTGGCGGGCATTGCGCGGGTGCTGGCTGAATTGCGCGGTATCAGCGAAGAGACGCTTTCCATAGGCACAACGGCTAACGCGCAATTGGCACTGCCGCGGCTTGCACTTATCTCCGCATAATCAGTTCTTCTGACTTGTTCGATTGCACGCGTCGTAGAGAAACGCTTTCTCGCCGATGCGTTTGCGCTCGCGTCAAGGTTTTGAGGAGCGGGCGTGCGGGGAATGTTGATCGGGTTTGCTCTCGGGATCGTGTGGCTGCAGCGGCAGGCTGCGCTGCCCGGCGTGTGGGTTATTTGCGCCGCTGCATGCGCGGTTGCGTGCGCTTGTACGCTCTCAGTTTATTTGCCGCGTTGGCGTTACGCGTGCTTGATCTCCGCCGCGTTTATCGTCGGTTTTAGCTACGCCGCATCGCGCGCCGAAGGTCGTTTGCAATTCGTGTTGCCCGCAGCATTCGAGAACCGCAATATCGAGCTGACGGGCTTTGTGCGCGGTCTGCCAATGCAAGGCGAGGACGGCACGCGTTTCCTGTTCGAAGTGGAATCGAACGAAGCACGGATACCTAAGTTTCCGCGCATCGTGCAGTTGTCGTGGATGGCGGTGGATGCATCGAAACGCAGGCCTGCCGCCTCGCCGCCTCCGCCGCTTTGGGCCGGGCAGCGCTGGACGTTCGTCACGCGGTTGAAACGTCCGCACGGAAACGCGAATTTTCGAGGGCGCGATGCCGAAGCGGCGCTGCTCGCCCGCAACATTCGCGCGACAGGGTATGTATCGATGCCGGAGTCCGCGCGCCGAATGCCCTCCGATGCCCGCGGTTTTACGCTGATGATCGATCACTGGCGCGCCCGGTTGCGCGCAAGGGTGTTGAGCGCACTCGATGGCGCGCCGCACCGGGGAATCGAGGTCGCGCTCGCGGTCGGCGCGCAGGACGTGGTCAGTGACGCCGACTGGGCCTTGCTGCGCGCAACCGGCACGAGTCATCTGGTCGCGATCTCGGGGCTGCACATCGGGTTTGTCGCGGGGCTCGCCGCGTTGATCGGCGGATGGTTCTGGCGACGCCTGCGATGGCGCGGCATGCCGTTGCCGTTGATCGTATCGGCGCAGAAGGCGTCGGCGGCGACGGCGGCCGCGTTCGCAGCGTTCTGTGCCGCGCTGGCCGGTTTCAACGTACCGGCGCAACGATCGATGTGGATGTTGTGCTTCGTTGCGCTTGCCGTTCTGAGCGGGCGCAGGCCGGCTTCGTCGCTGGTGCTGACGTGGGCGCTTGCGCTCGTGCTGCTGCTTGATCCGTGGGCGGTCACGGCCGCGGGATTCTGGCTGTCGTTTTGCGCCGTGGCTGCGATCCTGTTCGCGATTGCATCGCGGGGAAGAAGGGCATCGGTCGGCATCGCGGACGAGGCTGAGCCAGATCGCGACGAAGACCTGATCCCTGATATTCCCCACGATCAGCCGCGCGCACGCCGGCTCATGCGTGACCGGATCGCGGATGCGCTTCGTCGCTCCAGCATTCGCTCGAGTGTGCGGCTCAGACGTATGGCACGAGACATCGGCCGCCGGATCGCTGCAAGTGCACGAGTGCAGTACGCCATCACCATCGGGCTTGCGCCGCTCACCGCCTATTGGTTTTTCCAGATCCCGCTGCTCGGACCGCTCGCCAACGCGTTCGCGATTCCGTGGGTCAGTCTTCTGGTCACGCCAACGGTTCTGGTGGCCGTCTTGCTGCCCGCACCATTGGACGAATTCGCCTACCGCGCCGCCCATGGCCTGTTGACGATCATGTGCGACGTGCTTGCGCATCTGTCCGGCTCCGCGTGGACGCTGTGGCGTCTGCCGCAACCGGACACCTTTGCGATGACCGCCGCTGCCTTCGGCGTGATCTGGGCGCTGGCGCCGCGCGGCTGGCCATTGCGCTTCGCCGCGCCGCTCACGTGGCTGCCGCTGGTTTTTCCTCCATCGCATGCGCCTGCGACCGGCACGTTCCGCGTGACGGCGCTGGATATCGGACAGGGTTCGTCGATTGTCATAGAAACCGCGCGTCATTCCTTGCTCTTCGATGCCGGCCCGGGCCCGGAATCCACGCGCGCCGGCGAGCGGCTCGTCGTGCCATATCTCTTTGCGCACGGCCTTTCCACACTCGATACCCTCATGGTCAGCCACTCGGATTCCGATCATTCCGGCGGTGCGCCCGCCGTGTTCGAAAGCATCCGGGTGCGCCAGTTCGTGGCGTCGATGCGGCCGCACGAAGCTTTGTGGCGGATCGCCCGGGAAGAGGGCAGCGACTCCCTGCGATGCATCGCAGGTCAGCAATGGCAGTGGGACGGCGTGAAGTTCGACGTGTTGTGGCCAATGGCCGGTCCGCTTGCGGCGAAGCCGAACGCGACCTCGTGCGTGCTGAAAATAACGAGCGCGGCCGGGCGCTCGGCGCTCCTCGCGGCGGATATCGAAGCGGACGTCGAGCGCCAGTTACTGACACAAGATGGCGCGTTGCTTCAGGCGGATGTGCTGGTCGTGCCGCACCACGGCAGCAAGACATCGTCTACCGAGCCTTTCCTCGACGCCGTCGAGCCGCGCGTCGCCGTATTTCAGGTAGGCTACCGCAACCGATTCAACCACCCGAATCCAACTGTTTTCGAGCGGTATCGGCTGCGTCGTATCGAGCTGTCTCGCAGTGACGAAGATGGCGCTGCACGCATGGAGATGTCGGCGGATGTTTCCATCGAACGGTTCAGGCAAACGCACGCACGCTACTGGATGGGCCGGTAAGAAAGAAGAGGGCACGAGAAGAGGACACGACGCTTGAAAGACATCCTGCATTTTTCACACGCGAACGGGTTTCCCGCGTCGACGTACCGGACGATCTTCGCCGAGCTCGCCGACGATTACGAGATCCGCGCGGTCGAGCGCTTCGGCCACAATCCGCGCCTGCCGGTCACGCGCGACTGGCCTCATCTCGTGGACGAACTGCTCGAAGACATCGATTCCACCCGTCCCCCCGATACAAAAGTCTGGCTGGTCGGGCATTCACTGGGCGGTTATCTGTCGTTGATGGCGGCGCTCAAGCGTCCGCATTGGGTGAAGGGCGTCGTCATGCTGGATTCGCCCGTCATTGCAGGCTGGCGCAGCCATTTGCTGCGGATATCCCAGTGGACCGGTCTCGACACGCGTTTGTCGCCTGCCGCCGCGACAAAAAACCGGCGGACGAACTGGCCGAGCCGTGAAGAAGCATGGCGCCACTTTCATGCAAAAAGCGCGTTCTCGCGCTGGGACGAGCGGATGTTGTCGGATTACATCGACTTCGGGATTCCGCCGGACACGGCTGCCCCCGCGGCGTCCCGCAGTCTGCGCAAGCTCGCTTTTGATCGCGAGGTGGAATTTCGCATCTACAAGACCTTGCCGCGCACGTTGGGTGCGCGGGTCACGCACGGCGTGCCGGTACCGGTCGGCTTTATCGCGGGAACGCATTCGCGCGAAGTGCGGCAAGTCGGGCTGGATATGACGCGGCGCATTGTGGGCGAGCATCTGGAGTGGATCGAAGGCAGTCATTTGTTCCCCATGGAGCGTCCCATCGAAACCGCCCGCGCGTTACAACGCACGCTTGACGGGCTGCGCCGCGCGGACATCTGATTCATCCATGAATATGCGCCGCGCACTGCAAATCCGCCCCCGCGGCGCTGGGTTCCGGGGCGCCTTTCGGGTATAATCCGTTTTTCCCGCGAGCACCTAGCGATGACCAAATATGTATTCGTCACCGGCGGCGTAGTGTCTTCCCTCGGCAAGGGTATTGCCGCCGCTTCCCTCGCCGCGATCCTCGAATCGCGCGGTCTGAAAGTCACCCTCCTCAAGCTCGATCCCTACATCAATGTCGACCCCGGCACGATGAGCCCGTTCCAGCATGGGGAAGTGTTCGTGACGGAAGACGGAGCGGAAACGGACCTCGACCTCGGCCATTACGAGCGCTTCATCAGCACGAAGATGCGCAAGGCCAATAACTTCACGACGGGCCAGATCTACGAATCGGTGATCCGCAAGGAACGCCGTGGCGAGTATCTCGGCAAGACCGTTCAGGTCATTCCGCATATCACCAACGAAATCCAGGCGTTCCTGCAACGCGGCGCGGCTGCGGCCACGTGCGGCGAGCCGGATGTGGCTATCGTGGAAATCGGCGGGACGGTGGGTGATATCGAATCGCTGCCGTTTCTCGAAGCCGCGCGCCAGATGAGCTTGCGCCTCGGGCGCAACAGCGCGTGTTTCGTGCACCTGACGCTTGTGCCGTACATCGCTACGGCAGGTGAGCTCAAGACCAAGCCTACGCAACACAGCGTGCAGAAGCTGCGCGAGATCGGTATCTCGCCGCACGTGCTGCTGTGTCGCGCGGACCGTCCGATCCCCCTCGACGAATGTCAGAAGATTTCGCTCTTTTCCAATGTGCCGGAAGACGCGGTCATTTCGGTGTGGGACGTGGACAGCATCTACAAGATTCCGCAGATGCTGCACGACCAGGGTCTCGACAACATCATCTGCGAAGAACTCAAGCTCGAAGCGAAACCCGCTGACCTCAGCATGTGGGCCGGCCTCGTGCAAAAGCTCGAGAACCCGCAGAGCGAAGTCACCATCGGCATGGTCGGCAAATATGTGGAGTTGACCGAGTCGTACAAATCGTTGATCGAGGCGTTGAAGCACGCGTCCATTCATACGTCGACGAAGGTGAACATCGAGTACATCGATTCCGAGCAGATCGACACGGACGGCGTCGATGCATTGAAGCATCTCGACGCAGTGCTCGTGCCGGGCGGTTTTGGCGCGCGTGGCACCGAAGGCAAGATCAAGGCAATACGTTATGCACGCGAATCGAAGACGCCGTATCTCGGCATCTGCCTCGGCATGCAACTGGCTGTAATCGAATTTGCACGCGACGTGGCCGGTCTCACGGACGCAAACAGCACGGAATTCGATACATCGACTACAAACCCGGTAGTGGCGCTCATCACCGAATGGTATGACCGCGCCGGTCGTGTTGAAAAGCGTACGGAAGAGTCGGATCTTGGCGGCACCATGCGCCTGGGTTCACAAAAATGTCCGATCAAGCCGGGCACCATGGCGGCTCGTATTTACGGAACGGATGTGAACGAGCGTCATCGTCACCGCTACGAAGTGAACAACCGGTTCGTGCCGCAACTCGAGGCAGGTGGCCTCGTGATCAGCGCGCGCACGCCGAGCGAAGACCTGCCGGAAATGATGGAACTGCCGGAATCGATGCACCCGTGGTTTGTCGGCGTGCAGTTCCACCCGGAGTTCACGTCGTCGCCACGCGATGGTCATCCGCTTTTCAAGGAGTTCGTCGAAGCGGCGCGCGCGCATCACCAGTCGCTTGACGCTGCGGGTCACACCGAGGCTTCTGACCCGGCGCCGGCCGTTGCGGTTTCTGTCGGAGCGCAAGCATGAAGCTGTGTGATTTCGAGGTCGGTCTCGACCAGCCGTTCTTCCTGATTGCGGGCACCTGCGTGGTCGAATCGGAGCAGATGACGATCGACGTCGCCGGCCGCTTGAAGGAAATCTGCGCCAAGGTCGGCGTGCCGTTCATCTACAAGTCGTCGTATGACAAAGCCAACCGCAGCTCAGGCAAGTCGTTTCGCGGTTTGGGCATGGACGAAGGCCTGCGGATCCTCGGCGAAGTGAAGAAGCAACTCGGGCTGCCCATTCTCACCGACGTTCACTCGGAACACGAGATCGAAGCGGTGGCATCGGTGGTCGACGTGTTGCAAACGCCCGCGTTTCTGTGCCGCCAGACTGACTTCATTCACGCATGCGCGCGTTCGGGCAAGCCGGTCAACATCAAGAAGGGCCAGTTTCTCGCGCCGCACGACATGAAGAACGTCATCGACAAAGCCCGCGACGCCGCACGCGAAGCAGGCCTGTCCGACGACCGTTTCATGGCCTGCGAACGGGGTGTGTCGTTTGGTTATAACAACCTGGTTTCCGATATGCGGTCGCTCGCGATCATGCGGGAAACCAATGCGCCCATCGTTTTCGACGCCACGCATTCGGTGCAGTTGCCGGGCGGCCAAGGCACGAGTTCCGGCGGTCAACGCGAATTCGTGCCGGTGCTGGCGCGAGCCGCGGTCGCCACGGGCGTTTCCGGCCTTTTCATGGAAACCCATCCGGACCCGGCGAACGCAAAGTCCGACGGTCCGAACGCCGTGCCGCTGCACAGAATGGAAGCCCTGCTGGAAACGCTCGTTGCGCTCGACCGGGCCGTGAAAAGCGGACCGTTCCTCGAGAACGATTTCAGCTAAAAACAAATCAAGGGCACCGCGTTTCGTGACGCAATTTTACGGACACGGCGCCCGAATCGCATCAGGAGGAGAGGGCAATGGCAAAAGGTTATGTCATCGTGAATGCCAATGTGACGGACCCGGAGAAGTACGCGGCGTACCGACCGCTGGCGGCTGCGGCAATCGAAGCGCATGGTGGCCGCTACCTCGCTCGCGGCGGTAAAAGCGAAACCCTCGAAGGCTCGTTGCTCCCGCGCGGTGTCGTGATCGAATTCGACGATTACGAGACCGCGGTCAAGTGGTACCACTCAGCCGGGTATGAAGCGGCGCGAAGTGTGCGAAGCGGCGCAGCCGAGATGCACATGATGGTCGTCGAAGGCGTGTAAGCCTCCCGTTCGAGCCCGCGCAAGATCTTCAACCCCGGCTTGCTGTCAGACCTGATTTATCGTCATTTCTTGAGGAAACCATGAGTGCCATCGTAGATATCATCGGTCGCGAGATTCTCGACTCGCGCGGCAATCCCACCGTCGAATGCGACGTCCTGCTGGAATCGGGCACGATGGGCCGCGCCGCGGTGCCGTCCGGCGCATCGACCGGATCGCGTGAAGCCATCGAATTGCGCGACGGCGAAGCCGGCCGCTACGGCGGCAAGGGCGTGCTGAAGGCAGTCGAGCACATCAACACCGAAATCTCCGAAGCCATCATGGGACTCGATGCATCGGAACAGGCGTTTCTCGACAAGACCCTGCTCGAACTCGACGGTACCGACAACAAGTCGCGCCTCGGCGCGAACGCCATGCTGGCCGTTTCCATGGCAGTGGCCAAGGCCGCGGCTGAGGAAGCGGGCTTGCCGCTGTATCGTTATTTCGGCGGTTCGGGCGCCATGCAATTGCCCGTTCCCATGATGAACATCGTGAACGGCGGCGCGCACGCCAACAACAGCCTGGACATCCAGGAATTCATGATCGTTCCGGTCAGCCAGCCGACCTTCCGCGAAGCGCTGCGTTGCGGCGCGGAAGTGTTCCACGCGCTCAAGAAGATCCTGAGCGACCGTGGCATGAGCACGGCCGTGGGCGACGAAGGCGGTTTCGCGCCGAATTTCGGCAGCAACGACGAGTGTCTTTCGACCATCGTTCAGGCGATCGAGAAGGCGGGTTATCGTGCGGGTGAAGACGTTTTGCTTGCGCTGGATTGCGCCGCAAGCGAGTTCTACCACGACGGCAAATATCAGCTCGCGGGCGAAGGCCTGCAGTTGTCGTCCACTGAATTCGCAGATTATCTCGCCACGCTCGCCGATAAATTCCCGATCGTGTCGATTGAAGACGGCATGCACGAAAGCGACTGGGACGGATGGAAGATCTTGACCGATAAGCTCGGCAAGAAGATCCAGCTCGTGGGCGACGATCTGTTCGTGACGAACACGCGTATTTTGAAGGAAGGGATCGAAAAGGGCATCGCCAATTCGATCCTGATCAAGATCAACCAGATCGGCACACTGACAGAAACTTTTGCAGCAATCGAAATGGCGAAGCGCGCGGGTTACACTGCCGTTATCTCGCATCGTTCGGGCGAAACGGAAGATTCGACGATTGCGGATATCGCGGTCGGCCTGAATGCCGGTCAGATCAAGACGGGTTCTTTGTCGCGTAGCGACCGCATCTCGAAGTACAACCAGTTGCTGCGCATTGAAGAAGATCTGGGCGATATCGCCAGCTATCCGGGCAAGTCGGCCTTCTACAATTTGCGTTGAAGCTAAAGCTTTCGTCCAGACGGACGTTAGTCCAAATGTAGCCGTTTGTTCAGTCCGCCGCCCCGTGTTCCTTCGAACCCGGGGCGGCGCCGAAATACCAGTTGAAGTTTCAGCGCTTTTCTCTCGCCTCTTAAATGCGGATTGTCACCTTTGTCCTGATCCTGCTGCTGGCGATGATCCAGTATCCGCTGTGGTGGGGGCACGGTGGCTGGTTGCGTGTTCACGAGTTGCAGCAGCAACTGGTCAACCAGACAAAGAAAAATGCGGATCTGAAGCTGCGCAACGAACGTGTGCAGGGCGAAGTCGCGGATTTGCAGAATGGTACGGCGGCTGTTGAAGAACGCGCGCGTTATGAAATGGGCATGATGAAGGACAGCGAGGTATTCGTGCAGTTTGTCTCGCCGAATTCCCCTGCGCCGGCCAACTCGGTGAACGCACAGTCCAGCGCGTCCACGCGAGGACAAGTTTCCGCCGCGCCTTTGCGAGTGGTGCCCAACCCGGTTTCACGATCGAAGGAAGAGCGCCGCGCGTTCGAGCGGCAGGCGACCAAAGAGAAGCAGGACGCCGCCAAGAAGAAAGCGGGCGGCTGAGGCTAGTCGAATCGACCCGACAGAATACAAAAAAGCCGTTCCAATGTAAGTTGGAACGGCTTTTACTATTTGCGGCCCTTCTCGACCCTTGGGAATCAGCCTTACCAATAATACCCCGGGTATCCAACCCCAATACCCGTACCCCATCTGTTACCCCACCCGCCGCTCGAATATCCGCCGTACACCGTCACCGGCGGCCGATAGTATTGCGAATACGCCTGAGCCGCGGCATCCGCAGCCATGGCCTGTTGCTGCTCGGCGAGCACCTGCCGGTCGATCTGGTTGTAGCGCTGTTGCTCTTCCGGGGAAAGCGGCTGGGCCGCATGATTCTGCGTGGCGGGCAGGCGGCTGTAAACCGGCGACGGTCCTGGCGGGTCCATCATGCACCCGCCGAGCGTGAGAAACGCTGAACCGCACACCGCGACGGCCAGTTTCTTCGATACAAATGCAAAGAGTTTCATGTCGACCTCCAGCGGGCCGGGCTACTAATCGGACAGGGATAATGCCACGTCGCGCATCGGCAAAGCGCCATCCCGCGACGTCTTGTTACAGACAACAGAACTCTTCCTGTGCGACGTCGATCAATGCCGTTGATCCGGCGCCGGGCTTACGGCTTGCGAGATTTCTCCCGCGACAAAAAGTTGCGCCACGTCCACGGGATCGAACTCATAGCGCTGGTTGCAGAATTCGCAATGGACTTCAACACTGCCACGCTCTTCGACCACGCTGTCGACTTCTTCCCGACCCAGCATTTTCAGCATTCCGCCGACTTTCTCGCGTGAACACGTGCATTCGAAACGAGCCTGAGCCGGCTCGAAGTGCTGCACGTTTTCCTGCCAGAAAAGCCGCTTGAATACAGTCTCAGGCTCTTCCTTCAACAACTCTTCATTCGACAGCGTGCCGCCGAGGTGACACACGCGCTGCCAGGTATCGGCGTCGTGTTCGCCCGGGTGCGGGACGATACCGCCATCGCCCGGAAGCTTCTGCAGCAGCATGCCCACCGCGCGCTCGGTGTTCGCGGCGAGCCACATGCGTGTATCGAGCTGCTCGGAGTGATGCATATAGTGTTCCAGCACTTCGGCCATCGATGCGAGCGGCCCATGCTCGCCGCTTAGCGGCACGATGCCCTGATACGCCTGCTGGCCGGGCTTCTTGTCGCGCGGGTCGAGCGTGATCACACAACGTCCCTGGCCATTGCGGTTCAGCAAGTCGGGGAGGGTCATGTCGTCGGTGATCGCGACGGGCGCTTCGCTCGCTCCTTCTATTGACTCAGCGAGTTTTGCCGTCGCGCGCAGCGACAGGTCCGAATTGCACTGCACGACGAGCATCGTCACCGGTCCGTCGCCGTAGATCTGCATGATCAACGTGCCATCGAACTTGAGATTCGCCGACAGCAGCGCGCAGGCAGCCATCATTTCGCCGAGCACATTGCGCACGGGCGCGGGATAGGAGCGGCGCGTGAGTACTTCTTGCCATGTATCGCGCAACGAGACGATCTCGCCGCGCACTGGCGCCGCGTTGAACATGAATTTTTGCAGCTGATCGTTAACCACGCTGGGGTCCTTTAATCGATTGCGCAAAACGCACGAAGCGGCATTCAGCCGATCCGCACGAGTTGCGCCTTGTAATATTCGCGGCGTTCCACGTAACCACGCGTGCCGCCCTGCATCTTCGCAATGTCCGCTTCCGTCAGTTCCCGCACGGCTTTCGCGGGTGCGCCGAGGATCAGGGTGTTATCGGGGAAAATCTTGCCTTCGGTCACCACGGCGCCTGCACCAACAAGGCAATTGCGGCCAATTACCGCGCCATTCAAGACCACCGCCTGAATTCCGATGAGCGCGCCTTCCTTGACGGTGCAGCCGTGCAGCATTGCCTGATGGCCGACGGTGACGTTCGCCTCAATGGTCAGGGGAAAGCCCGGATCGGTATGAAGCACCGCTCCCTCCTGGATATTGCTTCCATGGCCGAGCACGATCGGCTCGTTGTCCGCGCGCAGCGAGGCGCCGAACCAGACGCTCGAGTTCTCCTCAAGCGTTACGCGGCCGATGATGGTCGCCGTATCAGCGACAAATACGCTTTCGTGGATGGTCGGGGCGGCATCGCCGAGCTTGTAGATTGCCACTGTGTCTCCTGTGGGGCTGGAAGCGGAATTGGGCGGCAGGCTGGGGCGCCGCGGCTGGACAGTACAATCGGTCGCTGGTTGAGCTCTTGAACGGCGGCTCCAGCGCGTTTTGATGCTGAAATCTGAAATGCGACCGGGGAAACCGTTATTTTAGCCGGTTGCGGGGAAGTGCCGTGCGGCCGGCCGCCGAGGACGGGATTGCCCGGTTCCGGCGTATCAAGCATAAGCACGTCAAAACTCTTTGAGAATCATGTCCGACCCGCTCGATTTGTCCAGTTCGTCATCCTTTCTACTGAGTGTCCGGCACGCTGCACTCGCGCTGTTGCGCGAACGTGATCCGTCGACCAAAGCCCGCGCCACGCAGCTTTTCTACGACCGCATGCTCGCGATGGACATGACGCTCGACGTCACCGCCCGTATCACCGATCCGCTCGACCTGCCCGGGCGCCCCGACGCGCCGGAACTGGTGGCGCCTTCATCGCTCAAACGGCGCAGCATGCAGTCCGACGCCGGGCGCGCCGTGCTGTTGCACGCGCTCGCTCACATCGAATTCAACGCGATCAATCTGGCGCTCGATGCAGTCTGGCGGTTTCCATCGATGCCCGAGGCCTTTTACATCGACTGGTTCAAGGTGGCGGCTGAAGAAGCGCGGCATTTTTCGCTGCTGAGCGCGAGGCTGGCGGAGTTTGGTCACGCATATGGCGATTTTCCCGCCCACGACGGCCTTTGGGAAATGGCCGAACGCACGCGGGGCGACGTGCTCGCGCGCATGGCGCTGGTGCCGCGCACGCTCGAAGCGCGCGGCCTGGACGCAGCGCCGCCGATTCGCCGCCGTCTGGCGCAGGCGGGCGACCATGCATCGGCGGCTATCCTGGACATCATTCTCCACGACGAAATCGGCCACGTGCTCATTGGAAATCACTGGTTCCGGCACTTGTGCGACAAGGCGAACGCCGATCCGCACGTCGCCTACGAAGAACTCGCCGAGCGCTATCACGCGCCGAAACTGCGTGGACCGTTCAATTTCGAAGCGCGCCGCGATGCCGGTTTTGACGAGGCCGAACTGCGCGCGCTCGCAGGCCTCGACGCCACCGGGTCTTCCCGATGAAAACATCCACTTCCGACTTCGTCACCACACGCGGGACGCGCCTGCATGTCCGCCGCTGGGGCCGCCCCGACGCGCCCACGCTTTTCATGCTGCACGGGTGGATGGATGTATCGGCGTCATTCCAGTTCGTCGTCGATGCGCTCGCCGGCGAGTGGCAGGTCATCGCGCCCGATGCCCGCGGTTTTGGCCTGTCGGACTGGCCGGTGGCCGAGGGCAAGAGCGGAAACTACTGGTTCCAGGACTATCTCGCCGATCTCGATGCACTGATCGACCACTACACACCGCCACGCGAGGCGGTGAACCTGGTCGGCCACAGCATGGGCGCGAACGTCGTCTGCCTTTACGCGGGCGTTCGGCCGGAGCGAGTGCGCCGCGTGGTCGATCTGGAAGGGTTCGGGATGGCCGCGATGCAACCCGGGCGCGCGCCGGCACGCCTCACGCAATGGCTGGACGACCTTCGGGCGCCGCCGACGCTCAACACCTACGCCACTTTCGACGATGTCGCCCAGCGCCTGATCCGCACGAACCCGCGCTTGCCGCTCGCGAAGGCGCGTTTCCTGGCCGCCCACTGGTCGAAGCCAGACGGCGAAGGCCGCTTCCATTTACTCGCCGATCCCGCCCACAAGCTTCGTGGACCGGTGTTGTACCGGCTGGAAGAGGTGATGGCCGTCTGGTCGAAGGTCGAGGCGAAGGTCTTGCACGTGGAAGCCGTCGGGTCGCCGACTTTGGCTGCGATCGCGGCGGACGTTCCCATCGATGAATTCAAGCAGCGTTTCACCGCATTCCCGGATTGGCGCGAGGAACTCATCGATAACGCCGGCCACATGCTGCACCACGATCAGCCGGAGCGCGTCGCGGCGCTGATCGAAGCGTTTTGCGCGTGATCCGCTTTGACGCGTTGCAGTAGAATGAATAGATGACTCCCAGAGTTCCAACGATGAACGCCGACCTGCATTGCCATTCCACCGTTTCCGATGGCCAGCTCGCTCCAGCCGAGGTTGCCGCGCGTGCGCACGCAGGCGGCGTGACGCTGTGGTCGCTGACCGATCACGACCAGATCGGCGGCCAGCGCGAGGCGCGCGAAGCGGCCAGGGCGCTTGGAATGGACTATGTCGGCGGCGTCGAGATCTCGGTCACATGGGCGGGACGCACGGTTCATGTCGTGGGGCTCAATGTGGATGCGGATTGCCAGGAGCTCATCGACGGCCTTGCCGAGACGCGTAGCGGCCGCAGGGCACGCGGTGAGGCCATCGGGCAGGCGCTGGCCGCGATCGGCATCCCGGGCGCCTATGAAGGCGCGCTGACCTACGTGAACGACCCGGCAATGATCTCGCGCACACACTTCGCGCGTTTTCTGGTTGATAAAGGCTACGCAGAGTCCACCTCGGACGTGTTCTCGAAATACCTCGGTGACGGAAAACCGGGTTTCGTCGGCCATCGATGGTCGAAACTCGCCGACGCCATGAAATGGATCAAGGCGGCCGGCGGCGAAGCGGTGATCGCGCACCCGGGGCGGTATGATTTCTCGCAGGTCGAATTCGCCGCGCTCTTCGATGAATTCATCCAGCTAGGCGGCCGCGCCATTGAAGTGGTGACGGGCAGCCATACGCCGGATCAGTATCGGGAATATGCGGAGGTTGCGCGCCGCTATGGGTTCTACGCTTCGCGCGGTTCGGATTTTCACGCGGCGGGCGAGGGCCGTATCGACCTTGGCCAATTGCCGCCGCTTCCCGCCGACCTCAAACCCGTCTGGGAATGCCTGCGCTGAGCTTGTCCGCGAGGCTTCGCACGATCCTTGCACCACTCCACGCTTCCCTTGCGCCGTTTGTCGCGCAATAGCATGAATTTGCGGGTATTCTGCCGAGTTCACATGGAGAGCCTCGGGCAAACCGACGGATGCTCCCGCCGGGCAACTTTTCTAGTCCTCTGGTCATGTCTCAATTCTTTCGCATTCACCCGGATAATCCGCAGCCGCGGCTGATCAATCAGGCGGTGCAGATCATCAACGATGGCGGCATCGTGGCGTTGCCGACCGATTCGAGCTATGCGCTGGCGTGTCATCTCGATGACAAGGACGCCGTCGAGCGTATTCGCCGCATTCGCGGACTCGACGAGAAACAACTGCTTTCGCTGCTGGTGCGGGATTTGTCTGAGCTTTCAAATTTTGCGATCGTCGATAACCGGAACTATCGTCTGATCAAATCCGTGACACCGGGTCCTTACGTTTTCGTTTTGCAGGCAACCAAGGAAGTCCCGCGGCGCCTTTCGCATCCGTCGCGCAAGACGATCGGCCTGCGGGTGCCCAATCACGCCATCACGCTTGCGCTGCTGGAAGCGCTCGGACAACCGCTGCTGGGCTCCACGCTGATCATGCCCAATGATACCCATCCGCTCAACGACGCCGAAGAGATCCGCGAAAAGCTCGAAAAACAGATCGATCTCGTGATCGACGCCGGCGCCTGCCCAATGGAACCGTCAACCGTGATCGATCTGACGGGCGAAGTACCGGTCCTCGTGCGCCCGGGGCTGGGAAGCCTGGAGCCGTTCGGTCTCACCGCTGACAGCGCGCAATGACACGGGCGGGCAACATTTCCATCACCTGAATTTCCGCGATGACACAATAGGGCGGCGCGCGAGGCAAAGCGCACGCCTCGACGCGCGACGGCCCGCGAACGCTCGCACACACCGCCATGAGTGGCGCCACAACTGCTTGATACAATAGCGAGCTATGGATTCCTCCCTGATACAAACGATCGCGGTCTACGCGCTCCCCGTGATTTTCGCGATCACGCTGCACGAGGCCGCGCACGGCTACGCGGCCCGCCTCCTGGGCGACAACACGGCTTACGTGCTCGGCCGCGTCTCGCTTAATCCGATGCGCCACATCGACCCCATCGGCACGCTGGCAATTCCGCTGGTGCTGTATTTCGTCACGAGCGGCGCGTTCATGTTCGGGTACGCAAAACCGGTTCCGGTTGCATTCGGCAATTTGCGCAACCCGCGCTGGGGCAGTCTGTGGGTCGCGGCTGCCGGGCCGGCCAGCAACTTCGCGCAAGCGCTGATCTGGGGCGTGATTGCCGTGCTGCTCGCAGCATTCAATGTCAACGAACCCTTCCTCACGCGCATGGCTGCGGCGGGCGTGGGCGTGAACCTCGTGCTCGGCGTGCTCAACCTGTTCCCGCTGCCGCCGCTCGACGGCGGCCGTGTGCTGATGGCCTTGCTGCCGGTGCGTGCGTCGATCATGCTGTCGCGGCTCGAGCCCTACGGGTTTTTTATCGTGATGGCGCTGGTCATGACCGGCACCCTGACGCGTTTCTGGCTCGGACCGCTGGTGAGCGCCGGGTACGTCGCGGTGTCGGCCGTCCTGAATCCCCTTGCTTCGCTCTTCCAATAAAACCATGTTCCCTGACCGTATCTTCTCCGGCATGCGGCCTACCGGCTCGCTGCACCTAGGCCACTATCACGGCGTGCTCAAGAACTGGGTGCGGCTGCAGTCCGAATACCCGTGCTTTTTTGCGGTCGTCGACTGGCACGCACTGACGACGCACTACGAAACGCCCGAGGTGATCGAGAAGAACGTGTGGGAAGTGCTGATCGACTGGCTCGCTTCCGGCATCGACCCGGCGCAGGCCACGCTGTTCATTCAGAGCCGCGTGCCTGAGCACGCCGAACTGGCGCTGCTGCTCGGCATGGGGACGCCGCTCGGCTGGCTCGAACGCGTGCCGACCTACAAGGAGCAGATCGAGAAGCTGAAGGAAAAGGATCTCACCACATACGGTTTTCTCGGTTATCCGGTGCTGATGGCGGCAGACATCCTGCTGTATCGCGCGTCGCTCGTTCCGGTGGGCGAAGACCAGGTGCCGCACGTCGAAATGACGCGTGAAATTGCCCGGCGCTTCAACTATCTTTATGGACGTGAAGCGGATTTCGAAGAGAAGGCGCTCGATGCCGCCAAGAAGCTCGGCGGCAAGCGTGCAAAGCTTTATCACGAGTTGCGCGTCGCGTATCAGCAAGAGGGTGACGACGAAGCGCTCGAACAAGCACGCGCGATGCTGCAGGAATCGCAGAGCTTGTCCATGAACGATCGCGAACGGCTTTTCGGCTACCTGGAAGGCGCGCGCAAGATCATCCTGGTCGAGCCGCAAGTGCTGTTGACCGAAGCGTCGCGCATGCCGGGCCTCGACGGCGCCAAGATGTCGAAGTCGTATGGCAACACTATCGGCTTGCGTGAAGACGCCGAGAGCATCACGAAGAAAGTGCGCACCATGCCGACCGATCCGGCGCGTGTTCGCCGCACCGATCCGGGCGATCCGGACAAATGCCCGGTATGGCAGCTTCATCAGGTCTACACCGACGAAGCGACGCACGAGTGGGTGCAAAAGGGGTGCCGCACTGCAGGCATTGGCTGCCTCGAGTGCAAGCAGCCGGTGATCGAAGGGATCCTGCGCGAGCAGCAACCCATGCTCGAGCGCGCACAGAAATACATGGATGACCCTTCGTTGTTGCGTGCCATCGTGGCCGATGGCTGCGACAAGGCGCGCAAGTTTGCAGTCGAGACCATGCGCGACGTTCGCGACGCCATGGGCCTGTCTTACAACTGAAGCAAGCCGTGATGCCGACGCCCGCGCTGTATTCGCCCCCAACCACCGCCAGTGCATGGATCGAGCAATGGTCGCATCTGGTGGAAAAGGGCGGTGCGGTGCTTGACGTGGCGGCCGGCAACGGCCGTCATTCGCGGTTTTTTGCATCGCGTGGACACGACGTTCTGGCACTGGATCGCGATGAAACCGCGCTCGCCAGTCTCGCTGCCGTGCAGCACGTAAGCACGCGTTGCGCCGATCTTGAAAATGCGGCGTGGCCCTTGCGCGAAGACGAAATGTTCGCCGCCGTGGTCGTGACGAACTATCTTCACCGGCCGTTATTTCCCTTTCTTCTCGATGCCCTCGCGCCCGGCGGCGTGCTGCTCTACGAAACCTTTGCCGCAGGCAATGCGCAATTCGGCAAGCCATCGAATCCGGATTTCCTGCTCAATCCCGGCGAACTTCTCGACGCCGTGCGCCCGCGCTTGCGGGTCATCGCTTATCAGGATGGATTTATCAGCGCGCCGCGTGCATCCTGCGTGCAGCGCATCTGCGCCGTAGCCGGGCCGGCGCCTCTGTCCACGGGCCTTACGGACCGTAACAATGCCGCACCCCCGGATCGTTACGTTCTACAGTCCTAATCCGCTACAATCGCGGTTTCCGACCAATTTCCCTAGCGTTTCATGACAAACGGAACACACGGCGGCATCCAGATCCGCGGCAGCATTCCTGCCATCGTCACCCCGATGCACGAGGACGGTAGTCTCGATCTGCCGGCGTTTCGAAAACTGATCGACTGGCATGTTGAAGAGGGCTCGAACGGGCTCGTGGTCGTCGGCACCAGTGGTGAGTCCGCCACGCTCTCCGTGGAAGAACACGTGTTGATGGTGAAAACCGCCGTCGAACATACGGCCAAGCGCTTTCCGATCATCGCGGGCGCGGGTGGCAACTCCACCTCGGAGGCCGTCGAACTGGCGCGCGCCGCGAAGGAAGTTGGCGCGGACGCTACGCTGCAAGTGGTTCCGTATTACAACAAGCCCACCCAAGAGGGCATGTACCAGCACTTTCGCAAGATCGCGGAATCGGTTGATCTGCCGGTGATCCTGTACAACGTGCCGGGCCGTACTGTTGCCGACATGAATCACGACATCGTGATCCGCCTGGCAAACGTGCCAGGAATCATCGGCGTGAAGGAAGCGACGGGCAACATCGATCGTGCAGCGAATCTGATCAACGAGGCACCCGCGCATTTCGCAATCTACAGCGGTGACGATCCGACCGCGATCGCGTTGATGCTGCTCGGCGGCCACGGCAATATTTCGGTGACCGCGAACGTGGCACCGCGTGCAATGAGCGAACTCTGCCGTGCGGCGCTGGCCGGCGACGCCATCACGGCACGCAAGATTCATTTGAGCCTGCTGTCGCTGCACAAAAACATGTTCTGCGAGTCGAATCCGATTCCCGCGAAATGGGCGCTGACCGCGCTTGGGCGCATGGGGAGCGGGATTCGCCTGCCGCTGACGCCGCTCGACGCGCGTTATCACGACGTCGTGCGCGCCGCGTTGCGCGAGACCGGGCTTTTGGCCTGACTTACCGCGGGCGGATGCGCTTGAACAACACGCGCGTTCGCCTGCATGCAGTGCATCCCGGCCGCACAACCGTTCGGCCAGCCAGCGAGTGTCATCAACCCGTCGTTCATCGACCCGTTCCCGGCTTAGCTTCCAGGCAACGCGCATTCAGCATCACGAAGGACCTCATGAAACGTTCTGCCTTAATCAACAACGCTCGCACCATTGGCGCGCTGTCGCTTGCAATCGGCACGCTGATCTCGCTTGGCGGTTGTGACACCTTGAACGATTGGCTCGCGCCTGACCGTGTGAATTACAAGGGTGCTGAAACGGCGCCGTCGCTGGCAGTGCCGTCGGATCTGACCACCGGCGACATCAGCCAGCGATACGCTGCACCGCCCAAGCTGAATTCGCTCGGCGGCGCGGCACCGCGTTCGCTGACGCCGGCAGGCAATGCGACAGTCGGTTTGCCGACGCCGCAAGACCCGTTCGGCATGCACGTGGAACGCGACGGCGACCGCCGCTGGCTAGTGGTCGACGGCCGCTCGCCCGACCAACTCTGGCCACAGTTGCAGGAGTTCTGGGAAGAGAACGGTTTCACGCTCAAGACCGATGCGCCGGCCACCGGCATCATGTCCACCGACTGGGCCGAGAATCGCGCGAACATTCCGGACGACTGGTTCAGGAAGAGCGTGGGCAAGCTGATCGACTTTGCGTATTCATCGGGTACGCGCGACCAGTTCCGCACGCTGGTGGAACGTGGCTCGAACAACTCCACGGACATTTCGATCAGCCACGCCGCGATGGAAGAAGTGCTGACCGGCCAGGACAAGACCTCATCGAAATGGGAAGAGCGTCCGCGCAACCCGGCGCTCGAAGCTGCGTTCCTTGCGAAGCTGATGGAGAAGTTCGGTCTCACGGATGCACAAGCCAAACAATTGCTGACCGAAGCACGTCCGGCCGAGCCGGCTGTCGCACTGGATCAATCGGGCGGCACGTCTACGCTCGACATTTCCGAGCCGTTCGATCGCGCCTGGTTGCGAGTCGGTTTGGCGCTTGACCGTACCAACTTCACCGTGGACAACCGGGACCGCGCGAAGGGCGTGTATTACGTGCGTTTCTCCGACTCCATGGCGGAGCTGAAGAAGGAAGGGCTGCTCGGCAAGCTGTTCACCGGCAGCGCGCCGAAGCCCTCACGCGAATTCATGGTCAATGTGCGTCCGAAGGCCGATGCCCTGACGCAGGTCGCCGTGGTCGATGCGAACGGTCAGGTCGATACATCGACTGACGCTCAACGTATCGTTGCGTTGTTGCATGCGCAGTTGAACTAGGTCCCGACCAATGCGCTTTGCCAGTCTCGGCAGCGGCAGTGAAGGCAACGCGTTGCTGGTCGAGTCGGCCAGCGGCACGATCACCACGCGCGTGCTGCTGGACTGTGGTTTTTCAGCCAAGGAAGTCGAGCGGCGCCTTGCGAGGCTCGACGTTCGCCCTGATCAGCTCGATGCCATTTTCATCACGCACGAGCATACGGATCACATTGGCGGCGCGCTGACGCTGGCGCGCAAATGGTCCATACCGGTACACATGAGCTGGGGCACGGCGCGCGCGGTAGGCGCCGATGACGCACCGGTCGACCTGCATGTGCTCTGGGGCGACGAGAGCGTCGCTGTGGGCAACCTGCATGTGCTGCCCTACACAGTTCCCCACGACGCACGCGAACCCCTCCAGTACGTGTTTTCCGACGGCGCAAGCCGCTTGGGCGTCCTGACGGATGTGGGCGTTGCTACGCCGCATATCGCCAGCACGTTGAGCGGTTGCGATGCGCTGGTGCTCGAATCCAATCACGACATGGAGATGCTCGCGACGAGCCGCTATCCTGCGTCGTTGAAGGCCCGCATCAGCGGCATGCATGGGCATCTGAACAACGACGCGGCGGCGGCCATCCTTGCATCGCTGGATCGATCGAAGCTGCGTCATCTGGTGGCCGCCCATTTGAGCCAGCAGAACAACTTGCCTGAGCTGGCGCAGGCGGCCCTTGCTTCGGTCTTGGGCGCGACGGCCGCCGACGTGATGGTCGCGACGCAGGCGGATGGCTTCGACTGGCTATCCCTTTGAAGCGTCCTCCGTGACAGGCATATCGAACTTTTAAATCAAGAAGCACCAGACGTAAAAAAACCGGCCCGAGGGCCGGTTTTTTCGTAAGCCTACAAAATCAACCTTGTGGGCTTACTGCGGAGGCTTCGTTTCCTGCTGGATCAATCATGCTCAAGAGCGGGAAACTTGGCCTCTGACTCAATACTTACTGGCTCGCGCCCGAAGCAGCAGCAGCCGGAGCAGCAGCGTCCGATGCCGTTGCAGCAGCCGAAGCTGCGTCGCTTGCAGCAGCCGTAGCGCTCGATGCTGCGTCCGTTGCGGAAGCCGCAGCGTCCGAAGCAGCAGCTGCCGGTGCCGAAGCAGCCGACGTATCGCTAGCAGCGCCCGGAGCAGCCGTATCGCTAGACTTGTTGCATGCAGCAAGAGCAACAGCAGCCAACAGGGATGCTACGAGGAGAGATTTCTTCATGATCACGTCCTTTTATGGTTAAAGGTAAGCAACAGCGCAAAGTACCGGTAATGTGTGCTCCAACACCGACCCGGGCCGTTGTGGACTCACATTATGTATGGTTGTGAGACTTCCTACGGCTTGGGCGGAAATTATATGCACTTTCGTACTGACCGTCGATAAATGCAGGGACAATACGTTGTCTTTCTCATACATTTCATCAGCCTGCGATAACAACCCGGCGAACAACAAGACCAAACAACGCTAGGCGTTCGCGTCGACTTGAATCCAGCCCGCACAATACCACTCGTGCAGTAAGACTGTCATTGACGATTCTCCAGAGAGTGTTACAAACCGTTTCCCCTCCAGATATCGCTTGTCAGCAAGCTCGGGCAGCCATTTTCTGGCTTTCGGCGACATTAACTCGCGTTCGCCGTTGAGAAAATAAGCGTGCTTGTCGTAAAGCAGCACGGTTTTTCTATCGAGCTTCAAACCGGACTGCTTCGCGCGCTCAATAAATCGCTTTTCATTCAAAGGTCGTTGTGGCGGATCAAATACGACATTCGCCTTGGGTTCGCTCAAATAAGTACCGAGAAAACCAGCAACCTCCTTTTCAGTCCATTCGATGTTCGCAAGGATCGCGCCTACCCGCTCGACCAGAAGGGGCGGCAATTGCGCGGGATTCGTGACGGCCGGCTGAGTCGGGTCGCGGTAACGCTGTTCGCCCTTGCCGCGGCCACCCGACATCTCTTCCATGCGCTCAGCCAGGTGATACAGGAATTGTCCCGACAGTTCGGCGGCGGACGGTGCGCGAAAGCCGATAGAGCATGTCATGCATTCGCCTTCGGCCACGCCGTCATGGGCGATATGAGGCGGCAGATAAAGCATGTCGCCCGGCTCGAGCACCCATTCCTCATCGGCTTCGAAGTGCTGTAAAACTTTCAACGGCAACCCCTCTTTTAGCGAGAGATCGCGCTGCGCACCGAAACGCCAGCGGCGTTTGCCATGGACCTGCAGCAGGAAGACATCGTAGGAATCGAAATGCGCGCCGACACCGCCGCCGTCCGTCGCGTACGAGATCATGAGGTCGTCCAGCCGCGCATCAGGTATGAAACGGAAGCGGTCGAGGAGCGACCGGGCGCGGTCGTCGTGCAGGTTCACGCCTTGCACGAGTAATGTCCAGTCACGCTTTTTTACGGACGGCAGTTCATCTGGCGCAAACGGGCCATGTTCCATTGCCCAGGATTGGCGAAAATGGGTGATCAGGCGTGATTCGGCGTCGTCGTTGTCGGCGAGGTCGAACAGTTCGTCGCGCGAGAGGGGCACCTGGATGCCGGGAATCGCCTGACGGATCAGCAGCGGCTTTTTCTGCCAGTACCGGCGCATGAACTGCGCGGGCGAGAGGCCGCCAAGGAGGGTTGAAGGTTCGTCGGGAAGCGGCACCGCGAAAGGACTTGAGGGAACGTTTGGGGACCGCGCTGGCATCGTATAATTGAGGCTTGTATCTTGGAGAATCCAATGAAAATCGCAAAAGACACCGTCGTATCAGTCGCCTATAAGCTGTCTGACGCTCATGGCAACCTGATCGAGGAAAGCGACGAGCCGATGGTCTATCTGCACGGCGGCTATGATGGCACGTTCCCCAAGATCGAGGAAGCACTCGACGGTCAGGAAGCCGGCTATCAGACGCAATTGCAGCTCGAGCCGCAAGACGCGTTCGGCGAGTACGATCCCGATCTCGTGAAGGTGGAGGCGCGTGGCCGCTTTCCGGAGCCGCTCGAAATCGGCATGCAATTCGAGGGCACGCCGGAAGACGGCGAGGACGAACTCGATTCGCTCATCTACACAGTGACCGATGTAGCAGAAGACAAGGTCGTGCTCGACGGCAATCATCCGCTCGCCGGCATGGCGCTGCGTTTCGCGTTGAACGTGCAGGAAGTGCGTGAAGCCACCGAAGACGAGAAAGAGCACCAGCACGCGCATGGGCTCGATGGTCTCGAAGTGCTCGACGAGGACGATGAAGAGCCGGGCAAGGACGCGGGTCCGACCTTGCATTGAGGCGGTTCGGTTTTATCGGTTGATCGGGATCGGAAGTGAACACAAGGCGCAGGCAGGTTGCTGCGCCTTTGTTTTATTTCATTGACCATCTGCTTTATTCGATGCACCGCTTGCAGGTGTTATTGGGTTCGAAGGCGCGTTCAGGATCGGCGGCACAGTCGGCGGCGGATTCGGATTCAGCAACGGTGGCATCTGAGGCGTGGCATTGGACGCTGCGCCGTCGCTCGCGGGCGCAGGCGCCGGATGTTGCTGCACCGGTTGCATCTCCTGGAAAAAAGATGACGGTCCCGGCGCGCCGTTTTCAACGCTCGGCACAGACGATGCAGCCGGCGCCGATGCCGGAGGCGACCCTTGAGCTTGCGCGTTCGGCCGCACGGTCACGTCCCGCACGCGGACACGAAACGGCGGTCGCCAGCTCAGGTCGGATTCGACTTCGAGCCATTGCGTTCGCGGATTCTTCAATCCGACCTCGATGCGCGTCAGATTCGCCACCACGGTCCCCTTGTCATTGCGCAAGGGTTGATCGATACGAAAACCTTTGACAATAGGTGTGTCGGAGCCGTGAATCACAATCATCGGACCCCGAAACGATTCTGCGGCTTTCACAAGGCTGCGCTTGAGCTCGAGAAACCCGTCGCGTGATGTATCGCCGCGCGAAAACCGCAACCACGCAAACCGATCACGCCGTTCATAGCGCGTAAAGTCCGGATCACCTTGCAGGATCACCACGACCGCACGCATGTCGGTGCGGCGCGCGGTTTCGACCGCGTGTTCCAGCCAGAAAGCGTTGGCGACGGAGCGGTCCTCGAACTCGCCGTTGCGTCCGCCGGCGGTCAAATAATGATTGTTCGGCGCGGGCGCATTCAATCCGATGAACGCAATGCCGTTGGTCTGCCATCGCACGTTTTCGCGGAACGGACGAAAGCGCGCAACGTCGCTTTCGCGAATCACGCTCATGGGCGTCTGACCGAGAGAGTTCGAATCCGCGAAGAACGACTGGCGAATGAAGTCCAACCGCTCGACCGGATCATAGCCACCCGCTTGCGACGAACTGCACGACGCCCAGTCATTGCCGCCAGGCAGCAGGACCACGGGTTTGCGCGAGCTATCGAAGATCTGCTGGCGCGTGTTGTACAGGGCGTCGCGACAAGGTTCGGCTTCGCTTTTCAGATTGCCGTCGTAGACGATGAACGACGTATTGCGATCGCGTCCGATGGCATCGAGCATCTGTTGCAGCGTGGTCTCGTCACTTGATCTGTTCACCACGTTCGATGCAATCGCGAAACTCATCGGCGGCGCCTCGGCGCACGCCGCTTGCGCGGCCATGACGACGCAGGCGAGGGCAAACGCGTGTGTCACGCGCGCACGCCGCCAGTGAGCGCGATACGCGCAATTAGCGAGATGCATCCGGAGCGTGCGACGCCAGCTCATGTAGTTCGTACAGCAGGTCGAGCGCGTCGCGGGGACGCACCTCGTTGGGATCGATCGCACGAAGGCGGTCAAGCGCCGGGTGAGGCGCGGCCGACTCGTCGCGCGCTTCGGGTTCGTTAATATCCGTGAGATCTGCCGGCGGGGGCGCGAACAGGTCGAATTGCGGCGACGCCTGGCCGATGGACTGCTGCTCCAGATGCGCCAGGTGTTTTCTGGCGGCCTTGATCACGGCAGGCGGAACGCCTGCGAGTTGCGCCACTTGCAATCCGTAACTCTGGTTCGCAGGACCTTCGTTGACCGAGTGCAAAAACACGATGCCATGGTCATGCTCGACCGCCGACAAGTGCACGTTCGCGGCGTGCGCGAACTCGGCCGGCAACTGGGTCAATTCGAAATAATGCGTGGCGAACAGCGTATGGCAGCCGTTGTGCGAGAGCAGGTGCCGTGCAATCGCCCAGGCGAGCGCGAGGCCGTCGAAAGTCGATGTGCCGCGGCCGATTTCGTCCATCAGTACGAGACTCGACGGGGTGGCGTCGTTGAGGATGGCCGCGGCTTCGGTCATCTCGACCATGAAGGTCGAGCGGCCGCCCGCGAGGTCGTCAGCCGCGCCAATGCGCGTAAAAATCCGGTCGATCGGACCAAAGCTCGCGCGCTTGGCCGGCACGTAACTGCCCACGTACGCAAGCAGCGCGATCAACGCCGTCTGGCGCATGAACGTCGATTTACCGCCCATGTTCGGACCGGTGACCAGCAACAGTTTGCGTTCGGTGTTCAGGCAACAATCGTTGGCGATGAACTGTTCGACTTGCGCTTCGACTACTGGATGCCGCCCTTGTTCGATATCGATGCCCGAGTCGCCCGCAAACGACGGCGCCACCCAGTCGAGCGCGAGTGCGCGTTCGGCGAATGCGCTCAGCAGATCCAGTTCTGCTAACGCCGCCGCCACGCGCTGACAATCGCCGATATGCGGTAGCAACGTCTGCAGCAGCGCGTCGTAGAGCATGCGCTCGCGGGCGAGCGCGCGGTCCTGCGCGGACAGCGCCTTGTCTTCAAACGTCTTCAGCTCCGGCGTGATGTAACGCTCGGCATTCTTGAGCGTCTGACGGCGCCGGTAGTCGTCCGGAACCTTGTCCGTCTGACCTCGCGTGACTTCAATGTAAAAGCCATGCACCTTGTTGTACTCGACTCGCAGATTCGCGATCCCCGTGCGGGCGCGCTCGCGCGTTTCCAGGTCGATCAGGAACTGGTCGCAGTTCTCCGAGATGTCACGCAACTCGTCGAGATCCGCGTCATAACCGCGCGCCATCACACCGCCGTCGCGAATCAGCACGGCAGGCTCCTTGGCAATCGCGCGGGTCAGCAGTTCGAGGCATTCCGGCGGCGGTTCGAGCGAGGCATCGATACGTTCAAGCCATGCCGCGTGCACCTTGACCGAAGCGAGCCGTTCGCGCAGTTGCGGCAGGGCGGCGAAGGTATCGCGCAAGCTCGAAAGATCGCGTGGTCGTGCCGACAACAGTGCAAGCCGGCCCGTGATTCGTTCGATATCCGAAATCTGGCGAAGTGCTGTGCGCAGGCCGTCGAGGCTTGCGTCCGGCGGTGCTTCCAGCAATGCGCCGATCGCGCGCTGCCTTCCCTGGGCGATGGTCGAATCGCGCGGCGGATGGTGCAGCCAGTGGCGCAGCAAACGGCTGCCCATGGTTGTGCAGCAGGTGTCGAGCAACGAACAGAGTGTCGGAGATTCCGTGCCGCGGAGTGTTTCGGTCAATTCCAGATTGCGTCGCGTGGCCGGGTCCAGTCCGATGTACTCCGACTCGTACTCCACCTTGAGGCTTCGGACGTGCCGCAATTGCTGACCTTGGGTTGCGGCGGCATAGAGCAGCAGCGCACCGGCCGCTCCACATGCGCAGGTCAGCGAGTGGGCGCCGAAACCGTCGAGGCCCGCGACATCGAGTTGCTCGCACAAGCGCTGCGTGCCGGAGCCGACATCGAAGTGCCATGCGGGTACGCGCGTGGTTGCGCCGACGTTCGGAACCTGGAACGGTGCGTTCGATTCCGAGAACGAGTCGGCCACCAGCGTTTCCGCCGGCCGGATGCGTTCAAGTGCCGCGCCCAGTTGATCCGGCGCCACTTCAGCAAGACGCAACGCGCCGCTTGCAAGATTGAGCCACGCAAGCCCCACGCTCGTCACAACACCGCGACGGTTGTGTGCAGGGCATAACGCCAGCAGGAAGACGTCGTTTTTATCGGAGAGGAGAGCCGCGTCAGTGAGCGTGCCGGGCGTGACGACGCGTACGACCTTGCGCTCGACCGGTCCCTTCGATGTCGCCGGGTCACCGATCTGCTCGCAGATGGCGACCGACTCGCCGAGCTTCACCAGCTTGGCAAGATATTGCTCGCACGAATGATGCGGAATGCCCGCCATCCTGATGGGGTTGCCGCCCGATGCACCGCGTTGCGTGAGAGTCAGGTCGAGCAGGCGCGAGGCTTTGACAGCGTCGTCGAAGAAAAGCTCGTAGAAATCGCCCATGCGGTAGAACACGAGGGTCCCCGGATGCTCCGCCTTGATTCGCAAGTACTGCTGCATCATCGGCGTGTGATGCGACAGGTCGACCGGCACAGCGGAATCGATGCGCTGCGCGTCAGGTGCGGCGGGAGAAACGGAGGTGTGAGTGCCCATCGTGATTGCTTGGATTTCGCGAATGTCTAAGATGTCTAAGGGCACGAGTGTACCGCGTCAGGGCCTTGGCGACCCCCTGGCCGGATGGCTAACGAGAGGTCGAGATCTTGACGTTTTCGAGCGATCTTCACGCCGTAAAAGCAAAAACGCCGGCAAGCCGGCGCTTTTGCTTTGATCATGCTTGCGATTTTACGAACGTCCTGCCAGAAAACCGACCAGCAGCGCAAGGCCCGCGACGGCGCCCAGCGTGTGCCACGGCTTGTCGTGGACGAATTCATCAGCGTAACCGGCGGCGTCGTTGAAACGATCCGCGATCGCCGAGGACGACCCATCGAATTGCGAACGCGCTGTCTTCAGCTTGGACTGCAAGTCCTTGCGCAACTGGTCCACATTGACGTCTTTCGCGTCGCGGATTGAACTGTCGAGCTCGTCCAACAATCCGCGCAGTTGCGTGCTGGCCGAATCGACCACGTCGCTTGCGCCACGCACAGCACGTCGGCCGACCTTGGCGGCGTCATTGATGTTGCTATCGAGTGTAGAACGTGAAAACAAACCCATTTGCAGCTCCTTTGACGTGTCCCTGGTTTATTTCGATCCGCGCTTTTCAGTCGCGCGGCTCTCAATCGAGCAAAGTGTCCAGCAAATACCGTTCCTGCACCAGGCGTTTTATCATTCTTCCACCAGCGCGCCAAGGTCGACCGTGCGCTCGTTGCGCGCGTGCCGCCGCATCGCGAGGCCCATCATCAGGCAAATAAACACCCCGAACACCACGATGATCCATTCCACCGGCAGTTTGGTCGTGAGCAAGAGTGCGTAGGCGCCGAGCATCGATAACACCGCCAGGTTCTGGTTGAAGTTTTGCACCGCGATCGACGCGCCTGCCGTCAGCAAGGTCGCACCGCGATGCTGCAAGATTGCGTTCATCGGCACGATGAAAAACCCCGACAGCGCGCCAAGCAGGATCATCAGTGGATAAGCGCCGAGGATATAAAGCGGGGCAAACAAGGGCCCGATATGCACGCCCGATCCGGCCGGAAACAGGTCCTTGTTATAGAACGCCATGCAGATGGCCACGGCGCCGGTCACGACTCCGATCGGCAACACCTTGAGCGAACTGCGCAACGGCACCCAGGCGGCAGCGGCCGATGCGCCGATCGCAATGCCCAGTCCCGTCACGCCTTGCAGAACGGCCGCTTTGGAGAGCGACAGGCCGAGGTTGGCATCGGCCCATTTGAGGACGAGCAACTGCAGCGTGACGGCGGCGCCCCACAGCAGCGTGGTCACCCACAACGCGATCTGGGCGAGCTTGTCGCTCCACAGAACCTTGAACGCATGCGTGAAATCGCCAACGAGTTTCGATGGTTCCTTCAGGCGGTTCTTGTAGCGCGCGCCAGTATCGGGAATACCGATGTTGATGACGGCGGCGGCCGCATACACGACCATGACCGCGAACATGGCGGCGTCGGCCGCCGAGCGGATCAGGACGAGGTGCGCCGCGCTTACGAAATGTTCCACGTACTGGCTGACCAGTGCGCCGCCAATCACGGTACCGAGAATGGTCGAACCGACAGTCGCCGATTCAAGCCATGCGTTCGCCGGGATGAGTTTTTCGGGTGGCAACAGTTCGGTGAGAATGCCGTATTTGGCGGGCGAATACGCAGCGGCGCCCAGACCTACGACGCCGTACGCGATCATCGGATGCACGCCCAGGATCATCAGCGCGCAGCCGCCGGCCTTGAGCGCGTTGGAGATGAACATGACATGGCGCTTTTGCATGGCATCGGCGAATGCACCGACAAATGGCGCGAGCAGCACATAGGAAATGGTGAAGAAGATCTGCAGCAGCGGCGTCACCCAGGACGCCGAATGCATCACCGAAAGCATCGCGATGGCGGCAATGAGCAGCGCGTTGTCGGCAAGCGACGACACGAACTGCGCGGCGATGATCGTATAAAAGCCTTTTTTCATGTGACGGCAGGGCGGCAGCGAAGGGTGAGGAGACTCGGATGAGGAAGCGCCGCGAGCGGCCGGACGGGACACTGTAGCGGAGGCGGGCGCTGCGTGCATGAACGCCGCGGACCAACATGAGACCCGTTCCGGACATCAAGTGCAATCTGCGTGCTCCAACAAAAAAGGCGGCCGCAGCCGCCTTTCGCTCAACCGTTACGCGCTCGTGCGCGTGGTCGTGAAGGGATCGAGGATCTTGATCATTTGCGCGTACACCTTAGGGTTCGCCGCGACAATCTCGCTCTTGTGCAGGAAGTCGGATTCGCCGGTGTAGTTGCCGACCAGTCCGCCGGCTTCCGTGATCAGCAGGCTGCCCGCCGCCACGTCCCACGCCTTGATACCTTGTTCAAAAAACGCATCGAGACGGCCTGCGGCCACGTTGGCCAGATCGAGCGCGGCCGCGCCCGGACGACGCAATCCGGCGCACGCTTCGGTCATTTGCGTGAAAAGCTTGCTGTAGGCTTCCAGACCGTCACCTTCGCGAAACGGGAAGCCGGTGCCAACGAGGGCGTCGCCGAGACGATCCAGCTTGCCCACGCGGATGCGCCGCTCGTTCAGGTAAGCGCCCGAACCGCGCGAGGCGGTGAAAAGGTCATTGCGAGTGGGATCGTAGACGACGGCCTGCGTGATGATGCCCTTGTGGGCAAGCGCAATGGAAACGCAGTAATACTGAAAACCGTGGATGAAGTTGGTCGTGCCGTCGAGCGGATCGATGATCCACTGGAATTCGGATTCCTTGTCCAGTTCGCCGGATTCCTCGGCGAGGATGGAATGCTTCGGATAAGCAGTCGTCAGCGTTTCGATGATCGCGGCTTCCGACGCCTTGTCGACTTCCGTCACGAAGTCGTTGTGCTGCTTCTTGCTGACCTGGATCCGGTCCAGATCGAGCGACGCGCGGTTGATGATCTGTCCGGCGCGGCGAGCGGCCTTGACAGCAATATTGAGCATCGGATGCATGAATAGAGTCCTTTGCCCGGCGGCTGCGCTCCACGCCATGCGCGTGAAGCCGGAACCCCGAGCGGAAAGTGCCCAACCGGCGGGCAGAATCGACGTTTGTGTCGACGGCAACAAATTGAAGAAGAGCGATGCACGTGCCTTTTTTCAACCTGAAACTGGCTGAAAACAGCGTAAGGCGCGCGCGAACTGCGTATTTTACCCGAGTCGGGCAGGGCGCGGGTTATGCCCGTTGCGCCGCGATGCACACATTGGAAACCTCGTCTGGCGATACCATGACGGTTTTCCTACCTTTTTCGCAAGCGTTCTATCGTGACCACGAACTCTTCCCCGGATCAACCCGGCGACGCCTTCTCATCGACCCGGTTCGTGCTCGTCGAGCCGAGCCATCCAGGCAATGTCGGCGCAGCGGCGCGCGCGCTCAAGACCATGGGATTTTCCCGGCTGATCGTGGTCGCGCCGAAAATCCCGTTCGTCACCCGCGAACCCGAAGCCATCGCGATGGCCTCGGGCGCCGATGGCGTGCTGGCATCAGCGCAAGTCGTCGAAACACTCACCGATGCACTCAGCGGCGTCCATTGGTCCATCGCGCTCACGGCCCGCACGCGGGAATACGGACCGCCGCAAATGGCGCCGCGCGCAGCCGTTGGAAAAGCCTGCGAGCAGGGCGAGGGCGGCGGCGCGATTGCGCTGGTGTTCGGCAACGAGCGCGTGGGGTTGTCGAACGCGGATGTCGAGCGATGCAGCGCGCTTGCACATATTCCGGCCAATCCGGCGTACAGCTCGCTCAATCTCGCGCAGGCGGTCCAGGTCCTGGCTTATGAGTTGCGGCTTGCGCTGCTCGAGCGTACTGAAGTGCCTGCCGCTTCGGTCCCGAGCGCCGCGGCCAGCGCGCCAAGCGACGAGATCGAAGGCATGTACGCGCATCTCGAACAGGCGCTGGTCGCGCTCGATTTCCTCGATCCGGCCAACCCGAAGAAGCTGATGTCGCGTTTGAGGCGCCTCTTTTCGCGCTCGGGGCTGGAGCACGAAGAAGTGAATATCCTGCGCGGAATCGCCAAGCACATTCTTCTGCGGGTCAAGCGCTGAACGAGTTCAGACCGTGCTGCCAGCGGGGGCATCGGCGCGTTTCCGGACGGCTCGTCCTACAATCTGCGCAAAAGAAGCTATCGATACCCGAAATCGTGCTGAGCCATACGGCCGGGCGTTTTCGTAATAACCCCAGCAGATCACCGACCGAGCCACGCCATGTTCAGCCGACTTCGTGAAAACATTGCCGCCATCCGCGAGCGCGATCCCGCCGCCCGCAGCGCCTGGGAAGTCGTGACGTGTTACCCGGGCTTTCACGCTGTCGTGCTGCACCGGATCGCGCATGCGTCGTGGGTGTCAGGCGGGCGCTGGTTCGGGCGCTTCGTCTCGCAGTTCGCGCGTTTCTTGACAGGCATCGAGATCCATCCGGGCGCGACGCTCGGTCGACGCGTGTTTATCGATCACGGGATGGGCGTGGTTATCGGGGAAACAGCGGTTATCGGCGATGAATGCACGATCTACCAGGGCGTCACGCTCGGTGGCACGTCGCTCGAGCGCGGCGCGAAACGGCATCCGACGCTCGAACGGGGCGTGATCGTCGGCGCGGGCGCGAAAGTGCTCGGCGGATTTACGGTCGGCGCTGACGCGAAGATCGGTTCGAACGCGGTCGTGGTGAAGCCCGTTCCGGCGGGCGGAACGGCGGTGGGCAATCCGGCGCGCGTTGTCATGCCGGCGACCGCGAAGCCCGTTGAGAAAGACTGCACGCCCGAGCGTTCCGCCTTTTGCGCGTACGGAATCACGCCGAACGCCGATGACCCCGTCTCGCTCGCCATTCACGGCCTGATCGATCATGCGTCGACGCAAACGCACCGGGTGGATGAGATCGTCGCGGCGCTGGACAAGCTGGGTACACGCATCGATGCCATCAGCGGCGTGGATAACGCGGCGTTCATCGACTTGAAGCGGCTTTCGGATGTGATGAAAGGCGAAGCGGCGCGTCGTTAGAAGCTGACTAAAACCCGTTACAGCGGCAGCGCGCGGATTCCCTCGGCGTCCACGCGCAGATAACCGCCGCGTGGCTCGCCATGATCGAGTTCCCAATCGGGCATGACCCATCGGACGCCATCGTTTTCACGATGCCGCGCGGGCAAGTGCGTGTGGCCGTGAATCATCGTATGCGTGCCGGTGCTGGCGAACAACTGCGCCACGGCGCTTCGCGTCACGTCGTATTTGGCCTGCACGGGGCGCATCCGTCCATCTTCGCTCGTTGACCGCATGCGTTCCGCAATCGATAACCGCAGCTTCAGCGGCAAGCTCAGGAACACCTGCTGCGCAACCTGATTACGCGCAAAACGGCGAAAGCGCTGGTACGCGGGGTCATCGGTGCAAAGCGCGTCGCCGTGCGCGACCACGATCCGCGTGCCGAATGCGGTGATGACGAAAGGATCGGGCAACGACATTGCGCCGGCCGCGCGCATGAAACGCTTGCCGAGCAGGAAGTCGCGATTTCCGTGCATCACGTACAAGCCGATGCCACGCTCGGACAACGTATGCATCAGCGCCGTCATGCGCCGCGCGAACGCCGCGCGCGGACCTTGCACGCAGGCCGCGAGCACGTCGTCGCCAACCCAGAATTCGAACAGATCGCCGAGGATGAAAACCGAGTCTGCGTCGTTCGCCGTCACTTCGATGAAATGCTCGAACGCCGCCACCGTCTTCGGAATGGCGTCGCTCAGATGGAGATCGGAAATGAAAAACAGCGGGCGCGCTGTAGCATGCGCGCCCGCTGTTTCCATTGAATCGATCAAGCCGTGCGTCAAGTCAGTCATTCACCGACTACAACAGCCTTCTCGATCACGACGTCATCCGCCGGCACGTCCTGATGAAAACCCTTCGAGCCGGTCTTCACCTTGCGGATCTTGTCGACGATATCCATGCCGTCCACGACCTTGCCGAACACCGCATAACCCCAGCCCTGCGACGTCGGCGCCGTGTGGTTCAGGAACTCGTTGTCGCCCACGTTGATGAAGAACTGCGCGGTCGCCGAATGCGGATCGTTCGTGCGTGCCATGGCGAGCGAACCGACTTCGTTCTTCAGGCCATTGTTCGCTTCGTTGTCGATGGGTGCGTCCGTCGGCTTTTGCGTCATGCCCGGTTCGAAGCCGCCGCCCTGGATCATGAAACCGTCGATCACGCGATGGAACACGGTGTTGTCGTAGTGACCTTTCTTGACGTAGTTCAAGAAATTCTCGACGGACTTCGGCGCCTTTTCAGCGTTCAGTTCGATCTTGATGATGCCGTGATTCGTATGGAGTTCGACCATGATGAATTCCTTTCCTTTTCAAGAGTTGTTGGAGCATTACGCGACGCGCACGGCGTATGCCTGCTGCTGCAGCTTTTACTTTCCGACCACGCTGGCGGACTCGATCACGACGTTCGATTGCGGCACATCGCCCATGGGACCGCGCGTGGTGGTGGGCGTAGCTTCGATCTTCTTGACCACGTCCATGCCGGAGACGACCTTGCCGAATACGGCATAACCGTTGCCGTCGCCGTTGGGGTAATCGAGGCCGGTGTTATCGACGGTATTGATGAAGAACTGCGACGTGGCCGAGTTCGGATCGCTCGTGCGGGCCATCGCGAGGGTGCCGGTGCTGTTCTTCAAGCCGTTCTTGCTTTCAAGCGGAATGGGCGCGCGCGTGGGCTTCTCAGCGAAGCTCGTGGTATAGCCGCCGCCCTGGATCATGAAGCCTGGAATCACACGATGAAAGATCGTTCCGTTGTACTGGCCGGACTTCACATAATCGAGAAAGTTGGCGACGCTCTTCGGCGCCTTTTCAGGATAAAGCTCGACCTTGATTTCGCCTTGCGATGTCTTGAGCAGCACGTTCGGATGAGCGGCCGCCGGCGACGACTGGGCAAAAGCAGGCGCCTGGGCAATGAGTGCAGCGCTGCCGAGCGCCAACAACAAACTTTTCATGAGCAATCGATCCTCTGGTTGGAGCTGCATCGTGTAGCGGTCTGTACGGACATCCGGACCTGCGCGGTTCGGATGTCCGTACACGCCGGGTCACGGTTTGGAAGGTGCGAAATAAGGCGTGTTCGAGAGCGGCACGCTGGGTCCGCCGAACGGCGAATAAAGCGGTGCGGACATGTCCGTGGATGACGAGGACGAGCCTGTCGTGCCCGAATTCGGCGCGTTCCAGTCACCGTTGTTTGACGTCGCCGCCGATGAAGCCGCTACAGGCGCCGAAGCCGCCGGCACACCCGATGCGCCTGAAGCTGCCGCCGCTGCTGCAGCAGCCGCTTCCGGACGACGCCGCGGCGGAGGTGAAACGATCTTTTGAATATCGCCCACGCGCTGCGCGGTCAGCGGGCTTCTCGAGCCGAGCGTCTGAGCGCGCTTGTACGATTCGCTTGCGAGACGCAGATAAAGATCGCCCAGGTTCTCATACGCAAGCGCGTAGCTTGGATTGGCCTTCGTTGCGGTTTCAAGCGCAACGCGCGCTTCGTCATAACGGCCTTCCTTCGCGTAAAGCGCAGCGAGATTGTTATACGGCTCGGGCAACTCCGGATACGTTTGCGTGAGTTCGGTGAAGGCCGTGATGGCTTCATCGTCCCGGTTCAGGCGCGCGAGGACGGTGGCGCGCTTGAACTTTGCCTGCACGTCGCGCGGATTGGTCGCGAGGCGCGCGTCGAGCTGGATGAGCGCGCTTTGCCATTGCTTCTGCGCAATAGCGGTGTCGATGGCGGGCGTGTCATCTGCAGTGGCGGTGGAGACTTGCGCAAGCGCCGGCATGACCGGCCACAAAGTTGCGCCAAGTCCGAAAGCGGCAGTTGCAAGTGCGGTCGCCGCGAGCTTGGCAACGCTTGGTACGCGGCGGCTGGTAGGTTTCATAGGCTCGTTTCTGAATGTTATACTCCGGCCCATTCTAACAAAACGTCCGCAACGTTCCGTCGAACGTCCGGACAGTCTTTACGCCACTCGCGGCCGCCTCCGTTTTGATTCGCATGACCCGCATGTTTTTGCGGCGCTCTCGCTCCTGTTCCGACGTGCTCTCATCGGGATCGCATCGCTCCGGTTTTTATAGCTGAACATGTCTCTCGCCGTTATGCCATCGTCATTATGTTGCTGCCGGTCATGCTGTCGTTCTAGTTCTTGTCGCCAGCCGATCGCTACCTGTAGCATGATCATCTCGGCGCCGACGTGCAGTTTGCACATTTTGTAAAAGGCGCCTACGTGTGAACCACGTGCCTTACGTGGGAAATACGCAGCACGCTCGCCACATTTGGCCAGCAATCGAAACACTCGGATGTCCCGGCCCACGCACCATCGTTTATGAACTCATTGCGCATCTACAACACGCTCGCGCGTGACAAGCAAGCTTTTGTGCCGCTCCGTGCAGGAGAAGTGCGCATGTATGTCTGCGGAATCACGGTGTACGACTACTGTCACGTCGGGCATGCACGCATGATGATCGTGTTCGACATCGTTCAGCGCTGGCTTCGTACGATCGGCTATGACGTGACCTACGTGCGCAACATCACGGACATCGACGACAAGATCATTCGGCGCGCCGTGGAAAACGGCGAATCGATCAAGGCGCTCACCACGCGATTCATTCAGGCCATGTATGACGATCTCGATGCCCTCGGTGTCGAGCGCCCCGACCACGAGCCGCGTGCAACCGATTTCGTGCCGCAGATGCTCGGCATGATCCAGACCCTCGTGAACAACGGCTACGCCTATCAAGCAAGCGACGGCGATGTGAACTATGCGGTGCGCAAATTCGAGGGCTACGGCAAGCTGTCGGGCAAGTCGATCGAGGACTTGCGCGCGGGCGAACGCGTGGCGTCGAACGACGCGAAGCTGGACCCGCTCGACTTCGTATTGTGGAAACGCGCGAAAGAGGGCGAACCGCCCGACACGGGCTGGGACTCTGCATGGGGACGCGGGCGGCCGGGCTGGCACATCGAATGTTCGGCCATGGGCTGCACGTTGCTCGGCGAGCGTTTCGACATTCACGGCGGCGGCCAGGACCTGCAGTTTCCGCACCATGAGAATGAAATTGCGCAGAGCGAGGCGGCGACCGGCGTTCGGTTCGTGAACTACTGGTTGCACAACGGCTTCGTGCAGATCGACAGCGAAAAGATGTCGAAGTCGCTTGGCAACTTCTTCACCATTCGCGAAGTCCTTGAAAAATTCGATGCAGAAGTCGTGCGGTTTTTTATTGCACGGGCACACTATCGGTCGCCGCTCAATTACAGCGACGTACATATAGATGATGCACGTGGGGCGCTCACGCGCTTGTACACTGCGCTGAAAGATGTGAACCCGGATACGAATCTGCTCGACTGGAACGAGGCACATGCGCAGCGTTTCCAGGCAGCCATGAACGACGACTTCAATACACCCGTGGCTGTTGCCGTGCTGTTCGAACTGGCGAGCGAAGTGAACCGCTCACGGGATGCCGTGCTCGCGCGTCAGTTGAAGTCGCTTGGCGGCGTGCTCGGCTTGTTGCAGCGCGAGCCGCGTGCGTTCCTTCAGGATGCGCCGGGCAGCAGCAGGAACAACGGCGAGGAGGGCGCTGCCGGCCTCACGCCTCTTGATATCGAAACGAAGATCGCTGCTCGCGTTGCTGCGAAAAAAGCGAAGAACTATGCCGAAGCAGACCGGATTCGCGCTGAGTTGCTCGAGGCCGGAATTGCACTTGAAGACAAACCGGGTGGGTCGACCGAATGGCGTCGTAACTGAACGTCCTTCGCATTTCTTTGATCGACTCACCAGGTAGGAGGCATGATGGCAACGGCCAGAAAGACGCCGGCTAAACGAGCCGCGTCCGGAAGTACCGCAGCGACCGAAACAACGGCTACGCGGCGTGCAAATGTAAAGACATCGACGGCGTCCAAGCCCTTGGCCAAGCGGCTCAATGGCGCGGCCGACGGCGCGGCGGGCAAGACGGCATCGAAGAAACGCGCGGTCAACGGCGCCGCGCATGAAGACGTGTCAAAAGCAAATGCAGCGAATGGCGCGACTCGGGCACGCAAGACTGTGCATACGGGCGCGCTTAAGGCGTCGCCGAAGACAGCGAACGGCGACGCGGCCAGGGCGATCGATGTCAAGGTCAACGAAGCCGATCTCGCTGCAGAGTCTTCGCAAGCGCTCGTGCGCGATCCCCAGGCTGATGGCGCGATCGTCCGAAAGTCGCGCGCCATCACTGCGGAAAAATCGGTCCCGGTGCAAACACCCGGGCTTGCCCCGGAAGCCGCCCGTCCCGAGTATTGGGAAAAAGCGTGCGCGGATCTGGTCAAGCGCGACCGGATCCTCAAGAAGCTGATTCCGAAGTTCGGCCCGGTGCACCTCGTGAATCGCGATGATCCGTTCACCACGCTCGCGCGTTCTGTCGTCGGCCAGCAGATTTCGGTGGCCTCCGCGCAAGCCATCTGGAAACGCGTGGAGGTGACGTGCCCCACGCTCGCGCCGCAGCAGTTCATCAAGGTCGGTCCGGCGAAGCTGCAGTCGTGCGGGTTATCGAAGAGAAAGTCCGAGTACATTCTCGATGTCGCCCAGCATTTCGTGTCGGGCGCATTGCACGTGGATAGCTGGACGTCGATGGAAGACGAAGCCGTGATCGCGGAGTTGACGCAGATTCGCGGCATTGGCCGCTGGACCGCGGAAATGTTCCTGATCTTCAACCTGTCGCGCCCGGACGTCCTGCCGCTCGACGACCTCGGCCTGATCCAGGCCATCAGCGTCAACTATTTCAGCGGCGAACCTGTCACACGCAGCGAAGCGCGCGAAGTCGCGGCCAACTGGGAGCCGTGGCGCACCGTCGCGACGTGGTACATGTGGCGCAGCCTTTATCCAGTGCCCGCCGATCACTAAAAGGTATCGTCGGAGTCGTTCGACTATCAATATTATATAATCGATAGTTTCGACCCGAAATTTAGTGAGGCTGGCGCGGTTAGAATACGCGCTGCCCGATGCTCTAGGATTCGTACATATGAAGACCACTTTTCTGGATTTCGAACAGCCGATCGCTGAACTCGAAGCGAAGATCGAAGAATTGCGCTTTGTTCAGGACGATTCCGCTGTCGATATCTCGGAAGAAATCGAGCGGCTTTCGAAGAAGAGCCAGCAGCTCACGAAAGACCTGTACGCAAACCTGACCCCATGGCAGGTTTCGCAGATCGCGCGGCATCCGCAGCGTCCGTACACACTCGACTATGTGAACGAGCTTTTCACCGACTTCCACGAACTGCACGGCGACCGCTCATATGCCGACGACCTGGCCATTGTCGGCGGCCTCGCGCGTTTCAACGGCCAGGCCTGCATGGTGATCGGCCAGCAAAAAGGGCGTGACACCAAGGAGCGCGCCGCGCGTAATTTCGGCATGCCGCGTCCGGAGGGGTATCGGAAAGCCGAGCGCCTGATGCGTCTCGCTGAAAAATTCGGGCTGCCGATTTTCACGTTCATCGATACACCCGGCGCCTATCCCGGCATCGGCGCCGAAGAGCGCGGCCAGTCGGAAGCGATCGGGCGCAATCTGTATGTGATGGCCGAGCTGAAGACGCCGATCATTGCGACGATCATCGGCGAAGGCGGCTCCGGCGGCGCGTTGGCAATTGCCGTTGCGGACAGCGTGCTGATGCTGCAGTTCTCTACCTACTCGGTGATTTCGCCGGAAGGCTGCGCGTCGATCTTGTGGAAGAGCGCGGCGAAGGCGCCGGAAGCAGCCGAAGCGCTTGGTTTGACTGCGCACCGGTTGAAGGCGCTCGGTCTGATCGACAAGATCGTGAACGAGCCGCTTGGCGGCGCGCATCGCGATCCGAAGGGCATGGCCGCGTTGCTGCGCCGTGCGTTGGCTGACACGCTGCGTCAGTTCCACGGCATGAACGCACTCGACGTCCGCGCACGCCGGTTCGACAAGCTGATGGCCTACGGCAAGTTCAAGGAAAACCTGCCGGGTGCGTGAGCGGCAACGCTTCGCTCACCTTCTGCGGATAAGCGATTCCCGTGACCTCCGACACTGAAACTCCCGCCAGCCGCCTCGTGATCGATGCGGTGCGCGCGGCGTTAGCCGACGTGTCGACTTCCACCGACAGTCCCATCGCCGTTGCTTTCAGCGGCGGTCTTGATTCCACCACGCTGCTCGATGCCGCCGTGCGTTGCGCGGGACAGGCTCGCGTCATCGCGTTGCACGTTCATCATGGCCTGAGCCCCAATGCCGATGCGTGGGCCGGGCATTGTCATGCGTTCGCCCGCGGGCTGGGCGTGCGGTTTGTATCGCGCCAGGTCGATGTCGTGCGTGAAGGTGGCGAGAGTCTCGAAGCGGCGGCGAGAGATGCGCGTTATCGAGCGCTCGATGCCTTATGTGAAGAGCAGGGCGCCACCACGCTCTGGCTTGCGCATCACGCCGACGATCAGGCGGAAACCGTGTTGCTGCAACTGCTGCGCGGCGCCGGTGTGGCGGGGCTCGCCGCCATGGCGCCACAACGCGCCGACGGTCTTTCCGTGCCGCGTGTCCGGCCCTTGCTGCATGTGTTGAAAGCGCAGCTCGAGCACTATGCGCATCAGCGGGATCTGCGCTGGATCGACGACGAATCCAACGCCGATACCCGTTATGCGCGCAACGCGTTGCGCCACGATGTCCTTCCCGCGCTCGCCGTGCATTTCCCCGGTTTTCGCGATGCACTTGCGCGCACGGCGTCGCACGCGGCGTCGGCACAACGCCTGCTGGATGATCTTGCGCGCATCGATTTGCAATCGGCCGCCCATCCCGACGATGAAAACGCATTGATGTCATCGGCTGTGCTCATGCTCGACGATGAACGCGCGATCAACCTCTTGCGCTACTGGATGCGCGTGCTTGGACTGCAGGCGGCATCGACGGCGCGTATTGGCGAGATCCTCCGCCAGTTGCGCGATGCCGCGGCTTCCCGCGACGGTCATGCGTTGCGCATCGATCATGCGGGACAGTGTTTGCGGGTGTACCGGGATTCCATGTTCTGGGAGACGGGTGACAGCGCCGATCCGGCAGATCTCGACAACGGCGCATCATCACCGCGCGCGGCAAGCAGACTCGACTGGAATGGCGAGAGCGTGTGGCGCTTGCCGCAGTGGCGCGGGACTTTCGTGTTCTCGCCAGTGACCGACGACGACACCGATACTGCCGGCTCCGTTTCCGAAGCCACTCTGCGCCTGAGCCCGCTCACCGCACGTTCGCGTGCGGGCGGCGAGCGAGTGAGGATATCGGCAAATGGGCCGAGCCGCACGCTCAAAAACCTGTTTCAGGAGCAGGGAGTGCCGGGATGGAAGCGCGACGTGCCGCTTCTCTTTTCAGGCGAGACTCTTTTGTTCGTGCCGCTGATCGGGATCAACCGCGCGTGCGAGCGACCCGGCAGCGAAACCGGCCCCCGCTGGCGTATCGCGTGGCAACCGGATCTGGTGATCGCCTGACCCGTCGAGCGGTCCAGGCATCATCTGCCGGTCGGTAATTTTCTCCCTTCCTGCGGATTCCGACGCCGTCATGCCACGTAGGAAACGGCCGTTCCAGCTTGTGTTTTAGGCCTCGATCGGGTACGTTTACCGGTTTCCCGCTACGCCTTTCAAGCAGCTTTTCCGTCCAGAAGACGCGTTTTTGGCCGCTGGAATCGCATTTTGCGTGTGAGCGAACCTTGCGCGCGCGGCGTCCGCGTTTCGTCGTCACGCTTAAGTCGTCGATCGCACCTATCCAGATTCCGCCCGGACTCACGCTCAAGGCGGGCTTCTGTTGCAATACGTGAACCACGTGCGGTACGCGGCGCATTACACGGCGCGCAGCGCGGCTTTTCCTCCAGTTCAAAACGACAATGGCACTCATCGTACATAAATACGGCGGCACTTCGATGGGCTCGGTCGAGCGCATCAAGAACGTCGCCAGGCGCGTCGCCAAATGGCACAAGGCAGGCCACAAGCTGGTCGTCGTCCCGTCGGCCATGTCCGGCGAAACGAACCGCCTGCTCGGCCTCGCGCGCGAAATCACCGCGAACCCCGACCCGCGCGAGCTCGACATGATCGCCTCCACGGGTGAACAGGTAAGCGTCGGCCTCTTGGCTATCGCATTGCAGGCCGAAGGCCTCGAAGCGGTCAGCTACGCCGGCTGGCAGGTTCCCATCAAGACGGACAGCGCATTCACGAAGGCACGGATCAGCGAGATCGACGGCACGCGCGTGCTCGCCGATCTCGATGCAGGCAAGGTCGTCGTGATCACGGGCTTCCAGGGCGTCGATCCGGAAGGCCATATTGCAACGCTCGGACGCGGCGGTTCGGATACGTCGGCGGTGGCCATTGCGGCGGCATTGAAAGCCGACGAATGCCTGATTTACACGGACGTCGACGGCGTCTACACCACAGACCCGCGCGTGGTGGAAGAGGCGCGCCGGCTGGATCGTGTGACGTTTGAAGAAATGCTGGAAATGGCGAGCCTCGGATCGAAGGTGTTGCAGATCCGTTCGGTGGAATTCGCGGGTAAATATCAGGTGAAGACACGGGTGCTGTCGAGCCTGACGGACCCCTTGATTCCGCTCGAAACCGAAATGTGCTCGGGCACCCTGATTACTTTTGAAGAAGACGAGACCATGGAAAAAGCTGTTATCTCGGGCATTGCATTCCAGCGCGACGAAGCGCGTATTGCCGTGATGGGCGTGCCTGATAAGCCAGGTATTGCGTACCAGATCCTGGGCCCGGTGGCGGATGCGAACATCGACATCGACATGATCATCCAGAACACGAGCGTGGACGGCAAGACCGACTTCACGTTCACGGTGGGCCGCGGCGATTACGCGCGCGCCATGGATATCCTGACAAACCAGGTGAAGGAACATGTGAAGGCCGAGCAGGTACGCGGCGACCCCAAGGTGTCGAAGGTGTCGGTCGTGGGCGTGGGCATGCGTTCGCACGTGGGCATTGCCAGCACGATGTTCCGGACGCTGGCGGAAGAGGGCATCAACATCCAGATGATCTCGACGTCCGAGATCAAGATTTCGGTGCTCATCGACGAGAAGTACACCGAGCTCGCCGTGCGGGCGTTGCACAAGGTGTTCGAACTCGATCGCGCTTGAATTGCAAATGGGTGAATGAATAGCGCGTTAGCCGGGGTGTTTGTTACCGTTTTGAGGGCTTGATGTGTCGTCCTTCAACGCACTCTCAGATACGAAAATTTTTGTCTCATGAAATTGACCCGCAGCCGCTAACCCGCTATGATCTTGGCTTCGTCGCGTTGACTCCCGCGCGGCAGAAAGTGCAGGAGACGTGGCCGAGAGGTTGAAGGTACTCCCCTGCTAAGGGAGCATCTGGGCTAAAACCTGGATCGAGGGTTCGAATCCCTCCGTCTCCGCCAGAAGATGGTCAAAACCCCGTAGATCGTCAGATCTACGGGGTTTTGTTTTTTCTGCTGAGCAACGAATCTGCAAGACGCCCCGCAAGGTCTTCTGGCTCGCGGCGGACTTCGCCTCTCAAGCAACAGCTTCTTCCTCTTCGTGCTGCCAGCCTTTCTCGGTTTCACGCATGACGATGGTCAGCACTCTTTCTGTCACATTGAGTGCTTCGACCAGATCCTTGACCTTCTGATTGCCACCCACGTGTTCCATGTAGATGGCCCGCATGGCGAAGTCGGCCAGCTTGGGCAGCGGAACGTGCTTCTTTTCCCACTTGGCAACGGCCTGATCGGTTACGCCCATCAAGCGTCCAACCGACGTCTGCGATAAACACAGCGCTTGCCGAAGATAGCGAAACTCTTCGGCGGTAAGCGGTGAACGCTTGCTTGCAAGCGCGAGGCAGATTGCCCGGATCAGGCCATCCAGGTCGTGAAACGAAACGCCCGGGCCAAACTCGGTGTCGTGCTCTTCGTATCCGTTCGCGACGACAATGTTGGTCAAGCCGCCATCGGTATAGGTGTACATTTTTTTTCTACTCCTCTCTATCTTTGTCGAACGCAGTGACAACTATGGTTTGCGTCGCGCCCATGCCGGCTACTGCCGCAATGACCTTGATCTCGTCCCCGCCACAGTCGTACTCCATCCGGCACTTCATGTTGCCGCCTGGCGTCTGCACGGGTGGACGCACTATATGTCCTCGACGCAGCGTTTCCAGCACCATTGCTTTCGTGATGCGTCGTGCTGTCATCATCTCGTCGGCATGTCTGGTAAAGATCACGTTGATGGTGCTTTGCGCTATCTCATGAATGAGCTTTTCCCAATCGCGGTTGGTTGCCATAATCTATAAAAAGTATAGATTGATGCGATTCAAAACGCAACCGAAATTTTCATGTCGGTTGCCTCGCCCGCGCCGAGGCTTGACCTATACACTCGCCGGTTTCAAGCATTTTCGGCAAGTAATAATTCTGCAAATTAGATTGGGATGTGACCACGCGAGCTCTCGCGCAGCACGTTGCAGCCATCGATGATTTTGCTTCGCAGAGCGACGGAGTTTTATCGCTTCAACGCTGCGGCTGTTGCTTCATCGGCGGGAAAGAACATCTCGATGGCAAGCTCCGACAGCGTCACATCGACCGGTGTGCCAAATACCAGCGTCGTCGTGATAAACGATAGACGTCCGGCCGTGGTATTCAACACGAACGGAATGGCGATGGACGATTCCATCGTCCGGTCTTCGTTCGAGGCGCCCGGATAGCTCGATAACTCGTCGCGCAATGCGATGAGTTGCACGTCGCCGCTCACCCGTATCTGGCCGTCGAGCCGTTCGAGCAGATGCCTTCGCCACTGCCCGAGATTCGCGATCTTCGACGCAAGCCCGTTCGGATGCAGGCTCAACCGCAGCACGTTGACCGGTGGCTCGAGCAGCGCAGGATCAGCACTGGCGACAAGCGCTGCGACCGCACCATTTGCCGAAATCAGATTCCAGTGCCGGTCGATTGCCAGCGCCGGGTAGGGATCGTGTCCCTTCAACACTTGCTCGACGGCGAGCCTTGCGGGCGCCATCGATTGATCTTCGAGTGAGCGTTCCCGGAACACCGGCGCAAAGCCGGCTGCCGTGAGTAATTGATTGCGCTCGCGCAGCGGAACATCGAGGTATTCGGCGAGACGCAACACCATCGCGCGGCTTGGCGAGGCTCGGCCGGTTTCGATAAAGCTCAGATGCCGGCTCGAGATCTCTGCTTCGTTGGCAAGCAAAAGCTGGCTCATGCGCCGCCGTTCGCGCCAATGCTTGATCAACGTGCCGATAGGTACGGCCGACACGGCCGTCGAGGTCAGAGTGTTCATGTCCTTACCTTAGCAAAGCGCCGTGCACGCGGCCATTACCTCTCGCGTAATCGACGCGCCGCGCGCCTCTCCCGATCATGACTTCCACGCCGTGCCAATCCGGTTCGGCCGCAAGTCAGTCACGTTGAAAACAGGAGAGCATGATGACCGAGCATGAGGTTCTGGTAGGCCGTTATATCGATGCCTGGAATGAGACGGATATGTCACGTCGCGAAGCGCTTGCTGCGCAGGTGTTGCAAGAAAACGGGCGCTACACCGACCCGATGATGAACAGCACCGGCCCCAAGGGCTTCGCCGGCATGATCGGTGCGTTCCAGGCGGCCATGCCGGGCTTGAAGTTCGAGCGTATTGGCAAGATAGATGCGACGGGACAAGTGGTGCGCTTCAGCTGGCGTCTGATCGATGCAACCGGGCGGCAGTTTGCAAGCGGCACGGATATAGGCTATTTCGGCATGGATGGACGCTTCGCCAGCATTACGGGCTTTATCGACAGTGCGTTGATGGGCCGCGACTGGAGTGTCGAGAAGTACGCAGCGTTCTGGGCGGCGCCGGATTTCAGCAAGCCGTCGGACGAACTGGCCGCGGATATCGAAGGATATTGGCCGGGGCTCGATACACCGCTGAAGGGCGTCGAAGCGTATGTTTGTCCGCTGCATGAACTGCTCCGGCGGGTTCCCGATTTCAGCCTCGAAGTCGCAGACTACGCAGGCCGCGGCGACACGGTTTTCATTCGATGGATCGCGACGGGTACGCACGAAGGTTTGCCACTGCGTTTCGAAGGCGTGGACTGCGTCCGGCACAAGGACGGTCAGGTCCATGAAAACCGCATCTTTTGCGACCACCCGCTGGTGCTTTCGTTGAACCGCTAAAAGGCTGTGGTCAGCGGTTATACATCGCCCAGGACGTCATCCTGATCCACGTCGATATCCGGCTGTCCGCGCACCGTGCGGCGCTTTTGCTGTACGTGATAGGCGCTCAGGACGGCGTGGACGACCATGTCCAGCGCCGGCTTCGCAATGCCTTGCTTGTCGGTCCAGACCTTCGGCGTGAGCGCGCCGGCGAGGGAGACGCTGTCGCCGTCATCGAGCGCCTGCAGCGCTTCCTTGGCTATATCGTCGAAAGCGATCACGTTGATGAAAAGGCTCTCTCCATCGCCTGCCGTGGCACGAACGCGGCATGTGACGAAATGCGTGCCGTGCTGGCCGGTGCGCACTTGCGCAGTACCGTAGAGTCGTCCGGAAACGAGACCGTCGATCATCGTATGTTCCTTCGAAATCACGGATTGTCTCACTGGGACTGCGACAGGGCGTGGTAACCGCGCAAGCTTTCGATTTGCAGTGCAAGCGCGCGAACAGCTTGAGTCAAATTTAGAAGGCGAAAATCGGCGTTCCAAGGCGTTTCTCATGCTGCGACGCATAAGCGCCCGCTAATCATGCCATTCATCCTAAAAAAGCATGCGCGTGCGGTAGGTAAAGGTATAAGAACCGGACGCGTCAAACACCACTAAAATCACTTATCACTTTAATAATTAAATGCTACGATTATTGAAAGAGGGCGCTCTATGACGTAATGGAGTAAAGCCACTAGACCTGAGAGTAATAAGAGAGCGCGTTGCCCTGCTTCATAGCAGGGCAACGATGCTTTACGAGTTAAATGAAAGGCCAGCTTGGCCGTTGGCTTGGTTTCAGCTGATGGTCCCATGCGCCAGCCTATGCAATCTGCTTATCGGTCATAACCCAAAGCTAAGCGCACTTACACGATAAGGGTGTTGCCAAGCTCTCCAATGCCTTTACTTCGAACAGCGCTTCCCCCCTTCTGCTGTACCGTTCAGCGCGCTTGTAATGGCTGCATCACGGAAACCGTGATTGAAAAGAACGTTATAACCAGGATCAGACGCCTTCCCGTTAGGTTGAATGAGCAAGCCTGTTGGCCAGGTTAGCAGATATATCAAATATGGTTGAGTGCCGAAACATAGTGACGAAAGCGGTAAAAGCCGGTTTGTCCGGGAAGCACTAAAAGAAACTACTGATCAGGCGCGATCGATATACCGTCCCGCGCCAAGCCATCCGAATTACAACGCGCAAGCAGCCGCATTTCCTCAGGCTGGTATCCCAGATAACACGTCGAACGAATTTGGAGTGCCGGGAAAACATTTGTTATTGGCGAGGCCCGCTGGAAAATGACGGCAGTGTCTTAAGTCACAGCCATCAATAACGGGAAACGGTGGGAAACTTTAGCGGCAAGCTCAATCACGTTCGAACAGTGTGCGCCGACCGACCTGCAGGCGGGACGGTGTGCGCAGAACTGGCGGCGCTCGTCAGGGCTGCGACAGACCAAGTGCCACTTCCGGTCGTGAGGCAGAGGGGCGGCGCTGCTTTCCCACGCCAAGCCCCCGCACATCGGGCGAACCGCTGAAATTTTATGTCACATCCGGTCGGTAGTCGTAATTCGGGGTTACTGCGTTGAAACACTACCCGGAGATCGTTCAGCTAAGATTTCCATAACAACATTCCGTTGAGGTGGTCTTCAAATGAACAACAAGTTAAAGACATCGATTCTTGCAGGCGCAGTCGCCATCGGGGCGTTGGGACTGTCTGGTGCAGCTATGGCACAGGTTCGGTTAGGTGTGAATATCGGCGTTCCCGCGCCGGTGTATGTCGCGCCGCAACCGGTTTATGCGCCGCCCCCGCCACCCGTGGTCTATGCACCGCCGCCGCCCCCGCCGCCAGTTGTCTATGCGCCGCCTCCGCCGGTGTATGCGCAACCCGCGATCGTGATCGGCTGGCATGGCGACCGTTATTACGATGGCCACCGCTACTGGGCACGCGACGACTGGTACCGACATCATGGCGGCGGTCCGCGATACGGCGATCGTCGCGGATATTGAGCGAACGCGGTCTGGTTCAAGTCCGAGGCCCCAGCAACAAGGCCATTCGACGAAAGCCGAATGGCCTTTCATACAAGTTGCACGGCAGCGATCTTCGCCGCTGTCCGCCGTCCTCGTGTACGTAACAAAGAGTAAGCTTTCCACAGACGATATCACTCGTCACCGAACAACTTACAAAGTTGAAATACTGGATTGGTCTCGATCCGCTATATTCGCTTCCACCTGAACAATGACGGCCCGAGGCGCGCCTTTACACATGAATACGACCAGAAGCATCCGCAGTCTTGCAGGCATTGCCGGCATTTGCCTCATCACCTTGTCCGGCGCGGCCCACGCGGGCGGCGTGCACTTGGGTATCAATATCGGCATTCCTGCACCCGTCTACGTTGCGCCGCAGCCGTATTACGCGCCGCCGCCCCCGCCGGTCGTTTATCAGCCGGCGCCTGTGTACGCACCGCCCCCGGTTGTGATCGGCTGGTACGGAAACCGGTACTATGATGGACGGCGTTACTGGGCTCGCGACGACTGGTATCGGCATAATGGCGGCGGTCGGGGCTACTACGGTGGTCCGCAGCATGGCCATGGCGGCGGGGGCGGTGGAAATGGTCACGGGGGCGGTCACGGAAACGACCACCGCAGATAACCCCTCGCGCGATCCACAATACAAAAGGCCGTCCCGGTAAAACGGGACGGCCTTTGCATTTGCTGTAAGACCAAGGCTTCCGATCGACGACTTACTCCGCCGCAGCCAGAGGTGTCATGCCGCCAACCACCGCGTTGAAGCCGCTGTCGACGTGAATGATCTCCGCGCTTACGCCGCCCGCAAGATCTGACAGCAGGAACGCCGCGACGTTGCCGACCTGATCGATGGTCACATTGCGCCGTAACGGCGCGTTGTTTTCGACGAATTCCAGGATCTTGCCGAAGCCCTTGATGCCGCTTGCCGCCAGCGTCTTGATCGGGCCGGCCGAGATGCCGTTCACACGCACGCCTTTCCCGCCCAGCGATTCCGCCAGATACCGCACGCTCGCTTCCAGCGATGCCTTCGCGAGACCCATGGTGTTGTAGTTCGGGATCGCACGCTCCGCGCCCAGATAGCTGAGCGTGAGCAAGGAAGCATCGGGGGAAAGCATCGACTGGGCGGCTTTTGCGAGCGCCGGGAAGCTGTACGCCGAAATATCGTGGGCGATGCGGAAGTTCTCACGCGTCATGCCATCGAGGAAATTGCCTGCAATCGCTTCGCGCGGCGCAAAGCCGATGGAATGCATGAGACCGTCGAGCGTGTCCCAGCGTCCCTTGAGCGACGTGAAAAGGGCATCGATGTCCTCGTCGCTTGCCACGTCGCAAGGAAATATGAGATCGCTGCCAAATTCCGTCGCGAACTCGGTGATGCGATCCTTGAAGCGCTCGCCCACGTACGTGAATGCGAGTTCGGCGCCTTCACGCTTGCATGCCGCCGCAATGCCATAGGCGATCGACCGGTTCGACAACAAGCCCGTCAGCAAAATCCGTTTTCCAGCGAGAAATCCCATGAATGCTCCTTAAGAAGTCAGTATTGCGCCTGCCCCGAATGATGGCGCGATTGCGGCGCGAGAAGCCTGTGCGCCTCGTTACAATGCCCGGGACAGTTGTTTTAAGTAGAATTCTCTCACACTGCCGCGGCTCGGCCGCGGGTTGAGCAGGCATTGCCGGACGATGCTTGCCGGACGTTTTCAATCATCGTTGCAATGGTACGCATAAAGGCACTCATGACGACTGGCTCCCGACGGGTCCTCGGTCCACTGTTCGCAGGTTTGGCTGTTGCCTTCGGCGCACTCGCGGTTTCCCATCCGGCATTCGCCGTGTATGCCATCGCGCAGTATGGCGAGCCGAAATACCCGGCCGGTTTCAAGCACTTCGATTACGTCGATCCTGACGCGCCGCGCGGCGGCACGCTCGTCCTTGCCAATCCGAACCGGCTGACGAGCTTCGACAAGTTCAACCCCTTCACGCTGCGCGGCAACTCGGCGCCCGGTCTCGGCTTCATGTTCGAGAGCCTGACGACGGGAAGCCTCGACGAAGTATCGACCGCCTATGGTCTTCTCGCCGATGACATCAGCGTCGCGTCCGACGGCCTCTCAGCCACGTTCCATATCAATCCGAAAGCGAGGTTTTCGAACGGCGATCCCGTCACCTCCGACGACGTCAAGTACTCGTTCGAGACGCTCAAGAGCCCGCAGGCAGCGCCACAGTATTCGGTGTACTTCGGACAGATTTCGCGGGCGGTGATTGTCGATCCGTTGACGATTCGCTTCGAGTTCAAGGAGCGCACGCGCGAGATGCCGTTCATCGCGGGCGGGATTCCGGTGTTTTCGCGCAAGTGGGGCATGAAGCCGGACGGAAGCCACGTACCGTTCGATCAACTCGCGTTTGAGAAGCCCATAGGCAGCGGACCGTATCTCATCGAGCAATATGACAACGGCCGCACGATCACTTACAAGCGCAATCCGGCGTATTGGGGCAACGCGTTGCCCGTGCGCGTCGGCACGTATAACTTCGAGCGTATCAACTACAAGCTGTATTCGGATGGCGTTGCACGGCTGGAAGCGTTCAAGGCCGGCGAATACGATGCGCTCGTGGAGTACATCGCGCGCAACTGGGTACGGCGTGACATCGGCAAACGCTTCGATAACGGCGAACTGGTCAAGCGCGAATTCCGCAATCACAACGGCACGGGCATGCAGGGGTTCTTCATCAACACCCGCCGCCCCTTGTTCAAGGACGTGCGCGTGCGGCAGGCCATCGATCTGGCCTTCGACTTCCAGTGGCTGAACCGGCAATTGTTCTTTAACCAATACACGCGCATCGACAGTTTTTTTGCCAACACGGATCTCGCGGCGACCGGCATGCCGAGCGCGGGTGAACTTGCGATCCTGTCGCCGCTGCGCGCGCAACTCGACCCGGCTGTCTTCGGCCCGATGGTGAAGCAGCCCAGCACCGATTCCCCCGGCTCCCTGCGCGCAAACCTGATCAAGGCGCGCCAGCTTCTCGCCGATGCCGGCTGGACGTATCGCGACGGCGCGTTGCGCAACGCGAAGGGCGATCCGTTCGTGTTCGAGATACTCGACGATTCGGGCGGCGGCGCATCGATGGAACCCGTCGTAGCGACGCTCCAGCGCAACTTGCAGAAGCTCGGGATCGTGGCGAACTTCCGCACGGTGGATTTCGCGTTGATCCAGAAACGGCTCGACGCGTTCGACTTCGACGTCACGAGCATCCGCATGCCCGACGTGCAGATTCCGGGCACGGAGCAGGAGACGCGGTTCGGCAGCAAATCGGCGGATCAGCAGGGTTCGGATAATTACATCGGCTTGAAGTCGCCGGCGGTCGATTCGATCGTGCATACGCTGATCGGCGCGCAGACACGCGAGCAGCTTCTCGATTCCACCCATGCGCTCGACCGTGTGCTGATGCACGGCTACTATGTGATCCCGCATTGGTACACGGCGTCGCACCGGGTCGCTTATCGCAACACGCTCGCGTATCCAGCGACCTTGCCGCTCTACTACACCGCCGAGGACTGGATCACATCCACGTGGTGGTTCAAACCCGCGCAGCCGACCGCGCAGTAAATCAAAGCATTCAACCGGAGCGCCGCTTATGTGGAGCTACATCCTCAAACGCATCTTGCTGATGATCCCGACCTTGCTCGGTGTCCTCACGCTCACATTTGCCGTGATCCAGTTCGTGCCGGGCGGACCGGTCGAGCAGGCCGTGCACGAATTGCGGCGCGGCGAGCAGGGCACGAGTTTCGGCATGCGCCAGCATACCGGCGTGGACGCGCAACAAGTCGCGCAACTCCGTGCGCTATACGGCTTCGATAAACCCCCGCTCCAACGCTACTTCCTGATGCTCGGCCGTTTCGCGCGCTTCGACCTTGGCGATAGTTATTTCCGGCATCAAAGCGTGTGGTCGCTGATCGTATCGAAACTGCCGGTGTCGATCAGCATCGGCTTGTGGACGTTTTTTATTACCTATCTGATATCGGTGCCGCTCGGCATTGCAAAGGCGGTGCGCAATGGCTCCACATTCGATGTGACCACCAGCTTGCTCGTACTGATCGGCTTCGCGATTCCGGGTTTCGTGCTCGGCGTGTTGCTGCTCGTGCTCTTCGGTGGCGGCTCGTTCTGGCAACTGTTTCCGCTGCGCAATCTCACCTCGGACAACTGGGCGACCCTTAGCCTTGGCGGGAAAATCGCGGACTACCTATGGCATATCACGTTGCCGATCATTGCATCGGTAGTCGGCAGTTTCGCCGTGATCACCATGCTGACAAAGAATGCTTTCCTCGATGAAATCCGCAAGCAATACGTTCTGACTGCGCGGGCAAAGGGTTTGTCCGAGCGCACGGTGCTGTGGAAGCACGTCTTTCGCAACGCATTGCTGCCGTTGATCGTAGGATTTCCCGGCGCGTTCATCGGTGCGTTTTTCACGGGCAGCTTGCTGATCGAAACGCTTTTTTCACTCGATGGACTCGGCCTGCTTTCATACGAATCCGTCGTGCGGCGTGATTACCCGGTCGTGCTCGGCACGTTGTACTTGTTCACGCTGATCGGACTTGCCACCAAGCTCATCTCCGACCTCTGTTATGTGTGGGTCGACCCGCGCATTCAATTCGAACAACTGGAGCGTTGAGTTGAACCAGTCCATGCTCCGCACGCCCCGCGACAGCGACGCAAAACCATTGAGTGCGCCTGTCTCGACCACGCCCGGACGACGCGTCTGGCAGCGCTTCAAACGCAACCGGCTCGGTTACTGGAGTTTCGTGATCTTCGTGATCGCGTTTGCAATCAGCCTGGCCGGACCGTTATGGTCCAACGACAAACCCCTGGTCGTTCGCTATCAGGGGCAGCTCTATTTTCCGCTGGTGAGGACGTATTCGGAAACCACCTTCGGCGGTGACTTCCCGACACCCGCCGATTACCTCGACCCGTACATTCGCGACCGTTTCAGCGAGGGCAGCAACTTCGCCGTCTATCCGCCGAATCACTACTACTACGACACGCTGAACTACTTTTCGAAGGGCTCGAACCCGGCGCCGCCATCGCGCGAAAACTGGCTCGGGACCGATGACCGCGGCCGCGATGTATTCGCGCGGCTTCTGTACGGATTCCGCGTCTCGGTGATCTTCGCGCTGGTGCTGACCGCAATCGGCACTGTGCTCGGCATGCTGGCCGGCGCGGTACAGGGTTACTTCGGTGGACGCACCGACCTGACCGGACAGCGCCTGATCGAAATCTGGAGCGCGCTGCCCGAGCTTTATTTGCTGATCATCTTTGCGTCCATCTTCGAGCCGAGTTTGCTGCTGCTCGTCGTGCTGCTTTCGCTTTTCGGATGGATAGGCTTGTCCGATTACGTGCGCGCCGAGTTCCTGCGCAACCGCACGCAAGACTATGTTCGCGCGGCGCGGGCGATGGGGTTGTCGAATGCGCAGATCATCTGGCGGCATATCCTGCCCAACAGCCTCACACCCGTCATCACGTTCCTGCCGTTTCGCATGAGCGGCGCCATCCTCGCGCTCACGAGCCTCGACTTTCTCGGCCTCGGCGTGCCTTCGCCGACGCCGTCGCTTGGCGAACTGCTCGCGCAAGGCAAGGCGAATCTCGACGCGTGGTGGATTTCGTTATCGACTTTTGGCGTGCTGGTCGCGACCCTGTTGCTGCTCACGTTCATGGGCGACGCGCTGCGTAATGCTCTCGACACCCGCATCTCGGATGCCATCAAGGCCGGAGGCGGGAAATGAGCGCGCCGTTGCTGGACATCGCGGATTTGCGGGTGCGCTTTGGCGACACCATGGCGGTCGATGGCGTCAGCCTCAGGATCGCAGCCGGTGAGCGCGTTGCGCTGGTGGGCGAGTCGGGGTCGGGCAAAAGCGTGACGGCGTTATCGATCCTCCGTCTTTTACGCGATGCCGACCTGACCGGGTCGATCCGGTTCGACGGCCAGGAGTTGCTCTCGAAGAGCGAGCCGGAGATGCGCAAGCTGCGCGGCTCCGACATCGCGATGATCTTCCAGGAGCCAATGACGGCGCTCAACCCGCTGTACACAATCGGCGACCAGATCATCGAGACCATCGTGCTGCACGATGGTGTATCGGCACGCGATGCCCGTCGCCGCGCGATCGACCTGCTGGCGCGCACGGGCATTACCGAGCCGGAAAAACGCATCGACCGGTATGCGCATCAGCTTTCCGGCGGACAACGGCAGCGCGCGATGATCGCGATGGCGCTTGCGTGCCGCCCGCGCCTGCTTCTCGCCGACGAACCGACGACGGCGCTCGACGTCACGATCCGTGCGCAGATCGTGGAATTGCTCCTCGAACTTCAACGCGATGAAGCCGCGTCGCGCGGCATGGCCGTGTTGCTGATCACGCACGATCTCAACCTGGTGCGCAAGTTCGCGCAGCGCGTGGCTGTGATGGAGCAGGGTGTGCTGGTGGAAAGCGGGACGGTGGAATCGATTTTCGCGTCGCCGCAGCATCCGTACACGATCCGCCTGCTCCAGAGCAAACCGGAGCGGACAGTGTTGCCGGTGTTGCCGTTGTCGCCAGTTCTGCTCGACGCGAAGGATGTATCGGTGGAATTCGCCACGAAGATCGCGGGCGTGGGCGGCTGGTTCCGGCGCGGCGCGTTCAAGGCGGTCGACGGCGTTTCCGTAAGCGTGCGGCAGGGCGAGACGCTCGGCATTGTCGGCGAGTCGGGCTCAGGCAAATCCACGTTGGCCATGGCGTTGCTCGGTTTGCAGCGGACCTCGCACGGACAGGTCGAGTTCCAGGGGCGTTTGCTCGCCGATTACCGTGGCCGTGAGCAGACGGTGCTGCGATCGAACATGCAGGTCGTGTTTCAGGACCCGTACAGCTCGCTCTCGCCCCGCCAGACCATTGAGCGGATCGTGGGGGAGGGGCTGGCGCTGCATCGTCCCGGGCTCGACGCTGCCGCCCGTCACGCAAAGGTCGTTGCGGTCCTGCGCGAGGTCGGCATGGATCGGACTTGCCTGAATCGTTATCCGCACGAGTTTTCCGGCGGCCAGCGTCAGAGAATCGCCATTGCCCGCGCATTGGTGCTCGAACCGCGCATCCTGATCCTCGATGAGCCCACCAGCGCACTCGATGTTTCAATTCAACATCAAGTTTTACGTCTGCTAGCCGACATACAACAGAAGTACAACCTGGGCTATGTCTTTATCAGCCATGACCTGGAGGTCATCGGCGCAATGGCACACCGGGTGGTGGTCATGCAGAACGGAACTGTCGTGGAAACCGGTGATGTAGAGAATATTTTTGCCACGCCGTCCCACGAATACACAAGAAAGTTACTGAAAGCCGCGATCGCGGCCTAATTTTCACCAATTAGGTGCGCATCTTAATTGTATTTTTCTATGCCTTTTGACATGTAAATAATATCTGGCTAGTATCGAGCAAACTTTTTCCGCATCGCCCTGATTTTTCAGACTTTTCACCCCAAACTTACCGACCGATGCAGCCATTGACCTTGACTCAGACATGCGCGCGTGCAGCAGCCAGCATGTTGATCGGCCTGATGATGACAGCAGCTAGCGGTGCGTTCGCCGACGAAGTCAACATTTCGAGCCAAAATGCCAGCAACGGCATTTTTTCGTCGCCGAAAGCAGCGAATGACATCTATCCCGTTGCAGGATCCAGCAACGTGACAAGCACCTCATCTTCTCCGGCACCCGCTTCTACAACTGGCGGTACGCGTTCTTTTCTTTCCGGCATGGCGAGCAAGGCAGGCGACGTGGTCGTCGGCGCGCTCAACATGATCGGCGTGCGTTACCGCTGGGGCGGCAACACGCCGGACTCCGGCCTGGATTGCAGCGGCTTTGTGCGCTACGTGTTTCAGGACACGCTCGGCATGACGCTGCCGCGCCGCGCGGAAGAGATGAGCCGGGTTGGTGAAAAGGTTCGCGTGAGCGAGCTGAAACCCGGCGATCTGGTGTTCTTCAACACAATGCGCCGTTCGTTCTCGCATGTCGGCATCTATATTGGCGACAACAAGTTTGTGCATTCGCCGTCCACGGGCAGCACGATCCGTGTCGACGACATGGACAACAGCTATTGGGAAAAGCGTTATACCGGCGCTCGTCGAATCGAAGCGACGTTCCCCATCGACGGCGTGGATCTGCGCCAGCGAGTTAGCGCCACGATTGGTGGCAACGGCGACAATTAAATTATTCGAAATGAGCTGATGCCGGCTGATAGGTAAATACGCGCCAGCCAGCAACACATGCCTGCCTTTCGAAAGAAGGCGGGCTTTTGTCGTTGATCGAAACAACTCAGGCACGCTGACGCGCTCAAGACAAAACTTGACACCCTGATCGCTGCCTGCAGGCAACCTTGCCACGTACAATCGCCAGCTTTTCACGCTGACTGCGGCTCCCTGCCGCAGCCAATCACGCAAATGCCGTCAAAGCGTTTCGAAGTGAATAAAAGCGCATGTTGAAATTCGAAACAGGCTGCTGCAAATCCTTGCACCCTGACGAACCGAAGTGCGTTTAGGATCGGAAGCGCTTTTTAACCCCGTCATTCTTCCTTTGCAACGAATAAACGGCTGGTTCTAAAAGTTAATAGTTTCGGAATCCGAAATAAGTTCCGGAATTTGATTGAATGTGACCTAAGGGCGTTGAGTCGCTTGGGTGAGGAGAGTGATATGGGGGAACTCGACCGATCGCGTCGTGGTTTTCTTAAGGCGAGCGTCGTTGCAGGACTGACTGTCATCATCGCGCCGCTTGGCAGTCGCGCTTTCGCCGCGTTGTTTGAAGAAAAGGTGCTGACGCCGATCCAATGGGATGCGGCGACCGGCCGCGCGAAGTTTCGTATCGACGGGATTGCAAAGGTCACCGGGTCCAAGGTGTTTGCTCGTGACGTACGCGCCGCTGACATGCCGCACTGGCCGAACCAGCAGTCCCATGCGTTGATCTTGCGCACGACGCAGGCCGACCGGACCTATGAGGGCTTCGATCTCGGCCTGCTTGGCGACGAACTGAAACCCGACCGGATCGTCACGGCCGAGGATCTGGCGCGTGACGGTCTCGCGTTCCCCGCCTTCTATGGCGACGACATGCTCCTGCCTCAGGGCAAGACGCCGGCCTATCTGGGCCATGCCGTCGCGATGCTGATCTATCACGACTTCGCGCGCTTTCGCTTCGCGAAAGACGCGCTGCAGTTCCACGAAGACGTCATTCGCTACGGCGCGAAGACCGGGCCGCTCGAACGCGATCCATGGGGCACGTTTCGCTTCGTGCGCGTCGGCGGTGCGACCCCGTTCGACGAGGACACGTTCTCGAGCTTGAAAGACACCATGCTTTTCCCAAGCGCGATGCGCAAGCACGAGCCGCTGTGGGCCGCCGGCAATGCAAGCGGCAAGCTCGATCAGCAGGGCATGTTCCATGCCGAGAAGTTGCGCGATGAACTGGACCATCCGCCGGCAGACTGGCTGGTGCTGGATCGTCACTACACGACGCAATCCGTCGATACCGCCGCGCTCGAAGCCGACAACGCGAATTGCTGGTACGACGCGTCAACGCAGTCGCTGCACATGGTTGTGCCCACGCAAGGGCCGACCGAAGTCGCAGCAAGCGCCGCGGGTATGGCGACGAAGTGCCGGTTTCCGGTGAAAAACCTCTTCGTGCACCCGGTATCAACCGTCGGTTACGGGTCGAAGGATCACTACAACGTGCCGTTCTACGGCCTTGTCGCCGCCATGTACGGCGATGGCCGGCCGGTGCGCCTTGCCTTTGACCGCTACGAGCAGTTCCAGACTTCCATCAAGCGTCATGCGTCGAAGATGCACTACCGGATCGGTGTCGATAAGAAAACCGGCATGCTGCAATCGTTCAACGCCGAGCTCGAAGTCAACGGCGGCGGGCGTTCGAATTTTTCACCATCGGTCGCGATGGTGGGCGCGTCGGCCGCGCAGTCGATCTATTACTTTCCGAAAAGCGATCTGTTGGGTGTGGCGACCGCATCGCGTGCAATCGATGCCGGTTCCGCGCGCGGTTATGGCACGCTGCAGACCATGGCTGCAACCGAGATGCTGATCGATGAATTGGCCGGGCAGCTCGAAACGGACGCCATCGATTTGCGGTTGAAAAACGCGCTGCGTTCGGGTATGAAAAACACGCAGGGCGCGATCCCGGCGGGCGCGATTCGCGTCGACGAAGTCCTGCAGAAAGCCAAGGTTCATCCGCTCTGGACCGAACGCGCGAAGAAGAAGGCCGAGTACGAATTCGCGCATCCGGGCAACCGGTACGGCGTGGGGTTCGCCTGCGTGCAGAAAGATTTCGGCACGGGCGCGGAGGCTTCTTTTGCTAAGGTCGAGATCGCGGCCGACGGCACGATCAAGCTGCAGCATACCGCCGCTGAAATCGGCACGGGCATTTCCACGTCGCAGGCAATCGCGTGCGCGAAGTGGCTCGGCAAGCCGGCGGCGGTGGTTCGCATGGCAATTGTCGACTGGCCCGAATTGCCGATGATCACGAGCGGCGACCCGTACATGATGTCGCAAGCCGAGCAGGACAAAGTGTCGGCGAATCCGCGATGGACCCCGGAGCTGGCATCGCCTTCGAGTGCCACGAATTCGGCGTTCTATTTCACGCACAGCACGCATGAAGCAGCGCGCGTCGTCTTCACTCATGGCTTGTGGCCGGCAGCCATGTCCATCTGGGGTGGCGGTATTGGCGGCGGTCAGGCTGCGCCGCTGGTCGTCCGGCGCGAAGATGCGCGCTGGGTGGACGGCAAGCTGACCGCGGCGGGTCTCGAACCCCTGCCGCTAGAACAACTTGCGAAGAAGGCGCACGAACTCGGGCTCGTCACCGGCGCGGTCGTGCACGTGTTCAACCGGTGGCAATGGACCGAAGCCGAGTTCGACATCCGTGGCGCAACGGACCGTTTGCCAATAGACGGGTTGTCGCTGCTCTTCGGCGAAGGGGAAGCCAAAAAAGGGGAAGCCAACAAGGGCGAAGCCGCACCCGCTGCGCCCGCGTATCACGCTGTGAACCGCAAGCGCGTTTTCATCGCGCCTGTTCAGCGCAATAACGCGGCCGTGACGTATTACAGCGCGGTCGGAACGCTGGTCGAACTCTCGGTCAATGAAGCAAGCGGCCGCGTGGATCTGCTCTCGCATCACTCGATCATGGAGTGCGGCAACATGCTTTCGCCGGAACTCGTGTCGGGCCAGTTGCAGGGCGGCCTGGCGATGGGTATTGGCCACGCGCTGCACGAGTATTTGCCGCTTTACGAGGAAGGTCCCGGCAACGGCACCTGGAACTTCAACCGCTATCACCTGCCGCGCGCAAGCGATGTCGCCGTCTGGACCCAGACCGGCGAAGTGCTGCCGCCCTTGTCCGAAACCGATCCGCCGAAGGGCATTGCGGAAGTGGTGATGATTCCGGTGGTGGCAGCAATCGTCAACGGCATTGCGCACGCTATCGGGCATCGGTTCAACGACTTGCCTGTCACGCCCCAAAACATTCAGGAGGCGCTCGCATGACGGCCCCTAATCAAACCAGCATGATCCAGATGAAGCCTCTGTCGCTCACCATCAACGGGGTGGCGACCGGTCCGGTCCAGACGCCCGACGGGCTGATGATGATCGACTTCCTGCACGAATACGTCGGTCTGACGGGCTCGCGGCTCGGCTGCGGGCAGGGCGTCTGCCACGCGTGCGTGGTGATTCTCGACAAGCCCGACGGAACCAGCGAGGAAGTGCGTTCGTGTATCACGGGCGCGCATTTCTTCGATGGCAAGAAGATCCGGACCATCGAAGGTCACGGTTCGAAGAACGAGCAAGGCGAGATTGTCGAACTCTCGCCGGTGCAGCAAAAATTCCTTGAGCACTTCAGTTTTCAATGCGGGTACTGCACGCCGGGATTCGTCAATGCTGCGACGGTTTTTATCGAACGTCTGAAGCGCGAGCCGATCTCGAAGGCATCGGTGGATAGCGAGATCATGAAGGCGCTCGACAACCACATCTGCCGATGCACAGGCTATGTACGCTATTACGAAGCGGTAAAGGACGTTGTGATGAACACGCCCGGGCTCGTCAAGGATTCCGCATGAGCACGACATCCTCACTTCGTCTTGGCGCCCTGGCGTTATGCATCGCGGCCCTGTCTACTTTGGCAGCGTGTAGCAAGACACCCGACAATACGTCCGTCGATGCGCGCACGTCCACGCCCGATCAGATCGCACACGGCCGTTATCTTGCGAAGGCCGCCGATTGCGCCGCGTGCCACACGAGTCCCGGCGGCGCACCGTTTGCGGGCGGCGTGCGCCTCGGTTCGCCGTTCGGCACCTTCTATGGCACGAACATCACGCCGGACCCGGTGCATGGCATCGGCAAATGGACGGCGGCCGAGTTCTACAAGGCCCTGCACGATGGCGTGACGCCCGACGGCCAGCTCTATCCGGCGATGCCCTACACGTCGTACCGGACAATGACGCGTGCGGACAGCGACGACATTTACGCCTACTTGATGGCGCAAAAACCGGCTGCTGTGCCGAACCTCAAGCCCGACCTCAAGTTCCCGTTCAACATGCGGTTTGCCGTGATGTTCTGGAACATGCTGTTCCTGAAAGACAGCTTGCCGGATGCATCCGTTGGAACGTCGGCTGACTGGACGCGCGGGAAATATCTGGCTAACGCGCTGGGCCATTGCGCCGAATGTCACACGCCGCGTGGCGCGTTCGGGCAGATGAACGGGGCGAAGGCGCTGCACGGATCGGATCTCGGACGCGTCGTTCCACCGGATATCACACCCGCCGCGCTCGTCGCGCGCGGATGGACCGGCGCCGACCTGCAAACATTCTTCGCGACCGGGATCAGCCGTCAGGGACCCGCGTTCGGAGAGATGCATCCGGTGGTTTATCTGAGCACGCAATATCTGTCGCCGGGCGACTTGCGCGCGATGTCGGTTTATCTGCTGGGCGACGCACCGCCGCCGCCAACACCCGTACAGCCGGGATCGGCGGATGCCGCTCAGGTCGCCGCTGGCCGCAACACCTACGTCGCGGTGTGCGCGGGGTGTCACGGACTCGGCGGGGAAGGCAAGCCGCACGTGTCGGTATCGATGCAAGGCAGTTCCACGCTGCGTCAGGCCGATCCGCACAACATGCTCGTCGCGATGCTCGACGGCGTGGAAGCGTCGGCGTTCCCAGGCACGGAGAGCCTGCAGGCAATGCCGGCGTTCGCCAAGACGCTCAACGACGAAGAACTTGCGCAACTCGCGAACTATCTTCGTTCAGGCTGGGGCGGCCAACCCGGCGATGTCACCGCGGCGAAGGTCAAGGCGCTGCGAGACGCGCCGTCGCACTAAGGCCCCTGGGCGCTTCCGTCCTCTCAGACGGCAGCGCCTTTGGCCGCCAGTTGCCGTTGCAGATCGGGCCAGATCCTGGCAACGGCTTCTTCGCCCGCCAGGATCGCCGCATTGCGCTGACTGAAGTCGCTGCCGCTCATGGCGGCGAGGTTCGGGCGAATGACGAAGTCGGCGTATTTATCGAGCTCGTAGGCCTTGATGGTCTGGCCCATGATCGTGAAGGTCTGCATCAGCACGTCGAAAGAGCTCTGCGTCAGCGCCGTTTCCGGACGCGCTGAAATATCCACCGCGATCACGAAGTCCGCACCCATCTTGCGCGCAAAAGCGGCCGGCACCGGACTCACCAGTCCGCCGTCCACATACTCGTGGCCGCCGATCTTCACGGGCTCGAAGATCGACGGCACGCTGCACGATGCACGCACGGCAATGCCCGTATTGCCGCGCTGGAAGAGGATCGGCTGGCCGGTTTTCAGGTCGGTTGCAACGATCCCGAGCGGTTTCGCCATCTTCTCGATCGGCTTGTTATCGAGCGTCTTGTTCAGGTAATTCTGCAGCGCCACGCCTTGCAGGAAACCGCGCGTGCGAAACGGCATGGCCCAGTCGCTGATCGACGCTTCGTCCATGGTGAGCGCGAGTTTGTTGATGGCAATCCCGTTCATCCCCGATGCCGATAACGCCGCGATCACCGATCCCGCGCTCGTGCCGCTCAGCAGGTCCACCTTCACGTTGCGCGCTTCGAGCGCCTTGATCACGCCGATATGCGCGAACCCGCGCGCCGCGCCGCCGCCGAGTGCAAGACCGATGCGGACGGGTCGCTGCGGCGATGTCGCGACCGGCGAAGCCGGCGTGACGCCCGATGTCCCCGCTGAACTGGACGATGTTTGAGATGTGGTAGCCGTCGTGCAGGCGCTAAGGACCGCGGACGCGCAGCCGAGAGAGAACGCCCGGCGGGACAAGCCGGACAGGCGAGGCAAAGGGGGGAGCGTTGGGGAAAGCGGCGATTTCAAGGAGTTCTCCTGCTGTGCGGCGAACGAAGCGTATTTAAGCAGATCAAGCGGATCAAGCGGGAGGCGCGCGTCCGGTCGGCGGACCTGGCCGTTCGGATACGTCGTCCTGTAGCGGCGGACATGATAAAACATGATGACCGGCCGCCGCAGGTCGAAAGTCCCCGGCAGGTATAATTCCATCTCGCATTGAGCGCTTGCAGTGTTAATCAGTAACCGCGCGGAACACGGCGCGAAAACACTTTGCCCCAAGCCGTTCCCCGATGTATCGCCTGTCTGGCAGTCCGTGCCGGCATGCGCATTTGAGCTATCGAGCACACCGCACATGACCCAAGTCCGTACCCGTTTCGCTCCCAGCCCCACAGGCTTCATCCACCTCGGCAACATTCGCTCCGCGCTTTATCCGTGGGCGTTCGCGCGCAAGATGAAGGGCGTTTTCGTGTTGCGTATCGAGGACACCGACCTGGAACGTTCAACCGACGCATCCGTGGACGCCATTCTGGAGGGCATGGAATGGCTCGGCCTCGACTATGACGAAGGTCCGATCTATCAGATGCAGCGCATGGAGCGGTATCGCGAAGTGCTCAAGCAGATGCTCGACAAGGGCCTTGCATACCACTGCTACATGTCGACGGAAGAACTCGACGCATTGCGTGAACGCCAGCGCGCCGCCGGCGAGAAGCCCCGTTACGACGGCACGTGGCGCCCCGAAGAGGGCAAGGTGCTGCCGCCCATTCCCGAAGGCGTGTCGCCCGTGATCCGCTTCCGCAATCCGATTGGCGGCGTGGTGAGCTGGGACGACGCGGTAAAGGGCACCATCGAGATCTCGAATGACGAACTCGACGACCTGGTGATCGCGCGTCCGGACGGCACGCCCACGTACAACTTCTGCGTGGTCGTGGACGACCTCGACATGAAAATCACCCACGTGATTCGCGGCGATGACCACGTGAACAACACGCCGCGGCAGATCAACATCCTGCGTGCGCTGGATGGCGAGGTGCCGGTGTACGCGCACTTGCCGACCGTGCTCAACGAGCAGGGCGAGAAGATGAGCAAACGTCACGGCGCGGTTAGCGTGACGGGGTATCGCGACAGCGGTTACCTGCCGGAAGCGGTGCTGAACTATTTGGCGCGGCTGGGTTGGTCGCACGGCGACGCGGAAATCTTCTCGCGCGAACAGTTTGTGGAGTGGTTCGATCTCGACCATCTGGGCAAGTCCCCGGCGCAATACGACCCAGACCGTCTGAACTGGCTGAATGCGCACTACATCAAGGAAGCCGACAACGCACGGCTCGAGATGCTCACCAAGCCGTTCCTGGCGGACCTGGGCATCGATGCGGCCATGCTGGAACAAGGGCCGGCACTCGAGCTCGTGATCGGGCTGCTGAAGGATCGTGCATCGACGGTAAAGGAGATTGCCGAGAACGCCGCCATGTTCTATCGCGAACCCGTGATCGACCCGGCTGCGCTCGAGCAGCACGTCACCGACGCCGTGCGTCCGGCGCTGGCCGACCTGCGCCATGCACTGAGCGAAGTTGAATGGAACAAGGAGGCGATCTCGGCGGCATTCAAAGCCACGCTGGCGAGCCATAAGCTCAAGATGCCGCATCTGGCCATGCCCGTACGTCTGCTGGTCGCAGGCACCACGCATACGCCCTCTATTGACGCCGTGTTGATGTTGTTCGGACGCGAAACGGTGCTGGCGCGGCTGGAAAAGGGTGCCCCCTGATCCTGGCAACGGACGTGCTCGCGCCGGCAATTTGGAACGGGCACGAACGGTGTCTGATTCACGTGTCCGTTTTGCACCCTGAAGACGATTTATTTTCAGAAGCTGTGGCGAAAGGTATTTACAACTTCAATAGCCCCCTTTAAAATCTCGTTTCTGTTCTGCAAGGGGGGTATAGCTCAGCTGGGAGAGCGCTTGCATGGCATGCAAGAGGTCAGCGGTTCGATCCCGCTTACCTCCACCACGGAATAGAGTGAAGTCAGTTGAAACGCCAAGGCATCGGACAAAAAACACTTCACAAGGTACAAAAAGCTGTTTATAATGTCGTTCTTCGCTGATCACTGAAACAAACTGATTAAACGATTCGAATGATTAAGAAGTCGTTAATCATGGTTAATCAGAAAATAATCAGGGTTTAAGCGAAAATAGTAAAGACATTAACTGAAAAGTTTATGTCCCCTTCGTCTAGAGGCCTAGGACATCACCCTTTCACGGTGAGTACAGGGGTTCGAATCCCCTAGGGGACGCCAAAACATCGGCGGCTGCTAGAAGCGCTGCAAGCTTGATGAGTCGACCAACCTCTCAAGCCGATGAAAAGAAGTGGAGCGGTAGTTCAGTTGGTTAGAATACCGGCCTGTCACGCCGGGGGTCGCGGGTTCGAGTCCCGTCCGCTCCGCCAACGAGTTGTAAGAAAAAATCCAGCCTACGCTGGATTTTTTTCGTTGAGCGTCCGCTTTTCACGCTGGCGTGTTTTACCCTGTTGAACAGGCGCGACAAACGTCGTCAAAAGCGTGTGCCCGGAAAACTCTCCATTGCCAGCGGGCGCGAGCTGACTTAGTGTGGTGACCTGATTCAGTGCTTTTATCGCGCAATGCTCGATCCCACCGAAGCCCTCTCGCCGTTTATGCTGCGCCTCGCGTCGATGGACGATTTTTCGTTCGCCGAAGCGCTCACGCGCAACAACATGAACGGCTACTATCGACGCCACAACCTCGTGTGGCGCAGCGACCTGTTCCTCGGGAGCTGGCGGGAATCCGAAAACTTCGTGCTCGAGTGCGATGGCAAAGCCATTGGCGTGATGCGGGTGACCGAAGAAGACGAGTCGCTTCATATACGCGATGTTCAGGTCGTCGAAGGCTGGCGCCGCACGGGCGCAGGCACGTTCCTCCTGGACACGGCTCACCGATGGGCGCGCGCACGTGGATTGAAAGAAACGCAATTGCGCGTTTTCGTCGATAACCCCGCGGCCCGGCTTTATGTTCGAATGGGCTATAAGCCCGCGGGTTCTCGGCTCGCACAGTTCGGCGCGATCCGGCACATGGTGCGCAGCGTCTGACAAGCTGAATTAATCCCTTTCGTCAACGGTCCGCCACGTCGCGCGGCTCGCTATCGCGGACAAAAAACGCGCGTGGACTTTCGCCGAACGCACGCCTGAACATGGCTGAGAATGCGCTCTGGCTCTGATAGCCCAGCAGCAGCGCGACTTGCGCAAGCGGTCGTCCCTGGCTCAGCAACGGAATGGCGCGCGCCAGCACTGCCTGTTGCCGCCATTGCGAAAAACTCACGCCCAGCTCGCGACGGAACAAACGCGCGATCGTGCGCGTGCTTGCACCCACAAGCGTCGCCCAATGTTCGAGCGAATCGGCGGAAGCGGGGTCCTCCAGCACCGCTTCGCACAACGCGAGCAAGCGTTTGTCCGTGGGCATGGGGATGGAGAGGGGAAGGGGGCGGGATCGCGTGATCTCGTCGAGCGCGAGGGTTCCAAGCAGCCGTTCACGTTCGCGTGAGATGGATGTGTCATTCAGTGCGACCGCCACTTCGCGCAGCAGCGGCGATACTTCCACCACGCGACATGCATCGAGTCCTTCGGGCACGACGCTTTCATCGATATAAAGCGTTCGCAGGAACGCGTCTTCCACGATCACCACTTCATGCGTGACGTTGGGCGGTACCCAAATAGCCCGCGATGGCGGCACCATCCATGTAGAACCTTCTGCGGCGATCCGCAACACGCCGCGCGTCGTACACGCGACCTGCGCCCACGCATGCGTATGACGCGCGATCCGGACGCCCGCCGGCACGGGCCGCGAACGCACGCGGATGGGGTGTGCGGGCGTAGGCGACGATTCGGCCGGAATGTCGAGGTGCTCGACTTCCTCGGCGGTCGGGCTTTCTGTCTGCTGGCGGGCGTGTATAAGCATGCGGTCTCTCGACGAATTTCATCATGATAGTCAATGCAGTGCTGTTTCTGCTCTTGGCATAATGCGCTGGCTTGTCTGCAATCGATAATTCAAGGAATCAAGCGCATGCAACACGTATTCGTCTACGGCACGCTGCGGGCCGGGGAGAGCAATGACATTCACCGCGCGGCCGAGCGCAATGGCGTCGCGGACCCGGTGCTCGTCGGTTCGGGCCGTATCCATGGCCGGCTTTATGATTTCGGCGCATATCCGGGCGTGGTTCTTGATGCCGACGCCTCATCGGTTCATGGCGATGTTTATCGGATAGAAGATACGCTCGTTCCCGTACTCGATGAAATCGAGGAAGTCGTGCCGGGTATCAGCGGACTCTTTCGTAGTGAGCATATGCACATGACGGTGGGGCTCGATGGACCTGCCGAGACGATCGAATGTCTGGTTTATCCGGTGAGCGACGCGGCCGTGCAGGGGCTGCCGCGTATCGATCATGGCGACTGGGTGAGTTACAGGCGAGCGCGATAACTCAGGGTTGGCTTGGGCGTTCTCCGATTCCGTTACTACAATGGAAGACCACACGGAGCGGCGGGGAGCCAGCCATGTTCAAGCACATTCTCGTTCCGACGGACGGGTCGATCCTGTCGCAGAAGGCCATCGACGGCGCGATCGACCTGGCGCAATCGGTGGGCGCGCGGATCACGGCCTACGCCTGCTTGCCGCTCTATCCGTATTCCCCTTTCGCCGATGTCGCGGTCGAACCGCCCAGCGACTTCCATGAGCGATCGGAGCGTGAGGCGCGTGAGCATCTCGCCGCGGTTGAAGCGGCTGCGGCCGCCGCGGGCGTTTCCTGCGATGCCGTGACGAGCGTCGAGTCGGCGCCCTACATCGGAATAATCGATATCGCCGAGCGTGATGGCTGCGATGTGATCTTCATGGCGTCGCACGGACGACGCGGGCTGGGAAGCTTGCTGATCGGCAGCGAAACGCAGCGCGTCCTGACGCATACGAAGATCCCGGTGATCGTGTATCGATAACGCCGCAGCGGGGCGTCGTCTATCTGTTTTCACGTGCAAGCGCGAGGAAGGCGAGGACGGCTCCACTGGTTTCGTTGGCACGACTTAACAGCATCAGATCCGCCGACATCTCCGTTTCTATGATCGGCCGGTAAGTCAGGTTTGGAATCGCGACGCGAGCAACCGGCGCGGGGACAATGGCAACGCCGAACCCTGCCCCTGCGAGCGCGAGCACCGTCAACGTGCTCGACACCCGATGCACCGCCTTGGACTGCGTACCCATTTGCGCGCTCAGCATCGCCACGCTCTTTTCGCCTTCATTGAGACCGTAAAGAATGAGCGTTTCGCTGACCAACGATTTCACCGATACGCGTTTCTTTTTCGCCAGCGGATGATCCTCTGCCATGGCGATCAGCAACGGCCACGCTCCAATCTTTTCCACGATGAGTCGCGGGTCTGGCGTCGACCCCAGACTCGGGCTGTATCCGACATCGAGTTGGCCCGCAAGGATGGCCTCGCTCTGCAAATGCGGCGACATTTCGACCGGCTGCAATTCCGCATCGGGGTAGCGTTGGCGAAACGCGCGCAAGTTGTCTGTCAGCTTGCCGGTCACAACGGCGTTGCCCGCAAAGCCGACCCTGACCGTGCCGGTCTCGCCCCGCAGCGATCGCTGCACAATGTCTTTCGTGCGCTCGGCTTGCGCAAGCGTGCGCCGCGCTTCTACCAGAAGAAGGGATCCCGCCTGCGTGAGTTCGACGTTCCGGCTCGTGCGTACAAAAAGTGCGCCGCCAATTTCTTCTTCGAGCGAGCGTATTTGCATGCTCAGCGCAGGCTGCACGATGTGCAGACGTTGTGCCGCGCGACCAAAGTGCTTCTCTTCTGCAACGGCAACGAAATAACGGAGATGACGCAGGTCCACGATCGATCACTCATCAGAAAAATTGATTAATCGATCATATCAATCTACTTAACGATACGGCTCCAATGCGTGACACTACGTTCACGTTGCGGCGATCGAGAATTCGCTGCCCACTCGCGTTAGAAGGAGATTGACTGTGCAAACGTACCTGGAAGACCGGCTCAGCATTGCAGATTTGATGACCGGATGGATTCACCGCGATCTCGCGCAATGGGACGAGCTGCGCGAACTGTTCCATTCTGACGGCACTATCGAGATCACCTGGTTCGACGGCCGCTTCAGCGATTTCGTCGATGGATCAATGAAAATGGGCGCCTCCGATTTGCGCACCAAGCATTTCATCGCGGGGCCGGTGGTCGAGTTCAACGGCAACAAGGCCATCGTCGAGACCAACGCAATGATCGTTGGCGAGAATGTTCGCCTTGGCTTGGGCTGCAGTTCGCACAACCGCTTCTACGATCGGGTCGAAAAGCGCAATGGCGTCTGGAAGATCGTGAGGCGCCAGAGCATTTACGACATGGGGTCGTTCACGTTCCCGCGCGGTATCGTCGAGATTGACGCAGCGGCCGTTGAAAAGCACCCGCGCGAATACGCACCGCTCGCTTATCTGCTCGAGAAAAGCGGCTTTCCTGTACAAAAGACCTTCGCCACCAAAGGTAGCGACCTGGAGAAGAGAATGAAGGCGGAAGGGCAGGCCTGGCTGGCGGGCTGAACAGCAGCGGTGTCAGCCACGTAGAAAAGGGCATACGGTTTTTGACCGTATGCCCTTTGCAAGCCTTAAACGTCAAGCCTCAAACCAAGCGTAGCCTTTTAAGCCACTTTTTCCTCGAAGAACTGTTCGTCTTCGGTAGAACCGTGCAACGCCGTCGTCGAGGCTTCTTTTTCGACCGCCTGCGTGACGGCATCGAAATACCCCGTGCCCACTTCACGCTGATGCTTCACAGCCGTGAATCCCTTTTCAGCCGCGGCGAACTCCGCTTCCTGCATTTCGACGAACGCGCTCATCTGGTTGCGCGCATAGCCGTGGGCGAGATTGAACATCGAATAATTCAACGCGTGGAAGCCGGCGAGCGTGATGAACTGGAACTTGTAGCCCATCGCGCCGAGTTCCTTCTGGAACTTCGCGATGGTCGCATCGTCCAGATTCTTCTTCCAGTTGAACGAAGGCGAGCAGTTGTATGAAAGCAGCTTGCCCGGAAATTCGCGATGAATCGCTTCGGCAAATTTTTTCGCATATGCCAGATCCGGCTTGCCGGTTTCGCACCAGATCATGTCGGCGTACGGTGCGTATGCAAGACCACGCGATACCGCTTGTTCCAGGCCCGGCTTCGTGCGGAAAAATCCTTCGATAGTGCGTTCACCGGTGAGGAAAGGCTTGTCGTTTTCATCCACATCCGATGTGACCAGGTCAGCGGCTTCGGCATCCGTCCGTGCAAGCAGGATCGTGCGCGTGCCTGACACGTCGGCGGCCAGTCGCGCGGCCGTGAGTTTGGCGACGTTCTCACGCGTCGGCACCAGCACCTTGCCGCCCATGTGTCCGCATTTTTTCACCGATGCCAACTGGTCCTCGAAATGCACGCCGGCCGCGCCGGCTTCGATCATTGCCTTCATCAGTTCGAACGCATTCAGCACGCCGCCGAAACCGGCTTCGGCATCGGCTACGATCGGCTGGAAGAAGTCGAGATAACCTTCCTCGCCGGGGTTCTTGCCTTCCGACCACTGGATCTGATCGGCGCGCGTCAGCGTGTTGTTGATGCGCTTGACGACGAGCGGCACCGAGTTTGCCGGATACAGCGACTGGTCCGGATACATTTCGCCCGCGACGTTCGCGTCGCCTGCCACTTGCCAACCGGACAAGTAGATTGCCTTCAGGCCCGCTTTCACTTGCTGCATGGCCTGGTTGCCCGTCAGCGCGCCGAGTGCGTTGACGAACGGCTCTTCATGGATCGATGCCCACAGTTTTTCCGCTCCGCGTTTTGCCAGCGTATGTTCCACCGGCACCGAGCCGCGCAGGCGCACGACGTCATCGGCCGAGTAGCTGCGCGTGATGCCTTTCCAACGCGGGTCCGTATCCCATTGCTTCTGGAGTTCCTGAGCTTGTTGTTGACGCGACATGGCGTTTCTCCTTTGATTGCTGATAAGTAACCGGATGGTCATCTGGCCGAACAAGCAGGGCGGTGCTGCTTCCTGTTGCTCAACTCTTATATAAGAGTCTAGTGAGATGAAGACATCCGATCCAGCCTTTAAACGGAGATTTCACATAAAAATAGTATATATAAATCATAAGGATGGAGCAGAAATTTCACATCGAGAAATGACCTCTTTCATCCTGAGATTCCGAAATTTGTGCCGTGCACCAACAATTTCGCCGCCCGCAACCTCTTTCCACATCGTGAAACGTCGACCACAGGCGAAAAAAAACCGATGCACGAGGGCATCGGTTTTTTTAATCGAACAAGGCGTGCAAGGCGCACGCCACGCTCTGGCTACATTTAGCTGCCACGACGCGGAGCGCGCGGGCCGTCATTGCGACGTGCTGCATAACCATCGCGCGAACCGCCGCCGAAGCCCGAACCGCCATCACGCGATCCACCGCCGCTGCGATAGCCGTCACGCGAACCACCATCACGCGAGTCACGTGCACCAGCGCTCGCCGGCTTGTTGCCCCAGCCACCCGGTTTGCCCGTACCGCTGCTGCTGCCGCCGCCACTACCAAAACGACGGCCCGCGCCAGCACCTGCACCACCGCCCGGACGGCCACGGCCGCCAAAGCCCGGACGACCACCGCCACCAGCGGGAGCCGAACGACGCGGTTCGAAGCCGACAATGACGCTCACTGCCAACGGCAGACGAACGAAACGCTCGATGCGCTTGAGCGCGCCTTGCTCTGCATGGTGCACGAGGCTGATTGCCGTGCCCGTACGGCCAGCACGGCCCGTACGACCGATACGGTGAACATAGTCTTCCGCGAACTTCGGCAGATCGTAGTTGAACACGTGCGTGATGCCGGGGATGTCGATACCGCGAGCCGCGACATCGGTTGCCACCAGCACGCGCACCTTGCGTTCACGCAGCGCACGGATCGTGCGGTTACGCGCGCCTTGCGGCAGATCGCCGTGCAGTGCAGCCGATTCAAAACCAGCGTCCGACAGACGGATAGCCAGTTGGTCAGCGTCGTTCTTGGTTGCCGTGAAAACGATAGCCTGGTCGAGGCCTTCATCGCGCAACAGATGGTCGAGCAGACGATCCTTGTGATCGCGGTCATCGACGTAATGCACTGTCTGCGCAATGTTGTTCTGTGCTTCGAGCTTTTGAATGATCTCGATGCGTTCCGGGTTCTTCAACAGGCGGCCGGTCAGCGAGCTGATCTTGCCGTCGATGGTCGCCGAGAACAGCAGCGTCTGACGCGAAGCGGGCGTAGCGGCAACAATGGTCTCGATGTCGTCGATGAAACCCATGTCCAGCATGCGGTCGGCTTCGTCGAGCACGAGCATTTGCAGTTGCGACAGGTCAATACGGCCGCGTTCCAGGTGATCCAGCAGACGGCCCGGCGTTGCAACCAGGATTTCCGGGTTCTTCGCGAGCAGCATCAATTGCTGGCCATAGGCAACGCCACCCAGGATGCTGACGGTACGCAGCCGGCGCAGGTGCTTGCCGTACGTGGTTGCAGCAGCGGTAACCTGCATGGCGAGTTCGCGCGTGGGCGTCAGAACCAGCATGGTCGGACGAGCGACCGGCTGCTGGCGGCGTGCCGGACGCGCATTCGGGTCATGCGGCTCACGGGGAGCTGCGGCCTTGGTTTTTTCGAGTTGCGAAAAACGTTCGATAGCCGGCAGCATGAACGCTGCCGTCTTGCCCGAACCGGTCGGGCTGGACACCAGCAAGTCACGGCCGGCGAGCGCTGCGGGAATTGCGCGCTGCTGAACCGGGGTCGGTACTTGATAGCCGGAAGCGGTCAGCGCAACGACGATCTCGGGCGACAGGCCGAGCGACTCGAAGCTCGGGCCAGTCTGCACAGCGATTGCGGCGGCGACAGGCGCTACTGATGAAATGGGGGTGGGAGCAGCCGGCGAAGCAGATGCTGCGGGCATGGCGGGTGTATCGGCGCCTAGTGCCTGTGCAGCGATGGAGTCCAGCGGGCTGTTGGTGTTGCTCGAAGTCATGTCGATCCTTGAAACGGGGAATAAGGCGTGTGGCGCCAATCGGCATACCCAAGTCGTCAGATTCAGCGAGCAAAGAAGCAGCGAGCAAATCGAAAAACGGGGGCAGCTCGCAACAATGAAGGCGAGCTTTTCGTTAGAAGCTGTATCGGATTCGACAGGCCGAGGCGGCGTTGTCGTCAGCCTGATGCATGATCGGCCGAAGAAGGCCTAGCAGGGAGGGGACAGTTTCTAAACTGGATTGGAGCAAAACGCTACGAGGCGCCGCGCTGCGTGCGATGAACTGACCTCAAACATCAACTCACCCGGTCACAGTGAAGCGCAGGCAACAGTATATCGGGAATTGTTGCGCTGCGCCAGATTTTAAGACAGTTTGATTCGATTGGCGCTTCACCCGCTGCAAAGTTGCGGGCGTTCTTACCAGTGCTTACGCAGATTCGCCATCTTTCAGCGATTCCACCAGTTCCACATATTGCTGCTTGGCCGTGTCCTGCGATGTGCCAGTTAGCGCTGACCAGGCGTCGTACTTGTACTTCCCGACAATATCGGCGAAACCGGGCTTGTCGCCGTCCGCATCGCCCACGCTGCCTTGCTTGAACAGCGCGTAAAGGCGCAGCAAGGTGAGATTGCCCGGACGTTCAGGCAAATCCTTGACATCGGCCTGGGCTTTTGCGAACTGCGCATCGATATCGCTCATTCTTGGTCTCCGTAATTGCTGGTTCAGGGCGATCGATCATAGCAAGCGTACTCAAAGCAGATTTCGAAGGTTTATTCCAAAATCGTCGCAGAGGGAATTACCAGGAACCGGCGTGAGCAGGCACTCACGCACCCTTCGACGCCGACGCCACGCATTACAATAGCGGCTATGACACGTACCGTTTTGCTCGCTCTCGATACATCGACCGAATTCTGCTCGGTCGCGCTGCTGGTCGCCGGTCCGGCGGCCGACTCGGCATATCGAAACCCTCCGCACCATGTTTCCGGCGAAATCCGCGTCTGGTTCAGCCATGAAATGACCGGGCCGGTCTCCAGCACGCGTTTGCTGCCCGCTATCCGCGAACTGTTCGATGAAGCAGGTCTTAAGCTCGCCGATTGCAGCGCGATCGCCTTTGGCGCCGGGCCGGGATCGTTCACGGGCTTGCGTACGGCAACAGGCGTGGCGCAGGGGCTCGCGTTCGGTTTGAGTGTGCCGGTTGTCCCAATCGGAACCTTGCTTGCGTGCGCCGAGTTCGCGCGGCTGCATGATCCAGCGGTCACACGCGTGCTCGCAGCACTCGACGCCCGCATGAACGAGGCGTACTGGGCAGATTTCCGCTGGGGCGACGCCACGAACGAATGGGTCACGATCCAGGCGGCATCGCTGGATGTTCCTGGCGCGATTGCGGCGCCCGATGTTCCGTTCGTGCTTGCGGGCAATGCAGCCGCCGCATTCGGCGATGTTTTATCGCTCCAGCAATCGGCCGCATGCCGAGTCGACTTCGATGCGCTTCCCCATGCCTTGCCTGTCGCGCTCGCCGGCCTCCGCGCGTTTCGCGACGGCCGCACGGTCGCGCCGGACCAGGCTGCGCCGGAATATGTGCGCAACAAGGTCGCGCAAACCACGGCCGAGCGCATGGACGCGCGGGCAGCCAAAGACGCCGCCGCTCAACTGGATTCCCAGGCCGCTTCCGCCGCGGAGCCGTTACGGTGAGCGGCGTGTTGCTCGCCGATCGCTATCTGTCTCCCATGACGGAGGCCGATCTCGATGAAGTCGCCGCCATCGAAAAGATTGCGTATGAATTTCCGTGGAGCCGCGGCAATTTCCAGGATTCGCTGCGCAATGGCTACTTCGGCGTGTGTCTGCGCCACGTCACCGGCACGTTGCTCGGTTATTGCGTGCTCATGCCGGTCGTCGATGAAATGCATCTGCTGAATCTTTGCGTCGCGCCGCAAGCACAACATGCGGGCGCCGGGCTGACGCTGTTGCGCGAAGCGGTGCGCATTTCGAAGCACCAGAAGCTCGATGGCGTGCTGCTGGAAGTGCGGCCCTCGAACCCGCGCGCCATATGGCTTTACGAGCGCTTCGGATTTATGACCATCGGGCGTCGGAAGAACTATTACCCGGCGCGGCATCGTTCGCGCGAGGATGCGCTTGTCATGCGCCTGACGTTTTCAAGGGAGGCCGCCGATGGCGCTGCATAAGTCGATGCTCGACGAGTTTGGACTCGGGACTATCTGGGTGAGGCGGGGAACGCAGCCGGTCGAAACGGCTGTGGAACCCGATGCAGTCGCGCCCGAAAGATCGACAGCCGTTCCGTTGAACCGCGCAGCGGCGGCTGAACTTGCTGAACTCGAGCGCGCCGCGCCGGGCGCGCCGCAGCGTAGCGCCAGCGAGACCTTGACCGCGCTCGATGCCGTGCTTTCCGCGGCGCAAAAGAGCCGAAACGTTGCACGAGAAACGCGAGAAGCGCGAGAAACGCCAGAAGCGTCAGAAGCGCCGGTGGTGGCGAAGTCCGATCCGCAGGAACCGCCTGCCTTCGATGACATTCCGTGGATCGACGATCTTCCGCAACACATGCCGCCCGAACCGGAAGCCATCGATGAAACCGCGAACGACATTGCGTCCCTCGACTGGGACACGCTTGCCGCCCGCGTCTCCGTTTGCGAGCGCTGCAAGTTATGCGAGCGGCGCACGAACTCGGTTTTCGGCGTGGGCGACCGTGATGCCGACTGGATGCTGATCGGCGAAGCACCGGGCGAAAACGAGGACAAGCTAGGGGAGCCGTTCGTCGGGCAGGCGGGCAAGCTGCTCGACAGCATGTTGCATGCGGTGGCGTTATCGCGTGAAGACAATGTGTTTATCGCGAACGTGATCAAGTGCCGCCCGCCCGGCAACCGTAATCCTGAACTCGATGAAGTCGCGCGTTGCGAGCCGTATCTGAAGCGTCAGGTCGCACTGGTGAAGCCAAAGCTGATCGTCGCGCTGGGACGTTTCGCGGCGCAAAGTCTGCTGAAGACCGAGGCGAGCATTGCGTCGCTGCGCGGGCGGGTGCATGACTATGAGGGCGTGCCGGTCATCGTGACGTATCACCCCGCGTATCTGCTGCGCAGCTTGCCCGACAAAGCCAAGGCGTGGGCCGACCTATGCCTCGCTCAGGCGACTTATCGCGAGTCGCTGAAGGTGGCGAACGGCGCGTGAGCTTCGCCGGCGCGGTTGCGCGATTCAACGATGCTGCCGTCCGGGATCTCGCGTGGCTACTGTTCTCACCTGACTTGCTGAGCGCGTCACATGCGGGCGCGCCGCTGGCGTGTCCTGTCGAAAGCGATAAGCGCGCAGCCGTTTCAGGCTGGCTCGAAGCGCTCGATGACAATCCCGAAGCGCTTCACGCGCTGGTCCGCAAACCGTCGCTGAGACGGCTCGGTCTCTATGCCGAGGCCTTGCTCGAATACTTTTTGACGCATGGACCCAATGCACGGCTGATCGCCGCCAACGTGCCGTTGCGCGCAGCAGGGCAGACCCTCGGCGAGGTCGATTTCCTCTTGCACAACGCCCGGCGCGAACGTCTGCATTGGGAGCTTGCCGTGAAGTTCTATCTGCATATCGGCGAGGGTGCGGCCGCGTTATCCGATTATGTCGGACCCAATCTGCAGGATCGCTTCGACCTGAAGCATGACCGGCTCTTGCATCATCAACTCGGTTTGAGCGCGCGCGATGAATTCGCATCGCTCGGATTCGAAGGACCGTGGCGCGCTGAACTGTTCGTCAAGGGCAGGCTGTTTTATCGACAATGCGCCGCGCCGACGCTGCCCCCCGAACTCGCCGACGATCATTTGCGCGGCTGGTGGATGACGGTATCGGAGTGGCAGGAGTCGAAAGGAGACGAGGCCTTTGCCGTTGTGCCGAGACTTGCGTGGCTGGCGGAACGGTCGTTGTCGAACGAAGAAGCCGGAACGCTGACCTTCGATGCCGGCGCGCTGACATCGCCGACCATGGTCGCAAATTACGACCGGAGCGCCGGCGATATCTGGCGCGAGCGCTCGCGTGGTTTTATCGTGCCGGATGAATGGCCCGAACGCGCGCTGCGTTATGCGCGCCTCACCACCACTTGAAGAAATGATGCACAGGCCCGACGCCGTGCCCGACTTCGAGTCGCGCGCTCTGTTCGATCGCGCCGGTCAGATAAAGCTTGGCATCGGCGGTTGCGGCGGCGAGCGAGTCGCGCTGCGGCAATAACGCGGCGATCGACGACGACAACGTGCATCCCGTCCCATGCGTGTTTTTCACCGGCACGCGCGGACCGCACAGCCGTAGCGAACCACTTGCCTCGATGAGCCAGTCGGGACTGTCGGGGGCGCTCAGATGGCCGCCTTTCATCAGCACGGCCTTCGCACCCATCGCCCGCAGCGCTTCGCCCTGGCGCACCATTGTTTCTTCGTCTTCCGCTGACACGTCGTTCAATAGCGCCGCCGCTTCCGGCAGGTTCGGCGTGACGATGGTGGCCAGCGGCAATAATTCATCGCGTAACGCGGCGACGGCTTCCGGTGCGAGCAACGCATGATGACTCTTGGAAATCATGACCGTGTCGAGCACGACATGCGCCGGTTGGTATCGACGCAACGCTATCGCAACCGCGCGCACCACATCGGCGTTGGCGAGCATGCCGATCTTCACGGCATCGATACGGATATCGTCGAAAACAGCGTCCAGTTGCGCCGTGACGAACGACGCATCCGGCGTGTGGATCGCCGTCACGCCGCGCGTGTTTTGCGCGGTAAGGGCGGTGATCACCGACAAACCATATGCGCCGAGCGCCGAAAACGCCTTCAGGTCGGCCTGGATACCCGCACCGCCGCCCGAGTCGGAACCGGCGATGGTGAGAACGTTGGGGATCGAATGGGTCATGATGTCCGGGAATTTTCAGCGCGCAATTGCTGCGCGGCGAGACGTGGATCGGCGGCCTTGCAGATCGCCGATACCACCGCGATTCCGCCCGGTTTTGCGCGTTTGACATGCCCGGCGTTGCTCAACTGGATGCCGCCGATAGCCACCGTCGGATGCAACGACCGCGCACACAGCGCCGCAAACCCTTCTATACCCAGCGCCGCCGATGCATCCGGCTTCGTGGGGGTGTCGAACACGGGTCCGACGCCGACGTAATCGATCATCGTGCCGAGCGGATTGGCGTCATCGACTTCGCGTTCATCCGATACCGACAGACCGATCAGCGCACGCGGTCCGAGCAGCTTCCGGGCAACCGCTGGCGGCAGATCCTTCTGCCCGATATGCACGCCATCGGCGCCGCAGGCGAGCGCGACATCGATGTGATCGTTGATGATCAGCGGCACGGCAAACTGGCGCGTGATCGGCAGCAGATCCGAGGCGAGCGCGAGCCACGCGCGCTTGTGCCATTGCGGCGCGCGCAGTTGCACGATCGTGACGCCGCCTTCAAGCGCGGCTTGCGCGATGGCGAGCGAGCCCGCATGTCCGCCGCACTGCACAGGGTCGAGCACGAGATAAAGCGAGAGATCGAGGTTCATATTCAGGCGGCCGGGATATCGCGCTGGACGAGCGTGGCGGCGAACGCGTCTTCAGCAAGCGATGCCAGCCTGTCCAGATACGCGACTGCAAAGCTGCCGGGTAACGCTGCGTCGCGGGCGGCGAGTTCGCCGGCAATGCTCGAATACGCGACGGCGGCCAGGGTCGCGGCCCAGAACTCGTCAGCTACGGCTACGCCCACGAATGCTGCCACCGTCGCCGATAACGCGCACCCGACGCCCGTCACGCGCGTCATCAAGACCGATCCGTTCGATAACGCCACAGTCCGCCGGCCATCGGTGATGTAATCGGTCGCACCCGTCACGGCCACGATCGCGCCCGTTTTCAGCGCGAGGATCTGGGCTGCATCGAGCGCACTTTCGGCCAGGGCCGTGCTGTCCACGCCGCGTCCGCTCGACGCGCCGCCCGACAGGCTGATGATCTCAGACGCGTTGCCACGAATCACGGCGGGTTGTGCATTGAGCAGATCGAGCGCGAATTCAGTGCGAAAGCTCAGCGGGCCGACCGCGACCGGATCGAGGATCCAAGGCTTGTGCGCGCCGTTGGCGGCATCGACGGCGGCGCGGATCGCGCGGCTTTGCGGCAGGTCGAGCGTGCCGAGATTCACCGATACCGCGTTCGCCATCGGCGCAAACTGGCTGACTTCCTCGCGCGCGACGACCATCGCCGGCGCTGCGCCGATCGCGAGCAGCACGTTGGCCGTAAAATTCGTGACAACGAGATTCGTCAGGCAATGGACGAGCGGCGCGCGTTCGCGCACGCGGTTTGCGAACGAAAAGAGATCGGCGGCGAGCATGGAGTCTGGCGTGAAGAGAAATGGATAGCCCGATTATCGCGCGTCCGGCTTCGCTCGCGTCGTGCCGGGTTCGGCCGGGTTCAGTGGCGTGATTCGCCGATCAGCGCGACCGAATCGAACGCGCGCTGATTGGCCTGATGCCGCCGCATGACGAAGTACATCATCAGGCAGACAAAGGTGCCGAACAGCACGATCACGAATTGAATCGGTACATCGAGCCAGACGAGCACGGCATACAGGCACAACATCACGAGCACCGAAAGATTCTCGTTGAAGTTCTGCACCGCGATCGAATGCCCGGCCGAAAGCAGCACGTGTCCGCGATGTTGCAGCAGCGCGTTCATCGGCACCACGAAAAAGCCCGACAGGCCGCCGACGATCATCAGGAAGATATACGCGACGATCAGGTAACCCGGAAGGTGCATGCGACCAAAATAGATGCCCCAGTGCACCGGGAAGAGATGCTTCGAATAGAACGCGAGCAGCATCACCGCGACGCCCATCATGATGCCAACCGGCAGCACCGACAGTGACTTCTTCAGCGGCACGCGCGCCGCCGCGAGAATTGCACCCACGGCCACTCCGACCGCGATGATCGCCTGGAGAATCGCCGCCTCCGACAGTGACATGCCGAGCGACACTTCCGCCCACTTCAGCACGATGAACTGCAAGGTCGCGCCCGCGCCCCAGAACAGCGTGGTCACGGCCAAAGAGATCTGCCCGAGCTTGTCGTGCCAGAGCGCATTGAAACAATCGGCGAAGTCGGTGATGAGTTTGATCGGGCGATGTTCCTGCTTCGGATAACGTGCGCCGGTATCGGGGATCCGCAGATTGAAGATCGCGGCGACGATGTACATGAACACGATCACGAGCATGGCCGCTTCGGCGGGCGTATCGACCTTGGGAATATGTAGCGAAAGTATGTGCGACGCTATATGCGGACTGATCAGCGCACCGCCCATGACCGTGCCGAGAATGATCGACCCGACCGTCGTCCCTTCAATCCATCCGTTGGCCGCGACCAGACGGTCGGCAGGCAGCAGTTCGGTGAGAATGCCGTACTTCGCGGGCGAGTACGCGGCCGCGCCGAAACCGACAATGCCATACGCCAGCAGCGGGTGCGCGCCGATCAGCATGGTCAGGCAGCCGACTACCTTGATGGAGTTGGTGACGAACATCACGTGACCCTTCGGCCGTGAGTCGGCGAAGGCACCTACGAAAGCAGCCAGAACTACGTATGACAGCACAAAGAACAGCTTGAGCAGCGGCGTCATCCAGTTCGGGGCGTGAAGATCTTTCAGCAGGGCGATCGCAGCGATCAGAAGGGCGTTGTCGGCCAGCGACGAGAAAAACTGCGCGGCCATGATGGTGTAAAAACCTTTTTCATCTGATCCGATGCTAGTCCGCACTGCGGGTGATCCGCCCCGTTTCCGCACGGCGCGCTCGTCTTTCGCGTCCGGGTTCGCGCTCAGGCTCCCGTTCAGGCAATTTCTGTTTGAAATGGGTTGTGTGCACGGCTTTATAACACGAAAATAGGCGCATTCTGACTAGCAGTAACCTCCATGACAGTCCCCTGGCGCTCATGTGACATGCGTGCCGCAACATCGGCTGGCATCAGGGTGACGATAAAGTATTGATTCGAAACATGTGTTCTTTTCGAATTTCGTGCCGGGTTCGCGGTCTTAAGTTCATCGGCGAGCTGACAGGTCTTCTGTACGAAGTCTCTCGTGCAACCGCAGCGCGGCGGTTTGCCACCGCGCCAGCGCAGTCGGAACACAGTCCGCTGTTACCGCGCCGACCTTGAAAATGCCCCGTCCGCGACGACGGCCAGCTTTCGCGGAATTCCCCGTTCATCCAACCGAACCTTCCATGCCGCGCCCCTTATCCGCTACTGTCCACACTGCCGCACTCGCCAGCAACCTGGCCATCGCACGGGCGCATGCGCCGAAATCCAAGATATGGGCCGTCGTCAAGGCCAATGCTTATGGCCACGGATTGGCGCGAGCGTTCCCCGGATTGCGTGCAACCGATGGTTTCGGTCTTCTTGACCTAGAGGAAGCGGTCAAGTTGCGTGAACTCGGCTGGGCCGGCCCGATTCTCCTGCTGGAAGGCTTTTTTCGTCCGACAGATATCGATGTAATCGACCGGTACAGCCTCACAACCGGCGTTCATTGCGACGAACAGTTACGCATGCTCGAAATGGCGCGCTTGTCGAAACCGGTGAATATCCAGCTGAAGATGAATACGGGCATGAACCGCCTGGGCTACGCGCCCGAGCGTTTTCGCGCCGCATGGGAACGGGCGCGGGCGGTGCAGGGCATTGGCCAGATCACGTTGATGACCCATTTCTCCGATGCCGATGGTCCTCGCGGCATCGACCATCAGATGGAAGCGTTCGAGCGCGGTGCCGAGGGCATTGCCGGCACGCGCAGCCTGGCGAATTCGGCAGCCGTGCTCTGGCACGCCGGATCGCATTTCGACTGGGTGCGCCCGGGGATCATGCTGTATGGCGCGTCGCCGTCGGGCAGGACCGAGGACGTCGCGAATATCGGCCTGAAGCCGGCCATGACGTTCGCGTCCGAACTGATCGCCGTGCAGACCGTGGCGGCAGGGCAGACGGTGGGCTATGGTTCGTCGTTTTCCGTCACTTCGCCTATGCGCATTGGCGTAGTGGCGTGCGGTTATGCGGACGGTTATCCTCGTTGCGCGCCGGAAGGCACGCCTGTCATTGTGGATGGCGTGCTCACGCGCATTGTCGGGCGCGTCTCCATGGACATGATCACGGTGGACCTGACGCCGGTGCCGACGGCCGGCATCGGAACGCATGTGGAAATGTGGGGTGCGAAGCTGCCTGTCGATGACGTTGCCGCCGCGTGCGGCACGGTCGGCTACGAGCTGATGTGCGCGGTCGCGCAACGTGTGCCGATGCGGGCTGAATAACAGCAAGTTTGTGTGTGTAACGATGAAACCCAGGAAGGCGAGTGGCGAAAGTAGCGAAGGTTAAAACGCTTTACGTATGCACGGAATGCGGCGGGCAAGCGCCGAAATGGCAGGGCCAGTGCCCGGCTTGCGGCGCGTGGAATACGCTGGTGGAGTCGGTGGCGGAGTCGCCGTCGGCGCATCGCTTCCAGGCGCTGGCGAAGACATCGCCTGTGCAGCGTTTGTCGGAAATCGAAGCGTCGGATGTGCCGCGCTTCACAACGGGTATCGGCGAGTTCGATCGCGTGCTGGGCGGCGGTCTGGTCGCGGGCGGCGTGGTGTTGATCGGGGGCGATCCGGGCATCGGCAAGTCGACGCTGTTGCTGCAATCGCTCGCGGAAATCGCGCGTGAACGGCCCGCGCTTTACATCAGTGGCGAAGAATCCGGCGCGCAGATCGCATTGCGCGCCCAACGGCTCGGCTTGCTCGGCGATTCGGGTAACGCGGCGCCCGATTTGCGCCTGCTCGCGGAAATCCAGCTTGAGCGGATCCAGGCAACCATCGATGCCGAACGGCCGGAAGTGGCGGTCATCGATTCCATTCAGACGGTTTATTCCGAAGCGCTGACTTCGGCACCCGGATCGGTTGCACAGGTGCGCGAATGCGCGGCGCAACTGACGCGGATCGCCAAGCAGACCGGGACGGCCATCATCATGGTCGGTCACGTGACGAAAGAGGGCAATCTCGCCGGACCTCGCGTGCTGGAACATATCGTCGATACCGTGCTGTACTTCGAAGGCGATACCCATTCGTCGTTCCGGCTCGTGCGCGCGTTCAAGAACCGGTTCGGCGCGGTCAACGAGCTTGGTGTATTCGCAATGACCGAGCGCGGTCTGCGTGGCGTGGCGAATCCATCGGCGCTGTTTTTATCGCAGCATGAGCAGAGCGTGCCGGGGTCCTGCGTGCTCGTCACCCAAGAGGGATCGCGGCCGCTGCTGGTGGAGGTACAAGCACTGGTCGATACCGCCCACGTGCCGAATCCGCGACGCCTTGCCGTGGGACTGGAGCAGAACCGGCTGGCATTGCTGCTGGCGGTGTTGCATCGGCATGCGGGAATTGCCTGCTTCGATCAGGACGTGTTCCTGAACGCAGTCGGCGGTGTGAAGATCACAGAACCCGCCGCCGACCTGGCCGTGCTGCTGGCCATTCAGTCATCCCTGCGCAACAAGCCGTTGCCCAAGGGCTTGATCGTGTTCGGCGAGGTGGGTCTTGCGGGCGAAATCCGGCCATCGCCGCGTGGTCAGGACCGGCTGAAGGAAGCGGCCAAGCTCGGTTTTTCGATCGCGCTGATTCCGAAGGCGAACGCGCCGAAACAGCCTATCGACGGACTGGAAGTGATCGCCGTGGACCGGATCGAAGAAGCAATCGACCGGGCGCGTGCGTTCGACTGATTTTGCGAAAGACTCGCGATCGGGATCGGGCCCTTTCGTAATGTGGCGTAAAAATCGGTGCAGTCCCTGTAACCCACGTGGCGCGTCCTTTTTCTATGCTTCTATCGCGACAAACCCCGATACGAGCGGAAAAGGACGACGCCTTGAAACACGCAAATCAAACTTCGTCAGCCCCATCATTTCATCTGCGTGGCTGCCGGGTGTCAGCACCTATCCCGCAACCGTGGGGCGGTGGCTGCAGAATCGTCGAATGGATCGATGCGGAAGGGCAGATCTCCCGCCGCGTGGTGGCGGAAAACGTGACTGAGGACGAGGTCGTGGCAACGATCCGCTGCCACGTAAAGGGCCGCAAGCACGTGCTGCACGACGACGAAGGCATGCCGAGGCAAACCTTGCCACGGCGTTAGCCTGGACTCACTCAAGTCAGCCGATCTGCTCGAGTTCTTCGTGTGCCTCGAGCCATTGCGCTTCCAGCGCTTCGAGTTTGATGTTCACGTCGGCCTGACGGCGAATCGACTCGGTCAGCTTGGATTTCATTGACGGCTCGTAGCTCGCGGCATCGGCTACGAACGCATCCAGTTGCGCCTTCTCGGCGTTCAGCTTGTCCATCTCCTTCTCGATCTTCGAAATCCGCGACTGCAGCGGTTTCTTCAAGTGCGAGAGTTTCTGGCGCTCTTGCGCTTCCAGCCTGCGCTGTTCCTTGCGGTTCTGCCCCGAATCGAGCGTGTCGTCCGCGCTGTCACTGCCGGCATCCTTGGCGGCCGCGCGCTGCTCGGCCGCGTGCTGGAGCAGCCAGTCACGATAATCGTCGAGGTCGCCGTCAAAGGGCTGAAGGCGGTGTTTTGCCACCAGCATGAACGTGTCCGTGGTCGCGCGCAGCAAGTGGCGATCGTGCGAAACCAGGATCAGCGTCCCCTCGAATTGCGCCAGCGCCATGGTCAGGGCGTGCCGTGTTTCGAGGTCGAGATGGTTCGTTGGTTCATCGAGGAGAAGCAGATTCGGCTTTTGCCAGATGATCAACGCGAGTGCCAGGCGCGCTTTTTCCCCGCCGGAGAACGGGGCGATCTTCGCGGTCGCCATCTCGCCCGAGAAATTGAATCCACCCAGGAAGTCGCGCAGTTCCTGTTCGCGGGTATCGGGCGCGAGACGGGCGACGTGCTGCAAGGCGGAGTCATCCGGACGCAGGGTTTCGAGCTGATGCTGCGCAAAATAGCCGATCCGCAAGCCCTTGCCTTCGCGCACGGTCCCGCTGAGCGCTTCCAGTGTCCCGGCGAGCGTCTTGATCAGCGTGGATTTGCCCTGGCCGTTAGCGCCCAGCAGACCGATGCGCTGGCCGTTCTGAATGGAGAGCGTGACACCTTCCACGATCGGCACGTCGCCCGCTTCCGTGTGGTACCCGCAGCGCACGCCTTCCATCACCATCATCGGATTGGGCGCGGAGTCAGGCGTGCGGAACTCGAACGTGAAGGGCGAAGAAGCATGCGCGGGCGCGATGATTTCCATGCGCTCGAGCGCTTTCACGCGGCTTTGCGCCTGCTTCGCCTTGGTTGCCTGCGCCTTGAACCGGTTGATGAAGCTCTGCAGATGCTCCACCGTCTTCTGCTGCTTCTCGTATGCGCTTTGCTGCAACGCCATTTGCTGCGCGCGGAGGATCTCGAACTGACTGTAGTTGCCGCCGTAGCGCTTGATCTGCCGGTTTTCCAGATGCAGCGTGACGTTGCACACCGAATCGAGGAATTCGCGATCGTGCGAAATCACGATCAGCGTCCCCGGGTATCGATGCAGCCAGTCTTCCAGCCAGATGATCGCATCGAGGTCCAGGTGGTTCGTGGGTTCGTCGAGGAGCAGCAGGTCCGAACGGCACATCAGCGCCTGCGCAAGGTTCAGGCGCATGCGCCAGCCGCCCGAAAAACTCGTGACAGGATCCTTTGTCTGCGCGAGCGTAAAGCCCAGGCCAATCAGCAGCGTCTCGGCGCGGGCGGGCGCGGTGTAGCCGTCGGCATCGGCGAACGCGGCGTGCGCGTCACCTTCCGCAGCGCCGTCGTGAGCGGCTGATGCCGCCGCGATCCGCGCTTCGATGCTGCGAAGCTGCGTGTCTCCGTCGAGCGTGTAATCGAGCGCGGTGCGGTCCACCGCCGGCGTATCCTGCGCGACGTGCGCGATTTGCCATGACGGCGGCATCGTAAAATCACCGCCGTCTGCGTGCAGGTCGCCGCGCAGAACGGAGAACAGCGTGGATTTGCCTGCGCCGTTTGCACCGACAAGCCCCGCCTTTTCGCCAGGATTGAGCGTGAACGTGGTCTGTTCGAAGAGCGGTTTCGTGCCGCGGGCAAGGCTGAACTGATTGAAGCGAATCACGGCGTGAGACCCAGGCGAGTACGGGAAAACGCTATTTTAGACTGCCGCCGCTGCTCGCCACGTGCTCATTCATGTCCGGCGCCTCGCTGGCCGTTCGGCCGAATGTTCTTTGCCTGGCGTTTCGCTTAGACTGGATTTTTTCAAGCGGAGACTCGAATGAACCCTATCTACTCGTTTTCGGCGGAAACCCTGGGCGGCGAGACAGCCAGTCTGGAGCAATACCAGGGCAAGGTGCTGTTGATCGTGAATACCGCGAGCGAGTGCGGATTCACCCCGCAGTACAAGGGTTTGCAGGAAATCTACGACCGGTATAAAGACCGCGGTTTCGCGGTACTGGGTTTCCCGTGCAATCAGTTCGGGAAGCAGGAACCGGGCGACGCCGCGCAGATCGGCAGCTTCTGCGAGAAGAATTACGGCGTCACGTTTCCCATGTTCGCCAAGGTCGATGTGAACGGCGCGAACGCGCATCCGCTGTTTCGGTATCTGACTGAAGAAGCACCGGGTGTGCTCGGAACCGAGGGCATCAAGTGGAACTTCACGAAGTTTCTCGTCGATAAGGAAGGCAACGTGACCAACCGGTTCGGATCGGTGACGAAGCCTGATGCTCTGTCCAGAGATATCGAAAAGCTGCTTTAAGCATGGGTACGGTCGAACACTTCGATTCGACCGCATCACCTCTTTCCATGGCGACGCCCGTCCGGGCGGCGCTTTCCGAGTAACGGCAGATTGATCGGAACCCGTGCATGCGTCGGGATTCCCTCGTCACATCCGAACCATCGCGCTGGACGTGTTAAGTGCTGCTCATTGTGGAAATATGTCATACATAACAATTTCTTGAGGCTAAATTATGTATGATTTATTCCACTGACCTTGAGCGAGTTCTTCGATGAAACCCGAATCGGCGGCCGCGCCGACCATGACGAAGCTGCACGAGGCGATTGTCGTTCACCTTGCGGATGCAATCCTTTCTGGCGTCCTTCCGGTCGGATCGAGCTTGCCAAACGAGAATGAACTTGCCGCCGCGCATGGTGTGAGCCGTACGGCAGCCCGGGAGGCGATGCAAAAACTGGCATCGCTCGGATTGATCGAAAGCCGGCGGCGCAAAGGCGCGACAGTTCTTCCTCGCGATAACTGGAAGCTGCTGGATGAATCCGTGCTCGACCTGGCAGTGTTGCGCGTCACCGACGCCGCGTTCTTCCAGTCTTTGGTGGAAGCGCGGCTGTTGATCGAGCCACGCGCGGCAGAGTTGGCGGCGCAACGGGCCTTGCCGGCCGATATCGCCTGTATCGAAGAGGCGTTGACCGCGATGGCGAGCGAAGCGGATGGTGCGCGCGGAGCGCTGTGGGCCGCAGGAGACGTCGAGTTTCATGCGGGCGTCATTGCGGCGGCCGGCAACTGGGTGTTCACGCAATTGATCGGCACGGTCCGCGCGGCGCTGGGTGCAGGGATTCGCCTTACTGGAGAACACGCGCTGTCGGCGCAGGCGTCACTGGAACAGCATCGTGCTGTGTTCGAGGCAATTCGCCGGCGCGATCCTGCCGAAGCACACGCGGCCATGACGCGACTGCTGCTCACAACGCGGCGTGACTTCGACGCGCTGGAGCAAGACGGCGTGCTGTCGGGTCGGTGACCTTAAACCTCAACAAGACACATCATGCGCAAACTTCGATCGCAACAATGGTTTGGCACGCACGGGAAAGACGGTTTCATTCACCGTTCGTGGATGAAGAACCAGGGCATCCCGCACGACAATTTCGACGGACGGCCTGTCATCGGCGTATGCAACACGTGGTCCGAGTTGACGCCCTGCAACGCGCATTTTCGAGAACTTGCCGAATACGTGAAGCGTGGCGTGCGCGAAGCCGGGGGATTGCCGCTCGAATTTCCCGTGATGTCGCTCGGCGAATCCAACCTTCGTCCCACGGCAATGCTGTTTCGCAACCTCGCTTCAATGGACGTCGAGGAATCGATCCGCGGCAATCCGCTCGATGGCGTGATCCTCCTCGTGGGCTGCGACAAGACCACGCCGGCGCTTCTGATGGGCGCGGCGTCCTGCAATTTGCCGGCGCTCGCAGTCTCCGGCGGACCGATGCTCAACGGCCGGTATCGCGGCAAGCCGATTGGTTCGGGAACCGGCGTATGGCAGATGTCGGAAGAGGTGCGTGCGGGCACGATGACGCAGGAGGAATTCACGGAAGCGGAGTCCTGCATGAACCGCTCGCGCGGCCATTGCATGACCATGGGCACGGCGTCCACGATGGCGTCGATGGTCGAATCGCTCGGCATGGGCCTGCCGCACAACGCGGCGATTCCTGCCGTCGATGCCCGGCGTCAGGTGCTCGCGCACATGGCCGGACGGCGAATCGTCGATATGGTCCGCGAGGACTTGACGATGGACCGGATCCTTACACGCGAAGCATTTGAAAATGCGATTCGCGTGAACGCGGCGATTGGTGGCTCGACCAACGCCGTGGTGCATTTGATTGCGCTCGCAAAGCGCATTGGTGTGCCGTTGACACTGGAGGACTGGGAGCTCGGTTCGGATGTGCCATGCCTCGTGAACCTGCAGCCATCGGGCGAATTTCTGATGGAGGACTTCTACTATGCAGGCGGCTTGCCGGCCGTCCTGAGGGAACTGGGCGAACACGGTTTGCTGCACAAGGACGCGCTTACGGTGAACGGCAAGACGATCTGGGACAACGTCTCGAACGCCCGCAATGACGACGAGAAGGTCATCACGCGGTTCGCCGCGCCGTTCAAGCAGAAAGCGGGCATTGCCGTGCTGAAGGGAAACCTCGCACCAAACGGCGCAGTGATCAAGCCGTCGGCGGCGACGCCTCATTTGCTCAAGCATCGTGGCCGGGCGATCGTGTTCGAGAACGTGGAAGAACTGCACGCGAAAGTGGACGACGAAGCGCTCGATATCGACGAGCACTGCGTGATGGTCTTGAAGGGCGCGGGGCCGAAGGGTTATCCGGGATTTGCCGAAGTCGGCAATATGCCGCTGCCGAAAAAGGTGCTTCAAAAGGGCATCACCGACATGGTGCGCATCTCCGATGGCCGGATGAGCGGCACTGCATACGGCGCGGTCGTGCTGCATGTGTCGCCGGAAGCGGCTGCCGGAGGTCCGTTGGCGTTCGTGCAGACCGGCGACATGATCGAGCTCGATGTCAAAGCGCGGCGGCTGCACCTGGAGGTTTCGGATGAAGAACTCGAACGGCGGCGGGCGGCGTGGCGGACACCGGCATCTCCGCTGCGTGGATACGTGAAACTTTACGTCGATCATGTGCTGCAGGCGGATCAGGGCGCGGACCTCGATTTCCTGGTCGGGGCAAGCGGCGCGCCCGTGCCGCGTGACTCGCATTGAACTACAGCCTTAAGGAGTCACGCATATGGAATTGACCCGCGCAACACTGCCTGCGAACTCGCCGGCCGGCATATGGCCGGTCCTCTACGCTTATTTCGATCACAGCAACCAGCTCGACCGCAACGCAATGCGCACTCAGATCGAGCGGACCATCGCGGCGGGCGCGCCTGGCATCGTGGTGCTGGGTCTCGCGACCGAAGTGCAGCGGTTGTCTCGTAGCGAACGCGAGCAGATCGTGGATTGGGCGCATCAGGACATCGCTTCGCGCGTGCCGCTCGCCGTGACGGTCACAGGCGAGACCCCTGAGACGCAGATCGAGTTTGGCAACTGGGCCATCGCGCATGGTGCGCAATGGCTGATCTTGCAACCGCCGTCGGCTCGCACCCAGCCCGAGCGATTCTATTTCGACTTCTTCGCTTCGGTCATGAGCGGTTTGAACAATACCGCCGGTGCGGGTATCCAGAATGCGCCGGAGTATCTTGGCGTGGGTTTGTCCCCGGAATCGATCGCGGAACTTGCGCGGCAATGTCCGAACTTCCGGTGGTTGAAAGGCGAGGGCGCGGCGACGGTGCTGCACGCCACGATCGAATGCTTGCGCAGGTCCGGCAGCGCCATGCCTGTGTTCAACGGGCGCGGCGGACAGGAGTTGCTGGATAACCTGCGCTCCGGCTGCGCTGGAATGATCGTGGCGCCGGACAGCTTCGATCATCAGGTGAGCATTTTCCAGGCTTACGAGCACGATCCGGCTGAGGCGCAGCAGCTTTACGAAGATGTATTGCCGGCGATCGTTTTCGTGATGCAGTCGCTCGATGCCCTAACGTGTTACGGCAAGCGCATTGCGGCATGGCGAATGGGGTTTGAGGTCAGTCACGATCGCGGTATGGCGCCTACGGCCTTCGGCCTCGATTGTGCACGGCGCTTTGCCGACAGCCTTGGGCCCTACGCGGGATAATGCCAGCCTAAAGAATGGGCGAAAAAAGCCGCGCGACATGCATGGCCATGCGCCGCAGAGGGGGCGCACCAAGGTAATCGTCGCGGCTGATTTCCCACGATTGCGCGAAGTCGTCGAGCAGCATCTTTTCGACTTCGGCGGCAAAGCTCTGGTCCACCGTCAGCACCATGATTTCGAAGTTCAGGCGGAACGAGCGGTTATCCAGGTTCGCGCTGCCGATCGCCGCCGACATGTCGTCGACCAGCACCACTTTCTGATGCAAAAAGCCCGGCCGGTAACGGAAGATCCGCACGCCGGCGAGCAACGCATCGTAGGCATACAACTTCGACGCGGCAAACACCACCCGATGATCGCGCCGGCTCGGAATCAGGATGCGCACGTCCACGCCGCGCAGCACGGCAAGGCGTAACGCGGAGAACACGGCTTCGTCGGGGATGAGATAGGGCGTCGTGATCCATATGCGCGAACGCGCCGCGTTGATGGCTTCGACAAAAAACAGCGAACACGTTTCCTGCCGGTCGGCGGGACCGCTTGCGAGCACGAGACAGCTCATGTCTTTTTCAGAGACCTTCGATGCCTCGACTTCCGGGATGCGCTGCGTCGCCCAATACCAGTCTTCAATGAACACGAACTGGATGCTCGCGACCGCCGGCCCGCGCACTTCAATGTGTGTATCGCGCCATGGCGACAAGCGCGGATTGCCGCCCAGATATTCCACGCCAACGTTGTGCCCGCCGACAAACGCGCGTTCGCCGTCCACCACGACGATCTTTCGATGATTGCGAAAGTTGATCTGAAAGCGATTGACGAATTTTCGCTTGGTCGCGAAAGGATGCGTCTGCACGCCGCCGGCGCGAAGCGCGTTCACGTAGCGATGCGGCAAATCGAAACTGCCGATGCTGTCGTACAGGAAATAAACCCGCACGCCTTCTTGTGCTTTCCTGATCAACAGGTCTTTCAGCTTCAGCCCGAGTTCATCGGCGCGAACGATGAAAAACTGCACGATCACATAAGTCTTTGCTTTTTCAATGGCTTCGAAAATTGCATCGAAAGTCGTGGTGCCGTTGATCAGCACGCGTACCGAATTGCCGCGCAAGAACGGCATTCCGCTCAGACGCGTGAGCGCGCGAATAGTCGGGTGTCCAAGATATTCGGCGGGATCGCCGGGCGCCACGCCGCGAAGGCGGGCGGCTTCATCGGGGAAATTCCATTCGGTCGGATGCGCGCTTTTGCGCAGGATTTCGTTCTCGAGGCGCCTTGCGTCGATATACCCCGCGAACTTGCTGCGCCCAAGGAACAGATACGGGATGAGCGTGAAGTACGGCATGGCGACGAGCGACACTGCCCACGCAACCGCGCCCTGTGACGTGCGCGTGTTGAGCACCGCATGGCACGCGGCCATCACGCCGAGCAAGTGGGCGATGATGACAAACGTGCCTAGATGCAGCCAGTCCTGCCATTCAATATGCATGTGCGCGGTCGGCCCGTGAGCGTGCTCTAGTGGTGCTGGAGTCCTGCGGTGGACATCAGGCCGGCAGGTCGGCGGCCTGGATGAGGAACACGTTGTCGTCGCCGGCACTGGTCGAAAGCCAGACCATGTCCAGTCCGCCGAGCGTCGCTTCCACGTTCGCACGTTCGTTGCCGATCTCGATCACGAGCACGCCGTCCTCGGTCAGCCATTTGCGCGCTTCGCCAATGATCCGCTTCACGATATCCATGCCGTCCGCGCCGCCGGCAAGCGCCAGTTCAGGCTCATGACGGTACTCGGCCGGCAACGACTGCATGGCGAGCGCGTTGACGTAGGGCGGGTTCGTGATGATGACCTCGTAACGGCCGCCGGGCAGCGGCGCGAACAAGTCGCCTTCGTACAGGGCGATGCGCGAATCCAGGTCGTAGTCGTCCACGTTCTGGTGCGCGACTTCCAGCGCTGGCGCGGAGATGTCGACGGCATCGATATCCGCATTCTGGAACGCCTGCGCCGCGAGAATCGCGAGACAGCCCGAGCCGGTGCAGAGTTCGAGCACGCGCGAGACTTCGTCGGGGTCCTGCACGTACGGCTGCAAGCCGTCCTGCAACAATTCGCCAATGAACGACCGCGGCACGATCACGCGTTCGTCGACGTAAAAACGATGCCCGTGCATCCACGCCTCGTTCGTGATGTACGCCGCGGGCACGCGATCTTTCGCGCGCCGCTCGATCACTTTCATGATGGCGTCGATTTCGGTGTCGAGCAGACGGGCGTCGAGAAACGGGTCGAGCGTGTCGAGCGGCAAGTGCAAGGTGTGCAGGACGAGGTACGCGGCTTCATCGAATGCATTCGATGAACCGTGCCCGAACGACAGCTTTGCCTCGGTGAATCGCGAGACGGCAAAGCGCAGCAGATCGCGTACGGTGGTGAAGGGAAGCGCCATCGCAGGCTCCTTTAAAGAGTGGTTTGGATCAGGCGAGCAAGGTTTCGAGCACGCGCCGGTACACGTTTTTCAACGGATCGATGAACGCGATCTCGACATGCTCGTCGATCTTGTGAATGCTGCCGTTGGGCGGTCCGAATTCGACGACTTGCTCGCAGATCTGCGCGATAAAGCGGCCGTCCGACGTGCCGCCGGTGGTCGAGAGTTCGGTGCGAACGCCGGTTTCATCGAGAATGGCCTGCTCCAGCGCGCCCGACAACGTGCCGCGCGGCGTGAGGAACGGCAGGCCGCTGACGCTCCATGCGAGGTCGTAGTTGAGCGCGTGTTGGTCGAGGATCGCGTGGACGCGGCTTTGCAAGCCTTCCACCGTGCTCGCCGTGGAGAAGCGGAAATTGAACATCAACTCGATGTGACCCGGGATCACGTTGGTCGCGCCCGTGCCGCCATGCAGGTTGGAGACCTGCCACGTGGTCGGCGGGAAATATTCGTTGCCGTCGTCCCAATGCGTCTGGACGAGTTCGGCCAACGCCGGTGCAAGCAAATGGATCGGGTTCTTCGCGAGATGCGGATACGCAATGTGACCCTGCACGCCTTTCACGACCAACTTGCCGGACATCGAGCCGCGGCGGCCATTCTTGACCATGTCGCCAAGCCTGGCGCTGGATGTCGGCTCGCCGACGATGCAGTAATCCAGCCGCTCGCCGCGTGCTTTCAGCGCTTCGATCACCTTGACAGTGCCGTCGGTCGCGGGACCTTCTTCGTCGCTCGTGATCAGGAATGCGATCGAGCCGCGATGCGCGGGATGCGCCGCGACAAACTCCTCGCTCGACACCACGAACGCCGCGATCGACGTTTTCATGTCTGCCGCGCCGCGGCCGTACAGTTTGCCGTCGCGGTGTGTCGGCTCGAACGGCGGCGATGTCCACTGCTCAAGCGGGCCGGTCGGCACCACGTCCGTGTGGCCGGCGAACGCAAGCAGCTTGCCGTCAGTGCCATCCGTGCCGCGTTTAACGGCCCACAGGTTCGTGACGCCGCCCGACTCGATGGTTTCGCATTCGAAACCAATCGCCGACAAACGCTCGATCAGCACATTCTGACAGTGTTGATCGTCCGGCGTGACGGACGGACGCGCGATGAGTTGTTCGGAGAGAAGAAGGGTGCCGGACATGGTTTCGAGCCACTTTCAATAAAAATGCCGGCGCGGCGGCCGGCATGGATGATTATTCACGCAGGATTCACGCGCGCTACGATGGCGCGCGATGCTGCATGCAAAGCCGAAACTTCAAACAAACAGCGTTTGGTACTTTTCGGCGTCGAACCCGAGCGACTTCACGCGGCCGTTCACGACCAGCACGGGCCGCTTGATGATCGACGGCTTGTGGATCATCAATGCAATCGCGCCGGCGGTCGATCCGGCTTCGTCCTTGTACGTATCCGACAAGCCGCGCCATGTCGTGCCGCGACGGTTGATCAGTTCGTCGAGCGTGACGTCCTTCAACCAGTCCTGCAACAACGCCGTCGATACACCGGCCTTCTTGAAGTCGTGGAATTCGAACGGCACGTCATGTTCTTCCAGCCACACGCGCGCTTTTTTCACGGTGTCGCAATTCGGAATCCCATACACGACGATCTTTTTCGCGGCCATGGATCAATCGCCTCGCAGCAACTCGTTCAGACCAACCTTGGCGCGCGTCTTCGCATCGACCTTCTTCACGATCACCGCGCAGTACAGGCTGTGCGAACCGTCCTTTGAAGGCAGATTGCCCGCAACGACCACCGAACCTGCCGGAATGCGGCCGTACGTCACCGAACCGGTTTCGCGGTCATAGATCTTCGTGCTCTGGCCGAGATACACGCCCATGGAAATGACCGAATTTTCTTCGACGATCACGCCTTCCACCACTTCCGAACGCGCGCCGATAAAGCAGTTGTCTTCGATGATCACGGGGTTTGCCTGCAGCGGTTCCAGCACGCCGCCAATCCCCACGCCGCCCGACAAGTGCACATTCTTGCCGATCTGCGCGCATGAACCGACCGTGGCCCAGGTATCGACCATCGTGCCTTCATCCACATACGCGCCAATGTTCGTGTATGACGGCATCAGCACCACGTTCTTCGCGATGAACGAACCGCGGCGCGCAATGGCAGGCGGGACGACGCGAAAACCGCCCGCTGCGAAATCTTCAGCGGTGTAGTTGGCGAATTTCGACGGCACCTTGTCATAGAACTGGCTGTAACCGCCGGCGGGCATCGGCGCATTGTCTTCAAGACGGAACGACAGCAGCACCGCTTTCTTCAGCCATTGATTGACCAACCATTCGCCGTTCTGCTTTTCGGCGACGCGCAGCGCGCCTTTGTCGAGTTGCTCGATTGCGTGAGCGACGGCGTCGCGTACCTCGGCGGGCGCCGCTTTCGGCGACAGCTCGGCGCGGTTTTCCCAGGCGGTATCGATGATCTGCTGAAGTTGTTGCGACATGGTCGTGACTTAAAGTGAGTGCTGAGATTAAGGAGGGATCTAGCGGTCCAGCGAGCGGCAGAAATCCACGATTCGCTGTGCGCCTTCCACGCATTCGTCGACATCCGCGACCAGCGCAATGCGGATAAAACCGCTGCCGGGATTCGTGCCGTGGGCATCGCGTGCCAGGAACGAGCCCGGCAAAACCGTCACATTATAGTCGGCGTAAAGGCGTGCGGCGAACTCGGTGTCCGAGAGGCCGGTGCGCGCTACGTTCGCCCAAAGGTAGAACGCGGCGTCGGGCAGGCGCACGTCAAGCACCTCGGCGAGCATGGGCGTCACCGTCGTGAATTTCTTCAGGTAGAGCGCGCGGTTTTCGCGAACGTGCGCCTCGTCTTTCCACGCGACGGCGCTCGCTGCCTGGAACATGGGCGAGAGCGCGGCGCCGTGATACGTGCGATAGAGCAGGAATTGCTTGAGGATGGCCGCGTCGCCGGCGACAAAGCCCGAGCGCATGCCGGGCACGTTCGAACGCTTGGACAGGCTCGACAACATTACCAGGCGCTCAAACCCGCGCCCGAGCTTGTGCGCCGCTTCCAGGCCGCCAAGCGGCGGGGCGGCTTCGTCGAAATAGATCTCGGAATAGCATTCGTCGGATGCGATCACGAAGCCATGGCGATCCGACAACGCGAACAGTTCGCGCCAGTCGTCGAGTGTGAGCACGGCGCCAGTCGGGTTGCCCGGCGAGCAGACGAAAAGCAACTGCGTGCGCGCCCAGATGGCGTCCGGTACGGCCGAGTAATCGCAGGCGAAATTGCGCGCCGGATCGCTGTTCACGAAATACGGCTCGGCGCCGGCCAGCAACGCCGCGCCTTCGTAGATTTGATAAAACGGATTCGGGCACACCACGACCGGCGGTTCGGCGGCGCTACGGCTGTCGATCACCGTCTGAGCCAGCGAAAACAGGGCCTCCCGTGAGCCGGAAACCGGCAGCACCTCGGTGGCGGCGCTGACAGCGGGAAGCAAGTAACGTTGCCTGGTCCATTCCGCAATCGCCTGCCGCAACGGCTCGCTCCCGGCGGTGGCCGGATAGGAAGCCAGCCCCGCCATGGCATTGACAACAGCTTCGCGGATCAGCGCGGGCGTGGCATGTTTCGGCTCGCCGATGCCAAAGCTGACCGGTGAGAAATCCGCCCGCGGCGTGACGCCCTTGAACAGCGCGCGCAGCTTTTCGAACGGATACGGCTGAAGTTTCTGGAGAAGTGGATTCACGGCTTGGTCGATGCCCTGGGGTTCATGCGTCAGGTCGCGGCTGACAGTGAGACAACAAGGCTGCGATTATATCCCGGGGCGCTTTCCCGGCGGCCCTGCAACTTCAATGGCGGGGCCATTCGGACTAGAAAAACGCCCGCTGACCTGCCTGGTCGATTGCCGATAAAAGACATACACAAAGCGTCCGCCTTGAGCGAAAAGAAATCATTCCGCGCGATGGTATGATTGTCATCGTTCGCCGGGCAGTGTCTTGATCAAGGGTCCAGCCCGCGCCGCCCGAGCGTTTTCGACCGGCGTCTTACGCCCTCCGCTGCACGGACATGCGTGCACACGAGGTTCGCCGGCCCGTTTCCAGCATTCATTTCAATCAGCGATATCGCCGTGCGTCTGACCTCGATAAAACTCGCTGGCTTCAAGTCCTTCGTCGATCCCACCCATTTCCAGGTCCCAGGCCAGCTTGTCGGCGTGGTCGGCCCGAATGGCTGCGGCAAGTCCAACATCATCGACGCCGTGCGCTGGGTGCTCGGCGAATCGCGCGCCTCCGAGCTGCGCGGCGAGTCGATGCAGGACGTGATCTTCAACGGTTCCACCGCGCGCAAGCCGGGCAGCCGGGCCAGCGTCGAACTGATCTTCGATAACGCCGACGGCCGCGCCGCCGGGCAGTGGGGCACCTACGCCGAAATCGCCGTCAAGCGCGTACTCACGCGCGACGGTACCTCCAGCTACTACATCAACAACCTGCCCGCCCGCCGCCGCGATATCCAGGACATTTTCCTGGGTACGGGCCTTGGGCCGCGTGCGTACGCGATCATCGGGCAGGGCATGATCGCGCGGATCATCGAGGCGAAGCCCGAAGAACTGCGCGTGTTCCTGGAAGAGGCCGCGGGGGTATCGAAGTACAAGGAGCGCCGGCGCGAGACCGAAAACCGCTTGCACGACACCCGCGAAAACCTGACCCGCGTGGAAGATATCGTGCGCGAGCTGAGCGCGAACCTCGAGAAGCTCGAAGCGCAGGCAATCGTCGCGACGAAATACAAGACCTTGCAGGCCGATGGCGAGGAAAAGCAGCGGCTCTTGTGGCTTTTGCGCAAGAACGAGGCGGGCAACGAGTCCGAGCGTCAGCAGCGTGCAATCAGCGACGCGCAGATCGAACTCGAATCGCAAACCGCGAAGCTGCGCGAAGTCGAAGCACAACTTGAAACGCTGCGCGTGGCGCACTACAGCGCAAGCGACGCCATGCAAGGCGCTCAGGGCGCGCTCTACGAAGCGAATGCCGAAGTCAGCAAGCTCGAGGCGGAAATTCGCTTTATCGTCGAATCGCGTAATCGCGTGCAGGCGCAGATCGCCGCGTTGACCGCGCAGCGCGAGCAATGGCAGATGCAGGCCGGGAAAGCGCGCGGCGAGATCGACGACGCTGAAGAAGCACTGGCTGTCGGCGAGGAAAAGGCGGCCATCGCGCAGGAAACGGCGGCTGCGAAACAGGACGAATTGCCTGCGCTCGAAGCGCGTTTTCGCGATGCACAGACCGGATTGAACGACGAACGCGCGACCATTGCGCGCACGGAGCAGGCGTTGAAGCTGGAGGCCGCGCATCAGCGCAATGCCGACCAGCAACTGCAGCAATTGCAGCAGCGCCACGAACGCCTGAAAAGCGAAGCGGGCGGCCTGGATGCGCCCGACGAAGCGCAGCTCGAAGAGTTGCGCATGCAAATGGCCGAGCACGAGGAAATCCTCGCAGAGGCCCAAGCGCGTCTCGCCGATGCACAGGACATGGTCCCGCGTCTGGACGGTGAACGGCGGGCCGCGCAGGAGAAAGTGCAAGCCGAAAGCGCCCAGATTCACCAGCTCGAAGCGCGGCTCGCGGCGCTCAGGCAGTTGCAGGAAAACGTCCAGACCGAGGGCAAGATCCAGCCGTGGCTCGACAAGCACGAACTCGGTTCGCTGCCGCGTCTTTGGAAGAAGCTGCATGTGGAAGCCGGCTGGGAAACGGCGCTGGAATCGGTGCTGCGGGAACGGATCGCGGCGCTGGAAGTGTCGAATCTCGATTGGGTGAAGGCGTTCGCCACCGACGCGCCGCCGGCCAAGCTCGCGTTCTACGCGCCGCCGAATGCCGGCCCAGCGCAGGAAACGCCCGCGGGTTTGCGGCCGCTCCTGGGGCTGATCCGTATTGACGACGCGGGTTTGCGGGCCGTGCTGACCGACTGGCTGGCCCAGGTGTTCGTCGCCGATGACATCGCCCAGGCGCTTTCCACGCGCGCTCAATTGCCCGATGGCGGCGCGTTCGTGGTGAAGGCCGGGCACGTGGTAACGCGGGTCGGCGTGCAGCTTTACGCGGCCGACTCCGAGCAGGCCGGCATGCTCGCACGCCAGCACGAAATCGAAAACCTGACGAAGCAGGTCCGCGCCCAGGCGTTGCTCGCCGACGAAGCCAAAGCCGCCGCCGTTCGCGCGGAAGCGGCGCACACGCAGGCATCGGGGGCGCTCGGCGACGCACGTTCGGCCGCTGAACGCGCGACCCAGCGCGTGCACGCGCTGCAAATGGACGTGCTGAAGCTCACGCAGGCGCACGATCGCTACATGCAGCGCAGCACGCAAATCCGTGAAGAACTCGCAGAAATCACGGCGCAAATCGATGAACAACGCGCTTTGCGCGCCGAATCGGAAGCGAACTTCGAGCGCCATGACGGCGAGCTTGCTGAATTGCAGGCGCGTTTCGAAGACAACCAGCTTGCGTTTGAAGCACTCGACGAAGCGTTGACCAACGCCCGTCAGGAAGCGCGCGATCTGGAGCGCGCGGCTACCGACGCCAGCTTCGCGGCGCGCGGGCTTGCGGCGAAGATCGAGGAATATCGGCGCAATATCGAAACAGCGAAAGAGCAGAGCGAACGTGTTGCAGGCGCCCTCGAAGATGCGCGTGCCGAGCTCGAAACCATCAACGAGCAAACGGCGCACACCGGCTTGCAAGACGCGCTCGAATTGCGCGCGGCCAGGGAAGAGGCGCTGCAGTCAACGCGTATCGAACTGGACGATCTCACCGCGCGTCTACGTCAGGCAGACGAGCTTCGGCTGATCGCCGAGCGTTCGTTGCAGCCGCTGCGCGACAAGATCAGCGAGTTGCAGTTGAAAGAGCAGGCCGCGCGCATCAGCGGCGAGCAGTTCGTCGAGCAACTGGCGGCCGCCGGCGTGGACGAAGCCGATCTGCAGGCCAAGCTCACGCCGGACATGAAGCCTTCGTACCTGCAAGGCGAAGTCACGCGTCTGAATAACGCGATCGCGGCGCTTGGCGCGGTCAACATGGCGGCGCTCGACGAACTCGCGGCGGCGAGCGAGCGCAAGTCGTTCCTCGATTCGCAATCGGCGGATCTGAACGACGCCATCGGCACGCTGGAAGACGCGATCCACAAGATCGACCAGGAAACGCGCTCATTGTTGCAAGGCACGTTCGACGAGGTCAACCGTCATTTCGGCGAGCTGTTCCCGCGTCTCTTCGGTGGCGGTCAGGCGAAGCTCGTCATGACGGGCGATGAAATTCTCGATGCCGGCGTGCAGGTTCTCGCACAGCCGCCCGGCAAGAAGAATTCGACCATCCACCTGCTTTCGGGCGGTGAAAAGGCGCTGACGGCGACCGCGCTCGTGTTCGCCATGTTCCAGTTGAATCCGGCGCCGTTCTGCTTGCTGGACGAAGTCGACGCGCCACTCGACGATGCCAACACGGAACGCTTCGCGAACCTCGTCCGGGCGATGTCGGAGAAGACGCAGTTCCTCTTCATCTCGCACAACAAGATCGCGATGGAAATGGCGCAGCAACTGATCGGCGTGACGATGCAGGAACAGGGTGTATCGCGGATTGTTGCCGTGGATATGGAATCTGCGGCGGGTTTCGCCCAGAATGCATGAACGTTTCGCCGGAGCGCGGATTGATGCACTTCCGGCGATCAAAACAGAGTGAAGAACCGGTCCGGCAGGCCGGTTCTGGCGCGTCAGGCGCGGAGTGGCGAACGGGGTTCGATTTGTGAATCCTGATGCGGCGCAGATCGCGGGGCGTAATTCAATACAAGCGCTGGACACGGGTAGCGGCAGCTTAAAGGGCGCCGCTCGGCATGAAACAGCGCAAACAGAAAGTATGACGGAGCGTGCATGGACGAGTTGACACTCGGGTTGATCGGGGCAGGAGCCGTGGTGGTGGGCGGCGTGGTGGTCTACAACGCGTGGCAGGGCGCAAAAGTGCGCCGCAAGATGCCCCGTCCAATGCCTGAGGAAGCGGCGGAATCGCTCGCCCGGCAGGATACGGAGGACGAGCAGCCGTTCATTGAACCGACGCGCCCGGTACGGCGCGAGCCCGCAATCGGCGAGGCTGACAGAACCGACACGCCGGACTCACGCGTGGAACCGAGTTTCGGCGGCACCGGGCCGCTGTCCACGGTTGCGCCGGCGGACACGGCCGTGGATATCCAGGCCGAATCGACTTCGGTGAATGGCGACTTCGAGGAACCGGATTCGCCCTCCATCATTGCCGATGACGACGAACCGGTGCTGCCGGCCGCGACCACCATTTCTTCGGCGCCGCCGGCTATCGTGGATCGCCGGATCGATTGCGTTGTGCCAATTCGCCTTGTCGCACCCATTGCCGGCGACAAGCTGATTCCGAGCGCACAGAAGCTGCGGCGCGCGGGCGCGAAACCGGTACACATCGAAGGCAAGCCGGAAGGCGGCACGACGTGGGAATTGCTCAAGAACGGCGCACGCTACGAGGAATTGCGTGCAGCGGCCCAGCTTGCCAATCGCGGCGGCCCGCTGAATGAACTCGAGTTTTCCGAGTTCGTGACGGGCGTACAGCGTTTCGCCGACGGAATCGACGGTTCGCCCGAATTCCCCGACATGCTCGAAACAGTCGGAATGGCGCGTGAGCTCGACGCGTTCGCGGCCCAATGCGACGCTCAGTTGTCCATCAATATTCTCTCTGACGGCGCGCCCTGGTCGGCCAACTACGTGCAGGCGGTGGCGTCGCAGGACGGCTTGCTGCTTTCACGCGACGGCACGCGCTTCGTCAAGCTCGACGCACGCCAGAACCCGGTTTTCATGCTGCTTTTCGGCGATACCAACTTCCTGCGCGACGACCTGACCTACAAGGGCGGCCAGATGATCACGCTGGTGCTGGACGTGCCGGTCGCCGACGAAGACATCCTGCCGTTTCGCCTCATGTGCGACTACGCAAAATCGCTGTCCGAGCGCATTGGCGCAAGGGTGGTGGACGATCAGCGCCGGCCGCTGCCGGAAAGCTCGCTGCTCGCCATCGAAAAACAGTTGATGACGCTCTACGCGAAGCTTGAGCAAGCCGGCATTCCCGCGGGCTCGCCCGCCACGCGGCGCTTGTTCAGCCAATAAAGCTTACCGCAGCGGCGCGGCATTGCCGAATCAATTTCGGAGGCATCGGCCATTCGGCCGATGCCACGATCAGCCGTTCTCTGAGACAATCGACAGGTCGGTTTCTTCCAACTTCTCAGCCCGTCCTGCCGCATGTCCGCCAAACCGAAAGCCGCTGCCAAAGCAGAAAAAGCAGAGCCCGCTGTTCCAGCTACGCCCATTCCGGGCGCCGACCGTCCGGCCGAGCGCGCCGGGTGGCTGCGCGCGGAACTCGAGCGTGCGAACTACGCGTATTACGTTCTCGACCAGCCGGAGCTGCCTGACGCCGAATACGACATTCTGTTCAAGGAACTACAGCAGATCGAGGCGGCGCAACCTGACCTGATCACGCCGGATTCGCCCACGTTGCGGGTCGGCGGTCAGGTCGCGACAGGTTTCCAGCCGGTCACGCACGACGTGCCCATGCTGTCGCTGAACAACGGCTTTGCCGACGAAGATATCGTTGCATTCGACAAACGCGTCGCTGACGCACTCGGCCATACGCCCGTGGAATATGCGTGCGAGCTGAAATTCGACGGCCTCGCCATTTCGCTGCGGTATGACGACGGCGTGTTCGTTCAGGCGTCGACGCGCGGTGACGGCGCGACAGGCGAAGAAGTGACCGAAAACGTTCGCACCATTCATTCAATTCCGTTGAAACTCAAAGGCAAGAACATCCCGAAGCGGCTCGACGTCCGTGGCGAAGTGCTGATGTTCAAGCGTGACTTTGAGCGGCTGAACGCCCGGCAGCGCGAGGCGGAGCAACGTGAATTCGCCAACCCGCGCAATGCGGCTGCAGGCGGTCTACGGCAGCTCGATTCGAAGATGACCGCGCAGCGGAAGCTGTCTTTTTTTGCGTATGGGATCGGTGTGCTGGAAGGCGCGGAAATGCCGCCGTCGCACTCGGCGCTGCTCGACTGGTACAAGCAAATGGGCCTGCCGGTGAACGCGGAGCGCGGTGTCGTGAAGGGCGCGGACGGGTTGCTCGCTTTTTTCCACAGGACCGGCGAGAAGCGCGATGGTTTGCCGTATGACATCGACGGCGTGGTTTATAAGGTCAATCAGCGCGACGAACAGGACAAGCTGGGATTTGTCTCGCGTGCACCGCGCTTCGCGCTTGCACACAAGTTTCCGGCGCAGGAAGCGCTGACGCAGTTGCTGGCCATCGACGTGCAGGTCGGGCGGACCGGCGCAATCACACCGGTCGCGCGGTTGATGCCGGTGTTCGTCGGCGGCGCGACCGTGACGAACGCGACCTTGCACAACGAAGACGAAGTACGGCGCAAGGACATTCGTATTGGCGATACGGTGATCGTGCGACGTGCCGGCGACGTGATTCCCGAAGTTGTCGGCGCGATCCTGGATCGTCGTCCCGACGACGCGCGCGAGTTCGTGATGCCGACCGCGTGTCCGGTGTGCGGTTCGAAAATCGAACGGCTGCCCGACGAAGCCATCGCCCGTTGTACCGGTGGCCTGATCTGTCCCGCCCAACGCAAGCAGGCGCTGTGGCATTTCGCGCAGCGGCGCGCGCTGGATATCGACGGACTGGGTGAGAAGATCATCGACCAACTGGTCGAACAGAACATTGTGCGCACGCCGGCCGATCTGTTCAATCTGGGCGTCGCGAAGCTCGCGGCGCTGGACCGGTTCGCCGACAAATCTGCCCAGAATCTATTCGATTCCATCGGCAAGGCCAAGCACACCACCTTGCCGCGGTTTCTCTATGCGCTGGGTATTCGGCACGTGGGCGAGTCCACCGCGAAGGATCTCGCCAAGCATTTTGGTTCGCTCGATCCGATCATGGCGGCAAGCGTCGAAGAATTGCTCGAAGTGAACGACGTGGGTCCGGTCGTGGCCGAATCGCTGCACAATTTTTTCAGCGAAGAGCACAACCAGATGGTGATCGAGCAATTGCGCGCGCCGGGCAACGTCACATGGCCCGAAGGGCCGCCGGCGCCCAAGGCGCCGCAAGGTGTGCTCGCCGGCAAGACGGTCGTGCTGACCGGTACGCTGCCTACGCTTTCGCGCGAGGACGCCAAGGAAATGCTCGAGGCTGCGGGCGCGAAGGTGGCAGGCTCGGTATCGAAGAAAACGGATTACGTGGTGGCTGGAGCGGAGGCGGGCAGCAAGCTCGTGAAGGCCGAGGAACTCGGCGTTCCGGTACTCGACGAAGATGGTATGCGCAAGCTTTTGGAGGGAGAAACACCATGATTCGCGAAATCCTCAAGATGGGCGATCCGCGTTTGTTGCGTATCGCCGAGCCGGTGGATCATTTCGATACGCCCGAACTGCACGCCCTGGTGGAGGACATGTTCGACACCATGCGTCATGCGAACGGCGCTGGGCTTGCGGCGCCGCAGATCGGCGTGGACCTGCAGGTAGTGATTTTCGGCTTCGCTCACAACGAGCGTTATCCGGACGCGCAACCGGTGCCGGAGACGGTGTTGATCAATCCGATCATCACGCCCGTGTCGCACGACATGGAAGAAGGGTGGGAAGGGTGTTTGTCGGTGCCCGGGTTGCGCGGCGCCGTGCAGCGGTATTCCATGATCCGCTATCAGGGTTTTGATCAGTACGGCACGGCCATCGAGCGGCTTGCCGAGGGCTTTCACGCGCGTGTCGTGCAGCACGAATGTGATCACCTGATCGGCAAGCTTTATCCGATGCGCGTGACGGACTTCTCGAAGTTCGGTTTCACCGAGGTGCTGTTTCCCGGGCTGGATCCGAAGAGCGACGACTGAAAGTCGTCACTGGCAGCCCGTGGAATTGCTTTGAATCGACGGGCTGCCGACGGGTTTCAGGCAAAGCTCTTATTGCCCGAAGCCGTCTCCGGCTGACGAAACAGCTTGATATGTTCCGGATTTGCCGATGCCTGCAAGCGCCCATCCGGCAAACGCGCAATGACGACTTCGCCAATGCCCGGGCTCATTACCACGACTTCGTCGCGCAACGCGAGCAGTGCGTCGAGGCGACGTCGGCCGCTGACGATTTCGAGGCCGGTTTTTGTTTCGCGAACAATGATCTCAACGGACATGGCAATTCTCCAGTGGCTTTTGCAAGGCACACGCGCGGCGGAGCGGTAAATTGCACGTGTACCTGCCTAACGGTCATCAGTCATATTTTCTTTAACCAAAATATTGGCCAAAAAAAATCGATGTGATCAGCGGGTGCTGTTCACATCGATTTGTGCGGATTCCGTCGTTTTTTCGCGACGTTATCTATCAGATCAGAAGCTTTCGTCTGCGCCGAGGTAACGCCATTGTCCCGGCGGCAGCGCACCCAGGGTCACGTGGCCCATCCGGATTCGCTTCAGCCCAACCACTTCCAGGCCGACCAACTCGCACATCCGGCGAATCTGGCGCTTTTTGCCTTCGCGCAACACGAAGCGCAGTTGCTCTCCGTTTTGCCAGCTAACCTGGGCGGTCTTGAGCGGCACGTCGTCAAGTGCGAGGCCGTGGCGCAAGAGCGCGAGGCTTTCCGGTGGGAAGTGCGATTCGATATCGAGTTCATGCTCGCCGAATTTCACGCGCACGAGATATTCCTTGTCGACATCCGAATGTCCGCCGATCAACTGCTTCGCCACGCGGCCATCCTGCGTGAGCACGAGCAGACCTGTCGAGTCAATATCCAGACGTCCCGCAGGCGCCAGCGTGCGCAGATGCGTGGGTGAAAAGCGGATGCCGGATTGGTCATCGGCCCAATGGTTCGAAGGGTTGACCAGCGTGACCGCCGGCTGATACCCGTCTTCCGCCTGACCCGAAACATAGCCGACCGGCTTGTGGATCAGGATCGTCACCTGTTGCATTTGTGCGGCATGCGCGGCCTGAGCGATCTCGATGTTCTGATCGGGACGGATCTTGGTGCCAAGCGTATCGATGACCACGCCGTCTACCAGCACCCAGCCTTTTTCGATCCACTCATCGGCTTCCCGGCGCGAACAGAGGCCGAGTTCCGACATCACTTTCGACAAACGCACGAGCCCGTCTTCACCTTCGCGCGCGATGCGGGCCGGTGAGGGCGGCGCGTCTGCATCGCGGGGTTTAGAGGGTTTGGCCGCTGGTTTGCGTGGGGGCTTGCGCTCGTCACCGAAGCGTTCCGGCGATGCCTCGCGTTTTGCGTAGGGACGATCGCCTGGCGGACGCTGGCGATCGAAGGAGGCCGGACGCGGGCTGCCATCGTGCGCGTGGTTGCGCTCGCGGCGAGGTGCGCCGGTGTCACTGAACGACGGGCGCGGCGCGCGATCGCTTGCCGGGCCGCGGGAATCTTCACGGGGCTTGAACGGGCGGCCTTCGCCGTCACCGGTCGGGCGATCGCCGCGCGGCGCGGCGCGGTCGTTGAACGACGGGCGGGGCGTACGATCGCTGCTTGCGCCACGGGGCGCGTCGTCACGCGGGCTGAAGGGACGGCGTTCACCGTTCCCCGTAGGACGGTCACCGCGCGGAGCGCCGCGATCGCCAAATGACGGACGTGGTCCACGATCACCGCGGGGTGCATCCCCACGCGGCGGGAACGGACGACGTTCGCCATCGCCCGAAGGACGGTCGCCACGTGGTGCGCCACGATCTCCAAACGAAGGACGTGGTCCACGATCACCACGAGGTGCATCGCCGCGCGGCACAAACGGACGGCGTTCGCCATCGCCCGAAGGACGGTCACCACGCGGAGCGCCGCGATCGCCGAATGACGGACGTGGTCCACGATCACCGCGGGGTGCATCGCCACGCGGCGCAAACGGACGGCGTTCGCCATCGCCTGAAGGACGGTCACCACGCGGTGCGCCACGATCCCCAAACGAAGGGCGTGGGCCGCGATCGCCACGCGGTGCATCGCCACGAGGTGGGAACGGACGACGTTCGCCATCGCCCGAAGGACGGTCGCCACTTGGTGCGCCACGATCGCCGAATGACGGACGTGGTCCACGATCACCGCGGGGTGCATCGCCACGCGGCGCGAACGGACGGCGTTCGCCATCGCCTGAAGGACGGTCACCACGCGGTGCGCCACGGTCCCCAAACGAAGGACGCGGCCCGCGATCGCCACGCGGTGCATCGCCACGCGGCGGGAACGGACGACGCTCGCCATCGCCCGAAGGACGGTCACCACGCGGTGCGCCACGATCCCCAAACGAAGGTCTAGGCCCGCGTTCGCCACGAGGTGCATCGCCACGCGGAGTAGCCGGGCGATCTCCCGCCTGATCGACCCTTACCGGCCGATCTCCAGCCGGCCCCTCTGTCCGAGGCGGTTTTTTCCGTCCGGCAACGCTGCCGGTACGAACGGGGGAACGCGCCGGCGATGCCGGTCGCGGATGTTTCGCTGTCAGTTTGACGCGCATAGATTCTCAGGCTGCGATCGCGCGCAGCAGCTCGGTTTCGACCTGGATTTGCGTCCGGTTGTCGGATAGGGTTTTGCCGTCGAGCAGGAACACGTCTTCCACACGTTCGCCAAGCGTGTTGATCCGCGCCGCATGGACGCCGATCCGGTGCTGGGCGAGAACCCGCGCGATCGAATAAAGGAGGCCCTGCCGGTCGTTGGCCGACACGGACAGGATGTAATACTGACCACGTTCGTCGGGACGCAAATCCACGCGCGGTGTGATCGGGAAAGTGCGCACCAGCCGGGAAACCCGTCCCTTCGACGGTTCCGGCAAGATGCCCTCGGCGGTGAGCAACATGCTCAACTGCTGTTCGACGAGGTTGGCAATGTCGCGATAATGCCCGTCATGGTCCGGATGCGCGACCAGAAAATTGTCGAGCGCATAACCGTGGCGGGTCGTTGTAATGCGTGCATCGAGGACGGACAGGCCGTTTTTGTCGAAATAAGCGCAGATGCCGGCAAACAGGTCCGGCCGGTCCTTCACGTACACGAGCACTTGAAGCGCCGCGCCGATCGGCGATGGGCGCGCCCGCACGATCGGCTTTTCACTCTCGACGTGCTTGTAAAGCACGCGGGTCTGCCAGGCGATATCGGCAGCGTCATGGCGCAGGAAATAGCCGACATCCAGCTTGTCCCACAACGCTTTTTCAGCGTTCTCCGGCACCGTTTCAAGGCGCAGCAGCGCAAGCGCGTCTTCCTGGCGCGACTTGAGTTCCGAGTGCGCGTGCATTTCGGCGCCGCCAAGCACGGCACGGGTGGCCCGGTACAGATCCTCGAGCAGCTTGCCTTTCCATGCGTTCCAGACCTTGGGGCTCGTGCCGCGGATATCGGCGACGGTCAGCAAATACAGCGCGCTCAGCCGGCGCTCGGTCTGCACCATCGATGCAAACCGCTTGATGACTTCCGGATCGCTCGTGTCCTGCTTCTGCGCGACCTGGCTCATGGTCAGGTGCTGTTCGACGAGCCATACGACCAGGTCGCTGTCGTCGGCATTCATGTTGTGGTCGCGGCAAAAACGCCGGGCATCGACCATGCCGAGCGTGGAGTGATCGCCGCCGCGGCCCTTCGCAATGTCATGGAACAGCGCCGCCACGTAGAGCACCCACGAGCGTTCGAAATTGCCCATCAACTGCGTGCAGAACGGATACTCGTGCGCGTGTTCGGCCATCGCGAAACGGCGGATATTGCGCAACACCATCAGGATGTGCTGGTCGACGGTGTAGACGTGATACAGGTCATGCTGCATCTGCCCGACAATGCGCCGGAAATTCAGCAGATATCGGCCGAGCACGCTTGTCTGGTTCATCAGCCTGAGCGCGTGCGTGATGCCTTCGGGCGCCTGCAGGATCGCCATGAACAGGCGCCGGTTTTCCGGGTCGCGGCGCCAGTCGCGGTCCATCAGGTCGCGTGCGTTGTAGATCGCGCGCAACGTCCTCGCCGATAACCCCTTCACCCCGCGCGTTTGCTCATACAGCAGGAAGGCTTCGAGAATAGCGTTCGGCTGACGCTCGAAGACATCGTCGCTGGCAATTTCGAGCATTCCCTGCTTCTCGACGAAGCGCTCGTTCAACACGCGCGTCACGCCGCTCGTCGATGGAAACAGTTGCGCTTCCACGTTCTGGATCAGGATGGTTGCGAGCTGCGTCACGGCTTTCGCGGCCCAGTAATAGCGGCGCATGAGCTGTTCGCTGGCGCGTTTGGACGATGTCGCCTTGTAACCCAGGCTTTCCGCGAGCGCGGTTTGCAGATCGAATACGAGAATGTCCTGCCGGCGCTTCGCAATCACGTGCAACCGCGCTCGCAGCGTCTTCAGGAAACCTTCGTTGCGCCTGAGCTCACTCGCTTCACGCTCGGTGATGAGCCCGCGTGAATCGAGTTCGCGCCAACTGCTGCCAAAACCCGCCGCACGCGAAATCCACAGGATCAGTTGCAGGTCTCGCAAGCCGCCGGGGCTTTCCTTGATGTTCGGCTCGAGGCTATACGGCGTGTCCTGGTATTTTGCGTGGCGCTGGCGCATTTCCAGCACCTTCGCCTGGAAAAACGCACGCGGATCGAGCGTCTGCTGGTAGCGCGCTTCGAAGGCATCGACCAGTTTCTCGTTGCCCACGATCCGGCGCGCTTCGAGCAGCGACGTCCGGATGGTGATGTCGTTGCTCGCTTCGTGGATGCACTGCGACACCGAGCGCACGCTGCTGCCAATCTCGAGCCCGAGATCCCACGCCATGCCGATCAGCTTTTCGATACGTGCACCAAGCGTTTCCACCTGATCGGGCGTTTCGTGATCGGGCAGCAGGACGAGGATATCGATGTCCGAATACGGCGCGAGCTCGCCGCGCCCGTAACCGCCGACCGCCAGCAACGCCGCCGATGCCGGCATCTCGCACGCGTCCCACGCGCCCTTGAGGGCGTCGTCGGTGGCGCGGGCGAGGGCATGCATCAGGCCATCGACATTGGTCGCGCTCTTGAAGCGCTCGAGCAGCGCGGCTTTCGCTGTCTTGTACGAGGCTTTCAGCGAATCGGCAATAGGCGGGGCGTCGGCAGGTACGCTCATGGGCAGGCGGATCGTGAGGTCAGTGGAAGAACGTTATATTCGACGAAACGCTGCGCTCGCCGTCTTTCAATGCGCCGGGCCGTGCCCCGAGCAGTTGCGCGAGATACCGGGTCTCTCGCGGGGTGCTTCCGATCAATCAAGCCGTCGCGGCGATCAGCTCGGAAGGTGCCTGCGTTCCGGCCGACACGGTCAGCACTTCATAACCCGTCGGCGTCACCAGCACTGTATGCTCCCATTGCGCCGACAAGCTGCGGTCGCGGGTCTTCACGGTCCACTGATCAGGCATGGTGCGGATATCGCGGCGACCGGCGTTGATCATGGGTTCAACGGTAAAGATCATCCCGGCCTGCAGTTCGATGCCCGTACCCGGGCGGCCGTAATGCAGCACTTGCGGGTCTTCGTGGAACACCTTGCCCACGCCGTGACCGCAATATTCGCGCACCACGCTGTAACCTTGTGCTTCGGCATGTTTCTGGATGGCGTAGCCGATATCGCCCAGATGCGCGCCCGCCTTGATCTGGTCGATGCCAAGCCACATGCAGTCGAACGTGGTCTGCACCAGCCGCCTGGCCAGGATGGAACCTTCGCCGACCAGGAACATGCGGCTGGTATCGCCGAAATAACCGTCCTTGATCACCGTGATGTCGATATTCAGCGCGTCGCCGTTCTTCAACGCCTTGTCGCCGGGAATGCCGTGGCAGATCACGTCGTTGACGGAAATGCAGGTGGCCTTGGGGTAGGGCGGATAGCCCGGCGGCTGGTAATTCAGGGGCGCGGGCACGGTGCCCTGTTCCTTCGCCATGTATTCGTGGCAAAGGCGGTCCAGTTCGCCGGTCGTTACGCCCGCGACAATGTGGGGCGTGATGAAATCGAGTACCTCGCTCGCGAGCCGGCAGGCGATGCGCATTTGCGCAATATCGTGATCGTTTTTCAGCGTGATGGACATGACTTGTATCGAAAATGCGTGTTAGCGGCTTGAAACGCCAATCGCGCATTATCGCACCTTAGGCGGCACGCCGCAGTGGAAAACCGGTGAGGTTTGCGCCAAAAGCGCCGCCCGGCGCGGCACCGGCGGCTTTGGCGCACCCGGAAAACGCAGTTCGGAACGACTCCTTGCGGATCGTCAGGCAGCTTGAAACGCGACATTGGTGCGTGATATACTCGCTGGCTAAGTCTGCATCCACTTTGCAATCGTCTTTTCAATGCCTTTTTCCAGAAACCCCGGTTTCCGGGCAAGCCGGCGAAAAGCCCATCAAGAAGAGATCGGACTTGAATCGCAAGCCGGCGCACCCAGGGTGTCCGACGCCTCGAAAAGCTAAGAAACACGAGGCGCCCGATGCGGCAGCCGGCTTAAGACCCAACCCTCGCGGAGAACTCTCATGGCAGTAACAATGCGTCAAATGCTGGAAGCCGGTGTCCACTTCGGTCACCAAACGCGCTTCTGGAATCCGAAGATGGCTCCGTTCATTTTCGGTCATCGCAACAAGATTCACATTATCAACCTCGAAAAAACGCTGCCGATGTACAACGACGCGCTGAAGTACGTGCGTCAACTGGCAGCAAATCGCGGCACGATCCTGTTCGTCGGCACGAAGCGTCAGTCGCGTGACACGGTGGCAGAAGAGGCGCAACGCGCCGGCATGCCGTTCGTGAACGCACGCTGGCTCGGCGGCATGCTGACCAACTTCAAGACGCTGAAGGTATCGATCAAGCGCCTGAAGGACATGGAAGCAGCGCTGGAAGCCGGTGAAACGGAACGCATGAGCAAGAAGGAAGCGCTCCTGTTCGAACGCGAAATGGCCAAGCTGGTGAAGTCGATTGGCGGCGTGAAGGACATGGGCGGCATTCCGGACGCAATTTTCGTGGTTGACGTGGGTTACCACAAGATTGCCGTGACCGAAGCCAAGAAGCTTGGCATTCCGGTTATCGCGGTGGTCGACACGAACCACTCGCCGGAAGGCATCGACTACGTGATCCCGGGTAACGACGACGCCAGCAAGGCTGTCGCGCTGTACACGCAAGGCGTGGCCGACGCGATCCTGGAAGGCCGTTCGAGCGCGGTGAACGAAGTGGTGCAGGCAGTTCGCAGCGGCGAAGGCGACGAGTTCGTTGAAGTCAACGCAGAAGCGTAATTTGCAAAAGATGACGCCGATATGATGTATCCGGCTAGAAAGGGGGCTTTGCGAAAGGCCCCCTTTTTTTAGCCAGGCTCGTTTGGCCAGCCTCAGTAAGCGCTGAGCAACACGCAGGTCATCGAATAGTGTTGAAGTAACAAGCAGTACCCCATTCTGGCCGCGGGTGATTTTCGCCGGCGGCGCGTGTCAATAGTGCGATTCACGTGCCTTAAAGCTAAGGCTAAGGCACGGCACAGACTCAAGGAGCAAATGATGGCGGCAATTACCGCAAGCATGGTGGCAGAACTGCGCGCAAAGACCGACGCGCCCATGATGGAATGCAAGAAGGCGCTGACCGAAGCCGATGGCGACATGGACCGCGCTGAAGAACTGCTGCGCGTGAAGCTCGGCAACAAGGCGAGCAAGGCTGCATCGCGCGTGACGGCTGAAGGCATCGTCTCGGCGCATATCGCCGACGGCGTGGGCGTTCTGGTCGAACTGAACTGCGAAACCGACTTCGTTGCCAAGAACGACGACTTCCTGGCGTTCGGCAAGACGGTCGCAGAACTGATCGCGAAGAACCATCCGGCTGATGTGGCGGCCCTCTCGGCGCTGCCGCTGGAAAGCTCGACGGTTGATGCAGTGCGCCTCGCACTGATCGGCAAGATCGGTGAAAACGTCTCGGTGCGCCGTTTCGTGCGTTTTGAATCCGCCAACAAGCTCGCTTCGTACCTTCACGGTACGCGCATTGGCGTGCTGGTCGAATTCACGGGCGCGGACGAGCAGGTCGGCAAGGATGTCGCCATGCACGTTGCAGCAATGAAGCCGGTTTCGCTGTCGTCGAACGACGTGCCGGCGGAATTGATCGCGAAGGAACGCAGCATCGCTGAGCAAAAGGCTGCTGAATCGGGCAAGCCGGCTGAAATCGTCGCGAAGATGGTCGACGGCAGCGTGCAGAAATACCTGAAGGAGGTGTCGCTGCTGAACCAGACGTTCGTCAAGAACGACAAGCAGACGATCGAGCAGATGCTGAAAGCGGCAGGCGCATCAGTGCAGAAGTTTGCGCTGTTCGTGGTCGGCGAGGGCATCGAAAAGCGTACGGACGACTTCGCTGCCGAAGTGGCTGCCCAGGTCGCCGCTGCCAAGCAAGGCTGAGAAGCAGGTCCTCGCATGACGTTTCAAGCGGTGGCGGGTGTTCGCAACTGACGCTCAGCCGGCCCGTCCAACCGGGCCGCTCGACCGATGCACAGCTCGCCGCCGTGTTGTCACAGTTTCAAAAAGCAGTCGGATGCGGGTCTGGCGTTCCCATCGAGGAACGCTCGTTCCGTACCCTCATAGCGGCCAAAACCGCGCCGGATGGGCAAACCGGGGTCAACTCGTTATGCCGCCGCGGCTTGCCCAATATGGGATGCTTGCCGTAAATATCGTTTCACCCCTACAGTTCTACGTTGTTGCACTCCCTCTCGGCGCGAAACCGGAAATCTCATATGCCCACAGCCTACAAACGCGTACTCCTCAAACTCTCCGGCGAAGCACTCATGGGCGACGATGCCTTCGGCATCAATCGCGCAACAATCGAAAGGATGGTGGCAGATGTTGCGGAAGTGGTGCGCATGGGCACGCAACTCGCGGTCGTGATCGGTGGCGGTAATATCTTCCGCGGTGTGGCGGGCGGCGCGGCCGGCATGGACCGTGCAACAGCCGATTACATGGGCATGCTTGCCACCATGATGAACGCGCTGGCCTTGCAGGACGCCATGCGCCATGCCGGTATCGAAGCGCGCGTGCAGTCCGCGCTGCGCATGGACCAGGTGGTCGAGCCGTACATTCGCCCGCGCGCGATTCGTCAGCTCGAAGAAGGAAAAGTGGTTATTTTCGCGGCCGGCACGGGTAACCCGTTCTTCACGACTGATACCGCTGCTGCCCTGCGCGGTGCGGAAGTCGGCGCGGAAGTCGTGCTCAAGGCGACCAAAGTGGACGGTGTATATTCCGCCGATCCCAAGAAAGATGCGAGCGCTACGCGTTACAGCACGATCAGCTTCGACGAAGCGATTGGCAAGAACCTGCAGGTGATGGACGCGACGGCGTTTGCGCTGTGCCGCGACCAGAAGCTGCCGATCCGGGTGTTTTCGATCAATAAACCGGGGGCGCTAAAGCGCATCATCCAGGGCGACGACGAAGGTACGCTCGTCCACGTGTAAACTCTCGCAGTAAGTAACGAAAGCAGGCTTGAGGCCGAGTGCGGGTTCGTTGGGACCGGCGCCCCCCATGCCTGCACTGCGTGTAACAAAGCAAGTACGGAGGCTGAAATGAGTGTGGCTGACATTAGAAAGAGCGTCGACCAGAAGATGCAGAAGTCGATCGAAGCGTTCAAGAACGATCTCGCCAAGATTCGCACGGGTCGCGCCCATACGGGTTTGCTCGACCATATCCAGGTGGATTACTACGGCTCGAGCGTACCTATCTCGCAAGTCGCGAACATGACGCTGATCGACGCGCGCACGATCGGCGTGCAGGCGTGGGAAAAGAAGATGGTGCCGGTGGTGGAAAAGGCGATCCGCGATTCGGATCTCGGCCTGAACCCGTCGAACCAGGGCGACCAGATCCGAGTGCCAATGCCCGCGCTGACGGAAGAACGCCGCCGCGAACTGACGAAAGTGGTGAAAAGCGAAGGCGAAAACGCCAAGATCGCGATTCGCAACCTGCGTCGCGACGCGAACGAGCAACTGAAGAAGCTTGTGAAGGACAAGGAAATCTCCGAGGACGACGAGCGTCGTGCAAGCGATGACGTCCAGAAATTAACTGACAAAAACGTCGCGGAAATCGACAAGCTGGTGGTGTCGAAAGAAGCCGAAATCATGACGGTTTGAGGCCGATCACGGTCTCTTGCGTCGTGCCGGCGCGTCACTCTGTCGATACTAAGATTCAGCGGCCATGACCTATACCAGCTCTACCGTTCGCGTGCCCGATGTCGCGGCTGTCCCGCGTCATATCGCGATCATCATGGACGGCAATGGCCGTTGGGCAACGCAGCGGCGCCTGCCGCGCGTAGCGGGCCACACGCGCGGCGTCGATGCCGTGCGGGCAACGGTCGAAAGCTGTGCGCGCCAGGGCGTCCAGTTCGTGACGTTGTTTGCCTTCAGTTCCGAAAACTGGCGGCGTCCAACTGACGAAGTCTCGTTCCTCATGCGCCTGTTCGTCACGGCGCTCGAGCGGGAAGTCGGCAAGCTGCACGCAAACGGCATCCGTTTGCGGGTGGTGGGCGACACGTCCATGTTCGACGATCGCATCCGCGCGCTGATCCAGCGTGCCGAAACCAAGACGGCGCGCAACACGCGCCTGACGCTGACCATTGCGGCGAATTACGGTGGCCGCTGGGACATCATGCAGGCCGCCAGGAAGCTCGCCGAGCAGTCGGTGGAAGAAGGCCGCGTCGTTCCCGTCGACGAAGCGTCGTTCGAGCAGCATCTGGCCATGGCTTATGCGCCCGAGCCGGATCTCTTCATCCGCACGGGCGGGGAGCAGCGCATCAGCAACTTCCTGCTGTGGCAACTGGCCTACACCGAGTTCTATTTCACCGATACCTATTGGCCCGACTTCGACGCCGAGGCGCTCGCACGGGCGCTCGAGTCGTATGGCGAACGCGAACGCCGCTTCGGCCGCACCAGCGCGCAACTCGAACCGCAATCGCAGAAGGCCGATACCCTTTCATGCTAAAGACCCGTGTCATCACGGCAATCGTCTTGCTGGCAGTGCTCCTGCCAATCACGTTTTTCGCACCAGTGGGCGCTTTCGCGGCGCTGATCGCCGTAGTCGTGATCTTCGCGGCCTGGGAATGGGCGCGGCTCCTCAAGCTGGGCGGCGGGACGCCGGTGGTGTACGCGGTGATTGCGGGCGTGGCGCTGGTCGCCAGCACGCGGCTCGGGCTCGGTTACAAACCCCTGTATCAGATGGCCGCGATCTTCTGGGTCCTGGCCGGACCATTTGCGCTCGCCCGCAAGCCGGCGCTGGCCGAAGGCGCGTGGCGCGTTTTCCTGTTGTTCGCGGGAATCGTGACGTTTGTGGCGTGCTGGCACGCTTTGGTTGCGGCTCGTACGGTAGGCGTAGCATTCGTGCTATCGCTTCTCCTAGTCGTATGGCTGGCCGACATTGGCGCATACTTCGCCGGAAAAGCGTTTGGCCGGCACAAGCTCGCGCCGTCCATCAGCCCGGGCAAGACCCGCGAAGGCGCGGCTGGCGGCTGGCTGGCGGTGATGGTCGTGGGTTCGGCGGCCGCTGCAACGATGGTTTTTGCGCCAACCCTTTATACGGCGCTCGTGGAGCATCTCGGCTGGCTCGGCGCGCTGGTGTCATTGACCGTGCTGACCGTGTTCAGCGTGATCGGCGATCTGTTCGAATCGCTGCTCAAGCGCCAGGCCGGTGTCAAGGATTCGAGCGGATTGCTCCCGGGACACGGCGGCGTGCTCGACCGGATTGACGCTCTCCTGCCGGTATTGCCGATCGCGCTGTTGTTGCTCGGATCGTTCGGCGGCTAGTTGGCCAGAAAGAGTGGCCACGTGTGCGGTCTTGCAGGTAGCCAAATGCGATGTAGCCAAATGCGCCAAATCGAAGCTAAATCGGCGGCCGGGTTGATCCGGCCAGCCCGCTAAAGAAGGATTTATGCAAAAACGTCTGACTCTGCTCGGCTCAACGGGCTCGATCGGCGAGAGCACGCTTGATGTCGTGGCGCGGCATCCCGACCGGTTCAAGGTCTACGCACTGAGCGCGCATCGCAACGGCGACAAGCTCGTCGATCAATGCCTGCAGTTCCAGCCGGAAGTCGCGGTCGTGGGCGACGCCGGCACCGCCGAGAAGGTCGCAGCCGCGCTGCGCGAGCAAGGTTGCAAGACCGAGGTGAGCTACGGCCGGCAGGCGCTCGTGGATGCATCGGAGAGTTCGGGTTGCGATACCGTGGTCGCCGCGATCGTCGGCGCCGCGGGGCTCGCGCCCACGCTGGCCGCAGCCCGTGCCGGCAAGCGCATCCTGCTGGCCAACAAGGAAGCGCTGGTCATGTCGGGGCAGATTTTTATTGATGCCGTGCGCGATCACGGCGCCGTCCTGCTGCCGGTGGACAGCGAGCACAACGCCGTGTTCCAGTGCCTGCCACGCGAAGTGGCGCTGCACGGCGGGGTATCGAAGATCATCTTGACGGCGTCGGGCGGACCGTTCCGCACGCGCGACCCGTCGTCGCTCAAGCATGTCACGCCCGACGAAGCCTGCAAGCATCCGAACTGGGCCATGGGCCGCAAGATTTCCGTCGATTCCGCGACCATGATGAACAAGGGTCTCGAAGTGATCGAGGCGCACTGGTTGTTCGACGTGCCGGGATCGCGCATCGAAGTGCTGATTCATCCGCAAAGCGTGATTCATTCGCTGGTGTCCTACGCCGATGGCTCGGTGCTCGCGCAACTCGGCAATCCCGACATGCGCACGCCGATCGCGCATGCGCTGGCGTTCCCGGATCGTGTCGATTCCGGCGTCGCACAACTGGATCTCGCGCAAATCGCCACACTCACCTTCGAGAAGCCCGACCTCAAGCGTTTTCCGTGTCTCGCGCTCGCGCTCAAGGCGCTGGAAGCCGGTGGCACGGCAAGCGCGGCGCTCAATGCTGCCAACGAAGTCGCGGTGGAGGCGTTCCTGACGCGCCGTATCGGCTTCATGGCGATTGGCGAAGTGGTCGAGCGCGTGCTGAACGCCATGCCGAACGGCAATGCATCGACGCTCGATGAAGTGCTCGCAGCCGACGCCGAAGCGCGCCGCCTCGCGGGCGAGTTCTCGGCCTTGCTGACCATGGACGCGCCGCAAGCAGAGCGCGTCCTGCATTGAGACGGACATGAACTTCCTGACTGAAATCGTTGCGTTTGTCGTGGCCATCGGCGTCTTGGTCGTCGTCCACGAATTTGGCCATTTCAGCGTCGCACGGCTGTGCGGCGTGAAGGTCCTGCGATTTTCGGTCGGCTTTGGCAAGCCGCTCGTGAAATGGGTCAGCAAGACCACTGGCACCGAGTGGACGATCTCGGCGTTGCCGCTTGGCGGCTACGTGAAGATGCTCGACGAACGGGAGTCGGACGCGACCATTCCCGAAGCCGATCTGCCGCACGCGTTCAACCGCCAGCCCGTGTTCAAGCGCATCGCGATTGTTGCGGCGGGTCCTGTCTTCAACTTCATTCTCGCCATCCTTTTGTTCGCTGGCGTGTTCGCCGCAGGCGTGTCCGAGCCGGCGGCGATCCTCGCCACGCCGGCAGCCGGTACCGTGGCCGCGAAAGCCGGCTTCGAAGGCGGCGAGACAGTCGTTTCGATGCGCGACATGACGCCCGGCGGCGGTGCGACTGGTGACACGTTGCCGATCCGGTCATGGTCCGACCTGCGCTGGAAGCTGCTCGATGCATCGTTTGACCAGCGCCGCGTCGTGCTCGCGGCCAAGACGAGCGAAGGTACGTTCGATTTTCCTGTGACGGTGGGCAAGGTCGACGACCAGGACATCGACCAGGACTTCATGGACAAGCTCGGCTTCGAGCCGGGCGGCGGCACGTTGTCGGTGGCGGGCGTGGAAGCGGGTAGCGCGGCCGCGAAAGCGGGTCTTCAGGCGGGCGATGTACTGCGCGCAATCGATGGCAAGAAGATCGACAACGCGATGGGCTTCATCGACTATGTCCAGCATCGTCCGGGGACGCCGGTTTCGTTGACGGTCGAGCGCAACGGCGCGCAGCGCGCCGTGCAGATCGTGCCGGAACTCAAGGCCGATGCAAGCACGAACCGCAACGTCGGCCGCATCGGCGCGTCGCTTGCCACGCGCATTCCTTCGGTCGACGTGCGCTACGGTCCCATCGAGAGCCTGCAACTCGGCGTGAAACGCACCTGGGACATCAGCATCTATTCGCTGCGCATGTTCGGCCGGATGATCACCGGCGAAGCCTCGCTCAAGAATCTTTCGGGTCCCGTGACAATCGCGGACTATGCAGGCAAAAGCGCGCGCCTTGGCTTGTCAGCGTTTCTGTCCTTCCTGGCACTCGTGAGTATTAGCCTCGGAGTGTTGAACTTGTTACCGATTCCGGTTCTTGACGGTGGGCATCTGTTATATTATTTGGTTGAAGCCGCAACTGGCAAAGCCGTGTCTGATCGCTGGCAGATGGTTTTGCAGCGAGCGGGTCTTGTCTGCATCGTTGCCTTGTCGGCGATTGCACTCTTTAACGACCTCGCTCGGTTGATTCGCTTTTGATCCGGTTTCCGATTCACATTGATCCTTTTCATCTTGTCCGGCGGCGCTTGAACGAACGCGGTCCGGCTAGATGCAGCTATACACACTGGGGAAGCACGTTGTTCAAACCTCATCGCTTTGTTCCTAAGTCGGCTGTGGCCGCAGCATTGGCCGCTACCGGCATGGCGGCGCACGCGACAACGCCGTTTGTCGTGCAGGACATCCGGATTGACGGCCTTCAGCGCATCGAACCCGGCTCGGTTTTCGCCTACTTACCCATCAAGCAGGGCGACACGTTCACCGACGACAAAGCCTCCGAAGCGATTCGGGCGCTTTACGCAACGGGCTTCTTCAACGACGTCCAGGTTGCAACACAGGGCAACGTGGTGGTCGTGCAGGTGCAGGAACGTCCGGCTATCTCGCAGATCGATTTCTCCGGCATCCACGAGTTCGAAAAAGACAACCTGATCAAGGCACTGCGCTCGGTCGGCTTGTCGCAAGGCCGCTCGTACGACAAGGCGCTCGTCGACAAAGCTGAACAGGAACTCAAGCGCCAGTATCTGACGCGCGGTTTCTATGCAGCGGAAGTCACGACCACGGTCACGCCGGTCGACCGCAACCGTGTGCAGATCTTGTTTTCGGTGGCTGAAGGTCCGAGCGCGAAGATCCGCCAGATCAACTTCATCGGCAACAAGGCGATCAGCACGAGCACGCTGCGCGACGAGATGCAGCTGTCCACGCCGAACTGGTTCTCGTGGTACACGAAGAACGACTTGTACGCGAAGGAAAAGCTCACGGGCGACCTCGAAAACGTACGTTCGTACTACCTGAATCGCGGTTATCTCGAGTTCAACATCGACTCGACGCAGGTGTCGATCTCGCCGGACAAGAAGGACATGTATCTCACGGTTTCGCTGCACGAAGGCGAGCCTTACAAGATCAGCGCCATCCAGCTTTCGGGCAATCTGCTCGACCGTCAGGCCGAGTTGAACAAGCTCGTCAAGATCAAACCAGGCGATCGTTTCTCGGCTGAGAAGCTGCAGGCGACCACCAAGGCGATCGTCGACAAGCTGGGCGAATACGGTTATGCGTTCGCCCAGGTCAATGCCCAGCCGCAGATCAATCAGGCCAATCACACCGTCGACCTGACGCTCAACGTGGATCCGAGCCGCCGCGTGTATGTGCGCCGCGTGAACATCGTCGGCAATACGCGCACGCGTGACGAAGTCGTGCGCCGCGAAATGCGTCAGCTCGAAAGCTCGTGGTTCGACTCGAGCCGCCTTGCGCTCTCGAAGGACCGCGTGAACCGTCTCGGTTACTTTACCGACGTCGATGTGACGACCACGCCTGTCGAAGGCACGAACGACCAGGTGGACGTGGACGTGAAGGTCGCTGAAAAGCCGACTGGCGCCATTACGCTCGGCGCCGGTTTCTCATCGACGGACAAGGTCGTGCTGTCGGCCGGCGTGTCGCAGGACAACGTGTTCGGTTCGGGTACCAGCCTTTCGGTCAACGTCAATACGGCCAAGACGTATCGAACGTTGACGGTGACGCAGGTCGATCCGTACTTCACCATCGACGGTATCAAGCGTATTACCGACTTGTACTACCGCACGTATCAGCCGCTGTATTACTCGACCGATTCGAGCTTCAAGATCGTGACGATTGGTGGCGACCTGAAGTTCGGCATTCCGTTCTCCGAGCAGGACACGGTCTACTTCGGCGCGGGCCTCGAGCAGAACACGCTGGATGTGGATGCATCGACGCCGCAAAGCTACAAGGACTACGTCAACGAATTCGGCCGCGTCGTGAACAACGTGCCGGTGACAGTGGGCTGGTCGCGCGACAATCGGGACAGCGCGCTGGTCCCGAGCCGCGGGTACTACACGCAGACGAACGCCGAGTACGGCACGCCCGCGGGTAACACCACCTATGTCAAGGTGGACGCGCAGGCGCAGTATTACTATTCGTTCGCTCGCGGCTTCGTGCTGGGCCTGAACCTGCAAGGCGGATACGGTAAGGGCCTGAAGGGCCAGACGTACCCGATTTTCAAGAACTACTATGCAGGTGGTATTGGTTCGGTCCGGGGTTATGAACCAAGCTCGCTCGGTCCGCGCGACACAACCACGGGCGATCCGATCGGCGGTTCACGCATGGCGGTGGGTAACATCGAGTTGACGTTCCCGTTGCCGGGCACGGGTTACGATCGCACGTTGCGCGTGTTCACGTTCCTTGACGGTGGTAACGTCTGGGGCGATCCGGGTCAGGGCGGTACGACCACCGGCGCAAATGGCCTGCGATACGGTTATGGTGTGGGTCTGGCGTGGATCTCGCCAATTGGTCCGCTCAAGCTGAGCCTGGGTTTCCCGCTGCAGAAACATGAAGGCGACCAGTATCAGAAGTTCCAGTTCCAGATTGGTACGGCCTTCTAATACCGTGGGAACAGTTTTCGCGACCCGGGTTGCGCTGCGGCGGAAACCGGGTCGAGACGAAATGGATTTCGCAGCAAACGTAAATCAAGCGACGTAAATAAGTAACGTGAGGAAGACTTTGCGAACCGGTAAGCTTTCGAAACATGTGGCACTGGCACTCCTGATGTCGGTGGCGTTCGGACTGACGGGCGTGGCTACCGCAGACGCGCAAGAGGCCCGGATTGCAGCCGTCAATTCCGATCGCATCCTGCGCGAGTCGGCGGCGGCCAAGGCGGCGCAGTCGAAGCTCGAACAAGAGTTTTCGAAGCGCGACAAGGCGTTGCAGGACATGGCCGCGCGTTTAAAGACCATGTCGGACGCCATGGACAAGAACGGCGCGGCCATGGCCCCGGCGGACCGTGCTGCCAAACAGCGTGACCTGTCGCAACTGGACCAGGATTTCCAGCGCAAGCAGCGCGAGTTTCGGGAAGACCTGAACCAGCGCCGCAATGAGGAACTCGCGGGTGTGCTTGACCGGGCCAACAAGGTCATCAAGCAGATTGCGGAGCAGCAGCATTACGACCTGATCGTGCAAGAAGCGGTGTATGTCAGTCCGCGTATCGATATCACGGATCAAGTGCTGAAGGCGTTGGCGGCGAATCAGTCGAGCCTGTCGACCAACCCGGGCGCCGGCACATCGAACTGATCGTCAAATAGTCAATCGAGTCACTGAATTTGCACTGATTTGGAGCGGTATAGCGGATGGCATCAAACAGCGCAATCACGTTAAGTGAGTTGACACAGCGCTTCGGCGGAGACATAGCGGGCGATGCCGGGCATCGTGTGAACGGCCTTGCGCCGCTCGATAAAGCAGGGCCCGAGCAACTCGCGTTTCTTGCAAACCAAAAGTATTTGCCGCAGGTGGAAAGCACGCGCGCGGGCGCGGTGCTGATCTCGCCGGCCGACCTGGAAAAAGTGGCGTCGCCGGAAGGGCGCAACTTTATCGTCACACCGAATCCCTACGCTTATTTCGCCCGGGTGGCGCAGGTCTTCATCGACCTCGCGACGCCTCCGGCTGAACCCGGCGTGCATCCCACGGCGTTTGTCCATCCAGCGGCAAAAGTCGCGGCGAGTGCTGTGATCGGGCCGCATGTGAGCGTGGAAGCGGGCGCGGTGATCGGCGAGCGCGTGAAGCTTGACGCGGGCGTTTCGATTGGACAGGGCGTCAGGCTCGCGGACGACGTGCATTTGTATCCTCACGTGACCGTCTATCATGGCTGCAAGCTTGGCGCGCGCGTGATCGTGCATGCGGGCGCGGTGATCGGAGCGGACGGCTTCGGTTTTGCGCCGGACTTCGTTGGCGACGGCGAAGCGCGCACTGGGAGCTGGGTGAAGATTCCGCAAGTCGGCGCGGTGGTTATCGCCCATGATGTGGAGATCGGCGCAAACACCACTATCGATCGTGGCGCCATGGCCGATACGATCATCGAAGAATGCGTGAAGATCGATAATCTGGTGCAGATCGGACATAACTGCCGGATCGGCGCTTATACGGTGATTGCGGGCTGCGCCGGCATTGCGGGCAGCACGAACATTGGGCGGCATTGCATGATCGGCGGCGCGGTGGGCATCGCCGGCCACGTCACGCTGGCGGACTACGTGATCGTCACGGCGCAGTCGGGCGTGTCGAAATCCCTGCTGAAACCCGGCATGTACACCAGCGCATTTCCCGCTGTGAATCATGCGGACTGGAACAAGAGCGCTGCCATTGTCCGGAATCTGGACAAGCTGCGCGAGCGTATCAAGACGCTGGAAACGGCGGCTGAGAAGCTTCAAGACAAGCCCTAAAGCGAGCCATACCACAAGCTGTACGGCGAGCCGTGGCGGCGAACTGGAAAGCACTTCGGACACACACCAAGACGGTAAAAACCGCCATCCCACGCGAAGTCGCCCGAGACGAAATCCACGAGCGCCTTCGCAGTCAACACCCGCGCTGTGAAGCGCGCGAGCAGAACGACTATGAGCACCGACAAAATCAATTTAGACATTCACAAGATCCTCACGCTGCTGCCGCATCGGTATCCGATCCTGCTCGTGGATCGCGTGCTCGAACTCACGCCGCACAAGAGCATCAAAGCGCTCAAGAACGTGTCGATCAACGAGCCCTATTTCCAGGGCCATTTCCCGACGCGACCGGTAATGCCTGGCGTGCTGATTCTCGAAGCGCTCGCACAGGCTGCGGCGCTGCTGACTTTTGTCGAAGATGGTGAAACAGCGCCGCATGATCCGGAAACGACGCTCTATTACTTCGTCGGTATCGACAAGGCGCGCTTCAAGCGCGTGGTCGAACCAGGCGATCAGTTGATCCTGAACGTGAATTTCGAGCGCTACATGCGCGGCATCTGGAAGTTCAGCGCGGTTGCTGAAGTCGACGGCGCGGTTGCAGCCGAGGCCGAGCTGATGTGCACGATCAAGAACACGGCTACCGAGCCAAAATGATGCCGGCCGCGCAATCAGTGCAAAGGGCGCCATCGGCGCGGCGAACAGGCAGCAGAACACATAGCGAGGGCGCATGAGCAAGATTCACCCTACCGCGATCATCGAACCGGGCGCGCAGCTCGACGAATCCGTCGAAGTCGGTCCGTACGCGATCGTAGGGTCGCACGTGCAGATCGGTGCACGTACGACCATTGGCTCGCATAGCGTGATTGAAGGCCATACGGTGCTCGGCAGCGATAACCGCATCGGCCATTACGCGTCGGTCGGCGGCCGGCCGCAGGACATGAAGTACAAGGACGAGCCCACGCGGCTCGTGATTGGCGATCGTAATACCATTCGCGAATTTACGACCATTCACACGGGCACGATGCAGGACACGGGCGTGACCACCATCGGTGACGACAACTGGGTCATGGCCTACGTGCACGTCGGTCACGACTGCCAGTTGGGCAGCAACATCATCATGTCGAGCAACGCGCAGCTTGCGGGCCACGTGATCATCGGCGATTACGCGATCGTCGGCGGCATGTCGGGCGTGCATCAGTTCGTGCGGATTGGCGCGCATTCCATGCTGGGCGGCGCTTCGGCGCTCGTGCAGGACATTCCCCCGTTCGTGATCGCGGCCGGAAACAAGGCCGAACCGCATGGCATCAACGTTGAAGGACTGCGTCGGCGCGGTTTTTCGGCCGAAGCCATCTCGGCGCTGCGCTCGGCGTATCGGCTGGTCTACAAGAGCGGCGCGACGCTCGAAGAAGCGAAGATGCAGTTGCGCGAACTCGCTTCCGCAGGCGGCGACGGCGATGCGCCGGTCACCGCTTTCGCTGATTTTATCGACGCGTCGCAGCGCGGCATCATCCGTTGACCGAGCGCCCGATGACGCTCACGCCCGCACCCTTGCGTGTTGCGATGGTCGCCGGCGAGCCGTCCGGTGACTTGCTGGCCGCGTCGCTGCTCGACGGCCTGAACGCGCGCTTGCCTGCGGGTACGCGGTTCAGCGGCATTGGGGGTCCGCGCATGACGGCCGCCGGTTTCGATGCCCACTGGCCCTTGGAGAAGCTGACCGTCCGCGGCTATGTGGAAGCGCTCAAGCACATTCCCGAGATCCTCGGCATTCGCAACGAGCTCAAGCGCCAGTTGCTTGCCGAGCCGCCATCTGTGTTTATCGGCGTGGATGCGCCTGATTTCAATTTTGGTCTCGAACACGCGTTGCGCGATGCCGGCATTCCGACCGTGCATTTCGTGTGTCCGTCGATCTGGGCGTGGCGCGGCGGGCGGATCAAGAAGATCGTCAAAGCCGTCGATCACATGCTGTGCGTGTTTCCGTTTGAACCGGCGCTGATGGAAAAGGCGGGCATAGCGTCCACTTATGTGGGCCATCCGCTTGCCGATGAAATCCCGCTCGTCCCCGACGTCGATGCCGCCCGCCGCGAACTGGGTCTGACCGTGGGTGGTCCGATCATCGCCGTGTTGCCAGGTAGCCGGCGCTCGGAGATTACGCTGATCGGCCCGACGTTTTTCGATGCAATGGCGCTGATGCAGCAACGCGAACCCGGCGTGCGATTCGTGATGCCGGCGGCGACCGCCGCGTTGCGCGAACTGCTGCAACCGCTCGTGGCGGCGCATCCGGATCTGGCGTTGACCATCACGGAAGGCAAGGCCCAGGTCGCGATGACCGCCGCCGACGCCATCCTGGTCAAGAGCGGCACGGTGACGCTCGAAGCGGCATTGCTGAAAAAGCCGATGGTGATCTCGTACAAGGTGCCCTGGCTGACTGGCCAGATCATGCAGCGCCAGGGTTATCTGCCGTATGTCGGCTTGCCGAATATTCTGGCGGGGCGTTTTGTCGTGCCGGAGATCCTGCAGCATTTCGCCACGCCCGAAGCGCTCGCCGATGCAACGCTCAAGCAGTTGAACGACAACGCAAACCGCGCGACACTCACAGAAATCTTCACCGAAATGCATCATGTATTGCGTCAGAATACGGCGCAACGGGCGTCGGAGGCTGTGGCGCAGGTGCTGGAAACGAGGAGGCCGCGGTAATGGCTAAGATCGTCGTAAAGGGCGTGGTCAGGCGCGCGAATCAGCCGGAGTTCGACTTCGATTCCCCGTCCGACATCATTTGCGGTGTCGACGAAGCCGGCCGTGGTCCGCTCGCCGGCCCGGTGGTTGCGGCGGCAGTGATCTTCGATCCGTCGAAACCGAAGATTCGCGGCCTCGATGACTCGAAAGTGCTGAGTGCCAAGAAGCGCGAGGAGTTGTACGAGAAGATCATCGATCGCGCGCTGGCGTATTGCGTGGCATCGGCGAGTGTCGAGGAAATCGACACCATCAACATTCTGCACGCCGCCATGCTCGCCATGAAACGCGCGGTCGAAGGGCTGTCGGTCACGCCGACGGTCGCGAAGATCGATGGCAACCGGTGCCCGACTTTGTCGATGCGTTCCGTTGCCGTCATCGGCGGCGACGCGCTGATTGCGCAGATATCGGCGGCATCGATTCTGGCCAAGGTCACGCGTGACCGCATGCTGCTCCAATTGCACGATACACACCCCGTGTACGGCTTCAATGCTCACGCCGGGTACGGTACGCCGCAGCATCTGAAGGCGCTGCTCGACCATGGGCCTTGCGAGCATCATCGGCGTTCTTTTGCGCCTGTGCGCGAAGCGCATGCGCGATTTGGCGTGGTGCTGCCACCCGTCGCGCCGGAGTTGCTCGCGGCAGCCGCTGCTGCGGCGGCCAGTGCCGAGCCAGGTATCGACGCACCTCCGTTTTAAATCCAAGTGAAATCCATAACCTCGCGGGACAACCCGCTTTACAAGCGGTTGAAGGCGCTCGCCGGGTCGACGGCGCAGCAGCGCCGCAGCGGCCATGCGCTGCTGGAAGGCCTGCATCTCGCCGATGCCTATCTGCAAGCGGCCGGACAGCCCGAGACTTGCGTGGTGACCGAAGGCGCGTTGCAGCACGATGAAGCGCGCGAGATCGTTGCCCGCATCGATCCCACACGGGTCCATACGTTGCCCGATGCCTTGTTCGGGCAATTGTCGGGTGTCGTGCACGGCGTGGGCATGGTGTTGCTGGTTGACCGGATTGCGCCGGTTTTGCCTGTGCGTGTGGATCAAACCTGCATCGTGCTCGATGGGGTTCAGGATGCCGGAAATGTCGGTTCCATCTTGCGGAGCGCGGCGGCGGCGGGGATCCAGCACGTGTTCTGTGCGCCGGGAACGGTGTACGCATGGTCGTCGAAGGTCTTGCGCGCCGGCATGGGCGCGCATTTCCTGCTGAACGTCTTTGAGGATGTCGAGGCAGCGGATCTGCGGTCGCGGCTCGAACCCGAAGTGCGGGTTACCATCACTGATTCGCACGGCGCGAAGGCGCTCTACGACATCGATTTGTCCGGCCCGCTGGCCTGGGTGATGGGCAATGAAGGCGCGGGCGTTTCGACGTTCTGGCGCGATCATGCGGCGTTGCGCGTGACGATCCCACAGCCCGGTGGCATGGAGTCGCTGAATGTGGCGGCGGCTGCGGCGGTGTGCATCTTCGAGCAGTGCCGGCAGCAACGCGTATAAAAAAGCCGTTTCAACGCAGGTTGAAACGGCTTTTTGCTGAAGGTCGCCGCCTGCTAATAATACGAAGGCCGCTCCAGGCGAATCTCCTGCAAGATCGTGGTGGCGATTTCCTCGATCGACTTATGCGTCGATGACAACCACTTGACGCCTTCGCGCTTCATCATCGCTTCGGCTTCGTTGATTTCGTAGCGGCAATTTTCCAGCGCGGCATACTTGCTTCCCGGGCGGCGCTCGTTGCGGATCTCGGCCAGCCGCTGCGGATCGATCGACAAACCAAACATCTTTTCCCGATACGGCAGCAGAGGCGTCGGCAACCGGCCGCGCTCGAAGTCTTCCGGGATCAGCGGATAGTTGGCCGCTTTCACGCCGTACTGCATTGCCAGGTACAAGGAGGTCGGCGTCTTGCCGCTGCGCGATACGCCGACCAGGATGACATCGGCATCTTCCAGGTTGCGGTTCGACTGGCCATCGTCATGCGCGAGCGAAAAGTTGATCGCCTCGATCCGGTTCTTGTACTCGTCCGTGTCGGCGTTCTGGTGAACGCGGCCCATTGCATGCGTGGACTTGATGTCGAGTTCGATTTCCAACGGCTCGATGAACGTCTGGAACATGTTCAGCACCAGCGCGTTCGAACGCTGCACGATCTCGTTGGACTCGCTGTCGACCAGCGTGGTGAATACGATCGGACGGCGGCCATCGAGGGAAACAGCCTCGTTGATCTTCGCGATGGTCGCATGCGCCTTGTCCGTGGAGTCGACGAACGGCACGCGCACGAGCCGGAACTTTTGATCGAACTGGGAGAGGATCGAGTGCGCGAAGGTTTCGGCAGTGATCCCGGTGCCATCTGAAACGATAAATACGGTTGGCGGCATCGGCGTGGTGAGCGTTGAATGACGTGAAAGAATGAGGCGATTATCGCCGATGTGCGTCGCCACACGTAACACGTGTGAAGGGTCTCATTGCGCAGCGGATTTATGCCCCGCAATAGAACATTTCGAGAGCCATCACGGTAGAATAGCGGCAACCTGTTCGATAAGCAATTGCGAACGTTCTGCCCGAGAATTGCACGAAGTTACGTATAGATCGCGTGTTCTGGGCGAAATTGTTCGGTTTTCAAAGCAAATTTGATTGGTGGCGGCGAGTTCGGCCGAACCGTCATCGTGGCTCAGGAAGTCTTATGCGGTTGCTTATCAAACAGGTTATGCAGGTTGCGGTACGCGTTGCCAATCAACGCGGCCGCATCGAGCCCACTTGCATGATCGTGAATTCCATCCACCTTAGGGGCTTGTATGACTAACGAAGCTAACGTTGCAAAGGACCAGGCGTATGTAGTTCCATTCGAGCAGTTGCGAATGACCGACGTCGACATTGTCGGCGGCAAGAATGCCTCACTCGGCGAAATGATCAGCCAGCTCGCCGAAGCCGGCGTGCAGGTGCCGACTGGTTTTGCGACCACGGCGCAGGCATTTCGCGACTTCCTGCATCACAACGACCTGACTGAGCGCATCGCCAAACGTCTTGAACTCTTCGACGTAGACGATGTAAAAGCCTTGGCCGAAGCAGGCAAGGAGATTCGTCAATGGATCGTCGACGCGCCAATGCAGCCGCGCCTCGAAGAACTGATCCGCAAAGGCTTCGACACACTTCAGGCGAGCTCCCCGGAAGAACTGTCGTTTGCCGTGCGATCGTCGGCGACCGCTGAAGACTTGCCGGACGCATCGTTCGCAGGTCAGCAGGAAAGCTATCTGAACGTGGTCGGCATCGACGAAGTGCTCGATCGCATGAAGCACGTGTTCGCGTCGCTCTATAACGACCGTGCCATTTCGTACCGCGTGCACAAGGGTTTCACGCATGCTGAAGTGGCGTTGTCGGCAGGCGTGCAGCGCATGGTTCGCTCGGACGTGGGCGCAGCCGGCGTGATGTTCACGCTCGATACCGAATCGGGTTTCAAGGACGCCGTGTTCATCACGTCGAGCTACGGTCTTGGCGAAACGGTCGTGCAGGGCGCCGTGAATCCGGACGAGTTCTACGTCTTCAAGACCACGCTCGAACAGGGCAAGTACCCGATCATCCGCCGCTCGATTGGCTCGAAGCTCATCAAGATGGAATTCACGAAGGCCGGTGAAGCCGGTCGCGTGAAGACGGTCGACGTATCGCACGAGCAGCGCAACCGTTTTTCCATCACCGACGAAGACGTGATCCAGCTCGCGAAGTACGCGGTGATCATCGAAAAGCATTATCAGCGTCCAATGGATATCGAGTGGGGCAAGGACGGCCGCGACGGCAAGATCTTCATCCTGCAGGCACGTCCTGAAACGGTGAAGAGCCAGAACGCGGGCAAGGCTGAAATGCGCTTCAAGTTGAAGGGCCAGTCGAACGTGCTCGCAACGGGTCGGGCCATCGGCCAGAAGATCGGCGCGGGTCCCGTGCGCGTGATTCACGATCCGTCCGAGATGGATCGCGTCCAGCCCGGCGACGTGCTGGTGGCGGACATGACCGACCCGAACTGGGAACCGGTGATGAAGCGTGCATCGGCGATCGTGACGAATCGCGGCGGACGCACGTGTCACGCGGCCATCATCGCGCGTGAGCTGGGTGTGCCGGCAGTCGTCGGTTGCGGCGATGCTACCGATCTCCTGAAAGAAGGCCAGTTGGTGACGGTGTCGTGCGCGGAAGGCGACGAAGGCAAGATCTACGACGGCCTGCTGGAAACCGAAATAACCGAAGTCGAGCGCGGCGAATTGCCCGAGATTCCGGTCAAGATCATGATGAACGTCGGCAACCCGCAACTGGCTTTCGACTTCTCGCATCTGCCTAACGCAGGCGTGGGCCTGGCGCGGCTCGAGTTCATCATCAACAACAACATCGGCGTGCATCCGAAGGCGATTCTCGAGTATCCGAATATCGATGCCGATTTGAAGAAAGCTGTGGAAAGCGTCGCACGCGGTCATGCATCGCCGCGTGCGTTTTATGTCGACAAGCTGACGGAAGGCATCGCGACGATTGCCGCGGCGTTCTATCCGAAGCCGGTGATCGTGCGCCTGTCCGACTTCAAGTCGAACGAGTACAAGAAGCTGATCGGCGGTTCGCGTTACGAGCCGGACGAAGAAAACCCGATGCTCGGCTTCCGTGGCGCTTCGCGTTATATCTCGGAGGACTTCGCTGAAGCCTTCCAGATGGAATGCATTGCGCTGAAGAAGGTGCGCGAAGAGATGGGCCTCGACAACGTCGAGATCATGGTGCCGTTCGTGCGGACCTTGAAGCAGGCCGAGAAGGTTGTTGGACTGCTGGAGAAGTTCGGTCTCAAGCGCGGCGTGAACGGCCTGCGCCTGATCATGATGTGCGAGATTCCGTCGAACGCGATCCTTGCTGAAGAGTTCCTTGAATTCTTCGACGGCTTCTCGATCGGATCGAACGACCTGACGCAGCTCACGCTGGGCCTGGACCGCGATTCGGGCATGGAGTTGCTCGCAGTCGATTTCGATGAACGCGATCCCGCTGTGCAGTTCATGCTGAAGCGCGCTATCGAAACATGTTTGCGGCTGAACAAGTACGTGGGTATCTGTGGTCAGGGTCCTTCGGATCATCCGGACCTTGCTGAATGGCTTGCGAAGGAAGGCATCGCGTCGATGTCGCTCAATCCGGATACGATCATCGACACGTGGAAGACGCTTGCGAAGGCGTTGAACAAGTAAGGCTGCAGGCAGTTCGCGCATTGGCAAGAAGGCTTTTTATCAAGCTTTCAAAACCGTAAGCGTGCTATAACACCCCGGACACCATCCGGGGTGTTTTTGTTTGGAGCGGGTCAGGAGGTAGGCAATGGCTGCTAACGGATTTTTCTGGTGGATCGGCGCCGGCGCGCTCGTCTTGCTCGAGTTGATGTCGGGCACGTTTTATCTATTGATGATCGCGCTTGGATTTGTGGCGGGCGGGATCGCGCATCTGGTGGGAGCGGGACTTGAGATCGAATTGCTCGTGGCCGCGCTGGTCGCGGTGATCGCGGGAGCCGTGTTGCGGCGTTCGAAGCTCGGGCGTCCTGCGCGCCGGGACGCATCGCATGATCCGGGCGTGAACCTAGACATTGGCGAGACGTTGAAGGTCAACGAATGGCACGAAGGCCGCGCGCGGGCGATGTATCGCGGCGCCGAGTGGGATATAGAACTGGCGCCGGGGGAAACGGAAGGTGCGCAGCTCTACAGGATCACGGCGTTTTCCGGCAACACACTGGTTGTGGCTGCCAAGCGCTGAGATGTTGGACCGGGGTTCAAGCCTTTATCAGCAGGACATGCATTGTTAAGGAGTGGAGATGGACGTGACTATCATCGGGGCAATTTTGTTGATCATCGTTATTGCGATTGCCGCGCAGACGATCAAGATCGTGCCGCAGCAACATGCCTGGGTGCTCGAGCGGCTGGGGCGTTATCACGCGACGTTGACGCCGGGCATGACGATCGTGCTGCCGTTTATCGATCGGGTGGCCTACAAGCACGTGCTCAAGGAGATTCCGCTCGAAGTGCCGAGCCAGGTTTGTATCACGCGCGACAACACGCAGCTTCAGGTGGATGGCGTGCTGTATTTTCAGGTCACCGACGCCATGAAGGCATCGTACGGATCGAGCAACTTCATCTATGCCATCACGCAGTTGTCGCAGACCACGCTGCGTTCGGTTATCGGCAAGCTGGAACTCGACAAGACCTTTGAAGAGCGCGACTACATCAACCACAGTATTGTCACGTCGCTCGATCAGGCAGCCGCAAACTGGGGCGTAAAGGTGCTGCGTTACGAGATCAAGGATTTGACCCCGCCCAAGGAGATCCTCCACGCAATGCAGGCGCAAATCACGGCGGAACGTGAGAAGCGGGCGGTGATCGCTGCGTCCGAAGGTCGCAAGCAGGAGCAGATCAACATTGCCTGGGGCGCGCGCGAAGCGGCCATTCACAAGTCCGAAGGCGAGCGCCAGGCGCAGATCAACCAGGCAGAAGGCGAGGCTTCGGCAATCCTGGCGGTGGCCGTTGCAAATGCTCAGGCGATCGAGAAAATCGGTGCGGCAATCCAGACGGCGGGCGGCATGGAAGCGGTGAACCTGAAGGTCGCCGAGCAATACGTCACCGCGTTCGGAAACATTGCGAAGCAGGGCAATACGCTGATCGTGCCGGGGAATTTATCGGAGATGAGTTCCATGATCGCGTCCGCGCTGACCATCATCAAGGGCGATGCCGCGCCGGGTAGCGTGATCCGCAAAAGCTGATTTTTACTGTGGCTGAATGCAAAAGGGCGTCGACTCAACCAGTCGACGCCCTTTTTGTTTTGCCATACTGACAGCCATGCGCACGCCCTCGATCAATGCTTGGCGCCGCGCATGATTTGCGCTTTTTCGCGTTCCCAGTCGCGCTTCTTCTCGGTTTCGCGCTTGTCGTGGAGCTTCTTGCCCTTGGCAAGGCCGATTTCGCACTTCACGCGGCCGCCTTTGTAGTGAAAGTTCAGTGGCACGAGCGTGTGGCCTTTTTGCTCGACCTTGCTGATGAGCTTGGAAATTTCTTCGCTATGCAGCAGCAGCTTGCGCGTGCGGACCGGATCCGGATGGATGTGGGTCGAGGCTTCGGGCAATGGGCTGATATGTGCGCCGATCAGGAACAGCTCGTTGTCACGAATGATGACGTAGCCTTCCTTGATCTGGCCGCGACCAGCCCGGAGGGCCTTGACTTCCCACCCTTCCAGCACGAGCCCCGCCTCGTAGCGATCTTCGATGAAGTAATCGAAGAAGGCTTTTCTGTTGTCGATGATGCTCATGAATGAAAAGTGCCCAACTCGTTTAAAATCCTGATTTTAGCAGCGCGGGCCCGGTAAAGCCCGCAAAGCTTCCCACTCTTGCCACGCGTTGCGCCCTTTATGGCAGATGTTCAGAAAACTGTATTGATCCGACATTCTGCTGAGCAGATGTTCGACCTCGTCACCGATGTCCCCGATTACCCGAATTTCTTGCCCTGGTGTGGCGGCGTGGAGGTAGGCCGCCACGACGAGCACAGCATGGAAGCGAAGATCCACATCAATTTCAAGGGTATCAAGCAGCATTTCGCGACGCGTAACGTGCAAACGCGCCCGACCAGTATCGATATGGAGTTCCTCGACGGGCCTTTCAAGAAGTTCACCGGGTATTGGCGCTTCACGCCGTTGCGGGCGGACGCCTGCAAGATCGAGTTCGCGCTGCACTACGAATTTTCGAACATCATTCTCGAGAAGATCATCGGGCCTGTTTTCAGTCACATTGCGCACACGTTCGTGGATTCGTTCGTGAAGCGCGCCGACCAGCGGTATGGGAAGTGACGAACCTTTCCATTGAGGTTTGCTACGCGTTGCCGGACGGCAAGGGGGCGGTATGCGCGCTTTCGCTGGCTGAGGGCGTGACGGTGCAGGAGGCTATCGATGCAAGCGGGCTGCTGGCCCGTTTTCCGGAGATCGATCTCGGGGTACTGAAAGTTGGTGTCTTCGGGAAAATTCAATCGTTGGATGTCGTGCTTGCGGATTTTGATCGTGTGGAGATTTATCGGCCGCTGAAGGTCGATCCCAAGGTCGCGCGGCAACGGCGGGTTGAAAAGACACGACGCGGCGGATCCATAGAAGGGCGGCGCTGGACGCGAAAGGAAGCCCGCTGAGCGCAGCGCGTCATCTCGGGTCTTCCGCAAAACCGAACTTCGATTGAACCTGAGTCGAGCGAAAAAGTGAAAAGGCGGCGTGAGCGCCGAGGCCCATAAATTGCACTGCAGAGGTCAAACGCGACCTAAGCCGCTGTTCGGGCAGTGAAAATCCGGGGAACTATCGGTATAATTCGGTTTTGCGCCCATAGGATTTGCCATGCGTCTGATCCAGAAAGCACTCACGTTCGATGACGTGCTCCTCGTGCCCGCGTTTTCCAACGTGCTCCCGCGCGACACCAGCCTGAAAACTCAGGTAACCCGCAAGATTTCCCTGAATATGCCCCTGTTGTCCGCTGCCATGGACACAGTCACCGAAGGCCGGCTCGCAATCGCGATGGCCCAGCTCGGCGGCGTCGGCATCATCCACAAGAATCTCACATCAGCCGAACAGGCCCGCGAAGTCGCGAAGGTAAAGCGTTTCGAATCCGGCGTCGTGCGCGATCCGATCACCGTTCCGCCGCAAATGAAAGTGCGCGATGTGATCGCCTTGACGCAACAGCACGGCATTTCCGGTTTCCCGGTGGTCGAAGGGCCGCAGTTGATCGGTATTGTGACAAACCGGGATTTGCGCTTCGAAGAACGTCTCGACGACGAAGTGCGCAAGATCATGACGCCGCGCGAGCGGCTCGTGACGGTCAAGGAAGGCACGCCGCTCGCAGAAGCCAAGGCGCTGATGCACAGCCATCGGCTGGAGCGGGTGCTGGTCGTCAACGACGCGTTTGAATTGCGCGGCCTGATGACGGTCAAGGACATCACCAAGCAAACCGAACACCCGGACGCCTGTAAAGACGAACACGGCAAGCTGCGCGCCGGGGCGGCAGTCGGTGTCGGTCCGGAAAACGAAGAACGCGTGGATCTGCTGTCGGCGGCGGGCGTGGACGTGATCGTAGTCGACACGGCGCACGGCCATAGCCAGGGCGTGCTCGAACGCGTGCGCTGGGTGAAGCAGAACTATCCGCACATTGAAGTGATTGGCGGGAATATCGCCACGGCCGCGGCGGCCAAGGCGCTCGTGGAATACGGCGCGGACGGCGTGAAGGTGGGTATCGGCCCGGGGTCGATCTGCACCACGCGAATCGTGGCCGGCGTCGGCGTGCCGCAGATCACGGCGGTGGCGAATGTATCGGATGCATTGCGCGGTTCGGGCGTGCCGGTGATTTCGGACGGCGGTGTGCGTTTTTCCGGCGATGTCAGCAAGGCGCTTGCCGCCGGCGCGGACGCCGTGATGATGGGCAGCATGCTGGCCGGCACGGAAGAGTCCCCGGGCGACGTGTTCCTGTTCCAGGGTCGCCAGTACAAGGCGTATCGCGGCATGGGTTCGGTCGGCGCGATGAAGGACGGCGCGGCGGATCGCTACTTCCAGGACAACTCGGCGAACATCGACAAGCTGGTGCCGGAAGGGATCGAAGGGCGGGTCGCCTATAAGGGCTCGGTCAATGCGATCCTGTTTCAGGTCATTGGCGGCGTGCGGGCGAGCATGGGATATTGCGGTTGCCGCAATATCGGCGAAATGCACGACAAGGCCGAGTTTGTCCAGATCACGGGCGCCGGCATGCGCGAGTCGCACGTGCACGACGTCCAGATCACGAAGGAAGCCCCCAACTACCACGTGGACTGACCATGAAACCGCTGCTGCGCGTTGTACTTGTCGTCAATGCACTGATCTTCCTCGCGTTTGGCGTGCTGTTTTTGCTGAGCCCATGGGGATCCTTGTGGGAATCGATGCATCTCGTGCGCGTGCAGCCGCCTCTGATCGGCCAGTTGCTGGGTGTGGCGCTGATCGGGTTTGCGTGGCTCGGGTTTCACGCGGCCATCGATGGCGCTCTCACTGCGACCGCGGCGAAGGTTTCAGGGCATGTGGAGTGGTTGTCGGGCCTGATACTGATTGTGTGGCTCGGGCTCCGGATGTCGGACGTGACCGGCTTCGGGCAGTTGCTCGGCGCGCTGATCGGCGCCGCGTTGCTGATATTGGGGCTCGGCAGCGTCCGGCTCTCCGGCGCCGTGCGGCGGCGTGAGCGCGCGGCGATTGCCGGTGCGGCTGCTGCCGAGCGTGCCGAGAAGCAGGCAGCGAAGACGCGTGCTGAAGAGCGTGCTGCGGGCACGCCCGTGCGGCCGCCCATGACGTCGGACCCCGTTGCGCCGGCAAACCCGCGCTGGGACACGGAGCCTGTCGTGGGTGAAGCGGTGCGGCCGTCTACGTCGGCCCGGCCTGCGGCGAATGCAGCGTTTGATCCGGCCACGGGACATGCCATCGGTCCGGCCACGGGCCGTTCGCTCGATCCTGTGACCGGCCGCGCGTTCGAGCCGGTAAGCAGCGGTCACAAGATCGATCCCGAGACCGGCCGGGCAATCGACCCGGTGACCGGACAAGCCATCGATCCGGTGACGGGCGCCACGATTCGCCGCGATCCGCATTGAACGTCGTGAGCGGCAACTGTGCCGCTCCAAGTGTTTCCAAAGACGAGCGGCGTCAGACGCCGGCCGTTGATATTTCTGCGCGACGCGACGCGCGGGACACCGTTCCCGCCGCTTCGCGTTTCTGTTTTGCCAACCGTTTCCGCTCACTCGCCTTCTGGCCGCTGCCATGCACGACAAGATCCTGATTCTCGATTTCGGCTCCCAAGTCACCCAACTGATTGCGCGGCGCATCCGCGAATCGCACGTGTATTCGGAGATCCATCCGTACGACGTCGATGAAGCGTTCATTCGCGAGTTCGCGCCGAAGGGCATCATCTTGTCGGGCGGACCCAACTCTGTGACCGAGCTGAATTCGCCGCGCGCCCCGCAAGTCGTGTTCGATCTCGGTGTGCCGGTCCTCGGCATTTGCTACGGCATGCAGACCATGGCCGAACAGCTCGGCGGCAAGGTCGAACTCGGCAATGTCCGCGAATTCGGCTATGCGGAAGTGCGCGCGCATAACCATACGAGTTTCCTGAACGGCATCGAAGATTTCCAGACGGCCGAAGGTCACGGCATGCTCAAAGTGTGGATGAGTCACGGCGACAAGGTGGCCGACATGCCTTTGGGATTCAAGCTGATGGCATCGACGCCGGCTTGCCCGATCGCCGCCATGGCCGACGACGAGCGCCATTTCTACGGCCTGCAGTGGCATCCCGAAGTCACGCATACAGTGCAGGGCCGCGCGATGCTCGATCGCTTCGTGCTGGAACTGTGCGCAGCGCGGCCGGATTGGGAGATGGGTCATTACATCGATGAAGCCGTCGAGAAGATCCGCGCCCAGGTCGGCGACGAACACGTGATCCTCGGGTTGTCGGGCGGCGTGGATTCGTCGGTGGCCGCGGCGCTGTTGCATCGCGCGATTGGCGCGCAACTGACGTGCGTGTTCGTCGATCACGGCTTGTTGCGGTTGAACGAGGCCGAGCAGGTCATGACGACGTTCGCCGATCACCTTGGCGTGAAGGTGATTCACGTCGATGCCAGCGAAGTGTTCTTGTCGAAGCTTGCCGGTGTCAACGATCCCGAAGCGAAGCGGAAGATCATTGGTGCTGAGTTCGTGGAAGTGTTCCAGACGGAAGCAAACAAGCTGAAAGATGCAAAGTGGCTCGCGCAGGGGACGATTTATCCCGACGTGATCGAGTCGGCGGGCAAGGGCAAGAAGGGTCACACGATCAAGAGCCATCACAACGTGGGTGGTTTGCCGGAGACGTTGAACCTGAAGCTGCTGGAGCCGTTGCGCGAGTTGTTCAAGGATGAGGTGCGCGAGCTGGGCGTGAAGCTTGGACTGCCGCCAGCGATGGTTTATCGGCATCCGTTCCCGGGTCCGGGGCTGGGTGTGCGGATTCTTGGCGAAGTGAAGCGCGAGTTCGCGGATCTGTTGCGTCACGCGGATGCGATTTTTATCGAAACGTTGAGGAATACGTTCGATAAGGAATCGGGCAAGTCATGGTATGAGCTGACGAGCCAGGCTTTCGCGGTGTTCCTGCCGGTGAAAAGTGTCGGCGTGATGGGCGATGGGCGGACCTATGAGTATGTGGTCGCCTTGCGCGCCGTGCAGACGCTGGACTTCATGACCGCGCAATGGGCGCATCTGCCTCATGAGCTGCTCGGGCATGTTTCGAACCGGATCATCAATGAGGTTCGCGGGATCAATCGCGTTGTTTATGATATTTCGGGGAAACCGCCGGCGACGATTGAGTGGGAGTGAGCTTCGAAGTTTTCAGCAGCATCTCTTTCGCCATAAAGTGGAATGGACACCTATAGAAGTTAGGCTGCAGCTTTAGTCTATCGTTTGGCTATAACGCGCGACGCCCCCCGGCATCGCGCGCAGTCCCATCTCACTGCTTATCCGGCAACGCATAAGCCATCACGTAATCGCCCAGCTTGGTCCCGAACGACCCATGACCACCTGCCGCGATGACCACGTACTGCTTACCACCGGCCTCATACGTCATCGGCGTCGCCTGGCCTCCCGCAGGCAGGCGAGCTTCCCATAGCTGCTCGCCGGTATCGGTATTGAACGCGCGCAGATAGTTGTCCGCAGTCGCCCCGATAAAGAACACGTGACCCGCCGTCGTGACTGGACCGCCGAGCATCGGCATGCCCATCTTGAACGGGATCGGGATGGGCGAGCTGTCACGCGTCGTGCCGATGCGCTTCTTCCAGATCACCGCATTCGTGCCCAGATCGACCGCCGATACATAACCCCACGCAGGTTGCTTGCACGGCAATCCCAACGGTGACAGGAACGGGTTCAGCGTCACTCCAAACGGCACGCCATATTGCGGCTGGACGCCGGTTTCGGTGCCCGTACCACTCTGGCCGGAGGCGGGAGGCTCTATCGGATTTTTAGGCCCGCGTGGAATGAGCCGCGAGACGAAAGGCAGCGCGATCGGATTGGCGATAGCGATGCGCCGGTCTGTATCGATGGCAAGTCCGCCCCACTCGAACATGCCGAGATTCCCAGGAAACACCAGCGTTCCTTGCTCAGAAGGCGGCGTGAACGGTCCTTCATAACGCAAACGATGGAACATCACGCGGCACACGAGTTGGTCGAACATCGTCGCGCCCCACATGTCCGCGCCGGTCAGGTTCTTCTTCGGCCTGAACGTGAGATCGGAGAATGGCTGGGTCGGCGACACGTGATCACCCGTAGCCGCGCCTTGCGGCACCGGTTGCTCGGGTGCGGGCACGATCAGCTTGCCGGTGCGCCGGTCGAGCACGAAGATGTTGCCCGTCTTGGCCGGCGCATAGATCGCGGGGATGATGTTGCCGCTGCTGTCCTTGATATCGGCGATGGTCGGCTGCGCCGGCAGGTCCATGTCCCACAAGTCGTGGTGGACGGTTTGATAGAACCAGGCAAGCTTGCCTGTCGTTGCATTCAGCGCAAGCAGTCCGCTCGCGTAGCGCTCCTGATCGGGCGTGCGATGGCCGCCCCAGATGTCGGGAGTCGTTACGCCCATCGGCAGATAGATGAGATCGAGTTTCGGATCGTAGGCTGAGGGAGCCCATGAGTTTGGCGAGTTCATCGTGTAACTATGCTGGTCGCCAGGAATTGCGTTGGGGTTGGACGCGCCGGGATCGAACGCCCAAAGAAGTTTGCCCGTGTCCACATCGAATCCGCGTATCACGCCGGACGGCTCGCGCGTTCCATAGTTGTCGGTGACGGCACCCGCAACGACGATGACCTTCGATGTAATGATCGGCGGCGACGTGGGCTCATACTGACCAGGGGTCTTGACCGGCTGCAGATGCTGCAGATCGAGCACGCCGTTTTCGGCGAAGGTGGCACAGCGCTGACCGGTGGCGGCATCGAGTTCGAACAGGCGGCCATCGTTCACCGGGAGGATGATCCGGCGCGAGCACGCGGGCAGGGCCGCTGCGCTGCTGGTCTCGCGCGCCTGCGATGCGGCGGCGGTCTCGTGGTAGGAGACGCCTCTGCATGTTACGTGCTGGAAGCTGGGATCAGGCTTGAGGTCCGGGTTGAAACGCCATTTCTCCTTGCCTGTCGCTCCATCCAGCGCGATCGCAATCTGATGCGGCGTGCAGAAGAACAGCGTTCCATCGACTGCCAGCGGAGTTACTTCGTTGGTTATCTCGACCGGATCGTTCGGCCCTTTCATGTCGCCGGTGCGAAACGTCCAGGCCTCTTTCAAGGTGCCCGTGTTCTTGCTGTTGATCTGCGTGAGCGGCGAATATCGCGTTCCAGCTTGCGTATTGCCGTAGGCGAGCCAATCGCCCGGCCGGGAGGCGGCCGCTGCCGGCGCGCTGTCTGCCTGCGCCTGCACGGTGCCGTTGATTTCCTGCGGATCGTTGAACGCGGCATATGCAAGGGCGATGCCGCTAAGCACCACCGCTGCAGCGAGCGTCAGGCCGCCTTTCTTTACGGGCGTCGCAAACAGGCGATAGGTGAATGGAAGCAACAGCCAGACGCCGGCGATAACCAGTACGTCCAGGCGCGGCGCCAGCGCCCAAAAGTCGAACCCCGCCTCGATGACCGCCCATATCAATGTGCCAAAGAGCAGCAGCGCATAAAGATAAAGCGCCGATGTGCTTCGTCGCCAGACGAGATAAGCGACCGCCAGCATGAAAAGTCCGGCGATCACGTAATAAGGCGACCCTCCGATTGCGATCAGCCAGATACCCATTGCCACGAGGTAAATCCCCGACAGCAACAAAAACGCAATGGTGAGCCACTTTACGATGGGAGATGACGCGACAGGGGATCGCGCTGCCGGAGAGTTCGTGTTCATTTACGCACCTCGGGTTGTAGCCTCTAGCGGTTCTTGGCAGAACGGTGCCAAGGAAATTGCATGACGGGAAGGGTAACCGGTGTGGAATACGCTATGCCGGATCGACTTGATGCGGCTATCGCGCCGTCGAACATGGCGACGCGAAAGGCATACATATCGGCGGAGCGCCCGGGCGGGGCGCGCAAGCTTTCAAAAAAGTCGAAATTTCGGCGATGCGCATGGATGTGACTTTTATAGAAACAAGCGCTGCCCCGCAATCATCATGCCCGGAGGGTCACATCGAGCCGGGGGCATGGGTCAGGTTGCGCGTCTAGCGCTTCGTGACTGCGGCAATATCGAACACGGCACGGACTCCGAATCCGAGCTTTTCATACACGCTGGCTGCGCCGGTGTTTCCGTCTCTCACGTGAAGAAACGCGGTGTCGCCACGCTCGAGGATGGTCTCCGTGATTGCCGCGCTCAGTAGCTGCGCATAGCGCTTGCCTCGATGCTCAGGATGCGTGCATACGCCGCTTACCTCGGTTGCGCCGTCGAGCCGCATCCGCTCCCCAGCCATTGCAATGAGCTTGTCGTCGTCATCGAAAATGCCGAGATACCGGCCTAGTGTGACCGTTCGAGCTTCCATCGGGCCGGGCTGTGCGAGCGCCGCGAGTTCGACCATGGCGTTGCCATCGGCGAGGGTGAGTACGCGCATTGACGGGTGAGCAGCCGCGCGTGCGGGTGCCTTGAAACTCGCCCTCGTGCATGTCATCTGCGCGAAGGTGTAGCGCCAGTCGACAGTCCAGTCTTCGGGCGGCGCGTCCTTGTCGATGGCGAAAACGCCAACCAGCGAACCGGCGCCTACAACTTCGGCCAGTGCGCTCCAGCAAGCCGGATCGGCGGAATTCATGACCGCTGCGATGGGCGATATGGACGGTTCGAAGCGGCGAGCCAATTCATTGCCCGAGCTGACCGAGCGTTGCAAGGTGGTGAGCGCGTTCCACGCCGGATTGTCGAGAGGATGCACTAAGCGAAGCTCCTTTTAAGGTTAGTGGGGGGTGCCGTCTTACCATGAACACCAGGCAGCCCGCAATATTCCCTGCACGGCTAACCGATTACCGATATCTCGGTTGCCAATAGTGCCTTCATTGCCGGTCGTCTGCTGCTTCTGTATGGTGGTCGTCATGCGCAATGCACTGATACGCAGCACAGAAGAGGATACTGAATGACGTTCGAGAACGGCACCCATACCGGTACCCCGATCCGCACCGATGTCCTGATTGTCGGTGCCGGTCCCGTTGGACTTTTTGCGGCGTTCGAGGCGGGCGTCGTCGGTTTGTCGTGCCAGATCGTGGACACGCTTGGGCGCATTGGCGGGCAATGCATCGAGCTGTATCCCGACAAACCCATCTACGACATCCCCGCGGTTCCATCGTGTACGGCACGCGAACTCGTCGACCGGCTGATGGAACAGTGCCGTCCGTTTGATCCGCCTATCCATCTGAACCAGCGCGTCGAAACAGTCGACCAACGCGACGATGGCCGATGGACCGTGACAACAGGTCAGGGCCTCGTCTTCGATACCGCCGCCATCATGCTCGCGGCCGGCAACGGCGCGTTCGTGCCGCAGCGTCTTGCTCTGCCGGAAGCCACACCGCTGGAAAATGAATTCGTGCATTACAGCGTGCGCTCGCTCGCGGACTTCGCCGATAAAACCGTCGTGGTCGCCGGCGGCGGCGACTCGGCGCTCGACTGGGCGCTGGCCTTGCGCAAGCTTGCGCGGCGCGTGGTGCTGGTGCATCGGCGCAATGGGTTTAGCGCGGTGGCATCGAGCGTCGATCAGATGCGGCGTGCGGTCGATGCCGGCGAGATGGAGTTCATGGTCGGCTCGATCGCCGGGCTGCAGATGCTCGATGACAAGCTCGCGTCCATCGAGATCCGACAGATCGGCGGCGCAGCGCAGATCGATGCCGATCATCTCGTGGTGCTGTACGGCCTCGTTGCAGATCTCGGACCGATCGCGAAGTGGGGTATCGAGATCGCGGGTGGCCGCGTCAATGTCGATACATCGAACTACGAGAGCTCGCGGCCGGGGATTTTTGCGGTAGGGGATATCGCGAACTATCCGAACAAGCAGAAGCTGATTCTCTCGGGGTTTCACGAAGCATCGCTCGCGTTGAGAAAGGCGTACACATACGCGTACCCCGACAAGAAGCGCACCCATGTGCATTCGAGCTACGACGCGGGACTGGCCGAGCGGATTACATCGAGTGCAGCGCATGATGACAACGCGGCATGGCCGCGCATCAGCTGATGTTGAAATGAACGCGAACATCCTGATGGCTTTCGACCGCATGGCCGTCCTGCATCGCGGGGAAGAAACGCCACTTACGCAGTGCGTCCAGCAGTAACGCGTTCAGGCGCGGATTGGACGTCGGTTTCGATAGTTCGACGTCCACGCTTCCGTCCGCATGGACATCGAAACGGGCGATCGCCACAGCTTGAAAGGCGTCTTCGCGAAGATCATCGGGAAGAGAGGGCATGGGCTGATTGATGACCCGCGCGGTGGAGCTTGCGGGGGCTGCGGACTTATCGCTCTCCGGTGCCGGCGGTGACGGCGCGGGTTCCTCGGAATGTGGAGGCGCTTCAGTCTTGTCGATGGCGTGTTCGATCGCCGGCAAGCGTGTCACGCGCGGCTCTCTCGCGTGAATTGGCGCTGGACTCGGCCGTGCATGAAGGGGTTTCGCTGAGGGTTCGTTGTGGGCAGGCGCGGGCTCAAGCACAGCAGGCGGCGTGATTTCGACAAGACGCATCTCCACGGGTGGCGGCTCTTGCACAGGACTTTGCGGCGACGGCTGCGACAATCGGCTCATGACATGAGTCAGCAGGATCATCCACGCAGCGACCGCGATCAGAAGCGCAATGCTCAACCTGAAGCGCGGACCATCGAGCAGAACGTTCAAACGTCGCGTCCAACTATTCACGATCTACAGCGATCAGGAAATGCTCGGCGCCGCCGCGACGTGCGGCGAGCATCGCGTGCACGACGACGCCTTGGGCTGCGGCGTCATCTGCGGCAATCACCACGTTCCGATCAGTTTTAAGGCGTCGCTTTACGCTGGCCTCGACCTGATCCAGTCGAACCGGTTGATGATCTATAAAGATCCCGTTCTTCTGATCGATGCTCATTGTCAGCGGTTGGTTTTCGGCCATGCTCCCGGCCTGTCCCGATGGCAAATTGATCTTCACTGCATCGAGGTGTTGCATTGCCAGGGAAGCGAGCATGAAGTTGGCGAGCAGGAAAAACATCACGTCGATCATCGGAATGATTTCGATGCGGCCGCGCTTCGATGCTCGTGATCGCCGAAGTTTCATGGAACATCGCTCGCATTTGCTACTGTATTTTCAGCTCCGAGGCGTAGTTCACTGAGGCGCTCGTTGGCGAAAACCTCGAGGTCATCCATCAACCGCTCGAGGCGTCGCGAAAAGTAGTTGAATGCGAAGAGCGCGAACAACGCAACGATCAACCCGATCGCCGTCGCCACCAGCGACTGCGCGACACCGCCAGTCACTGCGCCGGGATTCACGAGTCCGCTGCCTCCAAAGAGCTGGAAGGAATGCATCATTCCCACGATGGTTCCGAGCAACCCCAGCAATGGCGCAGCGGTGACGATCGTCTCGAGCAGCCAGAAACCCCGACTCATGTCGCGCTCGATGCGCGTTGCCAGAGACTGCGCCCGCGTTTCGTGCAGCCATAACGGCGTGCCGGGTTGAGTGACGAACATCGCGTCGAGGCGCCTGAAGGCGTGAAAGCGCGCAAAGACATAAGCGCGGTCTATGGTTATCGCCATTGCCAGCACCGCAAGCAGCGTCAGCGGATAGACGACCCATCCGCCTACTCGCACGGCAGCAAGCATTCCTCCCCAATCCTGCATGATCGAAGCCCTTAGCTAGTTATCCGGTCCATCAGAAATTTTTCGTCACGCCTGCGTACAGCGCGAGGTGCGGACCGTACTGTGGCGCACCTACGCCAATGCCGGATCCATCGCGCAACTCGTACACGCGATTGAACGCATTGATGAGCAGCAGCCGCCCGTCGAACTTGCCGATCAGCGGCTCCTTGAAGTCGAAGTGATGAATCACGCCGAGGTTGATCTGCGTGTACACCGGCAGGCGATCTGTGTTCGCAAAGCCGCTGCGCAGCCCGCTGCCGACAATGCCATCGAACGTGAAGGTGGTGGTGCCCAACTGATAGGCGCCCCCAAACGATGCTGTCACACGCTGGTCGTGATCGAGGAACACATAGTGGCTGCTGATGAACGCGAGCTCGTCCGGGCCGAAGTTGAACTGCGCCGAGTCGATGTCCTTTCCCTGAGCGCGGCTGAACGCGACGTTCAAGTACGCGGAGACGTTGCCCTGTTTGTAGTTGCTGGTGAACTCGACACCGTACACGCGGCCGTATTGATAGTTGAATGGCGTGAAGATCAGGGCGGTTCCGAACTGCCCTTCATCGAGCAGGTTCTTCGATTTCTTGTAGTACGCATCCACACCGACGGTGATCGCAGACGTCAGCCGTTGCGTGACGCCGAGGTCGAAATAATGGCTGCGTTCCGGCTGCACGGGGTCATTTTGCGTCGATGTCTGCGCAGTCGTTCCGGCGAATCGCGCGATGTCTTCGCCAGAGACAAGTTCAAATGCGGGCGGCGTGAAGTATCGCGAATAACCGGCATGTACGATCGTCGATGGCGTCAACGCATAGACAAGCCCAACGCGCGGACTGAGCTGGCTTGCGCTCACGTACTCATCCATCTTGTCGTATCGCAGGCCGTAGTTGACCGTGAGTTTATCGGTGACTTTCCATTCGTCCTGGACGTAGGCGCTGTACAGATACCCCGTCTTGCTGCTTGAATCCGGTATGTTGAACGGTTGATCGGAGAGCGGGTTGCCGTCCTGATCGGCGGGGAAAACGCTCAGGTCATTGTTGAACACCGCGTGTTCCTGTTGAAACGATATACCCGCGCGCAACGTATGTTTTGCGTTGAGCCGGTAGGTGGTGTCGGCTTGCACGCCGTTCGCGCTGTCGCTGTGAAAATCGCTTGCGGCCACGCCGTTGAAGAGCATATCGCCTACAGGGTCGGGATTGAACTGCGTTCGGGAATAGCGGGTGAAGAGCGCGACCTGATAGTCCAGCGCGCCGCCGTTGGTGCCCTGCAGCGCGACCACCGCGAACTGGTTGAGTTCGGACTGGGTTTCGTTGAGCTTGCTCGAGTCGAACGAGTTGTTGCCGTTCAAGATGAAATTGGTGGGCAAACCCGCCGTGTTCGGAATGTCGAACTGATTGCTCGTCGTGCCGAACATCAGGCTTACGCGCGTGAGCGGGTTGATGATGTACGACATGAGGCCGAAGGCATCGCCCTGACGCGTATGGTCGTGAATGGCGTTCGCGCTCGACGTCGGATTTTCTATCCCCAGGTTGTTCTCGCCCACGGAGCCGCTGAAGTAATAGCTGAACGGCCCCTTGCTGCCGAATACATCGGCGCTGGTCCTGATGGTCTGATGGCTGCCACCAAAGACATCGATGGAACCACCGTTGCCCTGGTCCCCGGATTTCGTATGGATATCGACAATGCCGGCCGTCCGGTCGCCATATTGCGCGGGCAAGGCGCCGGTCAGCAGATTCAACTGATCGATGATGCGCGTATCGAGCGATTGCCCGAAACCGCTGATTGGTTCCGGAATGATCACGCCGTTGATACGGTATTGCAGGTTCGCGTGGTCTCCCCGCACGTGCAACTGTCCGTACGAATCGCTGGCGACGCCCGGCGCCTGCAACAGCACCTGATTGAGCGCGGTGTCCTGGCCAGCGGGGAGGGTGTCGATGTCTGTCTGGCTGAAACGATAAACGCTGCTTCCTGTCTCCGGCAGCAGCCCGTTTCGTGCGCGGTCGAGCCGCTTGGCGTTGACTTGTACATCGAGTGCGTCGCTCTTTGAAATCGATATGGATACCGAAGTATTTCCGTCACTGCTTGTGGTGGCGATGGTGCTTCCGCTCGCATATCCCGGCGCGGCCGCGACGACTGCATAGGTACCCGAAGTCACGTTGTGCACGACAAAATGTCCGCTCGTGTCTGTGCTGGCTGTCCCGGCGGTCGCGCCGCTTGCGTTCTGCAATACGACATTTGCATTCGCAACAGGTTTGCCCGTGCTGTCAATCACAGAGCCGGATACGGTGGCGTCCAGACCGGCTGCATAAGCGTGCCCCACTGCTATCTGGGCAAACAGCAATAACGCCGCATGGGCAAAGAGCGTGCGATTTTTCATCGATTATTTTTTTGGTAAGTGTTGGCGGGGAGCGCGACGAGTCAGGTGGATGAGCTTGGGCAGGGAAATCGATTTGTCGAAAAGGATGTCAGTGATGTAATGTTATAACATTCAACAATGTTGATGCGAGAAATTTGATGACGAAATTGATGGGAAAGCTTCCCGTAACTGTTTTGTCGGGTTTTCTTGGCGCTGGCAAAACCACGCTTCTGAACCACATCCTCAACAACCGCGAAAGTCGGCGGGTCGCGGTGATCGTCAATGACATGAGCGAAGTCAACATCGATGCCGCGCTGATTCGTGAAGGCGGCGCGCAGCTTGCCCGAACCGATGAAAAGCTCGTGGAGATGAGCAACGGCTGCATTTGCTGCACGTTGCGCGAGGACCTCTTGCTTGAAGTGAACCGGCTCGCAAAGGAGGGGCGCTTTGACTATCTTGTGATCGAATCAACCGGCGTGTCGGAGCCATTGCCGGTCGCGGAAACGTTCACATTCGCCGATGAAGAAGGACAGAGCTTCGCCAATGTCGCGCGGCTCGACACCATGGTCACCGTGGTGGACGCGTTCAATTTCTTGAAGGACTACGGATCAGCCGACAGCTTGCAGTCGCGTGGCGAATCGATGGGCGAAGAAGATTCGCGCACAGTCGTGGACTTGTTGGTCGAGCAGGTCGAGTTCTGCGATGTCATCGTACTGAACAAGATCGACCTCGTCAGCGATGAAGATCGCACCCGGCTCATGACGATCCTTCGCGGCCTGAACCCGCGTGCGAAGATCGAGATGGCCGAGTTTGGCAAGCTGAGTCTGGACAAGGTGCTCGACACCCGGCTATTCGATTTTGATGAGGCTTCCAAAGCGCCGGGCTGGCTCACGGCGTTACGCGGCGAACATCGATCCGAAGCCGACGAATATGGCATCACGAACTTTGTGTATCGGGCGCGCCGGCCGTTTCATCCTGAGCGGTTCTGGGATTTCATCGAAAGCGAATGGCCGGGCGTGGTGCGGTCCAAAGGGTTCTTCTGGCTTGCGAGCAGGCCTGCCTATGTCGGTTCGTGGTCGCAAGCCGGCGGTGTATGCCGTCACGGCGCGATGGGGTTGTGGTGGGCCGCGGTGCCGAAATCTTACTGGCCGCAAGACCCCGAGTCGCTGCAATCAATCGAGGAGGACTGGGACCCGCAGGTCGGCGATGCACGGCAAGAGCTGGTGCTGATTGGCATCGATATGGATGAAGCGGCGTTGCGTGCTCGGCTGTACGCGTGTCTTCTCACCGATGTGGAAATGTCGCAGGGACCTGAAGCCTGGCACAGGTTCAAGGATCCGTTTCCAGCGTGGCAACACGAAGCAGAGCTTGCGCACTAAGCGGCCATGATAGTCACCCGCCGCACGAAGCGAGCTCGGCCACTTGCAGCACCTCGCCGTTCGTTCCACGTTCAACGAATGCAACGACGCCGAAGCGCATGGCATCCGACGCGTAATCGCCGGATAGTTGCGCGCGTCCTTCGGTCAATCGAATGGGTCCGATCCATTGGCGCACCACGCGGTCGTGATGCAGTGTCGCGCCGTTGTTTTCTCCGCCGTTGACTGCGCTGACGAGCTGGTTTTCATACACGGCTGCGTAGGCGACAACATCGTCCGGGAGGTTCTTGCGCGCTGTGAACGATGCGTTGAACGCAATATGGCCGGGCGCTGACGGATGGCCGTCGATGTGGATATCGGCGAGCGGCGTTTCGCTGTTCAACTGTTTTATACGCGATTCGAAACTCGCGTCGCTCGACCAGTCGCGCAACTCTTTTCCGCCGACGAAAATCTCCGGCGTGTACACGACATGTCCACTGCCAGCCGATGTCAGTTGCTGTTGGCGCGTGGTGAATGCCGCTTGTGCAAACCGGTCTTTCCACGCCCGGTTATCCCAGTAGTCCACGTGCAGGGCGAGCGGCACGATGGTATCGGTCCGGCGTGCGTGATCGAGTGCGCCAAGCCAGTTGTCGGCGGGCGGGCAACTATTGCAGCCTTCGCTTGTGTAGAGTTCTACGAGCGCCGCGCGGTGAGCGGGACTCGACGCACTGCACGTATTACCCGATGCAGCGTTGGCGCTCGCGGCGCAGAGTGAGATGCAAATAGCAAAGAGGGCGGAAGCAGACGAAGGGCGCATTGCGGACTCCAGACATGGGGCGGATGAAATCTAATTCGACCGGGACATGAAACGGGTTACATCAATGCAAGAATACTTGCTGCAGTCACCGCAGCGCCCATTCAAGGTGCGGGTCGTCGACTAGCCTGATCGATTCGGCAGCGCGTGGCTGCCACCTCGGCCGCTACCAGCGCAACACACGCGGTCCCAGAATCCCGCCGACAATCGTTGGCGCCATCATCCCAAGCACGTACCACACGCCCCAGAACGGCACGGTCATCTCCACGCAATAAAGTGTGTAGACAAGGACGGCCTGAGCGCCGCTGAGCAGACCTGCCGCAGCGCCCGCCAAAACCGGCCGGGTTGGCGCAAGCCCTTTCATGGCCCAGAACACAGCAACAAAAGTCGGCGCTGACAAGATCGCGATGTTGATCGTGCAGACTTGCCACGTGCTGCCAAGCACGAGTTGAAGCCGAAGCGCCGGCGGTGCGGCAATGATCACGATCAACGCCGCCATCCAGATAAGCACGAGTGGAATGGCAAGCGCGATCCATCCGAACGCCGTATCCGCACCGGGGCGTGAAAGTCGGGTCGCGATGAAAAGCGACGCACCAGCGACCACAAGAGGAAACGCAACTTTCAGCCAGAATAGAGGCGTGGTCAGCATTTGCGGCATGTCGCCGCGCACGCCGTAGAGGGCAACCATCAAGCAGGCAGCGCCGCTCAGGCCTAAAAACAGTGCCGTTGCGAAACGTCGCGCGATCACACGAGGGTGGGTCGGGGCGATGCCAGTGGCAAGCATCGATACAAACTCGCTGGTCTTCATGGCCACTCCGCAGACAGGAACCGATAGTGCGTCGATCCCGAGGCCGCAGAACAGGACGCATGACTTCTATTCGGTTTGATCTGCAGGAAGGTTACGCTTGCGTGCGAATTTTTATGAGGCGGCGATTGCGCCTCATTAGCCGAGCTGGCTGCCCCGTCAAGCTTATTACCAGCGCAGGAAACGCGGACCGAGCAACGCGCCGATCAGCGTAGCTAGCGTCATGCCAAGCAAGTACCAGACAGCCCAGAAGGCTACGCTCATCTCGGGACAATGCAGGCAGTACGCCATGGTCGCGATAGTTCCCGCCAGCATGCCGCCCGCGGCACCCGCGAGTCGCAACCGCGTGGGTGCAAGTCCGCGAATCGCCCAGAACACGGCGACAAAAGCCGGCACCGAAAGCAACACGATATTGAACGGGCATGAGCGCCACGTCGTGCCCATTACAAGTGGTATGCGGGCATCGGGGGAAGCCAGGCACAGGACCGCGACCGCAGCGCTCCACACTACAAGGATCGGCACGGCGGGCATTGCCCAGAATGCGCCGATGTTCGTCCCCGGGCGCGACAGGCGCGCCGCCAGGAACAGCGCGCACGCGGCAAGTGTTGCGGGAAATGCGAAGCGCGCCCAGAAGAGCGGTGTGCGCGATACAACAGCGAGGTCGTGTCGCAAGCCGTAGACGGCCAGCATGAGCACGAATGAACCCATGCCGCCCAGCAGCAACGCGCGCACGAAGCGGCGTCGCGACAGGCCGGTATCGACGGGCGTGACCCCTGTCGAGAGAAGCGAAATCAGGTCGTCGGTTTTCATGCGGTGCCTCGAATTTTTGCTGCCAGCGCTTTCAATCCTCGGTGAATGCCCACTTTGACCGCCGACTCCGACATGCCCGTCAGCGTGGCTGTCTCGGTCACGGAAAGACCCTCCAGCTTCACATGCACGATCGGCAACCGGTGACGGTCCGGCAACTGCTCGAGCAACTTGCCGATATCACGTTTCGCGTCGGCGGGCTCTTCATCTGAAATTGCGAAGATATCGAGCGTCTCGTCGAGCGGATCATTCAGCGCTTCGCGCCGTGATCTCGCCCGAAAGAAATCCATCAGCTTGTAACGCGCAATGGCGTGCACCCACGCCGTCAGCGGTTCGTCCGGACGATATGTATGGCGGCTGTTGTGCACCGCCAGCAGGATTTCCTGCACGATGTCTTCGATGTCGTCCTGAAGATAATGGATACGTTTCCTCAGGAAACCGCGCAGGTGTCCCGTCAGGTCGTCCAGAAACGCACGATACGCAACCGCGTCGCCATCCAGGCCGCGTACGAAGAGCGACTTCAGCCGCTCTTCGACACCCGACACGCCATTACCTTGTGTTATTCGCTTCATCGCGGCATTGGGTTACAGCGCGCTCCAAATAAAAAAGCGGCAGGGCGTCTGGTGACCTGCCGAACGCGAAACGTGCGGATTGTGCCGCAACGTTTTGCTGCTGTCGACGTCGGCGCGCAACGCCGGCGTCGAAAGCGGGGCGAGATCAGCGAGCGGCGTCCGGATAATTTGATGGGAAGAGGGCACGGCGTGCTTGTTCGTCAAGTTCGCGCTTGAAAGTCAGGTCGCGGCCGACGGCGCGTGCGCGGGCGACAGCCGGCCGGGCGCTGATGGAATCGAAGAAACGGCGCAGATTCGGGAAGGCAGCCAGCGGCTCCACGTCGCCCGGCAGAACCCGTGGCGCGCGTTCGAGCCAGCCCCAGGCAGACATGTCGGCGATCGAATAATCCTGGCCGACGATATATTCGCGCTGCGCCAGATGTTCGTCGAGCACGCGGTAATGACGTTCGATTTCCCGTCTGTAGCGGTTGATCGCATATGGCAGTTTTTCCGGCGCGGCATGCTGGAAATGCACTGCCTGACCCGAAAACGGCCCAAGGCCCGAACTGATGAAGAACAGCCATGAGAGGAGTTCGGGCCGGTCTGCCGCTGTGCCGGCAAAGCGCTGGGTCTTCTCGGCGAGGTATAGCAGGATCGCGCTGGAATCGAATACGCGCGCTTCGCGGCCGCCGGGGCCGTCCGTATCCACGATCGCCGGGACCTTGCCATTCGGGTTGACGCTCAGAAACGCGGGCAGATGCTGTTCGCCTTTGCTGGTATCGATGGGGATGACCTCGTACGCCAGTCCCGATTCTTCGAGAAACAGTGCGACTTTTGCCGGGTTCGGCGTGGGGTGAAAGTAGAAGCGGATCATGGCGTCCTGGAATTGAAGAGCGATAAGCGGGGCCGCAATGGCCGGCCGTCTGTGTTTAGCGTGTTCGATTCAGGGTATCCGATGAAATCCGGGATGGCAATCGTGTCCCGTGAGAGCGATTTACGCCTGCATGTTTGCTTACGTCCTCGCCTGAGTCGCACTGCCGGCAATAAAGATATTCCGTTGTAACCCGCCATCGGTTTCTGACGAACTAACTTGCAGACACACGTTTGTCTGTGAATGAAAGCTTTCGCAGAAACAATTTTTCGAGCGGTGTAACCGCTTATGCAGCCCCGGCGAATTAGTAAGCATTGGGCTGATCGGCAAGGTCAGCATTTCGATACCGGCACAGGATCTCTTATGAACACGACACATGCAGCACGCGGTATCAAGGGTCCTGCGAGAGTCATCCAGCCCGCATGGGTGCGCACCACGCACTGGCTCAACGCGCTTGCGGTGATCCTGATGATGCTGTCGGGATGGAGGATCTACGACGCATCACCAGTATTCAAGGGCTTCATGATCCCGCCGGGCATAACGTTGGGCGGCTGGCTCGGCGGCGCGCTGCAATGGCATTTCGCGGCAATGTGGCTGCTGGTGTTCAACGGTTTGTTCTACCTCGCGATGAACCTCGCCACGGGGCGCATCAGAACGAAGTTTTTCCCGCTGTCGCTGCGCACGATCTTTCATGACCTGATCGAAGCACTCAAGGGTCACCTCTCGCATGCCGATCCGGGCAAGTACAACGCGGTACAGAAATTCGCTTACCTGTTCGTGATGATCGATATTGCAGTGCTGATCTTGTCGGGTCTGGCCATCTGGAAGTCGGTGCAACTTCCTCTGCTGCGCGACCTGATGGGCGGATATGACTTCGCGCGCGTCGTCCACTTTTGCGCCATGTCGCTGCTGGCGGCGTTCATCGTGGTGCATCTGGTGATGGTCTCGCTCGTGCCGCGCTCGCTCCTCACCATGATTCGCGGCCGATGAATCAACCACCGATCCCAAGCGAAGCCTCTGGAAAATCGATCATGAAACCCATCAAGCCAAACCGCATGACTGTAGACCGTGAGTCGCTGATCATCGACGTGAAGCGTGAACTCGACATGCCTTCGCGCCGCCTTTTTGGCAAGCGCATCGTCACGCTTGGCGGCCTCGCGATGCTGACCGGTTGCAGCATCTCCGACGACAAGTCCGTCGAGACCTTCCTGTCCCGCGTCTCGCGCCTGAACGATACCGTGCAAGGCTGGCTCTTCGATCCTAACCGCCTCGCGCCCACCTATACAGAAGCGCAAATCACACGGCCGTTTCCGTTCAATGCGTTCTACGGCGTTGACGACGTTCCCGAAGTCGATGGTGCCAACTTTCGCTTGAAAGTAAGCGGTCTCGTTCAGGACAAGAAGACCTGGACCTTGCCTGAACTTTACGCGTTGCCGAAGGCCGAGCAGATCACACGGCACATCTGCGTGGAAGGCTGGAGCGCGATAGGGCGCTGGGGCGGAACGCCGTTCTCCGAGTTCCTCAAGCGCGTAGGCGCCGATACATCTGCGAAATACGTGGGCTTCAAATGCGCGGATGACTACTACGAGAGCATCGACATGCCGACGGCATTGCACTCGCAGACGCTCCTTACGTTCACGTATGACGGCAAGCTTCTGCCGCCCAAATATGGCTATCCGATGAAACTCAGGATGCCTACCAAACTCGGCTACAAGAATCCCAAACACATCATGGAGATTTTCGTCACCAACACGTTCCCTGGTGGTTATTGGGTTGATCAGGGCTACAACTGGTTCGGAGGTTCCTGACTGCACGCATGCACCTTGCATTGCGGCGTCAGGTACTTCGATTCATCCCGGCTCGGCCGGCTACTGTTACTTGAGAAGAGGTTTATATGAAACTGTTTATCACGGCAGCACTCGCAGCAACACTCGCATTGAGCGGCTCCATGGCGTTTGCCCAGGCAAGCGATGCAATGGCCCACGATTCAATGGCGAAGGATTCAATGGCCAAAGACTCGATGTCGAAGGACTCGATGTCCAAGGATTCCATGTCGAAAGACTCGATGAAGAAGGGCGACAAGATGAAAAAGCACGATGCAATGGGCATGGGACATCCGGCATCCGGGGCCATGGCTCAGTAATTGCCCGGCGTTTCGAAAGCGATTCAACGCATGCGTGAAATCGCTTTCGATAGAAGTTCTCTTCCCGCAAGCCCAGATCCCGGCTCCCCGCAGAGTCGCAACAGCGGATTTTTGGCGAGGTTTAATCTGTGCTGGTGTTGACCAATACGGTCAACCACGGGCGCAAGCTGTGACACCGAGTGTGGTGTGTCTGCACATTCGCCCCCAAATCATTCATTTTGATAAACAATAACGGCACCGCACGTCTTCGTGAGCTTCGAACCAATACCGCCGATGCCCGATCACCGTTTGCTGATAATCACTCCCGCCACACATGGCGTCGCCATCGACCTGGTCTACGCCACAGACCGCAATCTCACCGGCAAGCCGATCTACAACGCGGCGCACTGCCTGCTGCTGAGCCCCGCTGAAGCGGCGTTGAGAAAGGCTGTCGAGCTTGCCGGAAACATTGGCATGACGCTCAAGATCTTCGATGCCTACCGGCCTCCGCAAGCGCAGCAAGTGCTCTGGGACTTCCTGCCCGACCCCACCTATATCGCTGACCTGAAGCGCGGCTCGAACCACAGCCGCGGGACGGCGGTCGACCTCACGCTTGTCGGCGCCAACGGGCACGAACTCGACATGGGTACGGGTTTCGACGAAATGTCGGTTGCATCCGAACACTTTCACGCTGGCTTGCCCGAGCATGTGCAGCGCAACCGCACGCTTTTGCTAGGCGTCATGCACGGCGCGGGTTTCATGCATATTCCAAGCGAGTGGTGGCATTACGAATTGCCCGGCTCGCGTGAACTTCCGGTCATCGACAATGCGGACAGCGGCCCTTTGCGTCTGATGTAAGGGCGCGCCAAGTACAGCGATCAACTTTCACGGAGCGAGTATGAAACGTGTTTTGCGCAACGCGCTGGCAGCCATCGCGGTGGCATCGACCTTGACGGTGACCATGGGCGGCTTGAGTTCGGCATATGCGGCCACGCCCAAGGACATGCTGGTGATGGCGACCTTGCTCGACGAATTCACCACGTTGGATCCGGGCGAGATCTACGAACTGGTGCCGCAGGAATATGTGGCGAACACGTACGACCGCCTGATTCGTGTCGATCTTAAAGACCCGGCGCGCTTCAACGGCGATGTTGCGCAATCATGGGCCGTGAGTCCCGACGGCCTGACGTTCACGTTCAAGATCCGGTCCGGCCTCAAGTTCCACTCGGGCAACCCGCTCACCGCCGACGACGTCGCGTGGTCGATCCAGCGCACCGCGTTGCTCGACAAGGGCGCCGCGGCGGTGCTCGCGGGCATTGGACTCACGAAGGCGAACGCGCTGCAGAACGTGAAGAAGATCGACGATACAACCGTCTCTGTCACGACCGACCAGAAGTACGCGCCGACCTTCGTGCTCAACGTGCTGGGATCGTGGCCGGCATCGGTGCTCGACAGAAAGCTGCTCGAATCGCACGCGAAGGGCAACGATTTCGGCAACGAATGGCTGAAGACAAATGAGGCGGGGTCGGGTGCCTACAAGCTCGTGAAATGGACCGCGAACGACAGCATCGTGTTGCAGCGTTTCGATGGTTATCGCGTGCCGCTTGCCATGAAGCGCATCGTGATGCGGCATGTGCCCGAGGCATCCAGTCAGCGTCTGATGATCGAAAATGGCGATATCGACATAGCGCGTGACCTGAGTTCAGATGACCTCGCCACGCTTACGAAGAAGGGCGCGATTCACGTGACATCCGTGCCGCAAGCTACGCTGATGTATCTCGGGCTGAACAACAAGAACCCGAATCTTGCGAAGCCGGAGGTGCAGGAAGCAATGAAATGGCTCATCGATTACAACGGCATCCAGCAGAACATCGTGCGCACGACGTACAAGGTTCACGAGACGTTTCTTCCCGAAGGTTTCCTCGGCGCCCTGAATACAAATCCATACCACCAGGATGTCCCGAAGGCGAAAGCGCTGCTCGCAAAGGCTGGTCTGCCGAACGGTTTTGCCGTCAAGATGGATGTGCGCAACGACTCGCCTTATGGCGAAATAGCGCAAGCGGTGCAAGCCAACCTGGCGCTGGCCGGTATCAAGGTAGAGCTCATTTCCAGCGATAACAAGCAGACGCTCGGCAAATATCGCGCGCGCCAGCATGACATATACATTGGCGAATGGTCGGCCGATTACATCGATCCGCACAGCAACGCGCAAGGCTTCGCATGGAATCCGGACAACTCCGACAACTCCAGCTTCAAGATGCTCGCGTGGCGCAATTCGTGGGACATTCCGCAATTGACGAAAGAGACGCAGGCGGCGCTCGAGGAATCATCGACGGCAAAACGCGCGCAACGTTATGAGGTTATGCAAAAGGAAGTGCTCGCCAAGTCGCCATTCGTGATCATGTTCCAGAAGGTCTCGCAGGTCGCGGCGCGGCCGGGGGTGACGGGACTGGAAGTCGGGCCTATCTGCGATCTTGTTTCCTACCGTGACTTGAAGAAGCAGTAAGCGTGGATCTGCAACTAACAGTCTCCCAACGTGCACGCCGCGCGCTTGCAAATCATGCAGGCGTGCGCCGGGGATGGCTGTTCGTACGCTGGCTGTTGATGCTGGTTGTCACGTTCATCGGCTTGCTCGGGGTGACGTTTTTCATCGGGCGGAAGATCCCGATCGATCCGTTGCTCGCCATGCTCGGCGAGCGCGCATCGCCTCAGGCTTACGCGGCGGCGCGGCTCTCGCTCGGGCTCGACAAGCCCCTGATCGTGCAGTTCGCAATCTACGTTCGCGATGTGCTGCATGGCAATCTCGGCATGTCGCTGCTGACGTCGAATCCGGTTGTCGACGACATCAAACGCGTTTTTCCAGTCACGCTTGAACTCGCCACCCTGTCCACCTTCATGGGCATCGTGATCGGTGTGCCGCTCGGCGTCGTGGCGGCAGTGCGGCATAACCGCTGGATCGATCATGTGGCGCGATTCATCGGGTTGGCGGGGAGTTCACTGCCTGTGTTCTGGCTCGCGCTGATGGGCCTGCTTTTGTTCTATGCCAAGCTGCATTGGGTCTCGGGACCGGGTCGTATTGATCCGCTTTACGACGGCATGGTCGATACACATACCGGAAGTTTGCTGATCGATTCCATCATTGCCGGCGAGTGGGACGTGCTGAAGAATGCGCTCTCGCATATCGTCCTGCCTGCCGGCATTCTTGCGTTCTATTCCATCGCTTACCTGAGCCGCATGACGCGCTCGTTCATGCTCGAACAGTTGAGCCAGGAATACATTGTCACGGCGCGGGCAATGGGGCTGAGCGAACGGCGCGTGATCTGGCGTCATGCATTTGGCAATATCGCGGTGCCGCTCCTGACGGTGATCGCGCTCGCTTATAGCTACCTGCTCGAAGGCTCGGTGCTGACCGAGATCGTGTTTGCGTGGCCGGGTATCGGTTCGTATCTCACGGGCGCGCTCCTCAACGCCGATATGAACGCCGTGCTCGGCAGCACGCTTGTGATTGGCGCAACGTTCATCACGCTCAACTTGCTGACGGACGCACTGTACAAAATATTCGATCCTCGCGCCCGATGACTGCCAAAGGTTCATGACGTGCTTCCATCCAGTGATTCCACTCGAATGACGAAACCGCGCAAGGAATGGCAGGCGTGGCTCTTGACGGACACGCCCGCGTCCCGCAGGCAAGCCGCGCTCGGATTGGCATACAGGCGATGGACACGGTTCGCGAGCAACCCACTGAGCGTGTTCGGCCTTGCAATTTTGCTCTTGCTGATCCTGTTCGCTGCAATCGGTCCGTGTCTTCCGCTGCACGATCCTTTGCGTCAGGTACTGGGTGATCGCTTGCTGCCGCCGGGTTCGCCTTCGCATTGGTTCGGCACCGATCAACTTGGGCGCGACATTCTCGCGCGCCTTGTGATCGGATCGCGACTGACGTTGAGCATCGCTATTCTGGTGGTCGTGCTGGTCGTGCCCGTCGGTTTGCTGATCGGCACGGCGGCAGGCTTTTGCGGCGGTTTCGTCGATACCATTCTCATGCGTCTCACCGACATCGCGCTCGCGTTTCCGAAGATCGTGCTGGCGCTCGCGTTTGCCGCAGCGCTCGGACCGGGCGTGATCAACGCGGTCATCGCAATATCGATCACTGCATGGCCGCCGTACGCGCGTCTTGCTCGTGCCGAAACGCTTCGGCTCGTCCAGGCCGACTTCATCCATGTCGCGCGCCTGCAAGGGGCGTCGTCCATGCGGATCTTGTTACGTTATATCGTGCCGATGTGCTCGTCGTCCGTGATCGTGCGTGCAACGCTCGACATGGCGGGCGTCATCTTGACCGTCGCGGGGCTCGGTTTCCTCGGGCTCGGCGCGCAGCCGCCCAGTCCGGAATGGGGCTTCATGGTTGCGTCGGGGCGCGGCGTGCTGCTGGACGCCTGGTGGGTCGCGACCATCCCGGGCATCGCCATCTTGTTGGTGAGCCTTGCTTTCAACCTGCTCGGCGATGGCCTGCGCGACGTCTTCGATCCCCGTCAAGGAGGCTGACATGCACGCTGATACCCTCTGCGAAATCGATAACCTGCGCATTGCGTTCGCAGCCCACGACGGCACGCTGACCGAAGCCGTGCGAGGCATTTCACTTACGCTGGCAAAGGGCGAACGCCTTGGTATCGTCGGTGAATCGGGATCGGGAAAGTCGCTGACAGGACGCGCGCTGCTCGGACTTCTGCCAACATCTGCACGATGGTCGGCCGATGCCATGCGCCTCGACAATCACAACCTGCTTGCCTTGAGCGCCAAAGACCGGCGCCGTCTGTGCGGCACGCAGATGAGCATGATCCTGCAGGACCCGAAGTATTCGCTCAATCCCGTGATGACCGTCGCGCAGCAAATGCGCGAGGCATTCGGGCGGCAATCGCCGAGGCTTAGTGGGAAGGCAATGCGCGAGCGCATTGTCGAAGCGCTTGCTGCCGTGCATATCCGCGATCCGGAGCGGGTTGCCGACGCTTATCCGCACGAGCTCTCAGGCGGCATGGGCCAGCGCGTGATGATCGCGATGATGGTCTCGTCGGGGCCCAAACTGCTTATCGCCGATGAACCCACCAGCGCGCTCGACGTCCTGGTTTCCATGCAAGTGCTCTCGGTGCTCGACGAAATGATCGCGAAGCACGACACCGGTCTGATCTTCATCAGCCACGACTTGCCGCTCGTGATGTCGTTCTGCGACCGCGTGATGGTGATGGTCGGCGGCCGCGTGGTCGAGACGTGCGCGGCGCGTGATCTCGCGAATGCGCAGCATCCGTACACGCGCGCTTTGCTTGCAGCGAGCCCACCGCTGCGCAACCCGCCGGACCAGTTGCCGGTATTGCAACGCGACGCTGCATGGTTCGCCGAGGCCGCGCGATGATCGATGCAAACGCGGTACAGGTACGCTTCAAAACCAAAACCGGTTTCGCCGATGCCGTGCGCGCAGCGACCTTTCACGTGAACGAAGGCGAAGTCTTCGGACTTGTGGGCGAATCGGGCTCGGGCAAGTCGACAGTGCTTCGCGCGCTGACCGGACTCGTGCCCATTGCAGGCGGTTCGATGCGGATCGGCCGGCACGTCCTCGGTGAGCGCGTCGACCGCACGTTCAGGCGCGAAGTGCAGATGGTGTTTCAAGACCCGTACGGCTCGCTTTATCCGCGCTTCACGGTCGACCAGACATTGCGCGAACCGCTGTCGATCAACGGCATGGATCGCCAGGACGAACGCATCCTGGATGCGTTGCGCGAGGTTGGTCTCGGCCCGGCATTTCGCTTCCGGTACGCGCATCAATTGTCGGGCGGGCAGCGTCAGCGCGTTGCAATCGCACGCGCGTTGATTGTGGAGCCGCGCGTGCTGCTCCTCGATGAACCTACGTCCGCGCTCGATGTATCGGTGCAGGCGGAAATCCTGAATCTGCTGCGGCGGCTGCATCGCGAACGCAATCTCACGATGATCCTCGTCAGTCACAACATGGCGGTGGTTGGATTTTTATGCCAGCGGGTGGCGGTGATGCGCGATGGCGATATCGTCGAGCAGCTTTCGGTTGAAGCGGTGCGCGAGCAAACCGTGGCGCATGAGTACACACGAAGCCTGTTGCTCGCAACGCAAGGTTATACGCGAAGAACGGAGGATTCAGCCCGTTCCGGAGCGCCTGATAGAATAGGACATTAGCTGGTGGCATCCCCGAAGCGCGTGACGCCGGGATCGCCTGCGCGGCTATGCACGCGGCCGGCTTTTCCCCGCTACCGCGCAGCGTAACCCTCAAAACGTGACAGTCTGGCTCGATCCGCTTTATCGAACATGTTTAAGAATGACATTCGACAAGCCGGTCGCCGACACCCAAAACGCCGATGAAACTGCTAGATGCCCTGGTCGAACAGCGAATTTCGGCCGCAGCCGCGCGCGGTGAGTTCGATAATCTGCCTGGCGCGGGCGAGCCCCTCGAGTTCGACGACGACGCCCTGGTTCCCGAAGAAGTGCGTGTTGCCAACCGCATTATGAAAAACGCCGGTTTCGTGCCTCCTGCTGTCGAGCATCTGCGCGCGTTGCGTGATCTGCAAAACGAAACAGGCGTTGCGGAAGATCCGGCAACACGTCTCAAGCTGCAAGCCAAGATGCTCGCGCTCGACATGGCCCTTGAATCGCTGCGCGGCAACTGCACGGTGGTGCCGCTCGAGTATCGGCGGCGCATTGCGGAGCGTCTGTCCGAGCGCTGGTCGGAGCAGGAAAAGACCGCAGACGTTGCCACGCACGATCAGGCCGGGCAGAAGTGACAGCCGTTTCCGAGCCTGCATCCCCGGACGAGCGCGACCGCCGGTTCATGGCGCTTGCCCAGGCCGCCGCCGAAAAAGCGCGTGCGCTGGGCGAAGTGCCTGTGGGTGCGGTGCTGGTACGTGGCGACGAAGTCATCTCGACCGGTTTCAATCATCCTATTGGCGCCCACGATCCATCGGCGCATGCCGAAATGGCTGCGTTGCGCGCCGCTTCCATCGCACTCGAAAACTACCGCTTGCCCGGTTGCGAGCTGTACGTCACGCTCGAACCCTGCATCATGTGCGCCGGCGCAATCATGCATGCACGCATTGCGCGCGTGGTGTTCGGCGCGCACGATCCCAAGACCGGCGCGTGCGGCAGTGTCGTCGATGCATTCGCCATCGGCAACCTGAACCATCACACGACCGTTACCGGCGGTGTGCTCGGCGACGAATGCGCCAACGCGCTGCGCAGTTTCTTCGCCGAACGCCGGCGCGAAACCAAGGCGGCACGCGATGCCCGCAACGCCGCCACGCCTGATCCCGCCGATCCACTTTTACCTCGCCCATGACCCTTCGCGCACGCACCATCGATCTCGTTGCACCTTCTGGTTATCCTGCTCTGGAGCCGGTTGAACGCGCGATCGCGCGTCTGCAGGAGCAGGGGCATACGCTCGAGAATGCGTCGTCCGCGTGGCGCCGGTACCAACGGTTTGGCGGTACGGATAGCGAGCGCGCAGCGGATATCAACCGGCTTGCCGATCCGTCGCGGCCTTTGCCTGAAATCGTGCTGGCAGTGCGAGGTGGTTACGGTGCGTCGCGCATACTTCATGGTCTCGACTACGACGGTTTGCAACGCCGCTTGCGTGATCAGCCCGTGGTGATGGTCGGCCATAGCGACTTTACGGCCCTCCAGCTTGCGTTGTTCGCCCGCGCCGGCATCAAGACTTTCGGCGGGCCGATGCTCACTGCCGATTTTGGTGCCGAAGAGCTGAGCGCATTCACCATGGATCACTTCTGGGAAGCGATCACGAAGCCATCTTTCACGGTGACGAGTGACGTCCCCCAAGCGCAATCCGCCGATGTCAACGGCATGCTCTGGGGCGGCAATCTCGCGATGATCGCTTCGTTGATCGGCACACCGTACATGCCACCTGTCGAGGGCGGGATCCTGTTTCTCGAAGACGTCAACGAGCATCCGTTTCGCGTTGAACGAATGATTTATCAGCTTCATTTGTCCGGGATTCTTGCGCGGCAGCAAGCCGTCGTACTGGGTCAGTTCACGAGCGCCAAACTCTCGGAATACGACAACGGATACACGTTCGAGACGATGGTCGAGCAGGTTCGATCGCTGGTCGCGATTCCGGTCGTGACCGGGTTGCAGTTCGGACACGTGCCGGATTTGCTGACCTTGCCTTTTGGCGCGACTGCGCATCTGGTCGCGAGACCAAGTGGTTTCAGTATGAAGCTTTCGGATTACCCGCATTTGTCCTGACTACGTTCGAAGGTCAGCCGAAAAGCGCCCCGTCGGGCGCTTTTTTCATTTGAACGCACTGGATCTGGGCAAATTTGCACGGGTTTCGTGCCCAATATTGTTGACAATATGGGGGCGCACGGAGTGAGGGATTTACCTGATAAGGCCTCCCAAGCCTTTACCTGCAGGCCTCTGGACTGCTTTTGAGTATCGTGACCTCCCGCAGGCGATCGAATTTCACGAGAAATTGTTGACAGTTTTTATGTCCGTCATAAGATGCAACACATACAGGCGAACGCGCTCATGTCCGAAGACAAAATGAAAGCTTTATCGAAGGTAAGCGTCATTGGTAATGCGGTTCCGGCTGCCGCGGCTACGGCCGAATCGATCGCGGCAAACATCCGTGATGCGATCCTCGAACATCGTCTCGCGCCTGCGGCCAAGCTAACAGAAGCGCAGTTGTGCGAAGTATTCGATGTAAAGCGCGGTACGGTGCGCCAGGCGCTGGCGCAACTCGCGAGCGAGCGTCTGGTCGATCTCGAGCCGAACCGGGGCGCATTTGTCGCGAGTCCGTCGGTGCAAGAGGTCCATGAAGTGTTCGAGATGCGGCGCATCGTCGAGATGGCCGTGGTCGAGCGCATTTGCAGCGGACACGGCACGCGCAGGCTGAAGTCGATCAGCGCGACGATCGGACGTGAACGCAAAGCATATGAAAGCCGCGATTTTTCATCGTGGATAAGGTTGTCGGGCGAGTTTCACAAGGAGCTCGCGCAGCTTACCGGCAACACTGTCTTGTGCGAATGCCTGTCGGGGCTGGTGGCGCGCTCCACGCTGATATCGGCGTTGTATGAGTCGCTTGGCCGGAGCTCCTGCAGTTTTGAGGATCATGAGGAAATCCTGGCCGCACTCGACGCCGGCGACGCGCCCAAAGCCGCCGAACTGATGGCGCGTCACTTGCAGGACGTGGAAATGAAAATGCTCGACCGGCCCGCTCGCGGCGCAGTCGATCTGCATGAAGTCTTCGCCAAACCGAAGTCCGCCGAGCGCGAAAAAAGCGCTTGAACGAAGTGTGTTGCCGCGCGACCTTAAGCATGGGCGCGCCGCGATAAGCCTTAATTGAAAGTTGAGTGAATCTTAAGGTCCGCATTGAACGAATGCGTGACTTGACCGTGCCTTTTCCTGGATGCATGCGCTTTTGTGCGCGTGTTGAAGTGTTGAATTGCGTCCGCGCAACGTCTGTATGCGTTTGGACTGCCAAATGAATCGATCAAAAGAACGCCGCGCGCGAACCTGTGCGAAGGCGCCGTGTAGCCATACAACGAAGCCGTAGAAGTCGACGACCTCAACGACGATCTTAAGCGGCGCCATTGCCGAGTTCATTCAAGGAGAAGTCATGGTTCAGTTCAGCGCGACCCCTGGCAGTGCTGCAATACCCCCTTACGAAGATTCGGACCGCGATCCAGATTATCCGGCTGGCTATAGCGATCGTCTTTATAACGACGACCTCGCGCCGCTCAAGCACCAGACCTGGGGCGCATACAACATCTTCGCTTTCTGGATGTCGGACGTGCACAGCGTAGGCGGTTATGTTTTCGCAGGAAGTCTGTTCGCGTTGGGCCTGACGAGCTGGCAAGTGCTGGTTTCGTTGCTGGTTGGAATCGGTATCGTCAATGTACTTTGCAACTTGATCGCCAAGCCGAGTCAACAGGCCGGTGTGCCTTATCCGGTTGCCTGCCGCGCGACCTTCGGCGTGCTGGGCGCGAACCTTCCCGCCGTGATTCGCGGGCTGATCGCGGTCGCGTGGTATGGCATCCAGACGTTCCTTGCTTCCAGCGCGCTCGTGATCGTGTTGCTGAAATTCATGCCGCAATGGATGCCTTACGCCGATGTCCACAATCACGGCTTTGCGGGCTTGTCCGCGTTGGGCTGGGCCGGGTTCATGCTGCTGTGGGTCCTGCAAGCCGTCGTGTTCTGGCGCGGCATGGAGATGATCAAGAAGTTCATCGACTTCGCGGGGCCGGCGGTGTACATCGTGATGTTCATTCTTGCCGGTTACATGGTGTGGCGTGCGGGTTGGCGCAATATCGGATTGAACCTGGGCGGGGTCAAGTATCACGGCATGGAAGTGGTGCCGGTCATGATTACGGCGATCTCGTTGGTCGTGTCCTACTTCTCCGGACCGATGCTCAATTTCGGCGACTTCTCGCGATACTGCAAAAGCTATAAGAGCGTGAAGCGCGGCAACTTCTGGGGATTGCCGGTCAACTTTCTCGCGTTCTCGCTTGTCACCGTCGTGACGACCGCCGCGACCTTGCCGGTGTTCGGTCAACTGATCACGGACCCCGTTGAAACCGTTGGGCGGATCGATCAACCGACGGCCGTCATCCTGGGCGCCTTGACCTTTAAGATCGCAACCATCGGTATCAACATCGTCGCAAACTTTGTTTCGCCGGCTTTCGATTTTTCGAATGTTGCACCACGTCTGATCAGCTGGCGGATGGGCGGAATGATGGCGGCGGTGGCGTCGATTTTCATCACGCCGTGGAACCTCTTCAACAACCCCGCCGTGATCCATTACACGCTCGATGTACTGGGCAGTTTTATCGGACCGTTGTATGGCGTGCTGATCGTGGACTTCTACTTGATGAAGCGCGGCAAGTTCAACGTGGAAGAGTTGTACACGACCTCTGAAACAGGACGTTACTGGTACACCAATGGCGTGAACTGGCGCGCGGTATCGGCCTTGTTGCCCGCTGCTGCGATTGCGGTCGCATGCGTGATGATCCCGGCGTTGCAGGGTTCGGCGAACTTCTCGTGGTTCATTGGCGCGGGATTGGGCGCCTTGTTTTACTGGATCATCGCGGACAAGAAATCAGTGTCGAATTTTTCCTGAAGAAAATTCATGCCGCGCATGGTGTAGCGTGGCATGAACGTGATTTCACTGGTGCTTTCCGTACGCTCAAGGAAGAAGGTATAAATGCGCATCAAACTGATCAATCCAAATACGACCGAACGCATGACACGCGCAATGGATCGCTGCGCTAGAGAGGTGGCATCGGATGGGACGGAAGTCATCTCGGTCAGCGCGTCGATGGGACCACCGTCCATTGAGGGCTATTACGATGAAGCGCTTGCAACGCTGGCCTTGCTGCAGGAAATAGAAAAGGGCGAGAAAGAAGGCCTGGATGGTTATGTCATTGCGTGCTTTGGCGACCCCGGCCTTTACGCGGCGCGCGAACTCGCAAGCGGTCCTGTCATAGGGATAGCCGAAGCGGCAATGCATGCAGCAAGCGTGATTGCGCCGAGCTTTTCTGTTGTAACAACGCTCAGGCGCACATGCACGATGTCGTGGCATCTGGCCGAGCGATACGGTATGAAGCGCTTTTGCAAGAACGTGCGCGCAACCGATGTCGCCGTGCTCGATCTCGACATTCCCGGTTCCGAAGCGCGCGCAATCATCATCGATGAATGTCGCAAGGCGTTAGCGGAAGATGGCGCGGAATCCATCGTCCTGGGGTGCGCCGGCATGGCGGAGTTCTGTCGCGAGATTGAAGATGCAATTGGCGCGCCGGTAATCGAGGGCGTGATGACTGCGGTCAAATGGGCGGAGGCGTTAATTTCGCTAAGGCTTAAAACTGCCAAGCGCGGCGATTATGCGCGCCCCTTGGCTAAACAATACGACGGCGCCCTCGCGGCTTATAGTCCTGAATGAGTCAAATGACCCTGGTGGCGTGCGCAGAACATACCTGTCACCTGACCCGCAATATCTGCGTATGAATATGGGCGCGGCGATGCGTTTTCGCTAAACTGGACTATCGTCGCGCAGGGTCCAATGCAGGGTCCTTAGGCACCGTGCGCGGCCCCATCGACTTTCACGCACTGATCCAGCCATGTCGAACCAATCGAATTATCCACGCGACCTGATCGGCTATGGCCGGCATCCCGTGCAGCCGAACTGGCCCGGGAACGCGCGCATCGCCGTGCAATTCGTGCTGAATTACGAAGAGGGCGGAGAGAACTGTGTTCTGCACGGCGATCCGGCATCCGAGCAATTTTTGTCGGAGATCGTGGGCGCGGCTGCTTACCCGTCGCGTCACATGAGCATGGAATCCATCTATGAATACGGGTCGCGGGCGGGCGTGTGGCGCATTCTTCGCGAGTTCGAAAAGCGTGATTTGCCGCTGACCGTGTTTGGCGTTGGCATGGCGATTGAACGTCATCCGGATCTTGGACGTGCATTCGTCGAGCTGGGGCATGAAATTGCGTGCCATGGATATCGATGGATCCACTATCAGGACATGTCGCCCGAGAAGGAAGCGGAGCATATGCGTCTGGGCATGGAAGCCATCGAGCGCGTAACGGGCGTTAAACCGCTTGGCTGGTACACGGGACGTGACAGTCCCAATACGCACAGACTGGTAGCGGAGCACGGCGGCTTTCTCTACGACTCGGATTATTACGGCGACGACTTGCCGTTCTGGATGGACGTGGAAGTAAGCGGCGGCGCAAAAACGCCGCAACTGATCGTTCCCTATACGCTCGATACCAACGACATGCGCTTCGCCACGCCGCAGGGTTTCAACACGGCGGAACAATTCTTCGTGTATCTGCGCGATGCATTCGACGTGCTTTACGAAGAAGGCAGCGAGGCGCCGAAGATGCTGTCCATCGGCATGCATTGCAGATTGCTCGGGCGTCCCGGGCGCTTTCGCGCGCTGCAGAGGTTCCTTGACCACATCGAACAATATGACCGCGTGTGGGTCACGCGCCGCGTGGACATTGCGCGCCACTGGCGCGAACATCACCCGTATGAAGGTACGGCAGGAGCGAGCGCGTGATGACGACTACACGAATGACACTAGAACAGCTTAACGCCGTGAACGCGGACGATTTCGTTGGCGCGCTGTCCGGCATCTTCGAACACTCGCGCTGGGTCGCGGAAGAGGCGGTGGCGAAGAGACCCTTTGCGAGCGTCGATGCGCTTTTTAAAACCATGGCATCCATAGTCGATAACGCCGGCGACGCGCGTCAGCTTGCGTTGATCAACGCTCACCCCGAGCTTGCGGGCAAGGCTGCGGTGCGTGGCGAACTCACGCACGAGTCCACGCGTGAGCAAAGCGGTGCGGGCCTCGATCTGTGCACGCAGGAAGAGTTCGACACCTTGCAGGCGCTCAACTCAGGCTATCGTGAGAAGTTCGGTTTTCCTTTTATCTTGGCCGTGCGCGGGTTTGATCGTCACGGCATCATCGCGAACTTCCAGGCGCGGCTTAATAACAGCCGCGATGTCGAGTTGCGCGAAAGTCTGCAGCAAATCTACCGGATAGCGCGCTTCAGGCTCGACGATCTGATCGTCGCCTGATGTCCGCGCGCCGCCTTCAACTCATACAAGGAACCTCATGTCCATTCCGACACTCGATCCCAACGCTCCCGAATTCACGCGCCGTTATGTGAACCTCGCGGACCCGCGGCTTGGCGCGCAGGCGCTCGAAGCCAGCGACGATTTTTTTGCGCCCAAGGAGCGCATGTTGAATCCGGAGCCGGCTGTTTTCATCGTGGGCAAATTCGACGATAACGGCAAGTGGATGGACGGTTGGGAAACGCGCCGCAAGCGCGTGAGTGGTTACGACTGGTGTGTGGTGAAACTGGCGCGGCCGGGCGTGATCAAGGGGTTCGATATCGACACGAGCCACTTCACCGGCAACTTCCCGCCGGCGGCGTCCATTGAAGGCGCGCATGTAGCCGATGGCGCGCCAAACCAGTCGACGAAGTGGACCGAGGTCGTGCCGTCCATGACCTTGCAGGGCAACACGCATCACTACGTGGATGTCGCGAATGAACAACCGTTCACGCATTTGCGCGTGAACATCTATCCCGATGGCGGTATTGCCCGGTTGCGCGTCTATGGTCAGCCGCAGCTCGACTGGAGCAGTGCGAGCCGCAGCGAATTGTTCGATCTCGCTGCCATGGAAAATGGCGCGTATCTGGTTGGCACGAACAATCAGCATTTCGGCTTGGCGTCGACCTTGCTGATGCCGGGCCGCGGCGTGAACATGGGCGATGGCTGGGAAACGCGGCGTCGTCGTGAGCCGGGCAACGACTGGTGCATCGTCGCGTTGGCGCAGCCGGGCGTGATCAAGAAAATCGAAGTCGATACCGCGCATTTCAAGGGAAATTATCCTGACCGGTGTTCGCTGCAGGCCGCGTATGTGACGGGTGGAACCGACAGTTCGCTCGTTACGCAGGCTATGTTCTGGCCGGTGCTGCTTGGCGAGCAGAAGTTGCAGATGGACAAGCAGCACGGGTTTGAATCGGAGATTGCTGCACTGGGCCCTGTCACGCACGTGCGGTTCAACATTTATCCGGATGGTGGCGTATCGCGGTTGCGCTTGTTCGGCACGCTGGCGTGAAGTTCATGATGAAGCAGGTCCTGCGATGAAAAAGTTGGCAGTTGAACCGTTGACCAAGGCAGCCTTCGAGCCGTTCGGCGATGTCATCGAGCTCGAGGGCGCGAAGCAGATCCCGATCAACCTCGGGACGACGATGCGCTTCCATGATCTGGCTCGTATCGATGTGGAAGACGAAGGTGGACGGACGCTGGTGAACCTGTTCCGCGGGCAGCCGCGGGTGCTGCCGTTCGAGGTATCGATGCTCGAGCGGCATCCTTTGGGAAGTCAGGCGTTTGTGCCGCTCAACGATCGACCGTACCTGGTCGTGGTGGCGCCGGCTGGCGAGTTGAAACCTTCTGCTATTCGCGCGTTTGTGACGCGCGGGTGGCAGGGCGTGAATTACGCGAAGGGAGTCTGGCATCACCCGTTGATTGCACTTGATGAAGTGAGTGACTTCATCGTGGTTGATCGTGGCGGTGATGGGGTCAACCTCAATGAGCAGCAACTGGAAGAATCGCTCTGGTTGATGGACGAGGACTTCGGTCGTACCTGACTAGAGTATTTGCGTGAACGAAAAGCAGCGAGCCGGTTCAACCCGTGCCGCTGCTTTTTGCTTTACTGGATTTGTTTGAAGGTGTTTCAGAGGCTCAGCTAACTAAGCGAACATTTGATCAAGCCATAGATCGCAAACGAAGGATTCGGTCATACCAAGCCCTATGTGCATTGGAACTAGCCCGAGACCACTGGTGGCGAAGCGTGTGGATGTAAGAGTTCGGAGGGGGAGGGGTTCAAGTGTCGGTGGTTATGGCGTCGAGCGTTCTTCTGAAATACCAAACAGTTTGGAACCGCACGCTCGGGACACTTATGAGCCATCGGTTGAGAGGCGTTTTCTTTGCTTCGTTTCTTTTTCGCCGTTGGAAAAAGAAATGAAGTCCCGCCACGGACAGTGGCTAATAGTGTTCAAGAAATCAGCCAAGACAAACCGCGCGAGAACCTGGACAGCAGCAACCCGGCATAACCGAGCACCGAGCTACTGCCATCAACCGTCCAGGCCCCGCGCAACAAACCAAACCAGTGCGAACGAAAGTTACTTCAAAGCCCCGCCTTGAAACCACGCAGCGATCTTGGCCCGTTCGGCATCGGTCATCTGCGTGACGTTCCCAAGCGGCATTGCTTTGAGCACCACAGCCTGCTGATAGACCCGTTGCGCGTTCATCGAAATAGCATCCGGCGTATCAAGCAAAACCCCTGCGGGCGCGGCGCCCATCATCGTAGGATGTGCAGCATGACAGGTCGCGCAACGCTGCTGCAGGATCGGCTCAATATCGGCAACCCGCACAACCGGCGCACCCGCCACTGGCGCAACAGTCGGCACAGCCTTCGGCATGGTCCACGCAAATGCACCGAACATCAGCAACACGCCAATCACAGGCAAATACCACAACACCTGCCCACGATGCCGCATCACAAAGAACTGCCGAATCAGCGCACCGGCCAGCATGATGATCAGCAACACGGCCCAGTTATACGGATGCGTGTAAGTCATCGCGTAGTGATTCGACAGCATCACGAACACCACCGGCAACGTGAAATAGGTGTTGTGCACCGAACGCTGCTTGCCGCGCTTGCCATAAATGGCATTGGGCACCTGGCCTTTGAGCATGGCATCGACCATCTTGCGCTGGCCGGGGATGATCACGAAAAACACGTTCGCCGACATGATCGTGGCAAGCGTCGCGCCGGTAATCAGATAAGCGGCGCGTCCAGCGAACACATGACATGCCAACCACGCCGCGATGATCACGTAAGCGCCAACACAGATGCCCAGCAACCGGTCGCGATTCCCGAGCAGGCGGCACAGCGAGTCATAAACAATCCAGCCCGCAAGCAGGAAACCCAGCGCTGACGAAACGGCAACGACCGGCCCCATGTCGAGCACGTTTTTATCGATGAGATACGTGCTCGGCGAGAACAGATACAACACCATGAAGAGCCCGAAGCCGGACATCCACGTGGTGTACGAAGGCCACTTCGACCAGTGCAAATCCTCGGGCATGTTCTCCGGCGCGACGGTGTATTTCTGCATGTTGTAAAACCCGCCGCCATGCACGTGCCACAACTCGCCGAATACGCCGCGCTTCGTCGCGGCAGGGTCCTTCGCCGGTTTCAGGCTGTTATCGAGCGCCACGAAATAGAAGGACTCGCCAATCCACGCAATCGCCACAATGACATGCAGCCAGCGCAACGCGAGATTAAGCCAGTCAACAATAAAACCTTGCATGAAACGTCTCCACCACGAATTCTTTAATCAAGCCTCAAAGGCCAGCTCTTGAGCAAAACTCCGATCAACCTCAGCTTCCGCGATACGTGCTGTAAGCCCATGGCGATAAAAGCAGCGGCACGTGATAGTGCGAGGTGGCATCGGCCACACCGAAACGCAGCACCACGCGATCCACGAATCGTGGCTCGGGCAGCGTTACGCCACTGGCAGCGAAATAATCGCCTGCGTGGAACACGAGCTCGTATTCGCCTGTGACGAATGCACCGTCCTGAAGCAACGGAGCGTCGCAACGCCCGTCGGAGTTGGTTTGGGTGGTGAGAAGTGAACGCCGGGTTTCACCGGCAAGAACGAAGAGTTCGACTTTGATGCCGGCGCCGGGACGGCCGTGCGCGGTATCGAGTACGTGGGTTGTTAGCTTGCCCATTCGCGTTGTCCTTGTAGTGTGCGAGGAGCGGCTGCGCATCGAACCGTCTGGAACAGACTTCAGCGGCGGATCGAGGCTCCACAATCGTGGCTACATACCCGTCGGCGTGAGTGGATGCGCGCCGTGTTCAGCATTGTAAAAAGTTGCCGTGATCATAACGCCCGCGATAAGCAAGATAATCCGCAGCACATGAGCGAAAACCCTGCATTGCGGGCGAGAACGGCCATGCGTTCCAACCCTTTTTCATCGCTTCCCGCCGATGCTACCTGCGCCAAAATTCACCATCATATTGAGTCTGTGAAGACAACTATGGCGGCGTTCGCATTGTCAGGGGCTTTTTGGCTTGTGACAGTGAGGCCTTGCACAGCGCGGCTGGCTGGCATCCCGAAGACGGCGATCGACGCTGGGTAACCGGGTGAATACGCGAAGTCGAGTGTTATCTTCGCGCCCTCGGAAAACAGTGAAGCAGCGGAGATCAATATGCAACAGAAGCAAAAAACCTTGCTGGTAAAGAATGCGCAGGTGCTCGTGACCATGGACGACGCACGGCGTGAGATTCGCGACGGCGGATTGTTTATCGAAGGCAACCGGATCGTGGCCGTTGGGCCGACGAGCGAGTTGCCGCAGGACGCAGACGAAGTGCTGGACATGGCGGGCCATCTGGTGATTCCGGGTCTCGTCAACACGCATCACCATATGTACCAGAGCCTGACGCGGGCCGTGCCGGCAGCGCAGAACGCCGAGTTGTTCGGCTGGCTCACGAGCCTCTACAAAATCTGGGCGAACCTGACGCCGGAAATGATCGAGGTGTCGACGCTCACCGCCATGGCCGAGTTGCTGCTCTCGGGCTGCACGACGTCGAGCGATCACCTCTACATTTATCCGAACGGCGCGCGGCTCGATGACAGCATTGCGTCGGCGCAGCAAATTGGCATGCGTTTTCATGCGGCGCGCGGCAGCATGAGCGTCGGGCAAAAAGACGGCGGATTGCCGCCGGATTCAGTGGTCGAGAAAGAAGACGCGATCCTGAAAGACACGCAGCGCCTGATCGAGGCATATAACGACACAGGCCGTTACGCGATGCTGCGCGTCGTCGTGGCGCCATGCTCGCCGTTTTCAGTGAGCCGCGAGTTGATGCGCGATTCGGCTGTACTGGCGCGGGAGTATGGGGTATCGATGCACACGCATCTCGCCGAGAACGTGAATGACGTCACGTACAGCCGCGGGAAGTTCGGCATGTCGCCGGCCGAATACGCGGAGGATCTGGGCTGGGTCGGACCGGATGTGTGGCACGCGCATTGTGTGCAGCTCGACCGCGCGGGTATCGAATTGTTTGGACGCACCGGGACGGGCGTGGCGCACTGTCCGTGTTCGAACATGCGGCTGGCATCGGGCATTGCGCCAATTCGTGCGATGCGTGATGCCGGCGTGAGCGTGGGCATCGGCGTGGATGGATCGGCATCGAATGATGGCGCACAGATGGTCGCCGAAGTACGGCAAGCCATGTTATTGCAGCGCGTGGGGTTTGGTCCCGACGCCATGGGCGCACGCGAAGCCCTGGAGATCGCCACGCTTGGCGGCGCAAAAGTACTGGGCCGCGACGATATCGGCGCGTTGGCGCCGGGCATGGCCGCGGATTTCGTGTCGTTCGATCTAAGCCATCACGCTTTCGCCGGCGCGCTGCACGATCCCGTCGCGGCGCTGGTTTTCTGCGCGCCGTCGCAGGTGGCGACGAGTGTTATCGATGGAAAGGTGGTCGTGCGTCACGGTCAGTTGACGACCGTCGATCTGGGTCCGATCGTCGAGCGTCATAACCGGCTGGCGGGAAAGCTGATGGAAATGGCCCGCTAGGGCCTCGGGAAAGGATCAGGGAACATCGATCAGCGAGCGCGTGGCATCGGCGACCAGGTGACGCAGCCACCGTACTTCGTCGGAGTAATGGCAGCGCTCGTGCCACAACTGGTAATACTGCATTGGCGGGAAATCGAGCGGGGCGGGCACCACGGTCAGCGGCAGGAACTTCGCGTAGTGATCCGCAAAAAGGCGGGTGGTCGTGAACACGAGGTCCGACTTGATCAGCACGTACGGCGCGAGATTGAAGTAGGGCAGCGTGACGACCACATGGCGCTTGAGGCGCTCGCGTGCCAGATGGACATCGATCGCACCGCGCTGGCCCACGGAATAAGGCGTGGGCGCGAGATGCGGCGCGTTGAGGTACTGGTCGAGTGTGAGCGCGCCGCGACGCGCAAACGGATGATTGGAACTGACAAGGCACACGATCTTGTCGACAAAAAGATTCGAGAGATGCAGTTGTTCTGGCGGCTCGGGCCAGTTGCCCACAACGATGTCGAGCTTGCCTTCTTCCAGCGCGAGTTCGTAGTCGAAAGCGGGACCGAGCGAATGAAATTCGAGCGTGGCGTTGGGCGCAGCAATGCGAAAGCGCTCGACCACGGTGGGCACGAACAACACGTTCAGGTAATCAGGACAGCCAATCCGATAACACCGCACCGAAGTCGACGGTTCGAAATTATGTTGCTGGACCTTGATGCGTTCGATCTCGCGCAGTGCGTTTTGCGTGGGTTCGAGCAGGCGCAGACCGTATTCGGTCGGGACCATGCCTGCTTTGCCGCGCACGAGCAGCGGATCTCCGGTGATATCGCGCAGACGCCGGAGCGCCGCGCTGATGGCGGGTTGCGACTGATTCAACTTCACGGCCGCGCGTGTGACGCTGCGTTCCATGAGAAGGGTGTGCAGGACGCGTAACAAGTAAGTATCGATTGCTTCGCGTTGCTGACTCATGTTCTCTCCAATATACGGTCTAGCTGATAGACCAAGGTGCGGGACATATTGTTTTTAATATGACACATTCATGGCGTCAAGACAGACATACCCGAAAGCAAGTTCGTTGCAAGCTTTGCAACAGCCGTTTGTTGCTTGGAAGTGACTTCAATGTGGCGTTATCACGCGCACTATTTTGAGCAATCGACGCCCCGCACCATTTTGGGTATCTTTTCCTCGCAGACTGCTTGTTTCCGTTGCTGCCTGACCGGTTACCCCGGTTTTGCGCAATTTCCGCACTTTCTGAGTCCATATGGGCGACGCTATTTCCTCTTCCATTCAGCCGGGCGGTGCGCGTGTTCCGCGCCTCGCGCTACGCGGCATCAGCAAGCAATATCCCGCCGTCAAGGCGAACGACGACGTCACGCTCGTCGTCGAACCCGGTGAAATCCACGCCGTGCTCGGCGAGAACGGCGCTGGTAAATCGACGTTGATGAAAATCATCTACGGCGCCGTGCGGCCAGACGAAGGCGAGATTCAGTGGAACGGCGAGACGGTCGAGATCGGCAGTCCGGCTGCGGCGCGAAAGCTGGGTATCGGCATGGTGTTCCAGCACTTTTCGCTCTTCGATACGCTGACCGTCGGCGAGAACATTGCGCTCGCGCTCGACGATAAATTCGATCTCAAGACCTTGAGCAAACGCATCCGCGAGGTGTCGGCGGACTACGGACTCGATGTCGATCCGCAGCGCCACGTGCATAGCCTGGCGGTAGGCGAACGGCAGCGCGTCGAGATCGTCCGGTGCCTGTTGCAGAACCCGCGGCTCTTGATCATGGACGAACCGACGTCCGTGTTGACGCCGCAAGCGGTGAAGAAGCTCTTTACGGTGCTCAGAAGACTTGCGTCCGAAGGCTGCAGCATTCTCTACATCAGTCACAAGCTCGATGAAATCCAGGCGCTGTGCCAGACCGCGACGGTGATGCGCGGCGGCCGTGTGACGGGCAGTGTCGATCCAAGAAAGGAAACGCACGCATCGCTCGCGCAATTGATGGTCGGCCACTCGCTGCCGGACTACACGCGGCGCGAACACACGCCGGGCGAGGTGAAACTGGCGGTAAAGAATTTGTCGGTCACGAGTGCCGATCCGTTCGGCACGTCGCTCAAGGACGTTTCGTTCTCCGTGCATGCAGGAGAAATTTTCGGCATCGCTGGGGTGTCGGGGAATGGACAAGCCGAGTTGCTTGCCGCGCTTTCGGGCGAAATCCGCGATAAACACATCGCGCCCGATGCGATCACTATCGTGGGCCAGCCAGCCGCGCGCTACAGCGCCGGTGGCCGGCGTGCGCTCGGCTTCGCCTTCGTGCCCGAAGAGCGGCTTGGACGCGGCGCGGTGCCGGCCATGTCACTCGCGGAAAACGCGCTGTTGACCGGGCATCGCGAACATATGGTGCGGGGCGGCTGGATCAGCACGAAGTCCATGCGCGCGTTCGCCGACCGTTGCATCAGCGCCTTCGATGTCCGCTGCGGCGGCAACGGCGCGCTCGCGCAAAGCCTGTCCGGCGGCAACTTGCAGAAGTTCATCGTGGGCCGCGAGATCCTGCAGGAGCCGAAGGTGCTTGTCGTCGCGCAACCGACATGGGGCGTCGATGTCGGCGCAGCCGGCTTCATCAGGCAGCAATTGCTCGATCTGGCCGCGCGCGGCGTGGCGATCCTGGTGATATCGGAGGAACTGGAAGAGCTCTTCGATATCTGCGACCGCCTCGCCGTCCTTGCCCGCGGCAAACTTTCTCCGGTTCGCGAAACCGGCCTCACAAACGCGGAAGAAATCGGCCTCTTCATGGCGGGTCTCTTCGATGGCAACCGCGCCGAACCCGCCGCCCTCGACACCACGGCATCGACATCATGAATTTTCCGTACCGACTCGAAGCGCGGCCTACGCCGTCGCGCGCCATGCAACTCGCGGTGCCGGTGGTTGCTGCCGTGCTGACGCTGATCATCGGCTTCCTGATTTTTACGCTAGTTGGACAAGACCCCTTGCGCGCGATGCACGGGTTTTTCATCGAACCGTTGTCGAACGTGAATGGCTGGTCCGAGCTTGTCCTGAAAGCGTCGCCCTTGTGTCTGATCGCGCTCGGGCTTGCTGTTGGCTACAGGGCGAACGTCTGGAACATCGGCGCGGAAGGGCAGATGCTGCTCGGCGGGATCGTCGCGGGCGGCATCGCGATTCATCTCCCCGATGCAACCGGCTGGTGGATCCTCCCGCTGATGATGATTGGCGGGGTGATCGGCGGCATGGTCTGGGCGGCGATCCCCGCGTTGCTCAAGAGCCGTTTCAACACCAACGAAATCCTGACGAGCCTGATGCTCACGTACGTTGCGACGCAATTGCTGATCTATCTGGTGAGCGGTCCGTGGCGAGATCCGGAAGGCATGAATTTCCCCATCTCGGCCATGTTCAGCGATGCCGCCCAATTCCCGCGTCTCTACAGCGACTGGGGCTGGGCGTGGCTGAAGGGAACGCGGATCAACGCATCGGTGTTCCTGACGGTGATTGCGATTCCGCTCGTATGGTTGTTCATGAGGAAAAGCTTCGCAGGATACCGGATGAACGTGGGCGGTCTCGCGCCGCTCGCCGCCCGCTACGCCGGTTTCTCCGATAAAAAAGCCATCTGGACTTCACTCCTGCTGAGCGGTGGTCTCGCCGGTCTGGCCGGCATGGGCGAAGTCGCCGGGCCGATCGGCCAGTTGCAGGCCGGGTGGTCACCGGGGTACGGCTTTACGGCGATCATCGTTGTGTTTGTCGGGCGCTTGCATCCTGTCGGGATCGTGCTGGCAAGTCTTCTTATGGCGCTGCTGTATCTCGGTGGCGAAGCGGTGCAGACGTCGCTGCAATTGCCGCAAGCGCTCGCCGGCGTGTTCCAGGGCTTGCTGCTGTTTTGCCTCTTGGGCGCGGATTTGTTCGTCAACTATCGCGTGCGCCGCCGGGTCGTCGCGCACGCGCATTCATAAATAAGTCGATAAAAGCATATGGACATCAATCAAGCCAGTTCGCTTGCATCGAGCGCCGTTGTCGCGGCCATTCCGCTGATGTTCGCCGGCGCGGGCGAGCTTGTCGCGGAGAAGTCGGGCGTTTTGAATCTCGGCGTGGAAGGCATGATGCTGATGGGCGCCGTCACCGGATATGCCGTCACCGCGATCACCGGCAATCCGTGGCTCGGGATCATGGGCGCGATCGTCGCGGGCGTACTGATGTCGCTCGTGTTCGCGTTCCTCACCATCACCATGCTCGCTAATCAGGTCGCCACGGGTTTGTCGCTGACGATCTTCGGCATCGGGTTTTCGGCGTATATCGGCAAGCCTTATACGTCGGCGGCGGTGCGAGCTTCCATCGACGTATTGCCGATACCTGGTCTCGCTTCCATTCCCGTCATCGGACCGGCGTTTTTCATGCTGACGCCGCTCGGTTATCTCGCGTTCATCATGTTCGGCGTGATCGGCTGGTTTCTGTACAAGACGCGCGCCGGGCTCGTGCTGCGCTCGGTCGGCGAGTCGCCGTCGGTTGCGCACTCGGTCGGCTTCCCCGTGGTCGGCGTGCGTTACGCAGCGACGCTTTTCGGCGGCGGCATGGCGGGCATTGCCGGCGGTTATTATTCGATCGTCTACCTGCATTTGTGGCAGGAACAGTTGACCTCCGGGCGCGGCTGGATTGCGCTCGCGCTGGTCGTGTTCGCGACGTGGCGGCCGGGCAGGTTGCTGATCGGCGCGTTGCTGTTCGGCGCCGTGATGGCCCTGCAGTTCTATGCACAGGCGATCGGCGTGCCGATTCCGACACAGTTTCTCGCGATGCTGCCGTACCTTGCGACCATCGTCGTGCTGGTGCTGATCTCGCGCAATCCGAACACGATCAAGCTCAACGCTCCTGCCTCGCTCGGCAAGCCGTTTTTCGCGGCGAGCTAAGGGTGCTTGCCATCCCATTTTTGCACCACGATTTATAAACAACATCGACAGGAGAATCACGATGAAGAAAAGCTGGCTGAATACGTTGGGCGCGGCAGGCGCCGTGGGCACGATGCTCGCGCTCTCCGCCACGATGGTGACCGCCCCGGCGCAGGCCGCCGATGCACCCGGCATTGCGTTCGTCTACCTCGCCAATCCAGGCGATGCAGGCTGGACCTTTGCGCATGATGCCGGCACGAAGGAGATCGAAGCCAAATACGGCAACAAGATCAAGATCACGCGAGTGGAAAACGTCCCGGAATCGGCGGACTCCGAGCGCGTGTTTCGCGACCTGGCGGCGAAGGGCAACAAGGTGATCCTGGGTACGAGCTTTGGTTATCAGGATTTCGAACTGAAAGTGGCGCGCGATTATCCGGACATTACGTTCCTGACCGCGACGGGCTATAAGAAGGCCAAGAATTTCGGCGTCTACGACAACCGCATGTATCAGGGCGCATACCTCGCGGGTGTGGCTGCCGGTTACGTGACAAAGACGAACACGTTGGGCTTCGTTGCGTCGGTGCCGATTCCCGAGGTGATCCGCAACATTAACGCGTACACGCTGGGCGCGCGATCGGTGAACCCGAAGATCCACACGAAGGTCATCTGGATCAATAGCTGGTTCGACCCGGGCAAGGAAAAGCAGGCAGCCGAAACGCTGATTGGACAGGGTGCCGATGTCCTGTTGCAAAACACCGATTCGAACGCGACGCTCGCCACGGCCGCTGAGAAGAAGGTTTATGCATTTGGCTGGGATTCGAACATGAAGAAGTTCGGTCCGAGCGCGCATCTGGGGTCGGTGGTATCGCACTGGGGCGTGTACTACAACATGATGGTTGAGGAGCTTCTGGCGGGTAAGGTCAAGACCGATCCGGTGTGGCTGGGCATGCCGCAAAAGGCGGTCGATATTGAAGACATGAATACGGCCGTTGTCCCGGCGAAAGCGATGCAGGCGGTTCAGGCGAAGCGCGAAGAATTGCAAAGCGGCAAATGGGATGTCTTCATGGGACCTGTGAAGGATCAGGCCGGTGCGGTAAAGATCGAAGCCGGCAAGAACCTGAGCGATCCGGAACTGCAGCGAATCAACTGGTACGTTGAGGGCGTGGACGGTACGTTGCCGAAATAAGTCGCCGGTCGGTATGAACGTCATATGAAAAGGCCGCGCTCTGGTGTGAGCGCGGCCTTTGTTGTCTGCGTCGCGATTAATCTTAATCGTCGATTCGCAGTCCAACTTTAAGCGTGACTTGCCAGTAGGCGACCTTGCCGTTTTCGATCTGGCCGCGGGTCTCGGTGACCTGGAACCAGTGAAGGTTGCGAAGTGTCTTCGATGCTTTTTCGAGCGCAACGCGCACGGCGTCGTCGCTGGATTGGGTGGAGGAGCCTGTCAGCTCGATTTGTTTGTAGACGTGATCGGTCATGGATTCTCCCGGTTCTGTTTAGCAGTCCGCTGCGCGGGGCCTAAGTTGCTCAGAAGTGTTGCAGCAAGTCTTGAGCCTAGGCAGCGCGGACACAATGCCAAGACGCAGGGTTGTCGCTGTCTACATTATTGCGCTCATGCTGATACGCGCAATACGGGTTTCCGATTTGACTGCCACAGGCACTGGTGGCGAAGCGTGTGGGTATCTGTTGACGGAGGGGGAGGGTTTCAAGTGTTCTTGATTGCGGCGTCGAGCGTTCTTGTGAAGTACCAAACAGTTGTCACTGCACGCTTGGGACACTTAAGAATTAGCGGTTGAGAGGCGTTTTCTTTGCTTCGTTTCTTTTTCGCCGTTGGAAAAAGAAATGAAGTGCCGCCACGCACAGTGGCCAATAGTGCGAAAAAGATCAGCCAGGAGGTAACGCGCGAAGACCTGAAAAGCAACAACCCGGCACAAACCCCGACCCCGCCCTACCTCAACCTCGAAGCCGCATCCCCCGCATCTTGCCTGCGGGCCCCACGTCTAACCCGCGAACTCGCGGTCGCACCAAACTCGCTCAAAATCTGCGTTCGGGCCCGGCTGGCAAAGACCAGAATTCCGAACCCATTAGCCTCATACCAATACCCGCCATTCTCGAGCCCATCGATCGGCTGTTCCAACGCATTGGTGATGCACTCAATACACCGCCGGTGCAATTCCTCCACTGCTGGATAGGGCGGTTGCGCACCCCGCACGCTGCAAAGAAGTACATCGAGCCCCGGCAGGACATGTGCATACAACACCGGTTCATCCTGGGCGCGAGCACGTGCGATCTTCGTATCGAGTTGGCCGAACGGCTTGAAATGCCTGAGCACGGCGAGGAAGGACTCATCGCCGTCGACCTTCGCGCGTCTACGCTTTTTCGGGAAGGACATAAAAATTCGCCTGAAAAAGAATTGCAAAAAACGCAGCGTCCTCATGCGGCCACTCCCGTCTGGCGGGCCGCTCGTTTGTCTGGACACGTCGATCTTTTATAGCACATCGAAGTGGTGGGTTCACGGCGATTCAGGGTAAGGGCGCAGCACCTGGGTCAATCGACCTGTCGTGCAGCGCCGCACGAATTCTGCCGAAAACCCTGCTGCGGCTCGCATGGCATTCATGTCTCAATAATAGACCTACGAAACCCCGCTGCGCCAAAAATCGCGAGGAAAATTCAAGCGAATGTCACGAACTGGCATCCCCGCAACAGTGCGGGCACAAAACAAAAAGCCCGCGGCAAGCATCGCGGGCTTTTATGTATCACGCCTGAATCAATCGTGGATGTGAGTGGCAGGTTCCACTTCAAACGCGCGGCGTACCCTTGAGCGAGTCGCGGATCTCGCGCAGCAGGAGCACGTCTTCAGGCGTTGCAGGCGCTGGCGCGGGCGCTTCATTCTTGCGCAGGCTGTTGATGAACTTGACCATCAGGAAAATGATGAACGCCAGGATGATGAAGTTGATCAGTACCGTAATGAACGACCCGTAGCCAAATACGGCGACGCCTGCAGTCTGCAAATCCTTGTACGAGCCGGGATTACCCTTGAACGACGGTGGAATCTCGCCCAGCTTGATGAACAAATTGGAGAAGTCCAGCCCGCCGGTCGCCAGTCCGACGACCGGCATGATCAGATCCTTCACGATCGAATTGACAATGGTCGAAAACGCGCCGCCGATAATCACACCGACCGCCAGATCCATTACGTTGCCTTTTAAGGCGAAGGCCTTGAATTCCTGAACCATGCTCATGCGTCGCTTCCTCCGTAAATAGTTCACAAGAATCGGCAGCAAAGGATGTGCCATTGAATCAAATCCATAAACGAATGGCCGAAACGCCGCGGAAGCTGGAGTCGTTCTGATCGGGCGACCATTCATTGAAACGGATAGTGACAATGATATCGAATCGGTTGCAATTCCGTCCCCGGTTTTTTGTGAGATAGGAGCTGAACAAGCTGTCGAGCCAATCGTCAGGATTTTTCCGGGGGCGCCGCCTTTACGCGTCCCGCGGCGATCGCCTGCACGAAGGCTGCGTGATCGTCGACGGTCTGCGCGCCGTAGCGCTCGGCCCATTGCGCGTATGCGGCGTCCAGCCGCTCCGAGCTGCCGCAATACCCCGCGATCAACGCGGCATCTCCCGTGCGGGCATGGGCGCGTGCCAGCAACAGGCCCAGGCACCAAGCGTAAAAGTCCAACGTCGCGCCATGCAGCCAGTCGACGGGAATCGAGCCGCGCATGTTTTTCATCTGTCGGACATAAAAGTCGCGCCCCGAGATCGTCGTCCATCCAAGCAACGGGTCCGATGAACTTTGCAGCAGGCGCTGCCCGTGCACGACGCGCCGGCCCTGGTGATTGAAAGGTTCTGGCATCGCCGGCATGAATGGCGCGGCGGCCGGCACGATGCCTTCCTTTACCTGCATGAACAGCGGGTCGCCATGTGCGCGCCCGAGCAGCAGCAACAAATACGCACGCGTACCGACGCTGCCCACCCCGACTACCCGATGCGCGACATCGGCCACGTCGTAGCGCTCGAGCATCGTGCGCCACTCGCCGGCGATGGTCTGCGTGTATCCCCGCAATCCTTCGATCACATGGTTCGTCTCAGCTTTGTCGAGACGCGTGAGAATGGGCGGGTCCTCGCGAAAGCGCCAGCTTTTGCCCGCGGGCTCGGCAACCCGCGCGAGCATGGTCGCGTGACTGCGCTTGGTCGCCCGCTCGACGGCCTTCGTGATCGTTGCTTTTTCGGCCGAATCAAGCGCGACGGGCGCCTCGATATGCAGCACGCTCGCATAAGAGCGCATTTGCCAGAGGTCGTAGGCGGGTACTTGCCATAGCGTGGACATCGTTGTCCGATAACCCGCGCAGGCCGAGCGCACGGCGCGCTCGCGGCCGCTGGCATCGACGCCGTTTTCCCGCGCTGCCACGTTGATGCTGGCAGTCAGCCGCTTCAGATCCCATTCCCAGGGCGCGACGATGGTTTCATCGAAGTCATTCAGGTCGAAGACCACGTCTTGCCGCGGCGTGCGGAAAAGGCCGAAATTGTTGAGATGCGCGTCGCCATCGATCATCACGTGATGCCCGATGGACGGCGTTCGCGCCAGATCCCACGCCATCACGCTTGCCGCGCCGCGCAGGAACGCAAACGGAGAAACGGCCATGCGCGCCATTCTCAGCGGCACGAGGCGTTCCTGTCTGCCTGCGTTGTTTGCAAGCACGCGTTCGACCGGATCGGGCCGGTCGTGCTCCGGTTGCCACGCAGCGTGGGCATCAAAGGGAGTGGTGTCGCGCAACGATCGGCCGAGCGCGCGGCTCTCCTCGGCGCTGCCATGGGAAGTGCCGGCTGGCGTTGACTTGACGGAGAGGGGGCGAGTGGGCAAGGGAAAGCCTCTGGATCAATGATGGACAAATGACGTGGCGGTGCTGAGTTCCGTCGCAGGCAAGCCGCGAGCAGGATGCGCGCCGATCTTGCTGGAAAATGCGATCGATAACAGGCACGCAACCTGCTCTTGATCTCTGCCCGTCGAAACACTGAGCGATGCATTTTGCACCTTGACTGATTCAGATCCCTGCGGATCCCGGACTCAGGCGGCGCGCATCAACTACTGACAGCATTACCCAAATACCTGGACACCCGCATACATGGCTCACGATATCCGCATTGCCGAAGGTTCGCCATTTCCGCTAGGCGCGACCTGGGACGGCGAGGGCGTCAATTTCGCGCTGTTCTCCGCGAACGCCTCGAAAGTCGAACTCTGCCTCTTCGATAAAGACGGCGAAAAGGAACTCGAGCGCATCGAATTGCCTGAATACACCGATGAAGTTTTCCACGTTTACCTGTTCGGCCTGAAACCGGGCGCGGTCTATGGTTATCGCGTTCACGGTCCGTACGAACCGGAAAACGGCCATCGTTTCAACCCGAACAAGCTCCTGCTCGATCCGTACGCGAAGGCGCACGTGGGCGAGCTGAAATGGGACCCGGCGGTCTTCGGCTACACGCTCGACGACGACGGCGAAGACCTGAGCTTCGATGAACGCGACAGCGCGCCGTTCATGCAAAAGTGCCAGGTCGTCGACCAGAGCTTTTCGTGGGTCAATCCGACGCGCGTTCGCGTGCCCTGGGAACAGACCATCTTCTACGAAACCCACGTGCGCGGTTATACGAAACGCCATCCCGCCGTGCCGGAACATTTGCGCGGAACGTTCGAAGGGCTCGGCACGAAGGAAGTCATCGAACACATCAAGGGCTTGGGTGTGACATCGGTCGAACTCCTGCCCATTCACGCGTTCGTGAACGACAGCCACCTCACCGACAAGGGTCTTACGAACTACTGGGGCTACAACACCATCGGTTTTTTTGCCGCCGATCCGCGCTTTTTTGCGCAGGGTCCGGGCGCTATTTCCGAGCTCAAGCAGATGATCGACCGCTTCCACGAAGCGGGACTCGAGGTGATCCTGGACGTCGTGTACAACCACACGGCCGAAGGCAATGAACGCGGGCCGACGCTCTCTTTCAAGGGTATCGACAACGCTTCGTATTATCGCTTGCCGGATGACAAGCGCTACTACATCAACGATACCGGCACGGGCAACACGCTTAACCTGTCGCATCCGCGCGTGCTGCAGATGGTCACCGACAGCTTGCGCTACTGGGTGACGGAGATGAACGTCGATGGTTTCCGTTTCGATCTGGCGACCATACTCGGCCGTGAACCCTACGGTTTCGATGAAGGCGGCGGTTTCCTCGACAGTTGCCGTCAGGACCCGATTCTCTCGAGCGTGAAGCTGATCGCCGAACCGTGGGACTGCGGTCCGGGCGGATACCAGGTCGGCGGTTTTCCGCCGGGCTGGGCTGAGTGGAACGACAAGTTCCGCGATACCGTTCGCGAGTTCTGGAAGGGCGAAGAGGGCGTCGCGGCGGAACTCGCCACGCGCATTACGGGTTCGGGCGACAAGTTCAACCACCGTGGGCGTCGCCCGTGGGCAAGCGTCAATTTCATCACCGCGCACGATGGCTTCACGTTAAACGATCTCGTTTCGTACAACGAGAAGCACAACGAGGCGAACGGCGAAGACAACAAAGACGGAAGCTCGGATAACCGCTCATGGAATTGCGGCGCCGAAGGCCCGACCGATGACCCCGAAATCCGCGCACTGCGTGAACGCCAGAAACGCAACATGCTGGCGACGCTGCTGTTCTCGCAGGGCACGCCCATGATCCTCGCGGGCGACGAATTCGGCCGCACGCAGCAGGGCAATAACAACGCGTATTGCCAGGACGACGACATAAGCTGGGTCAACTGGGATATCGACGAAGACGGCCGCGCCTTGAACGACTTCGTGCGCAAGCTCACGACCTTGCGTCACACCTTGCCGGTGCTGCGCCGGGGCCGTTTCCTGACGGGCGAGTTCCACGAAGACCTGCAGGTCGCAGACGTCAAATGGTTCAGCCCATCGGGCGATGAACTAACACCCGAGCAATGGGACGATCCGGCAATGCGCTGCTTCGGCCTGGTTATCGATGGCCGGGCCCAGGCGACCGGTATACGCCGCCCGGCATCGGATGCGACGTTGTTGCTGGTTGTCAACGCGCATCACGATGTCGTGGATTACACGCTGCCCGAAATCCCGGGGAGCGACCAGTGGAGCTGCCTGATCGATACCAATGCGCCGATCCGCGAAGAACTCGAGGACTTCGATTCAGGCGGCGTGTATCAGGTGACGGGCCGTTCGCTCCTGCTGTTCGCGTTGCATGCTCGCGGTGCTACGAAGCGGATTTTCAAGCGCCTCGAAGAAGCGTTGACGGATGAGGTCGAGCCGGAAGGCGGCAACACGATCTGAAGCCGCGCCGCCTGGGTTTTGAGACAGGCGGATCGCAACGGCTATCATGCGGGTCATGAACCCTTTTAAGCCGTTGCGACCCAGTTTGATCTTTCCACTAATACCGCGCGACTTTCAACGCGCCCGTAAAACATGATGCTGGCGACGCTGCTGCACGTCGCCGGTTGGGACCAACTCGAACGGATCTGGGAATTCGTCGTAGGGTTTTTCAAGTTCTTGTGGGCGTTGCTGAGGTTCCTCGGCGGCGGATAAAATAAAAGCGCGGGACGATTTGCATCGTCCCGCGCTTCTTGTCTGGCGCGCTGCATTTAGCTTAGCTGTTGTTATCCCAGTTGCCCGAATCGTTGCTGCCGAGATCCACGCCGCCGCCATCGCTCCAGTCGTTGGAGCCATTGCCGAAGTCAAGGCCGCCGCCGTTGTTGCCACCACCTCGGCGACGCAATTCGTCGTCCACGTCCACCGGCACGTCGCGTTCGATCACGCGTTCCCGGCCGCCGCCGGACAGCGCTTCACCAAGCAGGACGCCGCCCAGCAATCCTCCCAGTCCGCCGCCAAAACCACCGCCGCCTTGCTGAATGACAACCGGCGGCTGTTGCTGCGGATAAGGCGAATAGGGCGGCTGTCCCGGCTGCGTGCGCCCGAAGCGCTCCGCTTCCTGCGCATAGACCGACTGGTTGTCGTTGACGTTCGCCGCGGGCGCTGCTGCACGCGGATCAGGGCGTCCCTCCGAACGTGCCCTGACGCTGTCGATCTGACTCGCCAAATCCTCGATCGCATAAGGCGGCACGGGATTCTTCGAATTGGACAGCGCTTCGACCATCTGTCGCAATTGCGTCTCGATGCCTTCCACTTCCTTTAGCATCCCTTCGTGACCCGGTTGCGTCGATAAACGCACGTCAAGCTTGAGCGAGCGGACATCGTTGAGCAGTTCGGTCGCGCGTTTGAGTTGCGTGCGGCGATCGGTATCGGCCTGACCGTCTTCGTTCGAGCGCGCGCGTTTCAGACCCCATCGCAAAACCAGCGCAATGCCGGCCACCACGACCGCGAGCAACACCCACATTCCCATGGACGGGCCGGGTTTTTCAGGTGCTGCAACCGCGCCCTGGTTAAACGGATTGCGCGTCACCGATGTCACCGCATTACCCGTGGACCGCTCGTTCGTCTGCCCACCCGAATTGGATGATGAATTCACGCGGTTCGCGTCAGAGCGAATCCGCGCTTCCATCGCGTTGAAGCGCGACGGGTCGGTGAACTTGATCGCGGGGTCCAGCGTCTTCGCCTGCTGGATCTGGGCGAGCGCATCGGCAGGACGGCCTTCGCGGTCCAGCACCTGCGCATAAAGATAATGCGCCTTGGCATTGTTCGGATGCGCCTGGATCACTTCGTTCAACTGGGAGTCGGCCTGAGCCCAGTTGCCTTGCGTCATCGACTGCTCGATCTGGCCGGCGCTCGGTACGGCGAACGCCGCAGCCGACACCAGCATCAGCGATGCAGCCACTGCCATCACATATTTTTTCATCAGCGGACCGGGGCGTTCGCACCCGTCTCCATTTCGTGCGACATGTCGATGCAATATCCAGTGTTGCCCGCAGCGGACTCGATGATTTCACCGGCCGCTGCGTCCTGAAGGGCGTTCGATACCCTTCGTTAAACCGGCGCAAGTTTCGCGCCGCTACTTCCTGGTCACTGCGCTGGCGTATTCATCTGCTTCTTCAACGCTTCGAGGCGATCTTCCACCGACGGTCCACGCGTGAGAGCTGCGAGTTTGTCTTCAAGCGCCTTGCCGCTCTTCTGATCGGCAGAGTTCAGCCGGGCATCGGAACGCGCATTCGATAGCTGAACCTTGTCTTCGAGCTTCTGAAAGTCTTCTGACAGGTTCTTCCCGCCGATACCGCCCAGCGCCGTAGCGGCCACGTCTTTCGCAGTCGCAATCTCCTGCTTCGCCTGCAAAATGTTCGAGCGCGAATTGAGCTCGTTGCGGCGCTGGCGCATGTCGTTGATTTGCTGCTTGAGATGATCCGTCGATGGCACCAGCGTCGTCAATTCGGCAGCCAGTGCGTCGCGTTCGGATTCGGCGTTGGCTTGCGCGCTCAGCGCTTCACGTGCAAGCGCTTCGTCGCCGCTTTGCAGCGCGCGCTTCGCGCCTTCCTCGTACTTCCTGGCCTTTTCGGCGGCGACATCGCGCTTGCTTTGCTGCGTGGCGACCTGCGCCTCGATTTCGATCAGCGAGTTCTCGGCTTTCGCGATGCTGTCGTCGAGTTCGCGCACGATCTGACGAGCGTCTCGCGACGGGTCCTGCACGGTGTCGGCGGCGTCGTTCAACAGGCCCTTGACGGTGCGCGAGATGGAATCCAAAAGCGACATGAGTTTCCTCCTGAAAATTGATTCGGCTGCTTCGGGACGGGTCCCTCAGCGAGCCGTGCTGCAACGTTCAACATCTGTTGAACGCATGCTTAAAGTTGCTCTAACGCAGCGCTCGTTGCGCCACGCGTCGGGTAGGTCGGGCCGGGCGCGGTAATTGCAAGCTCGCCGATACACTTTGTTGCGAGCTTTTTTGCACCGGACAATGCCGGGTTTTCGTCTTTGCATCCGGGCCGGTGCATTAAACCATGCATCGGCTTAAACCGGACTTAACAGGCACCGCATCCACTACGGTACACCTTGCGCCCGAGTCCGGAAAATCACATATCTTTCACGCTTTGCTCAACGTACCGGAATGCTCATGTCAAAGACGTTAGTTGTTGCTTTTGTGGCCACCGCCGTCGTGTTCCTGATCCTCGATGCCATCTGGCTCGGCGTGGTTTCGCGAAATATCTATCAGCGTGAAATAGGTGACTTGCTGCTGCCTAAACCGAACTTCGGCGCTGCGGCCATCTTCTACGTGATTTATATAGTCGGCCTGGTTTATTTTTGTGTCGTGCCGGGCGTAGCCGAAGAGAGCGTCATGCGCGGACTGATCAGCGGCGCGTTGTTCGGGATTGTTGCATACGCCACGTACGACCTGACGAATCTCGCGACGCTCAAGGGCTGGAGCACGTCGCTTGTTTTCATCGATATTGCGTGGGGCGCCGTTGCCAGCGCAATCGCATGTGCGATCGCCGTGGCGGTGACTACGCGAGTGGTATCGGCGAGTTGAAACGCCTCTAATCAGGAATGCCCCGAGAGCGACGCGTCTTCATCCGAAGCGTCCGATGCAGACGTGTCCGGTAAAGCCAGATCCTCCGCCTTTTCCGCCGCCAGCGTCCGTTTGCTTGCTTCCCGGGCGACTTGTGCGGCGTCCCGCGCCTCGCGAGCGGCGGCGCGTTCGGCGACTTGCCTGAGCGCGACATTCAGCGGATCGGGCGTCTTCGGCGCACGCAGTTTGTCGACGAGGCCCGCGACCTTGACCTGCTCGCTGGTCGCATTGAAGCTGAGAACAGCGCGTCGCATGAGTTCGCTGACACTGATGCCGAGACCGTCGGCGGTGCTGGTGATCGCGAGTTTCTGCGCGGGGGTCACAAATACGACGATGCGTTCGCTGGGTTTGGTAGTCATGAGCGCCTCACATGCTGGGGCCACGCAAGCGCGGCCGGTCGACGTCCGTCAGCGGCACAACAGGCGACGCGTCCAATATGCGCCGCAGTCGCGGAGTCAGGCAAAATCGCGCAATCAATGCATCCATCATATCGTTTTGGCGCGGCTGCGTGCTTGTGCGCGTGCATGAACGCAGCGTGTGCGAGACAGGTATGAAAGCGTAGAGGTATCAACGACTTGCGTCCTGCAGATGAGAATGCTAAAGCTCCGCTCGACCTGCTGTGCGGCATCGCGCGCATGGCGAGAAAAAAGCGGAAAGGCTTTCCGATCTGGTCGCGAACCCAACTTCTTACAATGGATTTACTTACAAAAAAATCGGGCATCGCCCGGTGCTGCTCCCGCAAATTCTTTAAAATGCGCTGTCATTACGCACTGGGCCATAGCTGTTGCAGGTTTCTTACAACGCTATAACAGCCCGCTGTGGACGCGCAGCCTGTCCGGGGACATCGGCGTGCAATGCAGCGGTTCGCGCCAGATTTGAACCGCCGCACTCTTCGATGATGACGACGGCTGCACATTCGGCTTCAAGGCACAAAGCGCTCATTGGCTCTTTGAAGGCCTCAACATTCATCGTCACGCGGCGGGTTGGCGTGGCGCACCGGGCGCCCCAGAAGCGCACCGTTCAAATCCAGTCATGCCAATCATCAAACGACCTAATTCCTCGAACACGCCACGCGATGACCGGGATCAAGACGGTCCATACAGATACCGCACCTCAGACCGCAAACCTGCCAGACCGTCCATAGCGCTGCGTCTCATGCTGTGGTTCGTCGGGCTGATTGCCGTCATGGCGATCGTCGGCGCATTGATCGTGGGATACGCGCTCGTGGTGATGGGGCCGAATTTGCCGTCGCTTGATGCAATCACCGATTACCGGCCGAAGGTGCCGTTGCGCATCTATACGGCGGACCATGTGCTGATTGGCGAATTCGGCGAGGAGCGCAGGCGCATCGCCCGTTTCGACGAAATTCCGGAGCAGATGAAGAAGGCGGTGCTCGCGATCGAAGATTACCGCTTCTATGAACACGGCGGTGTGGACTTCGTCGGCATTGCACGCGCGGGCGTGAGCGACATCATGCATGGCGGTGCATCGCAGGGCGCAAGCACGATCACCATGCAGGTCGCGCGCAACTTCTTCCTTTCCAGCGAAAAGACCTATACGCGCAAGATCTATGAAATGCTGCTCGCGTACAAGATCGAGCGTGCGCTCACCAAGGACCAGATCCTTGAGCTGTACATGAACCAGATTTATCTGGGCGAGCGCTCGTATGGGTTTGCATCGGCGGCGCGGGTGTATTTCGGCAAGGATCTGAAGGACCTCACGCTCGCCGAATGCGCAATGCTCGCAGGCTTGCCCAAGGCGCCTTCGGCGTACAACCCAGTGGTCAATCCAAAGCGCGCGAAGATTCGCCAGCAGTACATCCTGAAGCGCATGCTCGATCTGAAGTTCATCACGCAGGAACAATTCGATCAGGCGAGCGCCGAGGAATTGCATGCGCGCGTGGCCGGCACGGAGTACAGCGTGCACGCGGAATACGTCGCGGAAATGGTGCGTCAGATGATGTACGCCCAGTACAAGGATGAAACCTACACGCGCGGATTCTCGGTGACGACGACCATCGATTCTGCCGATCAGGACGCGGCGTATCGGGCGGTCCGAAAAGGCGTGATGGATTACGAACGGCGCCATGGATACCGCGGGCCGGAAGGCTTCGTCAATTTGCCGGCAAATCCGGATGACCGCGATGAAGCCATCGACGACGCACTCGCCGATCATCCCGACAACGGCGACATCATCGCGGGCGTGGTGACGTCGGTGAATCCGAAGCAGGTGGTGGTCGAGTTCGTCAATGCCGACCCGGCGACCATCACCGGCGACGGCTTGCGTTTTGTAGCAACCGCTCTGCGCAGCAATGCGACGCAAGCGCTGAAGATCAAGCCGGGTTCCATCGTGCGTGTGATGAAGGACGCGAAGGAAAATTGGACCATCACGCAGTTGCCGCAAGTGGAGGGCGCGCTGGTTTCGCTCGTGCCGCAAGACGGCGCGATCCGGGCGCTGATTGGCGGCTTCGATTACAACAAGAACAAGTTCAATCATGTGACGCAGGCATGGCGTCAGCCGGGGTCGAGCTTCAAGCCGTTCATCTATTCAGCGTCACTGGAAAAGGGCCTTGGACCGGCGACCATCATCAACGACGCACCGCTCTATTTCCCGCCGACATCGCCGGGTCAGCAAGCGTGGGAACCGAAGGACGACGATCAGCCCGACGGCCCCATGTCCATGCGCATGGCGTTGCAGAAGTCGAAGAACCTGGTGTCGATCCGGATTCTGTCGTTCATCGGCACGAAGTACGCGCAGGATTTCGTCACGCAGAAATTTGGTTTCGATGCCGATAAAACCCCGCCGTACTTGCCGCTCGCACTCGGCGCGGGTCTCGTCACGCCGCTCCAACTGGCGGGCGGTTATTCAGTGTTCGCCAACGGTGGTTCACGCATCAATCCTTACCTGATCGGAGAAATCGCCGATGCACGCGGCACCGTGATTTCGCGCGCGAATCCGTTGCTTGCGGGGAACAACGCGCCGCAAACGCTCGAACCGCGTAACGCGTATGTGATGAACAGCTTGCTGCATTCGGTCGCGACTGCCGGCACCGGTTCGGGCACGAATGTGCTCAAGCGCAACGACCTGCAAGGCAAGACCGGTACGACCAACGACGCCAAGGATGGCTGGTTTGCCGGCTATCAGCATCAGCTCGTTGCTGTCGCGTGGATGGGCTACGACCAGCCCAAGTCGCTCGGTGGCCGCGAATTCGGCGCGCAGCTCGCTCTGCCGATATGGGTCGAATTCATGCAGCGTGCCCTTGCGAAGATTCCGCAGCAGCCGATGGAAATGCCCGAAGGTCTCACGAGCATCGACGGAGATCTGTTCTTCGCCGATAAAACCCCGGGCAACGGTTTTGTCGCGAGCATTGGCCTGGATACGGCGAATCCGGCGGAAGGTTCCAGCGACGCCGTTGGCGGAGTCGGACCGGGCGGGATGACGCCGCCACCGCCGCCGCCGGATGTTGCTCCGGCCGAGCGCCAGGAGATCATGAATCTCTTTAAGGGGCATTGACCGGCAATTCAACGCCAAACGAAAAACGCGCCGCAATCAGATTGCGGCGCGTTTTTTTATTGTGCTTCGAGGTGGACGTTGCGGGGTTACTTGCCGAGCGTTGAAGCCGCCTTCACGGCGCACTGTGTGCTGATGCTCGACTGGTCCGAGAACGTCAGCTTGAGCGGGATTGTGGTGCCGACCTTGAGCGGTTTGGGCGCGTCCTCCAGCATCAGGTGATAACCGCTCGGCGCAAATGCGAGCGTGCCGTGCGCGGGGACGTCGGCGGAATCGACCATCGCCATGGTGGACGTGCTGCCGTTGCTGCTCGATTTATGCAGCATGGCCATGCCGAACGCGGGCGTTTCTGCGCCGGTGAGCGTGGCGAGTTTATCGCCGTCATTCGATACCACGAAGTACCCCGACGACGGCAAGCTCGCCGGCATCAAACGAATCCAGCAATCGTGCGCTGTGAGCGTCGCGGCTTGCGCGGACGTGAATGCCATTGCGCTCATCGCGATGAAACCCGCGTGTATCAGTGTGAATTTTTTCATGGTCGGGCTGCTCACTTCACGTTGAAAAGATAATGACCTTGCGTACGATGCCCGTCTTCGGCCACCGCGGTCCACTCGACCTGGTATGCACCGGTCTTCAGATCGCCGAGCGCGACGCTCATATGCTGTTTGTTGCTGCTGTCGACGGCTGACTTTGCGCTGTTGACCTGCTTGCCGCCGGCATCGACGACTATCAGGGTGCTGAAAGTCGGCTCCAGCCCTTCGGAGAAATCGATGGCGACTTCGTGAGGCGCTTCGACGGTTGCGTCGGGCGCGGGTGTCTGTTGCTTCGGCAATGCGTGGGCCATGGCGAGTTGAGCCATGGCAAGAAAGGCGGCTGCAAGCGCGCCGCGCCTGGCCAGCTTTGCGACGTTTGAAAGTGGCGGGTTCATGCTGATCCTGTTTGCGCGAAAAGAAAGTGCCGGCGATAAAGCCAGCCACAGTGCGGAATTCAGATGAAGAAGGGCGGTGCCCTGGGTTGCGCGGCGAATGAGGGAGCGTAAGGCGCCGCGAACAGAGCCGGGGCGTTGACCGCAAGAGCCGCTGCCGCACGATGCGTTGGCAGCGTATCGATGGAAGGCGGCGCCGCGGGCGAGTGCGCTGCGAAATTACAGTAACCGCATGCGTCCCAATGACCTGCCATCGAGTGATGCGGCTGCTGGTGATTTGCTGCAATTAACGTTTGGGATTCCGTTATCGCAGAGCAATGCGCGTTGTAAATCGAGTTCGTGCGAGCACGCGAAGCAAGCGTCTGTGAAATGGCAGGCGCGAGCGTCATCATCAGAATTGCAAGCATTCCGATAAAGCTGCCGAACTTGCGGACGTGACTGCGACGCATGAGGCTGACGATGGCTTCCGAGGCGATTGAGCCGTCGATTATGCCACGCGTGGAATGGGGGATTTGTGCCGAGGGGTCGCACCTTCAGTGGCGCATTGAGGCAGCGGCGAACTGCTACCAATGGACTCTGCAGGTGGAAGTGACTTCAAACGCAAAAAGCCCGGAGAACCGGGCTTTCGACATTTGATCTTGGTTGCGGGGATAGGATTTGAACCTATGACCTTCGGGTTATGAGCCCGACGAGCTGCCAGACTGCTCCACCCCGCGAAAAAGATTATATGACAAGCGGCACTGCAGTGCAACATGTTTGTCACGCTGGACTGCTCGGTGAAAATGGACAAACAAAAAAGCGGCGGCGTATCTCGTTGCCGAGACATGCCGCCGCATTAAAGCACCTTGCTTCAACGTTGCTTAGAAGCCGAACGCGAAACCTGCACCGCCCGTGGTTTCTTCGCCGGTTGTCGAACCGCCGACCGTCAGGACCATGTTCGTTCCAAAGCGCTTCTGGAAGCCGATCGCAATTGCAGCCTTGTCACGATAAACACCCGTGCCGGCCGCGAAGCGATTGTCCTTGTCAGCGATGGCCGCCGCGCTGCCTGCCATCATCGCCATGGCGCTGCTCATTGCACCGACGCTGTTGATATGGTTGTTGGCAAGCGAAAGACCGCTGTTCATGTCCGAGCGCAATGCGTCGGTGTAACCCTTCGCTGACTTCACACCCGTGTTCACCGACTGCTGCATCTGGTTCACGTTGACAGCGTCGGTGCCTTCCGTGCCGGCCGCGACGTTCGTGATCTGGCGCTGACCGCCCGCAGACGCCGTACCGACCGAGACCGCGTTGGCACGATCGGCCACCGACCCTGCACCGAGCGCCACCGAGTTCTTCGCCGTAGCCGATGCATTCGCGCCGACAGCAACCGCATTGGCGCCGCTCGCCACGGACGAGGCGCCCGAAGCAATGGCATTTGCGCCAGATGCAACGGCGTTCGCACCCAACGCAACCGAATGCGTACCGCTCGACGTTGCCGCTTCCGTATCGCGGTTGCCGTCAGCCGAGAACATCGGGTTGTAGGCGCCGTTGGCGAGGTTGGTGACCTGGCTGATCATGTCGTTCATCTGACCCAGGTTGACCGCGTCCATGCTGCTGGTGCCGGCCGTTACGTTATGCAAAGCCGTGCCCGTTGCATTGCCGTTGCCAAGCGTTGCGTTGGCGTAGTCCGGCGTGCCGTCGGCGTTGGTGTCGTACTTGATTGCGGCCGCGCTAAGCGTGCTCACGCTGTTCGAAACCGCGTTGAGCTGGCCTACGTTGACTGCATCAGTCGTTGCCGTGCCTGCTGCTACGTTCGTGATCTGACGCTCGCTGCCAGCGGCTCCCACCGACACTGAGTTGGCCCGATCAGCCACCGAGTTCGCGCCCAATGCAACCGAATTCTTCGCCGATGCAACCGCCGCGCCGCCGATCGCCACTGCATCCGTACCCGTCGCCGACGAATCGATCAAGGTCGAGTTCGAGTGGAAGTACTTGATGCCGCCACCGTTGTTGATGTTGTTGGTGAAGCTTTGCAAGGCTGCGACGTTCTGGTTTGTCGCATACAACTGTGAACCGTTGACTGCGTCCGTGCTCGTTTCCGTCAGGTCGCCCTTGGCGAGGTTGGTCAGAAGCGTGGGTTGCGCCGCGCCCGCGCCGCCCAGCGTTACACGCTGATAGTTCGCCGAGCCGTCTGTGTTCTTGTCGTACTTGACGGCAAAGCTATCGAGCGTGCTGACGTTGTCGGACACGGAGGTGAGCTGACCGAAGTTGACTGCATCCGTCGTGCTCGTGCCGGCTGCCACATTCGTGATCTGACGTTCGCTGCCCGCTGCACCTACCGACACGGAGTTCGCGCGATTTGCCACCGAGTTGGAGCCGAGCGCAACGGCATTGTTCGCCGACGCTTTAGCCGCGCCGCCGATCGCCACGGAATCGGTGCCTGTGGCCACGGAGTCTGCCAACTGCGAGTTAGTGTGGAAGTACTTGATGCCGCCGCCGTTGCTGATGTTCGTCTCGAATGTTTCCAGCGAGCCGACGCGTGTGTTCGTGGCAAACAGTTGCGAGCCGTTGACGGCATCGACGCTGGTCGACGACAACATGCCTGCTTTTACGTTCGTCAGGGTGACGGGCGTTGATGTGCCCGACCCGCCGAGCGTGACCTGCGTCTTCGCGGATGAATCGTAGGCAACCTTGTTGTTCAGTTCCGTGTCGACCTTGGCAATGGCGTCACCGACCGTGCTGAGCGAGGTGCCGGCGACGGTGTAGGCGGGCGCTTTGATCGAACCGTCCGCGTTCACCTTGGCGCCGCCGCCGAGCAACGAGGTAACGTTTTGAAGTTGCGTGACGTTGACAGCGTCGGTGCCAAGAGTGCCAGCGCTTACGCTGGTGATCTGGCGGGTACTCGCTGCGGTGCCTACCGAAACTGTGTTTTCACGGTCCACCGTTGAACCGGCTCCAAGGGCGACGGAATTCTTCAGCGATGCCACTGCGCCGTTGCCAAGCGCCACTGCGCCAACCGCCGATGCCGATGCCGCAGCACCCAGTGCAACTGCGTTCGCGGCAGTCACGGACGACTTCGAACCAATGGTCACGCCACCGGCTGCACCAGCCGCTGTTCCGGACAAGTTGATTGAGTCGTCAGAGTCCGACGTGTTGGTAGGGGAGTTCGAAGTAGCGTCACCGAACGGATTGAACGAAAGCGAGCGGGCAGAATTCACCACATTGCCTCCGTTGGGAGCAAGAAGCACGCTCTCGTGAGAGGCCGCGTCGAGCGAGAGGTAGTTGCTGCCCACGACAACGGAATTGACGGCCTTGTTAGCGATTTGCGAGCCTATCGAGAGCGCGTCGTTAGCGGTACTCTGAACGTCGGAGCCAATGGCGATGGACTCGTTACTTCCGCTGGAAATCGCCTTGTTGCCGATCGCGACTGTTTGATTTCCGGAGGACGTCGACAATGCGCCGATCGCGACAGCGTTCAATCCTGTGGCGGCTGAGTCGTCCTGCGTCGAGTTGACGTGGAAGTACTTGCCTGAGCTTGAGCTGTCGGCGAGTGCAGCCAGCGCTGCACCGACCGTGCTGTAGTTTGTGCCTTTCAATGTGAAGGTCGGACTGGTGACAGAGCCGTCCGCTGCGACTGTGGCGCCGCCGCCCAAGGCGGCGACGACCGGTGTCAACTGGCTCAGGTTCACCGCATCGGTGCCTTGCGTGCCGCGAGCGACCTGTACGAGCTGACGCTGATTGGACGAGTTGCCGATGGAGACGGTGTTGTCCCGGTCTGCAATGGCGCTCATACCGATTGCAGTGGATGCTGTAGCTGACGCAGTAGCATGCGATCCGAGCGCTGTTGATTGAAGGCCGGAGGCGTTGGCGAGTCCGCCGAACGCAGACGCGCTGCTGGCCAAGGCGTGCGCGTTCGAACCAACGCCGACGCTGCCGAGGGCACCTCCGTCGCCAGTTAACGCATTGCTCTTGACGAGCGTGCCGGCGCCGATGGCGATGTCGTTTATGCCTGTGGCCTGCGCTTGAGAACCAAGGGCCACGCCGTAATCGTTGTTTGCACCGGAGCCGGTCCCGATGGCGATACCATTGGTTCGGATATTGTCAGGACCAAGGAATCCACCGCCGTCAAGACTGACAGATGCCGATGCAACGCCTGCTGTACCCAGTGTTACCGCTGACGCCAACATCGCTTTAGCAATACTGCCGCTTTTCTTCCCACGTGCGCGGCTCAATTCCGAAGCTGCCACCCAAGCGCCCAGCGATTCATTCCAGACGGATTTATAAGTTTTGTTCATTCGTACACCTGTGTAAAAGTTAGCCTTTGTCCGGAGCCGGAAGACGGATCACGCTCACGCGCGCTGTGTTGCAGGGCTTTGCATCGGCAGAGAACCGCTGGTTCTTCGGCTTTTGCCTGGAGAAGGCTTGAACTCTACGTAGACGGATGGATAGTCTTAATCGGAAATGTCCTAATCTCGGGCGAGAGGATACATATACAACGCTGTTAGAAGACGGGATGGCAGATTCTCGGAAAAACCGGGACGAAGCGTGTGGGGAACAAGAACACCACCTTCACGCGGCGCGGAGTTTGTGCTTGCGCAGGGCGTGGGAACACCGGTGCATGACGGTCGGGAACAAGCGAATGCAGCCCCTCGTGTCAAAATCCAGGGATCGCGCGATGAACGCTTCCGGTTCACCGCATGTTTGAGCTTTCACTACAAGGATTGACTGGCCATGGATATCGCTCACGATTTGCAAACCATCCTGCATCAGGAGCACACGCTCGTTTTCCCGCAATTCGATACCGACCGCGCGTGGCAGATCGGCTCGCAATTGCGTGAAATGGCAGTGGCGCGTGGCGCCGTCGTCGCCATCGAGGTGAGGACACTCGGCCAGCCGCTGTTCTTTGTCTCGCTGAACGGCACAACCCCCGACAACGCCCGGTGGGTTCAGCGCAAGGCGCGCACGGTCGAGCACTTTCGCCGCAGTTCCTACGCGATCGGCTTGAGCTTGCAGCAGGCATCGACGACCCTAGCCGATAAATACTCGCTGCCCGCCGCCGAGTTCGCATCCCATGGAGGCGCGTTTCCGTTGACAGTCAAAGGCGCGGGCGTGATCGGCGTGGTGACGGTGTCGGGCTTGCCGCAACGCAAGGATCATGAACTCGTGGTCGAGGCGCTGTGCGCGGTGCTCGGACACGATGCGAGCGCGCTCGCATTTGCATCGGACAAGGGGTAAGCGATGCGCACTTCCGCTTATGCGCTGCTCGCGGTCGCGATCGTTGCCGAAGTCGTGGCGACATCGGCCTTGCGGGCATCGGACGGGTTTTCGCGGCTCGTGCCGTCGGTGATCGTGGTGATCGGTTACGGCATCTCGTTTTACTTGCTTTCGCTCACGCTCAGGTCCTTGCCGGTCGGCATCGTGTATGCCGTGTGGTCAGGGGCGGGCATCGTGCTGATCACGCTCGTTGCTGCAATCTTGTTCAAACAGATACCCGATCTGCCCGCCGTGCTCGGCATGGGGCTGATCGTGGCAGGCGTGATCGTGCTGAACGTATTCTCGAAGGTCAGCCCGCATTAGCCGAAGCCCTCGCGGCTGACCGCCGCCGGCGTGGCGGCTTAGTTGCAGCGAACGACCATCGAGCGATTTTTTACATTTGCCGATATCACGTTTGTAATGCCGCCACCCGTCGGGCCGCCTTCCTCGTTGTCCTTCGACACGATCGTATATCCCGTCGCGCCGCACTTGTCGCCGGCCATGACGTAGCAACTCGCCCACGTCGTGCTGGCGTCCGCTCCGCTGCAGTTGATGGCGTAGCCGGACTGGCCATCAGGGAGATGGATCAGAGATGCGTCGTTGGACGATGCACACCCGCCAACGCTCAAGACTCCGGCGGCGCAGAACGCCAGGCCTGCGCCCCGCAGCATGCGCGTGATGGATGTGTTCAGCGGCAACCGCCATGCAAATTGCTTCATTCTTTTCCTCATTAGCCATCGGCCGGGTTATTTGTTGCGCGCATTTTCCCATACACCCGTACCCGCGGGAAAAAGCGCTGTCCTTGATGCAGGTCAAATGATGGCGTGAATGTGCTGGCGCGTGCCTTGCGGAGGTATAGACAAGCTCTATCTTTTTACATTCGTCTCTGATCTGGCGCCTGGAGAAAATGCAACCGGATGCAACCAACGAGAACTTATTGCAGGGCGGCGGACCTTACAGTATTCATGGACATCAAATAAAACGACGAGAGGACAACCATGGCAGAACGCGTCACCGGCCCGTACCGCGGGTATTACATCAGTGCTGCAGCACGGCTGACGCCGGCACCGGAGCAAGGCGAAGAGCCCATTTATGTCGGCACAGTGAACGTCGCGCAGGGCGGCCCGGATAATGTGCACCGGTTTGAAACCATGGTCGATCTGGGCGGCCAGCAACGCTTTGCGACCGAAGACGACGCGCTCGGCCAGGTCGAGGAGGCAGCGCGCGCCTACATCGACAGACTGTTGCAAAATACCTGATGCGCACGCTCAACATCCGTCACCCGGCGATGCGCTGCGTGGCCAAGGCGTTGCTCGATCTTTTTCCGAGCGGCGCGGATATCAGCGAAATCGGCACGGACGCGAAGCCCTGTCTTTTTGTTGGCTGGCGGACCAGCGGCACCGCGGGTCAGCCCGGCAATATTGCGTGGGGCGTGCACTACCGCTTCGAGGCCGAGGCGCTGAGTCTTTTCGATATCGCTTGCGAGCCCGCCCAGCAGCGGCTCTGCGAACACGTGAGGGATATCAGCCGGCATCTGAAATTCGACTATGCCGATCCAGACGCGCTCTCGTTGAAAATTGTCGACGTGACCGCTGACATGGTCCGCGAGTGCATGAGCGAAGCGTAGCGCGCCCGGGGTAGACCGGCCTCTCGCGGTGCGAGTACTATCGATGCGTTTCTGTTTCTTGCGTCCGAGGCAATCATGAACATCCAGTTTCCGGCCGACGCGCCTGCGTATCGCGGCACCAATCTCACCGTGGTTTTTCCCGCGCTGGTCGACGGCGAGCGCGTGCCGTGCGCGATCTCCGTGGAAGCGCTGGAGGACCATTTCGGCGTGAAAAGCTTCGACAGCAACGGCTGGATCAGCGCGTTCCATGCGGCCCGGCCGAAAATCGAGGCGGTGGCGCGCGAGCATTTATCGATAACGCACGGCGCGCCTGTGCTTTTGAAAAGCGGGCATTTTCCCCCGGGCGCAGTTTCTTGCTGAACACCGTTCAGGTTTAAATTGACTTGGCCGTCATCTCGCGGAAAATGCGCGGATGGTCAGCCAAAAACAACATCTGTCCGATCAGCCGCTGCTCCGAAGCCATATTCTCGATGCCGCGCGCTCCATAGTCGTGCGTCACGGATTCGACGCGCTGTCCATGCGCAAGCTCGCCGAGGTTGTCGGCTATTCGCCCGCTTCGCTTTATCTGCATTTTTCCGGACGCGATGCGATCGCCCATGCGCTGGGCGCCGAAGGACATTCAAGATTACTCGCGGCGCTGCATTCGTACGATTTTGTCGAGGACGATACCGACCGTTTGAGATCGATGGGGCATGCTTACGTCGAGTTCGGGCTCAAGCATCCGGAGATGTATCGGCTGATCTTCATGCAGAATGTCGGTTATACGGAAGCGATATTCAATGACGCGGCGGCGTCCGGCGAAACCGCGCTTTCCCTGCTTGCGGAGGCGCTCGCGTTTTCCAGCCAGGCACCGGCTGCTGCCGAAACCTTGTGGACGGCGCTGCACGGCATCGTGTCACTGAGTCTGACCGCGGCGAAGCATCTGGTCACGCCGACCGACGTGCTCATCGATGCAACGCTCGAGCTTTATTTATCCGGCGTCAGGAAAAAACCCGTGCGCCGCCCGCCGAGGCCCCGCGCTGTGTGACGATTGCCGCCATACTTTCCAGTTATTTCGAATCCACCGAACCTGTATTGCACATGACCGAGACTATCGAAGAAATCCGCGTCGAACGCGCGCAGCGCATTGGTTTTATCGCGCTGAACCGGCCGAAGGCGCTCAATGCACTTTCCACGCCGATGATCCACGCCATTCACCGCGCGCTCGAAGCCTGGCGCGACGACGACTCGGTGCATGCCGTGATCATCTACAGTCCGCATCCTCGCGCGTTTTGCGCGGGCGGCGATATCCGCTTCCTTTACCACACGGCGAAAGCGGGCGAGCACGCGGCGATTGACGAATTTTTCACCGATGAATACCGCCTGAACCACGCTATTTTCACGTATCCGAAACCGTACATTGCGTTGCTCAACGGTGTGGTGATGGGCGGCGGCATGGGCATCTCGCAGGGTGCACGGCAAACGGGCGGCTTGCGCGTCGTGACTGAATCCACCCGGATGGCGATGCCGGAAACGCGCATCGGCCTCTTTCCGGACGTTGGCGTGAGCTGGTTTCTCGCGCGTACGCCCGGCGCGATCGGACGCTATCTCGCGGCGACGAGTGCGACCATCGATTCCGCCGATGCCCTCTACGCCAATCTCGCCGATGTCTACATGGAAGAAGACACGCTCGCCGGGCTTGTGGATACGCTCAAACACAAGAGCTTCGGATCAGGTGCGGAGGTCGTGAGGTTCATTGAAGGGGAAGGGCGTGCGGATGCGGGCAAGGCGAGCGAGCTCGAAGCGAATCGCGGGTTGATCGACAAGCATTTCGCGTCGGGCAATGGCGCGGCTTGCCTGAAGTCGCTCGCAAGCGCCACGAACGGCGCCGAGCAGGAGTGGGCGGCGAACACGGCGGCCGAGTTGCGTGAGCGTTCGCCGCTGTCCATCGATGTATCGCTGGAGCTGATCGATCGCGCCAAAACATCGACGATGGCCGAAACGCTGCGCCGCGACCTCGGTCTCACACGCGCAACCTTCGATCACGGCGATGTGATGGAAGGCATCCGGGCGCGCATTGTCGATAAAGACAATCAGCCCGTCTGGAAAGTGACGCGCGTGGAAGACGTGACGCGTGAAGAAGTGCTGCAGATGTACGAAAGCCCGTGGACTGCAGCCGGTCATCCGCTTGCCGATCTGGCGGATTAGTCCGCGTCGCTGCCGGCTGTGAAGGCGCGCATGAAGACGAGCGCGCCCCAACCCCACATTGCATTCGATGCAAATCCGAGCGCCAGTCGCGGCATCATGTTGCCGCTTGGCCAGATGCCGCGCAGCGGATCAAGCACGAACACGCTCGCGGCCGTCAGCACGATTCCGCCGAAGACCAGCGCGCCGATCCACGGCGCGGTGCGATCGGGCGAGACGCGCAGGAGCCACGCCATCAGAATGCTGAAAAACCCGCTCCATAACGCCGCCACGATGAACTCGGGAATGCCAAGCGGCAGGAAGGGAGTAGTCGAATAACCGGTGATTTCGATCACGCCGGCTGCGTGCAGGATCGCAATTGTCGATTCACGGAAGAACAAGGCGGCGAGAAAACCCGCGACGAACGGCAGAATGACTTTTTGCATTGAAAAACACCGCTTAAGACGCGAGCTGCGGCCGCGCCTGATTTTTAGAGTGGCGTCATTATAGGGTCGGGCATGCCGCGAAATGGTGCAATCGATGGCGCCTTTGCGGTGGATGCAACGGAGTCCTTGTCGTCGCTATTTGGCGATGGCGTCGCTCGCCGGATTGTTGTGCAGCATCCGGTCGCTGTTGGCGGGGAGAGCCGGGCGCTTGGTCGGCATGTTGTCTGGATTGTTGGGGTGTGTGGCGCCTGCATCCGGCGACGCCGGTGGTTTGACCATAGATGCAGAGTCGGCGGGCTTGGCGGTCTGGGCCTGGGCAGTGGCCGTCAAGATTGATGCTGCAGCGAGCGCAAGGCCAAGCGAAGTTCTGATGGCGCGGGATTTCATCTTTATCTCCAGTGCGGCGCGCGTTTTGGTCGAGGCTTGCGGGACGCTGCCGTCTGCATTTCTGACAGTGGAAAACGGTGAAGATTCGGTTTTCCTGATGGCCAGACACGTAGTGCCAGGGTTCTCGGTACCGTTCCAGTGGTTACGGTAAAATCACGTACTCGGCGCAAAAACCGCGCCTCACGCTTCGAATTCAGCAGTTTCCATGTCTAAAGCATCAAAAATCAGCCCTCGCCGCGTAAGCGTTGCACCGATGATGGACTGGACCGACAGGCATTGTCGTTCCCTCCATCGCATGATCTCGCGCGACACCTGGCTTTATACAGAGATAGTCACGACCGGCGCCTTGCTGCACGGCGACGTTGCGCGCCACCTTGCCTTCACGCCCGGCGAAGCACCCGTCGCGTTGCAGCTCGGCGGCAGCGAGCCGGCCGACCTCGCCCACAGCGCGAAGCTCGGCGAGCAATGGGGCTATGACGAGATCAATCTGAATTGCGGTTGTCCGTCCGAGCGCGTCCAGCGCGGCGCGTTTGGCGCGTGCCTGATGAACGAGCCGCAACTCGTCGCCGATTGTGTGAAGGCGATGCGCGATGCCGTGTCAATTCCTGTCACGGTCAAGCATCGGATTGGCGTGGATGCCGTCGAAGACTATGGGTTCGTGCGTGACTTCGTCGGCACGGTTGCGAATGCGGGTTGCGAGGTGTTTATCGTCCATGCGCGCAACGCGATCTTGAAGGGCTTGAGCCCGAAGGAAAATCGCGAGATCCCGCCGCTGAAGTATGAATACGCGTATCAATTGAAGCGTGATTTTCCGCATCTTGAGATCTCGATCAACGGCGGTATCAAGACGCTCGACGAAGTGGAGGAACACCTCAAACACGTCGATGGCGTGATGCTCGGCCGCGAGGCGTATCACAATCCGTACGTGCTGGCAGGCGTCGATTCACGGTTCTATGGAGCGTCGACAGCGATTCCTTCGCGCGAAGAAATCGAGGCCGGATTGATCGAATACGCGCGTGAAGAAGTGGCGCGCGGGACCTATCTCGGCGGTATTACACGGCACGCTCTCGGGTTGTATCGCGGCATGCCGGGCGCGCGTGGCTGGCGGCGTGTGTTGTCGGACAGCCGCAGGCTTGCAACCGGCGATCTGGCCGTCTTCGATGAAGCGCGCACGCATCTACGGGAATCGGCCGAATTGATCGAATAAGGGACTAGGCAAACCGAATCTTTGTTCGTATAATCTCGTTTCTCGATTCAGCAAGCCGGTTTTTGGTGCGCCAGAGAAGAAGTAAGTCAGTGGTGGCTGTAGCTCAGTTGGTAGAGTCCAGGATTGTGATTCCTGTTGTCGTGGGTTCGAGCCCCATCAGCCACCCCAAAGAATTTGCTGGTAGTAGGAAGGTTTCAAAGACGGGCACTGTGAGAAATCGCAGTGCCTGTTTTCATTTCAGCCGCCGGTTTTCGCCTTGCGTCCGCTTACTTCCGCCCCCGCATCCCGATGCAGACTGAACAGATCGGCCACGCCGAGCAGCCCCACCGCCGCCACGATCAAGAACGCGATGCTGAAATCCGCGGCCGTCACCGTCTGCGAACCATGGCCATGCATCCATTCGGCGAGCCTCAACGCGATCGCGCCCAACGCCACACCCACACCCATCGTCAGTTGAAACAGCGTGCTCGATAACGCCGACGCACCGCTCATCTGCGCTTTCGGTACGTCGGCAAAACTGAGCGTGTTGAGCGCGGTGAACTGCAGCGAGCGCGACAATCCGCTCGCGAACAACACGGCGACGACGATCCACGTCGGTGTCGCCGGTGCGATCAGGCTCATCACCGCCAGCGATATCGCCGCGATGACGCCGTTCACGATCAGCACCGAACGAAAGCCGTAGCGCCGGACGATCGGCGTGGTGACGAGTTTCATCGATAAATTGCCGGCGAAGACAGACAATGTCAGCAGCCCGGATTCAAACGCGTTCAGCCCGAAGCCGACCTGGAACATCAGCGGCAATAGAAAAGGCACGGCGCTGATCGATACGCGAAAGAGCGAACCGCCGCCCATCGCGACCGCGAATGTCCGGATTCGCAAGGACTTGAGATTGACGACGGGCTCCGGCGTGCGCCGCAGATGCAGCCACGCGGCCACGCTCGCCAGCACGCCCGCGGTGATCAACGCTCCCGTCAAGAACCACGGCGTGTCGTTCCGGCCAACCAGTTCCATCGCGTAGAGCAAGGTCGTGCAGGCGAGGCCGCACAGCATGAAGCCCGCGAAATCGAAGCGGCGCCCGGCCTGTTCGCGGGTGTTGTCGAGATAACGAAGCGCCAGCGCGAACCCAATGATTCCCAGCGGCAAGTTGAGGTAAAAAATCCATCGCCACGATGAATACGTCGTGATGAACCCGCCCAACGGTGGCCCGATCACCGGCGCGACAAGACCCGGCCACGTGATGATCGAGATCGCGCGCATCAGGCCGTCCTTCGGCGTCGCGCGCAACACGGCGAGCCGGCCGACCGGCACCATCATCGCGCCTCCGATGCCTTGCAGCACGCGCGCAGCGGTGAACATCGGCAAGGTGGACGTCATGCCGCACAACACCGAGGCCACCGTGAACACGGCAATCGCGCTGCCAAATATGGTGCGAAGGCCGAAGCGGTCGGCGGCCCAGCCGCTGATCGGGATAAACACGGCAAGCGTCAGCAGGTACGAGGTGATGCCAAGGCTGAGATCGACAGGATGCAGGCCGAACGATTGCGCCATCTGCGGCAGTGCCGTGGCGATGATCGTGCCGTCGAGGTTCTCCATGAAGAATGTCGCCGCGACCAGCATCACGATGACCGACGACCCACGCGGGTTCGTCCGCTGCGATGCGTCGCGGGTGAGATCGGGGGCCTGCATCAAAGGCGTACTCCTGTGGCGGTTACGGTCTCGGCTGCTCGTGTAAGGCAATGAAAAGCTGATCGGAAGCTTGGCGCAATCCAGCGGGCAGTCACTGCAGCAAGGCCCGCGCTATGGTAGCGTCAGCGTTTGGCCGAAGGTCTCGAAACGACGGCCCGACACCTGAACATGACCATAGGAAAGCATACGATGGAGTACCGGAAACTCGGTGGAACGGATATCAATGTCAGTCTGATCGGACTGGGCACGATGACCTGGGGCGAACAGAACACGGAAGCCGAGGCGCACGCGCAAATCGATGCCGCGCTCGGCGCCGGCATCAACCTGATCGACGCCGCCGAAATGTATCCGGTGCCGCCGCGCCCTGAAACACAGGGGCGCACGGAAGAGTACATCGGCACGTGGCTGCGTGCGCATCCTGCCCAGCGCGAGGAGATCGTGCTCGCCACGAAGATCGCCGGACCGGCGCGTCAGCCGCATAATCCGCGTCACATTCGCGGCGAAGGCAATCAGTTCGACCGGAAGAACCTGACGGAAGCCATCAATTCAAGCCTCACACGGCTGCAGACGGACTACATCGACCTGTATCAGTTGCACTGGCCGGACCGCAGCACCATGACGTTCGGCCGCGCCAATTATCCGTGGATCGAAGATGAATATACGGTGCCCATCGAAGAGACGTTGAGCGTGCTCGGCGAGTTCGTGAGAGCGGGCAAGATCCGGCACGTAGGGGTATCGAACGAGACGCCCTGGGGTGTCGCCCAGTTCCTCAACGCCGCCGATAAACACGGCCTGCCGCGCATCGTCAGCATTCAGAATCCGTATAGCCTGGTGAACCGCACGTTCGAAGCAGGGCTCTCGGAATTCACCCACAAGGAAGGCGTGGGCCTGCTCGCCTATTCGCCGATGGCCTTCGGCTGGCTGTCCGGCAAATACGAAGGCGGCGCGCGTCCGGACGGCGCGCGGATCACGTTATTCGAGCGTTTCCAGCGTTACAGCAAGCCGCACGCGGTAAAGGCGGTCAGCGCCTACGTGGAACTCGCCCGGCGTCATGGCCTGAGTCCGGCGCAGCTTTCGCTCGCATTCGTGAATAGCCGGCCGTTCACGACCAGCACGCTAATCGGCGCAACCACCCTTGCGCAGTTGCACGAGAACATCGGCAGCGTGGACGTGAAATTGTCGGACGAGATCCTGGCTGAAATCGACGCCATTCACGAGCTTCAGCCTAACCCCGCGCCTTGATAGGTTCACCGAAAAGTGTCATGCATGGCCGTTATCCTGACGGGTAGCGGTCATCGAATGGCCACGAAAAATTACCGTTTGCGTTCGTTTTTGCAAGGTTTCAAGCGTACAGTTGTCGTCTCAAACAGTATCGTAACCGTCTGTCATAAGCCGCGCCGGGCCTTTGGCGGCGCGCGCTTCGTTGTTCTTTGGTGACGCGCCAGTTCCCATGGCACTACACTTGCTCGAAGGACCCGGTTGCCCGCTGTGGCGCCTCTCGTGCCTCAGCGCGCCCTACGCAAAAGGAGTCGTCGCTCATGCCGCAAACCCCCTCGAACTCGTCGGATCTAGACACACTCGCCATCAATACCATCCGCACGCTGTCCATGGATGCCGTGCAAAAGGCCAATTCGGGGCACCCCGGAACGCCTATGGCGCTTGCGCCCGTTGGTTTTCACCTGTGGCAAAACCACCTTCGCTACGACCCGACCGAGCCGCTGTGGCCCAATCGCGACCGCTTTGTCTTGTCGGTCGGTCATGCTTCCATGCTGCTTTATTCGCTGCTGCACCTGACGGGTGTCAAGGCAGTCGATCATGCTGGCAAGGCGACCGGCGACCCAGCCGTATCGCTGGATGACATCAAGCATTTCCGGCAACTGGACAGCAAGACGCCGGGCCACCCGGAATACCGCATGACCACGGGCGTCGAGACCACCACCGGTCCGCTCGGGCAAGGTCTGGGAAACAGCGTTGGCATGGCAATGGCCGCACGCTGGTACGAGGCGCATTTCAACAAGCCGGACGCGAAGATCTTCGACTATCGCGTGTACACGCTGTGTGGCGACGGCGACATGATGGAAGGCATCTCGCACGAAGCTGCATCCATGGCCGGGCACCTGAAGTTGTCCAACCTGATCTGGATCTACGACAGCAACCGCGTGACCATTGAAGGGCATACGGACTTGGCGTATAGCGATGACGTGGAAACGCGTTTCAAGGGCTATCACTGGAACACGCTGCATGTGGACGACGCCAACGACGCCGGCGCGCTCGAAGCAGCGCTGAACCAGGCGAAGGCGAGCACTGATAAGCCGACGCTGATCGTGGTGAAGAGCATTATTGGCTGGGGCGCACCGCACAAGCAGGACACATCGGCGGCGCATGGTGAGCCGCTGGGTGTCGAAGAAATCAAGCTCGCGAAGAAGTTCTACGGCTGGCCGGAGGATTCGAGCTTTCTCGTGCCGGACGGCGTGTACAAGCATTTCGACGAAGGCATCGGTGCACGCGGCAAAGCTGCACGTGAAGCGTGGCAAAAAAGCTTCGATGATTACTCGAAGAAATATCCCGACCTCGCGAAGGAGTTTACGCAGATCGAGGAGCACGAGCTGCCGGAAGGCTGGGACGCCGATATTCCGGTGTTCGATGCCGACGCCAAGGGCGTGGCATCGCGCGAGTCGTCGGGCAAGGTCCTGAACGCCATCGCCAAGCGGATTCCGTGGATGATCGGCGGTTCGGCGGACTTGTCGCCATCGACCAAGACCGATCTGAAGTTCGAAGGCGCGGGCAGTTTCGAGTATGACAACTACGCCGGCCGGAACCTGCACTTCGGCATTCGCGAACACGTGATGGGCGCGATCTGCAATGGCCTTGCGTTATCGAACTTGCGGCCTTATGGTTCGACCTTCCTGATTTTCAGCGACTACATGAAGCCGCCTGTCCGCCTGTCCGCGATCATGGAAGTGCCGGTGGTCTACGTGTTCACGCACGATTCCATTGGCGTGGGCGAGGATGGTCCGACGCACCAGCCGATCGAACAGCTGGCTTCGTTGCGTGGCGTGCCGGGATTGAGCACCTTCCGTCCGGGCGATGCCAACGAAGTCGGCGAAGCGTGGCGCTTTGCGTTGAACCAACCGCAGACGCCGGCTTGTATCGTGGTATCGCGTCAGCCCATGCCGACGTTCGACCGTACGAAATACGCATCGGCGAAGGGCGTGCACAAGGGCGCCTACATTCTCGCCGATGCCGAAAACGGCAAGAAGCCCGAAGTCATCCTGATGGGGACGGGCACGGAAGTGGGCGTGTGTATCGAGACATATGAAAAGCTCAAGGCGGAAGGAATCGCCGCGCGCGTTGTCTCCATGCCGTCATGGGATGTATTCGAGAAACAGGACAGCGACTACAAGGATTCCGTCCTGCCGCCGGACGTCGATGCCCGGGTGTGCGTGGAACAGGCCGGTTCGCTCGGCTGGGATCGTTATGTCGGCCGTCTCGGCTCCGAGATCGTCATGCATACATTCGGAGCATCAGCGCCGCTTGCCGACTTGAAGAAAAAGTTCGGCTTCACGCCGGAGCACGTCTACGGCGAAGCCAAGAAGCAGATCGAACGCGTCAAAACCAGCCATAAGGAGTAAGCCGTCATGCAGATAGGAATCGTTGGACTCGGCAGGATGGGCGCAAACATCGCACGCCGTCTCATGCGCGGCAAGCAAACATGCGTGGTGTACGACCACAACCCGGACGCGACTCAAGCCGTGGTTGCCGACGGCGCGACAGGATCAAGCGACCTCGGCGACCTGGTGAAGAAGCTCGAAGCGCCGCGAACCGTCTGGCTGATGTTGCCGGCGGGCAAGATCACCGAAGATTCCATGAACGATCTCTACGAGATCCTGGAAGCGGGTGACACGATCATCGACGGCGGCAACAGCTTCTACAAGGACGACATCATCCACGCGGCGAAGCTCAAGCAGAAGGGCATTCATTTCGTCGATGTCGGTACGTCCGGCGGCGTCTGGGGCTTGGAACGCGGCTATTGCATGATGATCGGCGGCGAGCAGGATGTGGTGCAGCGGCTCGATCCCATCTTCTCCGTGCTGGCTCCGGGACGCGGCGACATTCCTGAGACGCCCAATCGCGAAGGTCGCGATGCACGCGTCGAAAATGGCTATATGCATGTCGGGCCGGTCGGTTCGGGGCACTTCGTGAAGATGGTGCATAACGGTATCGAATACGGCTTGATGCAGGCGTATGCGGAAGGGTTCGATATCCTGAAGCACAAGTCATCGACTGATTTGCCCGAGGCGCAGCGCTATGATCTCGATCTCGCCGATGTCGCCGAAGTCTGGCGGCGCGGCAGCGTGGTGTCGTCATGGCTGCTCGATCTGACGGCGGGCGCGCTGGCGGGCAACGGAACGCTCGACAAATACTCGGCTGAAGTTGCCGATAGCGGTGAAGGCCGCTGGACCATCGAGGCGGCGATCGAGGAAGCAGTGCCGGCGCAGGTGTTGTCAGCGGCGCTTTACTCGCGCTTCCGTTCTCGCGACGGCAATTCGTTCGCCGACAGGATGTTGTCGGCAATGCGCTTTGGGTTCGGCGGTCACAAGGAGTTCACGCCGGGTTTGAAGTGAGCGTGTGACTGGCAGTTGGAAAGCCGCTCGAGCGCCAGGCTGAGCGGCTTTTTTTATCAGCGCATCATGCGCCGGCGGAACAGAATCGCGCAGAGGAAAAACGGGACGATTGCATAAGCCAGAAGCACTGCAACGTGCAGAAAGACATGCTCCGGCGGACGATCCAGCATCGCGGGCCGGATCAACGCGACCGCGTGCGATAACGGCAACAACAACGAGACATGCTGGGCGAGCGCCGGCAATTGCGTCAGCGGGAAAAACACGCCCGAGAGCAACAACATGGGCGTGAGCGCGAGGGTCTGGTAGAACATGAAAAAGTCATAGCTCGGCGCGAGCGCGGTCACGATCATCGCCGTGCTGGAAAACGCCAGACCGGTCAGGACGATGACGGGCAGCGCGTAAAGCATCGATGGAAAACTCGCGTACCCGAGCACACCGGCGACCAGCATGATCGCCACACCCGAGAGCACCGACTTGCTCGCCGCCCATATGATCTCGGCCAGCACGATATCGCCGAGCGTCAAAGGTGTATGCATGATCGCTTCCCACGTGCGCTGGACGTGCATACGCGAAAAGCCGGAATACATGGCCTCGAAGCTCGCCGACATCATCACGCTCGACGCAACCGTGCCCGCCGCCAGGAACGCGATGTACGAAACACCGTCCACATGACCGACCATCAGTCCGAGCCCGAGACCCAGGCCGAATAAATAGATCATGGGATCGGCGAGATTACCGAACATCGACGCAATCGCGAGTTTCTTCCAGACGAGATAGTTTCGCCGCCAGACCGAAATCCAGTTCGATGCGTTCGCCGGCATGGACGACAGGAACGGCTCGTCCGCGCGCTTCTGTTCGACAGGCCGGGGCGCGCTTGCGGCGCTTGTTTGCGGTTCGCTCGCCATTGATCAGTCCACCATCTCGCGCCCGGTCAGGCGCAAAAACACATCTTCGAGATTCGCCGGGCGGTGCAGGTAACGCACGCCCGGCCGCCCCTTTACTCGCTGATGCACGGGGGCGGGGTCATCGACGTAACAAAACAGCGTTTCGCCGCTTATTTCCATCCGCCCGACAAACGGCGTGAGCTCGTCCCGCAGTGCTTGCGGATCAGGCCCGTAGATTTCGATGACGTCGCAACCAATCACCCGTTCGATCAGCTCATCGGGTTTGCCTTCCGCCACCTTGCGTCCTTCCTCGATCACGCACAGCCGGTCGCAAAGCCGTTCGGCTTCCTCCATGAAGTGCGTTGTGAGCAGAATTGTCTTGCCGCGCGAGAGCAGCGAGCGCAGACGCTCCCAGATCAGGTGACGCGCCTGGGGATCGAGGCCTGTGGTCGGTTCGTCCATGACCAGAACGTCGGGATCGTTCACGAGCGCGCGGGCAAGCGTCAATCGCCGCTTCATGCCGCCCGACAACTCGCCGACGCGCGCATTCGCCTTGCTTTCCAGCCGCGCAAATTCCAGCAGCGACGGAACCACGGCTTCAATCTCGCGCCCGCTCATGCCGAAATAGCGGCCGAAGATCAGCAGGTTTTCGCGAACGGTGAAATCGGGATCGAGATTGTCGAATTGCGGAACCACACCCACGCGGCGCCGTGCGAAGCGCGCGCGGGATGGAATGGGTTCACTGACCAGATTGATGGTGCCGGCGTCCGGTGCGGCCAGTCCGAGCAGCATCTTGAGCGTGGTTGTCTTGCCAGCGCCGTTCGGCCCCAGCAGTCCGAAACACTCTCCCGGCTGCACGTGGAACGACAAGCCATTGACGACGGTCTTGTCGCCGTAGTGTTTCCGGACATCGATGAATTCGATAGCCGGAGTCGCCGGCGCGTGGTCCGCGGCGGGCGTGTCGAGGGATAACACTGCTGCATCTGCCATGCGTAGGAACTCGGCGTGGGGTCAGGAAACAAGCTGCTTAGTTTAATCGATTGCACCAGCGCGGCGCGTCGCCGCTATTGCCTGCACTGCCAATGCGCATCCTCGCTTGAGTACGGTTGCGCCAAGATTGCGGCAGGAGGCGGTCAATGTCCGGAATGCCCGCCCAGCAAGGAACTGCAGGCGCTGGCACGCCGCACGCTTGACGTTTTTCCGGCGGCGCACATGCATTAGCGTTTTCCATCGTTGCAAGCGATTTGGCAACGCACCATGATGACGGCAACGCCACTCGCGTCATGTTGCCCGATGGCACGGGGCAACACGCGCAATACGTTGAAGACTGTTTTTTTCGATGCCCTTTGCTGCCACGAGCAGCGCGGAGAACCACCATGGCAAGCTACCGAAAAATCCTGCTGTGCTACGACGGCTCCCGCGAAGGACGCAAGGCGTTACGCGACGGCGCAAATCTCGCGCTCGAGCTAAAAGCCGAAACCCATCTGCTGGCCGTTGTCGATATGCGTTCGAGCATCGCGCAAAGCGCGGGCCTCCTCACCGACATGGCCTGCGGGCGCTTTGAAGACGCCGCCCGCGACATCCTGCACGAAGGCGTGGATTGGCTGACCGAGCGTGGTGTACATGCCGAGGGTCATTTTGCGTTCGGGCACCCTATCGATGAGATTGCCGGGCTTGCGCAAAGTCTTCAGGTGGATCTGGTCGTGGTGGGACACCGTTGCCGCACCGGGCTGGCGCGGTGGTGGATGGGCGCGGGGAACACGCCGCTGATGGACCGCGTCTCGTGCAGCATTCTGGTGGCCGTGTCGCCGACCGGATCGACGGCCGAGCAGGAAGATGCCGCCCACGCCGCAGTCCCCGTCAAGGCCGAAGTGAGTGTGTGAGGATGCAGGGCGTCAAGGTACCTGAAGCCCGGTTCATCCGTTCAACTCGATGCCGACCAGCTTCCACGAGAACAGGCCGTATCGTTTGAGAATGGCCGAATAGCGCGCGTCACCGGCGCCGTGCCGGTAGTTCACCGTGAACGTGTCGAAGCTTCTATAACCCGCCGTTGTTTGTGGCGGCTGCTTGGGCGCCGGTTGCGCCGGCGCGCTCGTGACAGGCGGAGATTGCTGTGCGCTGGGTGCCGTGCCAGGTGTGGCGGAATCGGGCGAGGGCGGAGCCGGCGGTTTCTCGCCGGGATCGCCTCGCGGCGGTATACCGTTCAGGATTGCCGCCACGCCATCCGGCGTTGCGTACGAATCCACGAGTGGACCGATCAGCGCGGCGCCAATCATTGCGCCCAGCAACGCCAGCGGATTGCCGCTTTTACGTACATCGATCTTCCGGGTAAGCAGTTGCCCGACTTGTTCCTTCAGACTCTCTCGCAGCAGCGGAAAATCCACGTACGCGTTCACCGTCTCGGCATCGCGCGCATCGGCGGCGCGTTTCATGCGGTCCAGCGCAATATAAGGTGATGCATAAAGTAGTCCGAGCGCTGCGACGGCCGCAATTACGATCAGTGCGGTTAGAACGGATTTGCTGATGCGAGACATACGTCAGGGTGCCTTCGTGAGTTCGAGGTGATTGACGACGACCAACTGACAACCAATCTCAATTGACCGCGCCGTCACGAAATCTATCCCTCAAACTCGAACAATCACGAGGATTACCTGGAGGTCACGCAAGAAGACCGCCTTCGACGCCCGCGCGTTCTTCGTCGATATAACGGTCGATCATGCGCGAAACCGCTTCAATGTTGCCCACCATGATCACGCGCGATTCGCCGCGATAAACCCGCACCGGCGCACGGCGCTCGGCTTGCGCATGAACCGATGCGCTGAGCGACACCCGTGCAAACGCAGGTTGCCGCGAAGGCAGCACAGGCGGTTCGTCGAACATGTCGGGCGTGTTTGTGTCCTTGCGGGTCTTGCAGGAGATCAGCGCGCGCAGATGACGAAAGCGGCCGAACTCGCGGAATTGCCTGAATGAAAGCGGCGACCGTGCTGCGGGCGCGAAAGAAGCTGACGCAGCCGACGAAGCAGATAAAAACGAGGCAGAAAACAGGCGGGCAAATCGTTCCATGATGTTTCTCCGTGAACAATAGGGTGCGCGCCGGTTCATCGCGGATGCGATGTCCGTCACGCTTTATAAGGCCGGAAATTCAACCGCGGCGCGGCTGGTAGCGGGAGCGCCCGCCGCCGCAGAGCGGATCAGAAAGCAGCAATCAAAAGACGAGAATCAGAGCGTGGGCATCAAGTCGACCGCGCTCGAAGCACATCACAATTCGCCGGATCGGATCAGTCCGACGGCGATACCTTCAAGTGCGAATTCGTCGCTGCCCGAAGCCACGAAGATGTTTTCGTAGTCGGGATTCTCGGCGATCAGTTCGACGCCGTCCGGGCGACGCTTCCAGCGTTTCACCGTCACGTCGTCACCGAGCCGCGCGACGACGATCTGGCCGTCTTTTGCCTCGTTCTTCTTCTGCACTGCGAGCAGGTCACCGTCGAAGATGCCGGCGTCGCGCATGGAAAGCCCGCGAACCTTCAACAGGTAGTCGGGCTTGCTCGAGAACAGTGCCGGGTCACAAGCGAAGTGCTGCGAGATATGTTCCTGCGCAAGGATCGGGCTGCCTGCAGCCACGCGCCCGACCAGCGGCAGGGACAATTGCATGATGCTCGCGTGCGGCAATGTGAATTGATGCGGTCCGTCATCAGGACCTGGCTGGTTCAGCAACCGAATGCCGCGTGAGGAACCCGCCGCCAGCTCGATCACGCCTTTACGGGCCAGCGCACGAAGATGCTCTTCGGCGGAATTGGCCGAACTGAAACCGAGTTCCGCCGCGATCTCGGCGCGCGTGGGCGGAAATCCCGTGCGCTCGATTGCGCGCTGGATCAGTTCGAACACCTCTTGCTGCCGCGCAGTCAGTTTGCTTGTCTTGGTCACGTGCTTTAGCCCCTTGTCTGGTCCGCCACCCACTGTATGGATGAACAGATGCCTGTAGTTTTATACAGTATTCGCCGCTTTTCAAGCTTTACTTTAAGTTCGGCGTCGTCCAGACCACACAGAGCGAGAAAACAGGCTGCTCCAACACCCGTTTACCGGTCGCAACGCCGTTGCCAGCCTTCATTAGCACTTTTTGATCTAAAAACATGAAGAACAATTATTTTTAATAATGAAAGGCCGTCGATAGACTCAGCCCATCGAATACCATAAGACGGAGAAGGGGAATGTTGAGTCGTAGATCGGGGTGGGGCGTGCGTGCCAGGAAACTGCTTGCAACGGCGGTTATCGGGGCTGCGTCGGGAATCGGGATGATCGCGCAAGCGCACGCCGATACGTCGTTTCTCAACGTGTCGTACGACCCGACGCGCGAGTTGTATCAGGACTTCAACCAGGCTTTTGGCAAGAAATGGAAGGCCGAGACCGGCGAGACGGTCACGTTCAAGCAGTCGCACGGTGGGTCGGGCGGTCAGGCGCGCTCGGTTCTGGATGGCTTGCAGGCTGACGTGGTAACACTGGCGCTGGCTTATGACATCGATGCATTGTCGGCCAAGGGTCTGGTCGCGCAGGACTGGCAGAAGCGTTTGCCGGACAACGCGTCGCCTTATACATCGACTATCGTGTTCCTCGTTCGTAAGGGCAACCCCAAGCAGGTCAAGGACTGGCCGGATCTGCTGAAGCCGGGTGTATCGATTGTGACGCCGAATCCGAAGACTTCCGGCGGCGCCCGCTGGAACTACCTCGCGGCATGGGCATACGCCGAACATTTGCCGGGTGGCAATGCGACGACCGCCAAGGATTTCGTGACCAAGCTCTATAAGAACGCCGGCGTGCTCGATTCAGGCGCGCGTGGCGCCACCACGAGCTTCGTGCAACGCGGTCAGGGCGACGTGCTGATCGCCTGGGAAAACGAGGCGTTCCTGTCGCTGAAGGAATTCGGTGCGGACAAATTCGAGATTGTGGTGCCTTCGGTGAGCATTCTGGCTGAGCCGCCGGTGGCAGTCGTCGACAAGGTCGTTGACCGTCATGGCACACGCAAGCTGGCCGAGGCGTACCTCAAGTACTTGTATAGCGAGGAAGGGCAGGAGATTGCGGCGCGCAATTTTTATCGTCCGCGTTCGGCAACGGTTCCGGCCGCATTCACCAAGCAGTTCCCAAAGATCAAGCTGTACACCATCGATGATTCGTTTGGCGGCTGGACCAAGGCGCAAAAGACGCATTTCGCCGATGGCGGCGTGTTCGATTCGATCTATCAGCCGCAGTAATAGCGGCGAGTTTCAAAGCATGAAGCACAGCATCGCCTGCGTTGATCCGCTCGCGATGCTGTAGTCGTAAGAAGCCACAAAAAACCAGCAACACCACCACGGCCGCACAGACGGTCAGAACCCCGAAGCGCCGTTCCCCGCGACGCAACGGTACTGGATGATGGACGCATGACAACTTTCACTTTCCGCAAGCCCAGCGCGCTGCCGGGCTTCGGCCTGACGCTCGGCGTCACGGTGGCGTATCTGAGCCTCGTGGTGTTGATTCCGCTCGCCGCGACCTTTGCCAAGACGGCCACCCTCGACTGGGCAACGTTCGTGCGAGCCGTCACGTCGCCGCGTGTGCTGGCGTCGTATCGGCTGACGTTTTCGGCCGCGCTCGGCGGCGCGCTGATCAACGCCGTGTTCGGCTTTCTGGTCGCCTGGGTGCTGGTCCGCTATACGTTTCCATTCAAGCGGATCGTGGACGCTGTAGTCGATCTGCCGTTTGCGTTGCCTACCTCCGTAGCAGGCATTGCGCTCGCGGCCGTGTATGCGCCCAATGGCTGGATCGGACAATTTCTCGCGCCGCTCGGGCTCAAAGTGGCGTTTACGCCGCTGGGCGTGCTGGTGGCGCTGACGTTCATCGGCTTGCCGTTCGTGGTGCGGACCGTGCAGCCGGTGCTCGAAGACTTCGAGCGCGAACAGGAAGAAGCCGCCGCGTGCCTTGGCGCGACTCGCTGGCTGACGTTTCGCCGCGTGGTCCTGCCGTCGCTGTTCCCCGCGCTTCTGACCGGCTTCGCGCTTGCCTTCGCGCGCGCGCTGGGCGAGTACGGGTCGGTGATTTTCATCGCGGGTAATGTGCCGATGAAATCCGAAATCACGTCGTTGCTGATCATCACGAAGCTGGAACAGTACGACTATGCCGGGGCGACCGCGATTGCGGTCGTGATGCTGTGCGTGTCCTTCTTGATGCTGCTCCTGATCAACACGCTGCAATGGTTCCTCCAGCGGCGCACCAGCCGCGGCGGAGCGGGTCCCGCGCCGGCGCTGGCCGGTTCACTGCATGTCGATGGAGCCAAAGCATGAGCGGCGTCGACCAGAAAGCGGCGGATCTCGGGGCGCTGCGTGCCATCGAACACAAGCTCGATCCCGTTACCGAATCGCGCGCCGTGCGCTGGATCCTGACGACGATCGCGCTGATCTTTCTCGCGCTGTTTCTCGTCGTGCCGCTTGCTGCCGTGTTTGCGCAGGCCTTTGCGAAGGGCGTGGCGTATTACTTCGATTCGTTGAAGGACCCCGATGCGTGGTCCGCCATCAAGCTCACGTTGATCACGGCGGCCATTGCCGTGCCGCTGAACGTTGTGTTTGGACTCTGCGCTTCGTGGGCGATCGCCAAGTTCGAGTTTCGTGGCAAGGCATTTCTCACCACGCTGATCGACTTGCCGTTTTCGGTCTCGCCGGTCGTCTCGGGCCTCATCTACGTGCTGATGTTCGGCGCGCAAGGCTGGTTCGGACCATGGCTCATCGACCATAACGTGCAGATCATCTTTGCCGTGCCGGGCATCGTCCTAGCAACGATCTTCGTCACGTTCCCGTTTGTCGCCCGTGAGCTGATCCCGCTGATGCAGGCCCAAGGCAACGACGAAGAAGAAGCGGCGCACGTGCTTGGCGCGTCGGGCTGGCAAATCTTCCGGCGCGTGACGCTGCCCAATGTGAAGTGGGGTCTCCTGTACGGCGTGATCCTCTGTAACGCGCGGGCGATGGGCGAGTTCGGCGCCGTGTCCGTGGTCTCGGGCCATATTCGCGGCCAGACCGACACCATGCCGCTGCACGTCGAAATTCTCTACAACGAATACAACTTCTCGGCGGCGTTCGCCGTGGCCTCGTTGCTGGCGCTGCTGGCGCTCGTCACGCTCGGGCTGAAACTGCTCGCCGAAAACCGCATGGAGAAATCGATAAAAGCCGCGCAAGCCCGGCCTGCCGATATCGATGTACACAAGCCCGCGGCCGCGTCACTCCAGAACTAGAAGGCGAAGATCACCATGAGCATCATCGTTCGCAATTTGCAAAAGCGCTTTGGCGATTTCGTCGCGCTGGATAACGTCTCGCTGGACTTCCCCGCGGGCGAGCTGGTCGCGTTGCTTGGACCGTCGGGCTGCGGCAAGACCACGTTGTTGCGCGTAATCGCGGGACTCGAATACGCGGATGCGGGTTCGGTCGTGCTGAACGGCGAAGACGTCGCGGAAGTCGGCGCGCGCGAACGTCAGGTCGGTTTCGTGTTCCAGCATTACGCGCTGTTCCGCCATATGACCGTGTTCGAGAACGTCGCGTTCGGGCTGCGCGTGAAACCGCGCAAGGAACGGCCGCCGGAAGCCGTGATCCGCGAGAAAGTGCATGAGCTGCTGAAGCTTGTCCAGCTCGATTGGCTTGCGCAACGGTTTCCATCGGAGTTGTCGGGTGGTCAGCGGCAGCGCATTGCGCTGGCGCGTGCATTGGCTGTAGAGCCGAAAGTGCTGCTGCTCGACGAACCCTTCGGCGCGCTGGATGCCAAGGTCCGGAAGGAGCTGCGTAGCTGGTTGCGCCGTCTGCATGACGACCTGCATATCTCGACCATTTTCGTCACGCACGACCAGGAAGAAGCGTTGGAGGTCGCGGACCGGATCGTGGTGCTCAATCGCGGACATGTGGAGCAAGTGGGCAGCCCGCAAGACGTCTACGATCATCCGCAGACGTCGTTCGTCTACGAGTTCCTGGGCGCGGCAAACCGCCTGAAAGGGACCGTCGATGCACAAGGTTTCGTGGCGCAAGGCGCCGCCAAACCGATCGCGACCGAAGCCAGCTTCACGGGTCCGGCGGTCGCCTACGTCCGGCCGCACGATCTCACGCTGTTCCCGACGGCGTCGAGTCATCGCGACGGGATCGTGGTCGACGTGCGCCGCGTCGTGACGCTCGGCGGTTCGGTGCGCGTGGACCTGGAAGGCGCGGAAGGCAACGTGCTCGAAGCCGAACTGGATCGCGAGACGTGGCGCGCTTTGAACCTGAACATAGGCGATGGCGTGACCGCCGTCCCGCGCATGCTGCGCGTGTTCCCGGCACATTGAGACTACCCAAGAAGAGAGGCTGACATGAACTTCCAGCAACTGCGTTTCGTCCGCGAGGCCGTGCGCCAGAACATGAATCTGACCGAGGTCGCGAACGTGCTTTATACGTCGCAATCGGGTGTATCGAAGCAGATCAAGGACCTCGAGGATGAACTCGGCGTCGACATTTTCATTCGTCGCGGCAAGCGTCTGACGGGCCTGACCGAGCCGGGCAAGGAAGTGCATCAGGTGATCGAACGCATGCTGCTCGATGCCGAAAACCTGCGCCGCGTTGCGCGCCAGTTCGCCGACCAGGACAACGGCCATCTGGTGGTCGCGACGACTCACACGCAGGCGCGTTATGCATTGCCGAAAGTCATTCGCCGGTTCACCGAGGTGTTCCCGAAAGTCCACCTCGCGCTGCGCCAGGGCAGCCCGCAGCAGATCGCGCAGATGATCATCAATGGCGAGGCGGACATCGGTATTTCGACAGAAGCGCTCGACCGGTATCCGGACATCATTACCTTCCCATGCTATTCGTGGCATCACACGGTAGTCGTGCCGAAGGGCCATCCGCTGGTCGGGCGCGAGAACCTCACGCTCGACGAAATCGCCGAATACCCGATCGTCACCTACGATAACGATTTCACCGGCCGTTCGCACGTCGACCAGGCGTTCGCGAAAGTGGGCGCAATGCCGGACGTGGTGCTGACCGCCATCGATGCCGACGTGATCAAGACCTATGTGGAGCTGGGCATGGGTATCGGCATTGTGGCTGCAATGGCCTTCGATGAAAAACGCGACACCGAACTCGTCGCGCTCGATACCCAACATCTGTTCGAGGCGAGCACCACGCGCGTGGGCTTGCGCAAGGGCGCCTTCCTTCGCGCTTACGCGTACAAGCTGATCGAGATGTTCGCGCCGCAACTGGATGAAGCGCAAATCGCGGCGCAGTTGCGCGAGGCGGCGTAAAACTCGCTTCAGACACGCTCCGCTACAATTGCGGCATGAACTCCTTACACACTTCATTGCCGCAGATTGCCGTCCTCGCCACCGGTGGCACCATCGCGGGCGAGGCGAGCGATGTCGCGAAAACCTCGGGTTACAAGGCCGGCGTTGTCGGCGTCGACAAACTGCTCCACGCCGTGCCGTCCTTGTCGCAGGTTGCGCGGATTCACTCGGAGCAAGTCGCGAGTATCGACAGCAAGGACATGACGCCGGCGCTCTGGGCCAATTTATGCGCACGCGTGAATGTCTTGCTCGCGCAGGATGACATCGATGGCGTCGTCATCACTCATGGCACGGATACGCTCGAAGAAACCGCGTATCTGCTGCATCTCACCGTCAAGAGCGACAAGCCGGTTGTGCTGACGGCGGCCATGCGGCCATCGACTGCCTTATCCGCCGATGGCCCGCTCAATTTGCTCAACGCGGTCACTGTGGCTGCGAGCAAGGCATCGTGGAAGCAGGGCGTGCTGGTCGCGTTCAACAATCAGATCCACAGCGGGCGCGATGTCACCAAGACCAGCACCTACGCCGTCGATGCCTTCCGATCGCCTGAGGGCGGCGCGCTCGGCTGGGTTCAGGACGGACAGGTCGAATATCAGCGCACGGTCGTGAGACCCCACACGCTGCAGACGCCGTTCGAGATCGCGGCTGAATTGCCGGCGGTCGAGATCGTGGCGAGCTATGCGGGGGCATCGCGAGTGGCTATCGACGCCCTGGTCGCCGCCGGCGCGAAAGGGCTGGTAATTGCCGGTACGGGAAACGGCTCGATCCACTCAACCATGCAGCAAGCCGTCGCCGATGCCACGAAGCACGGCGTAGTGGTCGTGCGGTCATCGCGTGTCGGTTCGGGTCACGTGATGCGCAACGGCGCGGCGCCGGACGACGCGCTCGGCTCGATCACGGCGGGAAGCCTGAACCCGTACAAGGCCCGCGTGCTGTTGATGCTGGCGCTGGCCGCGGGTGTTGCATCGAGAGACCTGCAAAACGTCTTCGATACCTACTGATTCGCACACTCGCTCAATCGCTCGATATCGCCCGACACGATCTGTTCCAGGTGTCGGGTGATGGTTTCGACAGGCCAGTCCCACCCGGCGATGGCCTGCAGCCGGGCAACGGCTTCGGGCGCGAAGCGGGCCTTGATGGTTTTCGCCGGATTGCCGCCTACGATCGTATAGGGCGCGACATCGCCGGTCACCACCGATCTCGACGACACAATCGCGCCGTCCCCGATCCTGACGCCCGGCATGATCAGCGCGTCGTAGCCAATCCAGACGTCGTTGCCTATTACCGTATCGCCCTTATACGGCAAGTCGGAAAGCGATGGCATGACCTTTTCCCAGCCATTGCCGAAGATTTGAAACGGATACGTCGAGATACCGGAGAGTTTGTGATTGGCGCCGTTCATGATGAACTGGGCGCCTTTGGCGATAGCACAAAATTTCCCGATGATCAGCTTGTCGCCAATAAACGGAAAGTGGTAAAGCACGTTGCGTTCGAAGTGCTCGGCGTCTTCGGGATCGTCGTAATACGTGTAGTCACCGACCACGATATTCGGATTCTTGACAGTGTTCTTGATAAAACAGACTTGCGGAAAGCCTTCCATGGGATGTTTGTTCTTCGGATCGGGACCGTTCATGCGCACTCCGGAAAAAGGATGTCATTGATAGGCCGATCCTGCCTTGCCGCGTTGATTCAGGCAATAAAAAACGCGAACCACGGTTCGCGTTCTTCAATTCTTCAACCGACTCAACCTACTCAAGCCAGCGGCGGAATCCGCAAGACCTGTCCCGGATAAATCTTGTCCGGGCTGCTGAGCATCGGCTTGTTGGCCTCGAAAATCACGTCGTTCTTCGCGCCGTTGCCGTAGTACTTGGTCGCGATCTTCCAGAGATTGTCGCCCGCGGCCACAGTGTGAAATTGTGAAACGGGCGTGGGATTCAGAACGGTGATGTGATCGTCGACCTTGTCGACATGCTGCACGTTGCCTGCCGCGACGAGAATCTTCTCCTTGGTCGCCTGATCGGCGGCCTGGCCGCTAACTGTGACCGTATGCGATGCGCCGTCGAACGTGACTTGCAGGTTGTCGGCCGTGAGGCCCTGATTGCGGATGTACGCAGCGATCGCGTCTCCCGCAGTCTTGTTCAACGCCGCTACATCCGGCGCTGCTGGCGCAGCCGATGCGGTTGTCGATACGGCGCCGAACAACTTCTCGCCCGCTTCCTTGATGAAACTGAACATGCCCATGTTGCAACTCCTGTATTAAGCCAATGAGACGGCCGGATAAAGCCGAGCCTCTTAGTCGCACGGCATCGGGCTTAGTTCGCGGTGTTCACGGGAGGAGTTGTAATACTGTGTGGACGGGCACGAAGTGAAACAAAAACTTGAAGCAAAGCTTGAATCAAAAACAAAAAAAGATCCGGCAGGCGGACACCCGGCAATGACGTCTGACCGACCAAGGCTTCCACGTCATCGCCGGGCGCCGCTAGACGGACCCAACGTTATTACACTTCTTGCAACCCACCGGAGATCAGCCGGTTTTCAGCAATTCAGTTTCCTTCGGTAACCTGATGATTCGACATCAGTTCCAGCGCCCGGACCATGCCCGAGTGATCCCACTCGCGCCCGCCGTTCGCCACGCAGACGCTGAACAGTTGCTGCGCGCTCGCCGTATGCGGCAACGCGAGTCCAAGCTTCTTGGCGCTTTCCAATGCCAGATTCAGGTCCTTTTGATGCAGTTCGATCCGGAAGCCCGGGTTGAACGTGCGCTTGGTCATGCGCTCGCCGTGAACTTCCAGGATCCGCGATGCCGCGAAGCCGCCCATCAATGCCTTGCGTACGCGCTCGGGATCGGCGCCGGACTTCGATGCAAACAGCAGCGCTTCACCCACGGCTTCAATGTTGAGTGCCACGATGATCTGGTTGGCCACCTTGCAGGTTTGCCCCGCGCCGTTATCGCCGATGAGCGTGATGTTCTTGCCCATCGCTTCGAAGAGCGGCTTCGCGCGTTCGAACGCAGCTTCCGGGCCGCCGACCATGATGGTGAGCGTCGCTTCACGCGCGCCGACTTCGCCGCCGGAGACGGGTGCATCGAGGTAATCGCAACCCAATGCGTTGATCTTCTTGGCGAATGCCTGCGTTTCGATGGGCGAGATGGAGCTCATGTCGATCACGAGCTGGCCTTTCTCGAGACCCTTCGCCACGCCGTCGTCGGCGAACAGGACGTTGGCGACGTCGGGCGTGTCCGGCACCATCAGGACGATGATTTCGCTGCCGCGCGTCACTTCCGTCGAGCTGCCGACGACCGTGCCGAGCGAGCGCAGATCCTCAGGCACCGGATACGCGCCGTTCAGGACCAGCGTGTGGCCCGCTTTTTTCAGGTTGCGCGCCATGTGGGCGCCCATGATGCCAAGTCCGATAAAACCGATTGTTGCCATTACGTGTGTCTCCTCCAGTTGTCGGGTCGTGGCTTCAAGCCACCGCGCGCGCGTTCTTCCAGCCTGCAAGCTCGCTCAGCCATCCAAGGCCGGCTTCGGTCGTCGCACGCGGCTTGTATTCGCAACCGATCCAGCCTTGATAGCCGACCGAATCCAGCAGCGAGAACAGGAACGGATAGTTGATCTCGCCCGTGCCCGGTTCGTTGCGGCCGGGGTTGTCGGCGAGTTGAACGTGCGCGATCAGTGGCAGGTTGCGTTTGATCGTCGCCGCAAGTTCGCCTTCCATGCGCTGCATGTGATAGATGTCGTACTGCAGGAACAGGTTGTCCGAGCCGACATCGCGGATCACATCCAGCCCTTCCTGCGATTTGTTCAGCGCGAAGCCGGGGATATCGAAGTGATTGCACGGCTCGACCAGCAGCCTGATGCCTTCCTTCTTCAACGCGGCGGCGGCGAACTTCAAATTCTCAACGATGGTCGCCCGTGCGTCCTCACGGCTCACCGAAGCAGGCGGAATACCGACCAGGCAATTGAGTTGCGGCACGTTCAACGCCTTCGCGTATTCGATCGCCTTCGACACGCCTTCGCGAAACTCTTCCTTGCGGTCCGGCAGACACGCGATGCCACGCTCGCCGCCTTCCCAATTGCCGGCCGGGAGGTTATGCAGCACGATCTGAAGGTTGTTGTCGTCAAGACGCTGGCGCAGATCCGCGATGGAGTACGGATACGGAAACAGGAACTCCACCGCCTCGAAACCCGCTTCCGCTGCCGCTGCAAAGCGGTCGAGGAAGGGCACTTCGTTGAACAGCATCGTCAGGTTTGCGGCAAATTTCGGCATGGTTTCTACTCTCTCAGGCTGCATTCAGGCTACGTTCTGACTGGTACTCAGGCGTTCGATGTCGACGCAATGGCCGTCGGCGCGTCCTGCTCGGTTTCGGCGAGCGGCTCGAACTCGTTGATGGCATCGATTTCCGTGCCCATCGCAATGTTCGTCACGCGCTCCAGAATCACTTCCACGATGACCGGCACGCCGAACTCCGCGAGCATCCCTTCGGCCTTGCGCAGCGCCGGGGCGAGATCTTCCGGTTTGAAGACGCGCATCGCCTTGCAACCCAGACCTTCGGCCACCGCCACGTGATCCACGCCATACCCGTTCAGATCGGGCGCGTTGATGTTCTCGAACGCGAGCTGCACGCAGTAGTCCATATCGAAGCCGCGTTGCGCCTGGCGGATCAAACCGAGGTACGAGTTGTTCACGACCACGTGAATGTAAGGCAAGCGGAACTGCGCACCCACAGCCAGCTCTTCGATCATGAACTGGAAGTCGTAGTCGCCGGAGAGCGCCACGATCGGCCGTTGCGGGTCCGCTGCACGCACACCGAGCGCTGCCGGAATCGTCCAGCCGAGCGGGCCGGCCTGGCCGCAATTGATCCAGTTGCGCGCCTTGTACACGTGCAGGAACTGCGCGCCGGCGATCTGCGAGAGACCGATCGTCGAGATGTAGCAGGTGTCGCGTCCGAAGACCTTGTTCATCTCTTCGTAGACGCGCTGCGGCTTCATCGGCACGTTGTCGAAGTGCGTCTTGCGATGCATCGTGCGCTTGCGTTCCTGGCATTCGCCCACCCACGTTCCGCGATCCTTCAGCTTGCCCGCTGCCTTCCATTCGCGCGCCACTTCCACGAAAAGTTCGAGCGCGAATTTGGCGTCGGAGACAATCCCGAGATCCGGTCCGAACACGCGGCCGATCTGCGTCGGCTCGATATCCACGTGCACGAACGTACGGCCCTTCGTATAGACCTCGACGCTGCCCGTATGACGGTTCGCCCAGCGATTGCCGATGCCGAGAACGAAGTCCGACGCAAGCATGTTGGCGTTGCCGTACCGGTGCGCGGTCTGCAAGCCGCACATGCCGGCCATCAGCGGATGGTCGTCGGCGATTGCGCCCCAGCTCATCAGCGTCGGGATCACCGGCACGTTGATCAGCTCGGCGAACTCCACGAGCAGATCTTCAGCAGCCGCATTCAACACGCCGCCGCCGGACACGATCAACGGCCGCTCGGACGTGGTCAGCATCGTCAGTGCTTTTTCGACCTGGGCGCGGGTGGCTTTCGGCTTGTAGACGGGCAGGGGTTCGTAGGTATCGATATCGAATTCGATTTCGGCGAGCTGCACGTCAATCGGTAAATCGACCAGCACCGGACCCGGACGGCCCGAACGCATCAGGTGAAACGCCTGCTGGAACACGCGCGGCACAAGCGCCGGTTCGCGCACCGTGACCGCCCACTTGGTCACCGGCTTCGCGATCGACTCGATATCGACGGCCTGGAAATCTTCCTTGTAGAGACGCGAGCGCGGCGCCTGGCCCGTGATGGCGAGGATCGGAATCGAATCGGCCTGGGCGGAATAGAGACCGGTGATCATGTCGGTCCCGGCGGGTCCCGACGTTCCGATACACACGCCAATATTTCCCGGCGACGCCCGCGTATAACCTTCAGCCATGTGCGACGCGCCTTCCACGTGCCGCGCCAGCACGTGGCCGATACTGCCGGCCCGCTGCAACGCCGAGTAGAACGGATTGATGGCCGCGCCCGGCACGCCGAACGCCATTTCGATCCCTTCTTTTTCCAGCACGAGAACGGCTGCATCTACAGCTCGCATTTTGGTCATGACTGTCTCCATCCACTGTGTGTTTCGTTGCGTCCCGCCATTGCAGAACGTCGTTTGATGGACTTTATGCGTGTGCCGGAGTGTTGATAAGATCAGCCAGAGTCGTTTGATCCGATACAAAAAGTATCGAACGGACAAATACGGAGACAAACAAAATGGATCGCTTCAGGCAAATAGAGACGTTCGTGAAAGTCGCCGAGGCCGGCAGTCTTGCCGCGGCCGCGCTGGAGGAGGGCGTGTCGCCGGTGATTCTCGGGCGGCGTATCGATGCGCTGGAAAAACGTCTGGGCGTCAAACTGATGTACCGCTCGACGCGCCGTCTGGTGGTGAGCGAGGAGGGTGCGGCATTCCTGGAACGCTGCCGCGGGCTGCTCGCCGACTGGAACCAGGCGGAAAACGAGCTCGCCGATGGCCAGCGCACCGTCGATGGTCATCTGATCGTCTCGGCGCCCGCAGCTTTCGGGCGAATGCACGTGGCGCCGCATGCCCCCGGTTTTCTCGCCGACAAACCCGCGCTGCAGATGTCGTTCAACCTGAACGACCGCGTGGCGGACCTGATCCGCGAGGGCTACGACTTGTCGATAAGAATCGGCGGCGCGGTGGACCAGAATTTCGTGGCCGTGAAGCTCGCCGAGAATCATCGCGTGGTCTGCGGCACGCCCGCGTACTTCAAGAAGCACGGCAAGCCGAAAACGCTCGATGACCTTCCGCGCCACAACTGCCTTGCATTCAACCTGCAGGGCGGCCAGAACCGCGGCTGGTATTTCCGTCGAAACGGCAAGCTGGCGACCGTGCGCGTGTCCGGCAACCTGGATTGCAACGACGGCGAATTGCTCCATCGATGGGTATCCGAAGGCCACGGACTCGGCTGGCGCTCGACATGGGAGATCCAGCGGCAACTGGCTGCGGGCGAACTGGAAACCGTGCTGGACGAATTTGCGCTGCCTGACTACGACATCCTCGCGGTGTATCCGCAACAGCGCTACATTCCGGCGAAAGTGCGCTACTTCATTGATTATTTGAAGAAAATCTATGCGCAGCCGGATTACTGGAGCCGCTGACACTAGACCGTACCGGTTGGCTAAAAGCCTGTTGCCGATGCCTTGCCGATGCCTTGTTGATGCCTTGTTGATGCCTAAGCCATTGAAAACACAGCGGAACTAAAGCGCGAAAAGCCCGATTTAGTTGTACGCGCATCCAGATCCGGCTATAATCGCTGGCTTCTCTCTTGCCGCACCGGTCCGACGCCCGGGTGGCTTTATATCCTCAAGGAGTAACAATGCGTCATTACGAAATCGTATTTATCGTGCATCCGGATCAGAGCGAGCAAGTGCCCGCCATGATCGAACGGTACAAAACCACGATCACGTCGCACGGTGGTTCGATCCACCGCATCGAAGACTGGGGCCGCCGTCAGCTGGCTTACATGATCGAGAAACTCGCGAAGGCTCACTACGTGTGCATGAACATCGAATGCAGCCAGGAAACCCTGGAAGAGCTGGAGCACGCATTCAAGTTCAATGACGCAGTGCTGCGTCACCTGATCGTCAAGATGAAGAAGGCCGAAACCGGCCCGTCGCCGATGATGAAGGAAGTGCACCGCGAAGAAGCCAAGAAGGCGGCCAGCCAGCCGTCGACTGAAGCGCAGGCTTAATTAGTCGCCTATACCTAAACATAGGCGTCAAGCCACCAGGATTTAAGTGAACCGGCTGCAACTGACAGCAAGCGTCGTGGAACGCGAACCGGTGCGGTACACCCCCGCCGGCGTCCCCATAGCAAGCTGCACGTTGCATCACTGTACGGAAGTTGTCGAAGCGGGCATTCCCCGCCAGATCGAGCTGACACTTCCTGCGGTAGCGGCCGGAGCTGCGAGCGGCAAGCTGGAAAGCCTTGCGATGGGCGTCGAAACGCTCTTTACAGGCTTCATGGCGAAGAAAAACCGCAACGCGCGAACCCTGGTGTTTCACATCACAGAATTGCAGGATATTGGAAAGGACTGAACATGCCCCGCCCGACTGGTAAGAAATTCGACAAACGTCGTCAGCAACAAAACCCGCTCTTCAAGCGCAAGAAGTTCTGCCGTTTCACCGCGGCCAATGTCGATTACATCGACTACAAGGACACGGACACGCTGAAGGACTTCGTTGGTGAGAACGGCAAGATCACGCCGGCTCGTCTGACTGGAACGAAGGCTCACTACCAACGTCAGCTCGACACGGCTATCAAGCGCGCCCGTTTTCTCGCGCTCCTGCCGTACACCGACCTGCACAAGGCCTAATCAGACGACGCAATAAGGAAAAGCCAAATGCAAATCATTCTTTTGGAAAAAGTCGTCAACCTGGGCAACCTCGGCGACATCGTGAAGGTCAAGGACGGTTACGCACGTAACTTCCTGATCCCGGGCAAGAAAGCTCGCCGTGCAACGAAGGACGCGATCGCGGAATTCGAAGTGCGCCGTGCGGAACTGGAAAAGGTTGCAGCTGAAAAGCTGGCAATCGCTACGGCTCAGGGCGAAAAGCTGAACGGCGCAACCGTTCAGATCTCGCAGAAGGCGGGCGTCGACGGCCGTTTGTTCGGTTCGGTGACGAACGCGGACATCGCCGACGCGCTGAAGAAGCAAGGTCTGGCAGAAGTCGAAAAGTCGCAAGTGCGTCTGGCCGACGGCCCGTTGAAGCTGGTTGGCGATCACGCTGTCCAGGTTGCATTGCACACGGACGTCGTCGTCGACGTGACGGTGTCGGTGCTGGGCGAGCACGCTTAAGCTTCCAGCCAGCCGGGTTGTCTCCCGGCGCTGATGCAAAAGTAAAGTGGTAAAGGAAGGGCGGGAACCCTCAACGGTTCCCGCCTTTTTTGTTTTCTCTTCGCCCGCCGCCCCGTCATTTCGCCGATAATTGCCCCCATGAACGCACCCTCGAAAGATCCGCAAATGGATGCGCTGAAGGTCCCGCCGCATTCCATCGAAGCCGAACAGTCCGTCATTGGCGGCTTGTTGCTCGACAACGCCGCGTGGGATCGCATTGCGGACTTGATGTCGCACAGCGATTTCTACCGCTACGACCACAGGATCATCTACGAGGCGATCGGCAAGCTGATTGCGACCACGCGTCCGGCCGACGTCATCACGGTCTATGAGGCGCTGACCAACACGGGCAAGGCCGAGGAAGTGGGCGGCCTCGCGTATTTGAACGCGCTGGCCCAGAACACGCCGAGCGCGGCCAACATTCGCCGGTACGCGGAAATCGTGCGCGACCGGGCAGTTTTGCGCCGCCTGGTTTCCGTCGCCGATGAAATCTCCGCCGACGCCTTCAATCCGCAAGGCAAGGAAGTGCGCCAGTTGCTGGACGAGGCCGAGGCGAAAGTGTTCTCGATTGCGGAAAGCGGCGCGCGCGGCACGCAAGGGTTTCTTGAGATTGGCCCGCTTTTGACGGAAGTTGTCGAACGTATCGACACGCTTTATCACACCGCGAATCCCAGCGATGTCACCGGTACACCGACGGGTTTTGTCGACCTGGACCGCATGACCTCGGGCATGCACGGCGGTGAGCTGATCATCGTGGCAGGGCGCCCATCGATGGGTAAAACCGCTTTTTCCATGAACATCGGCGAGTATGTGGCGGTCGAGTACGGCCTGCCGGTCGCCGTGTTTTCCATGGAAATGCCGGGCACGCAACTCACCATGCGTATGCTGGGTTCGGTCGGACGCCTCGATCAGCACCGGATGCGTACCGGCCGTCTCACGGACGAAGACTGGCCAAAGCTCACCCACGCAGTGCAAAAAATGAGTGAGGCGCAGATCTTTATCGATGAAACCGGTGGCCTCAACCCGATGGAACTGCGCTCGCGCTCGCGCCGCCTTGCGCGCCAGTGCGGCAAGCTGGGTTTGATCATCGTCGATTATTTGCAACTCATGTCGGGGTCCGGGTCGGGCGGCGAAAACCGCGCGACGGAAATCTCGGAAATCTCGCGATCGCTCAAGAGTCTCGCAAAAGAGCTCGATGTCCCGGTGGTTGCGTTATCGCAGTTGAATCGCGGACTTGAGCAGAGGCCAAACAAGCGTCCGATCATGTCGGATTTGCGAGAATCCGGCGCTATCGAACAGGATGCGGATGTCATTTTGTTTATTTACCGGGACGAAGTTTACAACCCCGACAGCCCCGACAAAGGTACTGCCGAGATCATCATCGGCAAGCAGCGCAATGGCCCAATCGGGCCAGTACGTCTCACGTTCCAGGGGCAATACACGAAGTTCGAGAATTTTGCGGGCGCGCAGAATTTCTACAGCGACTAAAGGAACTCATGTTGCAACCGCACCCGGATTGTTACCGATCAGGGTGCGGCAGCGTTCCCGCGAAGGTACAATGTGGCGGTTTTATGTCAGCCCCATTTTGAGCCACTTTCCGGGATTTTCATGTTCGGTCGATTCATGCCCACCGAGGGCAAATTTTTCGAAATCTTCAATGCGCACGCGAAGTGCATCGTTGACGCGAGCCACGAACTCGAACTGCTGATCGACAACATGGACCAGATGGAAGTCCATAAGCAGAACGTCCAGACGAACGAAAAACGTGCTGACAAGCTCACGCACGAAACCATCGACCTGTTGCACAAGACCTTCATCACGCCGCTCGATCGCGACGAAATCCACAAGCTCATCACGACCATGGACGACATCCTGGACCTGATGGAGGATGTCGCCACGGCAATCTCGCTTTACGACGTGCGCGAATCGACTGCGGAAATGAGCCAGCTCGCTCATATCTGCACGGCGACTTCCGAGCGCGTGCAGCAAGCCGTGCAACTTCTCGCGGACATGAAGCGCGCCAGCGAAATCCTGAAGATCTGCGAAGAAATCGACCGTCTGGAGTCCGATGCGGACCGCGTACTGCGCTCGGCCATGTCCAAGCTTTTCCGCGAAGAAGATAACGTCAAGACGCTGATCAAGCTGAAGGCAATCTACGAGCTGCTCGAGACGATCACCGATAAATGCGAGGATGTCGCGAACATCATCGAAGGCATCGTGCTGGAAAACGCCTGATTTCAGCCGCGCCACTCACTCGATAAACGATGCATTCGATTCAACTCGCCCTCTGGGCTGTCATTACGCTCGTCGTGGTCGCGCTGGTGTTCGACTTCATGAACGGTTTTCACGACGCCGCCAACTCAATCGCAACCGTCGTCTCTACCGGCGTGCTGAAACCTCAGCAGGCCGTGGCTTTTGCTGCAGCTTTCAACGTCATCGCGTATTTCATCTTCCATTTGAAGGTCGCAGCGACCGTAGGGAAGGGAACCATCGATCCGGCAATCGTCGATCAATATGTGATCTTCGGTGCGCTGGTCGGCGCTATCGGCTGGAACATCATCACGTGGCACTATGGCATTCCGTCGAGTTCGTCGCATGCGCTGATCGGCGGCCTGGTCGGGTCTGCATGGGCCAAATCCGGCTGGGGTTCGCTTAACCTCGACGGCCTGCTCAAGACCGTTTCGTTCATCTTCATTTCGCCGCTGCTCGGCTTTGTGCTCGGGTCGCTCTTCATGCTGATCGTCTCGTGGATGTATTTCCGAACGCCGCCGTCGAAGGTGGACCGGCGTTTCAGGCGCTTGCAGCTTGTGTCGGCGGGACTCTATAGCCTCGGGCATGGCGGTAACGACGCGCAGAAAACCATCGGCATCATCTGGATGCTGCTGATTGCGGCGGGTTATGCATCGGTTACAGCCGACGCGCCGCCAATCTGGGTGATCGGCGGATGTTATTTGTCGATGGGACTCGGCACGCTCTTCGGCGGCTGGCGCATCGTGCGCACGATGGGGCAGAAAATCACGAAGCTGAAACCAGTCGGCGGGTTTTGCGCGGAATCGGGCGGGGCGATCACGCTGTTCGTGGCTTCGTTTCTGGGTATTCCCGTCTCGACCACCCATACGATTACCGGCGCGATCGTCGGTGTCGGCGCGACGCAGAAGTTCAGCGCGGTGCGCTGGGGCGTGGCGGGGAACATCGTCTGGGCGTGGATTCTGACGATTCCGGCATCTGCCGCAATGGCCGCCGTTGCATGGTGGCTAGGTCGGCACTTTTTCTAAGCCGGCATGCCATCAGGCAGTTAAAGAAACGGGCGACATCAGTCGCCCGTTTTCGTTTCTAAATCAACGGTGCGCCAACGCCGTCCATCGGAATGATTGCGCCGGACACGTAGCTCGCCTGGCGGCTCGCCAGGAACAATGCAACGTTCGCGATTTCCTCCGGAGTGGCGTAGCGGCCGAGCGGCACTTTCGCCTGGCTGCGCGCCAGCGCTTCGTCGCGTGTGATGCCTTGCCGTTGGGCTTCGAGCGCGAGCGATTCCTCCACACGTTCCGTCAGGGTCGCGCCCGGGTTGATCGCGTTGATGCGAATCCCTAGTTTCGCGTAATGATGTGCGAGACCAACCGTCGCCAGCATCAGTGCCGCATTTGCCGCGCCACCGGCAATGTGAATATCGCTCGCAATCTTGCCGCCCATTCCGATGATGTTCACAACCGCGCCCGGATCGCTCTTCGGGTCCGCTTTCAGCCGCTCGGCCATTTTTTTCAGCACCGCTTGCTGCGGATAGATGCATGGGAAGTACTTGGCTTCCATCGCGGCTTTGTAGGCGTCGGCATCGAGCAGATCGGGATCGTAGCGTTTCGCCGCGCCCGCGGAATTCACAAGGATATCGATGGGGCCAAGCGCGCTCGTGGCTTCCTCCACCACATCCTGCACGCTGTGCGCTTCGTGAAGGTCGGCGCGTGCGAGATGCACGTGGTGTCCGTGCTGCGCCAGCTGTTCGCGGGCGCGCGCCAGGTTCGCTGCATCGCGCGAAACGATCGCGACGCGCGCACCTTCCGCTGCAAATGCCTGCGCGCATGCGAAGCCGATGCCCTTGCTGCCGCCCGTGATGAGCACGACTTTCCCGGCAAGTCCCAGGTCCATGAGGTCACTCCTTATCGAGGCTGATTGCGATTCTTCGACGCTTGGCAATCGATGCTGGCAAGCGTTTGACAACACACGATAGCAGAGGCCGCCGGGGTGTGCGCGTCAGGAGATGTGTGGAGAGGCGTGCGTCGTTCGCGGCTCAGTAGCCGCCGTTGGCAAACTTTGCGATGGGGTCATCGGCGGCGGCGGGGCGCGTGGGCACGAGCGGATTCGTCGACGCACGCATTACGTGGACGGCCGGGTCCGAAGCTGGAATGCGCGCCACGGACGATGGCTGTTGTTCCTGCACCGCGCGTACTTGTTGGGCCGCGAGGCGGGCGGTCGGCGGCGGTGGTTCGAAGGCATCGGCGGCGGCGGCGATGGGGTCCGGCGCATTCGATGCTTTAGCGATTGCGCTCGATTCCGCTTGCGGCTGCCGAACTGGCGAGGTTGCGTTGGCCGCCAGCGCCTGACGTTGCGCGGCGGAAAGCGCGGACGGCGGAGGTTCGAACGGATCGACGCTCGCACGTGCGGTAGACACAGCCGGCGAAACCGCGCCGGCTGATTGCGCTTGTCGCTGAGCGGCAGACAACACCGGCGGCGGAGGTTCGAACGCGTCAACCGCGTTGGTACTGTTCGGCGCCGCCGCGACTTGTGCAGGCGCAGACCGGCTGGCAGCGCCATCGGACGGAGCGGGAACGGGCGACGCCAGATACGTCGGTGAATCGAAAGGCGCTGGAGCCGACTTAGGCGCGGCGACGCGGCGGATGCCATCGAAGCGCTTCGCCCAGTAGGGGTTCGTCAGATAATCAAGCCGGACCGTGCCGCCGGTGGATGGCGCATTCACGAAGCGCAGCTTGCCCACGTAGATCCCGACATGCGAATGCGCGCGTCCGGTCGTGTTGAAGAAGATCAGGTCGCCGGGTGCGACTTCGTCTGGTTCGATGGACTCGCCGCGCCCGCTCATGTCAGCGGTCGTGCGTGGCAGGTTGACCGAGGCGGCGCGGTCGACCACGTACCGAACCAGTCCGCTGCAATCAAAACCGGCTTCCGGTGTATTCCCGCCCCAGCGATACGGCACGCCGACAAGCGCCATTGCCTGAATGGAAATTTCCTCGCGCCCCACGCTGTGATCGACGAAGTTTGGAAACCCGGATGGCTTGGCAAAAGTGCGGTTTGCAGCAGTCGTATTCGATTCGGCCGGCGCGCGCGATATCCGCTGCGGCGCGCTGGAGCAGGCGGCAACGAGAAAGGTGACGAGCAGCAGTGACCAGAATCGGCGCATTCGAAAAGGCGAGCGGACCGCTCACCGTGATGACGGTCTCGCGATACTAGCCCGTCAGATGGGGCTCCGGCAAGTTTTGTTGATAAGTCACTTTAGGTTAACGTTGTAAGTGCGGTTGCATACGACGTCGGTTTAGAGAAAAAACCACAAAAAAAGCCCGGCAAGCGATGCTTGCCGGGCTTTCGGACAGTGGGTGAAACTTTAAAGGATATCTGAAGCGTAATCCGCCAGACGCGAGCGCTCACCGCGCGCCAGCGTCACGTGACCGCTGTGCGTCCAGCCCTTGAAGCGGTCAACCACGTACGTCAGCCCCGAGCTGCCTTCGGTCAAATAAGGCGTATCGATCTGCGCGATATTGCCCAGGCACACGATCTTCGTACCCGGACCCGCCCGCGTGACGAGCGTTTTCATCTGTTTCGGCGTCAGGTTCTGCGCTTCATCGATGATCACGTACTTGTCCACGAACGTGCGTCCACGCATGAAGTTCATGCTCTTCACCTTCAGGCGCGAGCGGATCAGTTCCTGCGTGGCGGCGCGGCCCCATTCGCCGGCGGCGTCGTCCGTTTTCTGCAGGACCTCGAGGTTGTCGTCGAATGCGCCCATCCACGGCTGCATCTTTTCCTCTTCCGTACCCGGCAAGAACCCGATATCTTCGCCCACCGGAACCGTCGCCCGGGTCACGATGATCTCGTTGTAGCGCTTGTCGTCGAGTACCTGTGCGAGGCCGGCGGCCAGCGCCATCAAGGTCTTGCCGGTCCCGGCCTGACCCAGCAGCGTGACAAAGTCGACGTCCGGGTTCATCAGCAGGTTCAGCGCAAAATTCTGCTCCCGGTTGCGCGATGTAATGCCCCACACGTTGTTCTTGTGGTGACTGTAATCGCGCAGCGTTTGCAGCAGCGCCGTCTTGCCGTTGAGCTCACGCACGATGCCATAGAACGACGGTTCGCCGTTCTGCGGTTCGAAGTACACAAACTCGTTCACTAACATGGACGCGCATTGCGGACCGGTCACGCGGTAGTACGTGGTGCCTGTCTTCGTGTCCTGCCAGCTTTCCATGCCTTTCGCGTGCTTCGTCCAGAAGTCCGAAGGCAGCGCGCGCACGCCGGAATAAAGCAGATCCTTGTCTTCCAGGACCTGGTCGTTGAAATAATCTTCTGCCGGCAGACCGAGCGCGTGGGCCTTGATGCGCATGTTGATGTCTTTCGACACCAGCACGACCTGGCGATCCGTGCGCTCTTTTTGCAGCGCGCGAACCACGCCGAGAATCTGGTTGTCCGCCTTGCCGACCGGCAGACCCTCAACCGGCTCGATGTCGGTCAACGTGGTCTGGAAGTAAAGGCGGCCGGTTGCATCGCGGTTACCCAGGGCGGAGAGCGGCAATCCCGCCGACATCTCGCCAACATGGGCGACCAGCGCATCCAGCGTACGGCTGACCTGGCGTGCATTGCGCGCCACTTCCGACATGCCTTTCTTGTGGTTGTCGAGTTCCTCGAGCGTCATCATGGGCAGATAGACGTCGTGTTCCTCGAACCTGAAAAGCGATGATGGATCGTGCATCAGCACGTTCGTATCGAGCACGAAGAGCTTGCCGATCTCGTTTTCCGGCTGGCCGCGCTGACGGCGCTTTTGCTGAACGCGCGGCTGTGCGGCAGCCGAAGCCGGCGCGGCGGGCGGCGCTTCGGAACGAACGCGAGCTTCGACCGGCGCGCGGGCCACGGCCGGCTGCGCCGTGGTCTCGACCTGCTCGGCGGGCGCAGCGGCGGGCTGCAGCAAGGCCGCGGTCTGCCTGGTGCGGCGCGTACGCGCGGCAGGTGCGGCGTCGGATGCTTCGACGGCCGAGCCTTTTGCGGCATTCGCGAGCGTTTCACTGGCGATCGCGCGCAACGTGTTCGCGGCGGTGGGGCGCGAAGCGCTAGCCGGCGCGGCGAAGTCAGTATCGATGTCAGTCGTGGCTAGGTCGCCCTCGCTCGCCTGCTTTCTGGATGGTCGGGCAGGCCGGGCTTTGGCTTTGTATTCTTCAGACGGCAGGAGGTTGCCGAGCTTGACGGGTGCGGTAGGCAAAGGCATGGTTTCCCTCGAAAGGATCGGATCTTATGTCGTGCGTCGCCTGTCGCATCCTGCTGGGTTGGCCTGAGTTATCAGGCCTGACTTCGATGCAGTTTGCGCCCGGTGACGCGCTTCGGTTTCGAAAACGCCGGTTCGCCTAGATTTCGATCGGCTCCTTGGAAGTTGCGTCCTGAAGATCAAACGGGAGTTCAAACGCGCGGACGGCGCGGCGCGCAGCGCGGGAGGGAGCGTCCGCAAACAAAAAAGCCGCCGTCCCGGACGTTGGGACCAGCGGCTCTGGAGCGCCTGCGTACCTGCTCCTTTCGTCCTTCACTTCGCCCGGGCAACATGTGAAGCCGGAGCGTCGTGTGTAGCGGAGACCCGTGCCGGTCGCGGTGGTTGCCGCGATACACCGGGCGCTACGTAAAGAGAAATGGAAGGAGGGGCATGCGCTCATTGCGAATCAATATAACGTGCCTCAAAGCGCTTGTACAGCTTCCACAATCTGCTCGACGTGACCTGGAACCTTTACGCCACGGAACTCCCGGCGAAGCACACAGTTCGCGTCCAGCAGGAAGGTCGAACGCTCGATTCCGCGGACTTCCTTGCCATACATTTTCTTCATCTTGATGACGCCGAAGAGCGAGCAGATGGCTTCGTCGGAGTCGGACACCAGTGTGTACGGCAGTTCCAGCTTCGCCTTGAAGTTGTCGTGCGATTTCACGCTGTCGCGCGAGATACCGATGACCTCCGCGCCGGCTGCCTTGAACTGGTCGTAGAGATCGCGGAATTGCAGGCTTTCAGTGGTGCACCCCGGCGTATTGTCCTTCGGATAGAAAAACAGCACGACTTTCTTGCCCTTCAGGCTGGACAGCGAAAAGTCGCCGCCGGTGGCGGGGGCGGTGAAATCGGGAACAGGTTGATCGACTGCGATCGGCACGGAGTTTCTCCTCTTTTTTATCGATGACGCGTGCCCGGACGCCAGTTTCTGGTGATCGGGCACGTTGAAACGGTGGTGCAGATTGGAAGAATCTCGTTCCTGCAAGCTCGCTGAGCCCGCGCGAGGCATCAGTCCGGCTGCAGGATCAGCTCACCCGCGCGGCCCGGAATCTCGCCCCACGCAACAGGGTACGTGGGCAGCGTCGAGCGGTCCAGCGTCGCATGATAGTCACCCATCGTGCAGAACGTGTGACCCTGGGCGCTCCAGCCAGCCAGCATCTGCTCGAAAACCGGGGCAAGCTTTTGTCCCTCGAGTTCGGCGTGCAGCGTGAATACCTGATCGTGATCCCGCTTCGATGTCAGCCCGAGCAGATGAGCGGCGACGTTGCTCACGTCGACGCCATCGACGCCCAGAACCTCATCCAGCGTGGGCAGCGTGGTCGGCATCTGGACGTGATTCAGGACGCGGCCATCGAGCACGGGAATGTAGGGCGCGTGGCCCCGTCCGTCGGACGCGTACTTCATGCCCCAGGCATCGATCTGTTCAAACGCGTAGCCGTTCATCTGCCAGCCTGCCGCGCCGTGCGTGACGGGCGGTGCGCCGAAGATTTCGATGAAACGCGCGTGGCTGCGCTGCATCTGCGCGGCGGTCCACTCACGGTTGCCTGCGCGGACGTTGTCCTGCCAGTAGACGTGGTCCCACGTGTGGATGCCGCACTCGAAGCCGCCTTCGTGAATTGCGCGCATCTCTGCAACCGCACGCCGGCCGATGTCCGGCCCCGGCAGAAGCACGCCATACATGAGCGTCTTGACGCCGTAGTGCTCCACGACCGATGTCCGCGAGACCTTCTTCAGGAACCCCGGACGAAACACCCGGCGTAAAGCCCAGCCGGTGTGATCGGGTCCGAGACTGAACAGGAAGGTCGCGCGGGCGTGATACTTGTCGAGCAGGCGCGCGAGATTCGGCACACCTTCGCGCGTGCCGCGCAACGTATCGACGTCGATTTTCAGAACGATGCGAGCCACGCGCCGCCCTTAATTCTGGTCTTCGACAAGGCGCCGGGCCGTCGCCACATCGCCGCGATACGCTTCGAAGATCTTGCGCAGGGCGTCGTCCATGGTCGCGACCGGTTTCCAGTCCAGTTCTTCGATCGTGTTGTCGATCTTGGGCACGCGGTTCTGCACGTCCTGGTAGCCCGTGCCGTAATAAGCATCCGACGACGTCTCGACCAGTTGCACGGTCTTCGCGCTCTCGGCGTACTCGCTGATCTCGTTCGCGAGCTTCAGCATCTTGTTCGCGAGTTCGCGCACCGAGAAGTTGTTGCTCGGATTGCCGATGTTGTAGATCTTGCCCGTCGCCACGCCGTTCTTGTTTTCGATGATCTTCATCAGCGCGCCAATGCCGTCGTCGATATCCGTGAACGCACGTTTTTGCGCGCCGCCATCGACGAGACTGATGTTTTCGCCCCGCACGATATGGCCGAGGAACTGCGTGACCACTCGCGAGCTGCCTTCCTTCGGCGTGTAGATGGAGTCGAGGCCCGGGCCGATCCAGTTGAACGGGCGGAACAGCGTGAAGTTCAGGCCTTCCATGCCGTAACCCCAGATCACGCGGTCCATCAACTGCTTCGAGCACGCGTAGATCCAACGCGGCTTGTTGATCGGGCCGTAGCTGAGTTGCGATTCCTCGGGATCGAACTGCTCGTCCGTGCACATGCCGTAGACCTCGGACGTCGACGGGAACACGAGGTGCTTGCCGTACTTCACGGCCGAACGCACGATGGGCAGGTTCGCTTCGAAGTCGAGCTCGAACACACGCAGCGGCTGCTTCACGTAGGTGGCCGGCGTTGCGATCGCGACCAGCGGGAGGATCACATCGCATTTCTTGATGTGATATTCGACCCACTCCTTGTTGATCGTGATGTCGCCTTCGAAGAAATGCATGCGCTCATGGTGGGCGAGGTCGCCCAAACGGTCGCGCTGCATGTCCATGCCGAAGACTTCCCAGTCGGTCGTCTCGAGAATGCGCTTGGAAAGGTGGTGGCCAATGAAGCCGTTGACACCCAGGATCAGGACTTTTTTCATGAATGAGGAAGTGATTGAGTGAGTCGGCCGAATTCGGCGGGACTGACGACGCGTTCGCCGCCGGCTGGAGTCTGGCTTTCGTCCACGAATGGCTGCCGTAGTTCACGAATGGCGACGACGCGGCCATCGCCGCATACGCCAAACAGCGCATTATCCTTCACGTGAAGGCCGGGGGGCAAATCCCCGAGCGCGCGCAGGGTCTCGGCTTCGAAATCGGGCAAACCGGTCTCCGGCACGAGCCGGGCCCGCGCCACGATAAACCGTGTCGGTCCAAGATCCGTGAAAGCGCCCGGATACGGCGGCGCGACGGCGCGAATCAGGTTGTACACCTGCTGTGCCGGTTTCGACCAGTCGATACGCCCATCTTCCGGTTTCCTGCCGCCGAAATAGCTGCCTTTGCTGAGATCGTTCGGAAGATGCGGCGCTTCCCCTGCGATCAGCGCCGGCAGCACACGCCAGAGCGTCTGTTCGGCGGCGACGGTGGTTTTGTCGAAGACCTGGCTCGCGGTGTCGTCCGGGAGAATGGGAACAGGCGTCTGCGCGAGAATGGTCCCGGCGTCGGGCTTTGCCGCCATTTCATGCAGCGTCGCACCGGTTTCCGTCTCGCCGTTCAGCACGGCCCAGTTGGTTGGAACGCGGCCGCGATATTTCGGCAGCAGCGAGCCGTGCATGTTGTACGCGCCGCGCGTGGCGAGCGCGAGCAGGCCGACCGGCAGCATATGACGGTAGTAGAACGAGAAGATGAAGTCCGGCGCAAGCCTGGCTATGGCGTCATGCAGCTCGGCCGACTTCGGGTCGGCGGGCGTGATCACGTCGATCCCATGATCCGCCGCCACGGATTTCACGCTGCTGAACCAGATGTTCTCTTGCGGATTGTCTTCGTGCGTGACGACCAGCGCAACGTCCACGCCGCGCGCCAGCAACACCTGCAGGCAACGCACGCCGACGTTGTGATACGCGAACACGACTGCGCGTGGCTTCATGGCAAAGACCTCATGACGGATCGACCTCGCGCGTGATCGCGGCGACGGCTTCCTGACGCGGCTTGGTACGCGAGATCTGGCCGTCGCGTTCTTCCAGTATTGTCTGAACCAGATAACGCGGCCGTGCACGAACCTGCTGATAGATCCGGCCGATGTACTCGCCGAGCAGCCCCAGCGCGAAGATGATCACGCCGAGCATGAAGAAGGTGATGGCGAACAGCGTGAACACACCTTCGACTTCCGCGCCGAACATGAAACGCCGCACCAGCAGCAGCAGGAACAAACCTGCGGACCCTACCGAAAGAATCACGCCTATGAACGATAACCACTGCAGCGGCACGACCGAAAACCCGGTCACGAGGTCGAAGTTCAGGCGGATCAGGCTGTACAGCGAATACTTGGATTCGCCCGCGAAACGTTCTTCGTGCGCGACATCGATTTCAATCGGATTCTGCGAGAACGTGTAGGCGAGCGCCGGAATGAACGTGTTGATTTCGCCGCAACGATTGATCGTATCGATGATATGACGGCTATACCCGCGCAGCATGCAGCCCTGGTCCGTCATGCGAATCCGCGTGATGCGTTCGCGCAATCGGTTCATCAGCCGCGATGCCTTCTTGCGCCAGAAACTATCCCGGCGCTGCTGACGGATCGTGCCGACATAGTCGTAACCCTCGCGCATCTTGGTTAGCAGCTTGGCGATTTCCTCGGGCGGATTCTGCAGGTCGGCGTCCAGCGTGATTACGCTTTCCCCGCGTGACTGCTCGAAGCCGGCGAGGATGGCCATGTGCTGGCCGTAATTGCCGTTTAGCAGGATCACGCGCGTCGTGTCCGGACGTGCGCGAAATTGCTGCGCGAGCAGTGCGGCGGATTTGTCCCTGCTGCCGTCGTTGATAAAAATGACCTCATACGTTGCACCGAGCGCATCGAGCGCGGGATACAGGCGCGAGAAGAGCGCGGCGAGGCCGTCTTCCTCGTTGTACACCGGGACCACGACCGTCAGTTCGGGGCCGGTCGGCAAAAAATCGGTTTGACTCATATTGGCGATGGTTCCGCTAGATTTCCGTAATCAATTGATGCTGCGCCGGCCGCAGCCCGCGGCGCGGCTTCTTCTTATATGGCGTGCGCCGCGCAGATTTCATCGACGGCCTGCACGACTCGCGTCACGTCGTCATGGGTCATCTGCGTGAAAAGGGGCAGCGTAACCGTGGACGCGCCATACTTTTCGGCTTGCGGGAACATGCCTTCATGGAAACCGCGCGCCCGGTACAGCGTGAACAGATGCAGCGCCGGGTAATGCACGCCCGTGCCGATGCCGCGCTCCTTCATCTGCCCCATGAATTCCGAGCGCGTGAGGGAGAGGCGCTCCAGCGGCAACGCAATCTGGAACATGTGCCAGTTGCTGTCAGTGAAGTTCTGCACCGGCAGTTGCACGCCCGCGCGCACGGCCGAGCCGTTCGCGAAACTCTCGAAATAGGCTCGCGCGAGCTCGCGGCGCTTTTCCGTGAAACGCTCGACGTGCTTCAACTGCCCGAGGCCGACGCGAGCGGCGACATCGGTGAGATTGTATTTGCCGCCGAGCAGGTCGCAGTCCATTCCGTCGAAGCCCGTGCGCGTGATGCCCTGCAGCCGGTACTTCTGGGCCAGCACCGCTTCCTCTTCGTTATTCAGGACAAGCGCGCCGCCTTCTATGGACGTCACGTTCTTGTTGGCGTGAAAACTGAACGAAACCATGTCGCCAAACGAGCCGATTTTCTTGCCGCGCCAGCTTGAACCGAACGCCTGCGCGGCGTCTTCGATCACGCGCAATTTATGGTCGCGGGCGATGCCGTAGAGGCGGTCCATATCCACGGGCAAACCAGAGAGATATACCGGCAGGATGGCCTTGGTGCGCGGCGTGATGGCTTTTTCCAGTAGATCCAGGTCGATATTGCGCGTGACCGGATCGATGTCCGCAAATACTGGCGTGGCGCCCGTTTCAATGATCACATTGCTGGTCGAGACCCAGGTCATCGGCGTGGTGATGACTTCGTCGCCTTCGCCTTCGCCTACGCCCGCAATCCGCAAGCCGATTTCCATGGTCGCCGTACCGGAATTGAACGTGCGCACCGGGCGGCCGCCGCAATAGGCAGACAGATCAGCTTCGAACTGCGTGTTCTGCGGGCCGGTCGTGATCCAGCCGGAACGCAGTACGTCGGCGACGCCCTGGATCGTCTCTTCGTCGATCTCGGAGCGCACGAACGGCAGGAAAGGGAGCGTTTTGGAGGTCACGTTCTGGGTCATGGAGTCTCTGCGTTAGAAATGGAGGAGCGAGGCGTTGACATAAGCTGACAAAAGCGAAGCCGGGGCTAGGCGCGGGTCAACACCACTACGCCAATCAGGATGATGCCGATACCAACCAGGCGCTGCACTGACAGAATTTCACCGAACAAATACCACGCTGCGAAAGCGTTTACCACGTAACCCAATGAAAGCATGGGATAAGCCACGGAAACGTCGACCCGCGACAAACCCACGATCCACACCACGACACTGAACACATAGCAGGTGAGGCCACCGATGATCGGCCATTGCGTTGCAATCTTCAAACCAATCGGCACGATGTTCGCCGGCGTGAACTCGAAATGGCCCACGGCGTTCACACCTGCTTTGAGCAGCAACTGCGCACCGGCGTTCAACAGGACGCCGGTGATGATGCAAATGAAGGATATCGGGTTCATCGTCGACCGTAATAGTGGTTTTTATCGGCGTAGTGCGGCGCAGCATTCTTGTACAAAATGGCTTGCGCGAACGCCGCACCATTGTTTCAAGGCTGCGGCTTTTCCACAATGACCCTTCGATCATCACGCGCAATCACTTTCATCGGCACGTTTTTCGCAAGCATTTCGTCATACCTGCCCGGGGGCATCAGCGCGAGAGCGTATCGATCGGCGTCCCAGCGTTCAATCCACGCATCGATGGTCGGCAACCATTTCTGCGGCTCCGTCGTCACGCCGAACTGCAGTTCGTCGGGCTCCTGGACCATGATCATGGTGTGGCCGAGGTAAAACGGCATGGTGTGGTCGAGCTTGGCAACCGAATAAAACGGCGTGTCTGCCGGGAGCTTTGCCATAGCTGCCTTGACCGCAGGCACCAGTTTCACGCCGGAACTCTCGCGGCCGAAGACATCGTGTCCTGTTCCCGCGATGGTACCGATCAGCAACCACGCGGTGCCCAGCAACACAACGCCGCCAATCGAACTGCGCCGGTTGTACCAGATCGCTGCAAGCGTGACTACGAACGCAACAGCGAGCGCTGCATACACCCAAAGCTGGAACTCACGATACAGAGAGTTCGGCGTATGCCCACCGCCCATGCGACCCAGGAAGATTGCGCCGAATGCCGCCGCGACCAGAAAGACGGCATAGCCAATCAAATGCCGGCTCCATTGCACCCTCGTCAGAAGCGGCAAATAGATTGCGATAAGCAACGCGATCGACGGCGCAATCGGCAGCGTATAGGACAGGAGTTTCGAGTGTGATGCGCTGAAAAACAGGAAGATGAAGGCCGTCCAGAGCAGCAGCAAGGTGACCGGCGCAAAGCCGTTTGGCTGTCGTGGCACTTTCACCGCGTGGCGGGCGCTCTGGAAAATCACGGAGAGCCAGGGCAGGAATCCGATGATCAAAACGGGCACAAAGTAATAGAACGCGCCCGGCCGGTTCTGTTCGGGCGTCAGATAACGCTGAAACTGCTGCACGATGAAAAAGAAGTTCAGGAACTCCGGATTTTTCATCTGCACCAGCACGAACCAGGGCACGGAGATGATCGCAAACAGGATCAGTCCGCTGCCAATGTAAAGGCGCCGCCACAGGGCCCAGTCACGCGCGATCAGCGTGTAGAGCACAAGGACCGCGCCCGGCAGAATAAGACCGACCAGCCCCTTTGAGAGCAATGCGAGCGCCATGCCGGCCCAGCAGAGCCACATCCAAAGCCGGACCTGGCTGGCGGGGAGGTTGGGGCGTTGCGCGAGCAACAAGCCGCACAGCGTGAGTTCCATCCAGAAGGACAAACCCATGTCGAGCGTGTCGAAATGGGCCATCAGATTCCAGTAGGGCGACGTCGCAAGGACGACTGCCGCGCAAAAGCCCGTCACGCCATTGAATACTCGCGCGCCGGTATAGCCAATCAGCAGCACGCCGGCAAACCCCGTCAGTGCGGTATAGAGCCGCGCCTGCCATTCGCCGATCCCGAACCACGCGAACGTCAGCGCGTTCGCCCAGGTTTGCAGCGGCGGTTTCTCGAAATATTTGTAGCCGTTGTATCGCGGCGTGATCCAGTCACCGGTCACGAACATTTCGCGGGCCATTTCCGCGTACCGGCCTTCGTCGCTGGGAACGAGATGGCGCAGGCCGAGGGGCGCAAACCAGACCACAGCGAGCGCTGCGACCAGCAATAAAAGCGAGAGGCGGGTGAGCGGTAGCCGGTAAGGCGTATCGTTCATAGAAGTCGACCTGTCCAGTGCCGCTTTTGCGGCGAAAAGCAAATTCAAAAAGGGGCTCGAGTGTTGCGCATCGAGACTTAAGGGCGGCTTAGGCGGGCTCCGGATGTCTTGTCGCACATGTTCGGTGAACACACGCAGGTTCCGCGTCTTCGACAATACGCACAAGCTGTCCGAATGGGCTGGTAGGTGAAGAAACGTGCAACGTTTCAACTGCTGACCGAAGGGCGCGGGCCGGGCTTACGTGACAAAGCTGCCGGGCGGCAGTTTATCGTACTGGCGTGCCGATTCCGCGCTGAGGCGCCTTGATGACGTTACGAACCGGTTCAGCGAGCGCGGATCAGGCTTCGAGCAGCAGCGCGGCGGCGACCCGGCGGCCTTCCGACATCAGAATGTTGTAAGTGCGGCATGCGGCGCCGAAGTCCATCGTCTCGACGCCAATGCGCTGCTGCGTGAGCCTGGCAGTAAGCCGCGGATGCGGAAAACGCAGGCGCGCGCCGCTGCCGAACACGATGACTTCGGGCGCCAGCTCGAGCAGCGCATCGAAATGTTCAGGCGTGAGCGTCTCGAACGACGTGACCGGCCACTGGATCACGGGACTTTCCGGCATCACGATAATGCTGCCTTCATGACGCTGGAGATTGATCGCGACGTAATCGGCGCCGTAACTCGTGATGGTGTTGAGCGCGCCGCTGGCTTCCTGATGTAATTTCAAATCGATAGTCCGACAGGCGGGTTGATGGCAAGGAGCGACTGTGCGAACGCCCGTGCCGGGAAGAATCTGCCGGCGAGTACGGCGCGCGCATTGCGAAAGTCACGCTTAATCCGCTAAATTATAACTTTTCAGCCGTTCGCGGGTTGCGAGTCCGGACGGCGCAGTGCTTCGCGTGCCGCCACAAGCTGCTTGCCGACACGCAAAAAAGGGCTGTTTTCCTTGGCCTGATGGCCAAAAATCACACGTTTGAGCCCAAACCCGCCTTTATCCGGCGCATTTTCGCTAGACTGCCTGTTCTGCGCTGCCTTCCGAATCCCGAAATTTTCGCCGGTTCAGGAGCGCCATGACGTCCACCACGGTCGAACGTCCTTGTTGCATCTTGTGACCGGCCCGCGTGCATCGACGCGATCCCGGTCCGGATTGGAACGCCTTGCAGCGCAGGCCGCAATGTCCTTTGTTCGTATCCTTTCGCCGACCTTGGCCGCCGACTGCACCCGATAACCAACAGAGCCTGATTTCAAGTAACCGAGTGAGCCTTCCCGCCGTGAAACCGATTCTCAAGTCCAATAAATTACAGAACGTCTGTTACGACATTCGCGGACCCGTGCTCGAACACGCGAAGCGTCTCGAGGACGAAGGTCACCGGATCATCAAGCTCAACATTGGCAATCTGGCCTCGTTTGGTTTCGACGCGCCCGACGAAATCATCCAGGACATGATCCGGAATCTGCCTGCATCGTCGGGATATTCGGACTCGAAGGGCGTGTTCGCTGCGCGCAAGGCGATCATGCATTACACGCAGGAAAAGGGTGTGCTGGGCGTGGAGCTGGACGACATCTACATCGGCAACGGCGCGTCCGAGCTGATCGTGATGGCCATGCAGGGTTTGCTCAACGACGGCGACGAAGTGCTGCTGCCCGCGCCGGACTACCCGCTGTGGACGGCCGCGGTCAGCCTGTCATCCGGCACGCCTGTGCATTATCTCTGCGACGAAGCCGCTGACTGGATGCCCGATCTCGACGACCTGCGCTCGAAGATCACGCCGAACACGAAGGCACTGGTCATCATCAACCCGAACAATCCGACCGGCGCGCTGTATTCCGACGCGCTGCTGACCGAAATGATCGAGATCGCCCGCAAGCACGGCCTGATCATTTTCGCCGACGAGGTCTACGACAAGATCGTCTACGACGGCCGCAAGCATACGGCGGTCGCGGCTTTGTCCGAGGACGTGCTGACGGTCACGTTCAACAGCCTTTCGAAGAGCTATAGGGCGTGCGGGTATCGTGCGGGCTGGATGTTCATTTCCGGGTTGACGGGCGAGAATCGCCGGATTGCGAACGACTATATGGAAGGGCTAGGCATCCTTGCGTCCATGCGCTTGTGCGCGAACGTGCCGGGACAGTACGCCATCCAGACGGCGCTCGGCGGCTACCAGAGCATCAACGACCTGATCCTGCCAGGCGGGCGCCTCTTCAAGCAGCGCGAGCTTGCGTACGACATGCTGACCGCCATTCCCGGCGTGAGTTGCGTGAAGCCGCAAGCGGCGCTGTACATGTTCCCGAAGCTCGACCCGAAGATGTATCCGATCGTCGACGACCAGCAGTTCATCACGGACCTGTTGCTTGAAGAACGCACGTTGCTCGTGCAGGGCACGGGTTTCAACTGGCCGGCGCCCGATCATTTCCGCGTGGTGTTCCTGCCGAACGTGGACGATCTGGCTGACTCGATCAACCGTATCGCGCGCTTTCTCGATGGTTATCGAAAGCGTCACTCTGTTTAACACCTCTCTTAAAAGACTTACGCTGCAATGGAACCGATCAAAGTTGGCCTGCTGGGCTTCGGCACCGTCGGCAGCGGCACCTTCACGGTGCTGCGCCGCAATCAGGAAGAAATCAAACGGCGCGCCGGACGTGGTATCGAAATTTCGCGCATCGCCGTGCGAACGCCGTCCAAGGTGAAGGGCGCCGAAGGCATCGAGATCACGACCGACTTCAATTCGGTCGTGGACGATCCGTCCATCGACATCGTGGCCGAGATGATCGGCGGCACGGGCGTGGCGCGTGACCTGGTGCTGCGTGCGATCGCCAACGGCAAGCACGTGGTGACGGCGAACAAGGCGCTGCTCGCCGTGCACGGCAACGAGATCTTCGAGGCGGCCAGCAAGAAAGGCGTGATGGTGGCGTTCGAGGCGGCGGTCGCGGGCGGCATTCCGATCATCAAGGCGCTGCGCGAAGGGCTGACGGCCAACCGGATCGAATACATCGCGGGCATCATCAACGGTACGACGAACTACATCCTGTCCGAGATGCGCGATCGCGGGCTCGACTTCGCGACCGCGCTGAAAGCGGCACAGGAACTGGGGTATGCGGAAGCCGATCCTACCTTCGACATTGAAGGCGTGGACGCCGCGCACAAGGTCACGATCATGAGCGCGATCGCGTTCGGCGTACCCGTGCAATTCGACCGCGCTTATGTGGAAGGCATCAGCAAACTGGATGCAATCGATATCCGCTACGCTGAAGACCTGGGTTACCGGATCAAGCTCCTGGGGATCGCGCGCCGCACGGAGAAAGGCATCGAATTGCGCACGCACCCGACGCTGATCCCGGAAAAGCGTTTGCTCGCGAACGTGGAAGGGGCAATGAACGCGGTCGTGGTTCACGGCGATGCCGTGGGCACCACGCTCTACTACGGCAAGGGCGCGGGCGCGGAGCCCACCGCGTCGGCGGTGGTCGCGGATCTCGTGGATGTGACGCGCCTGCATACGGCCGACCCGGAGCATCGCGTGCCGCACCTGGCATTCCAGCACGACAGCCTGGCGAATACACCGATTCTGCCTATCGAGGAAGTGACGAGCAGCTACTACCTGCGTTTGCGGGTGGCTGACGTGACCGGTGTGCTCGCCAACATCACGCGCATTCTCGCGGACAAGGTCATCTCGATCGATGCCTTGCTGCAGAAGGAATCCGAGCACGTCAACGGCGAGGACAAGGGCGAGACCGACATCATCCTGCTCACGCACGAAACGGTTGAAAAGGAAATCAACGCAGCGATCACGCAGATCGAAGCGCTCTCCACGGTGGTTTCGAAGGTGACGAAACTGCGCATGGAAGGAATGAAATAAGGCCCTGAAATGAACTACATCTCGACCCGCGGCGCAGGCATTGGCGAGCGCCATACTTTCTCCGACATCCTTCTCGGCGGTCTCGCCAAGGATGGCGGCCTGTATCTGCCCGCTGAGTACCCGCGCGTCACGGCGCAGGAACTCGACGCGTGGCGCTCGCTGCCTTATGCAGATCTCGCCTACGAAATCCTGCGCAAGTTCAGCGACGATATCCCTGACGAAGACCTTCGTTCGCTCACACGGCGCACCTATACCGCAAAGACGTACAGCAACGTTCGCGATCACGAAAGCGCATCGCAGATCACGCCGATCAAGACGCTGGGCGTGGAGAACGGCACGACCGTGTCGCTGCTGGAATTGTCGAACGGACCGACGCTCGCGTTCAAGGACATGGCCATGCAGTTGCTCGGCAACCTGTTCGAGTACACGCTCGCGAAGCACGGTGAGACGCTCAACATCCTGGGCGCCACTTCAGGCGACACAGGCAGCGCCGCCGAGTACGCCATGCGCGGCAAGCAGGGCTTGCGCGTGTTCATGCTCTCGCCGCATCAGAAGATGAGCGCGTTCCAGACGGCGCAGATGTTTTCGCTGCAGGACCCGAACATTTTCAATCTGGCGGTCGTCGGCAATTTCGATGGTTGCCAGGACATCGTCAAGGCTGTATCGAACGATCACGCGTTCAAGGCTGCCAACAAGATCGGTACGGTCAATTCGATCAACTGGGCCCGCGTGGTTGCGCAGGTGGTCTATTACTTCAAGGGCTACTTCGCCGCGACGAAATCGAACGCCGAGCGGGTGTCGTTCACGGTGCCGTCGGGTAATTTCGGCAACGTCTGCGCGGGACATATTGCGCGGATGATGGGCTTGCCGATCGAACAGCTCGTTGTCGCCACGAATGAAAACGACGTGCTGGACGAGTTTTTCCGCACCGGGGTTTATCGCGTGCGCACGGCCGCCGAGACGTATCACACGACGAGCCCGAGCATGGATATCTCGAAGGCGTCTAATTTCGAGCGTTTTGTGTTCGATCTGCTCGGCCGCGATCCGGCCCGAGTACTGCAGCTTTTCCGTGACGTTGAGGAAAAGGGCGGTTTTGACCTCGCGGCAAGCGGCGATTTCGGGCGCGTGAAGGAATTCGGTTTCGTGTCGGGGCGCAGCAGCCATGCGGACCGGGTGGAAACCATCCGCGACGCATTCAGCCGGTACGACACCATGATCGACACGCACACGGCAGACGGCTTGAAAGTGGCTCGCGAACATTTGAAGCCGGGTGTCCCCATGATCGTGCTGGAGACAGCGCAGCCCATCAAGTTCGGCGAAACCATCCGCGAAGCCCTGCAGCGCGAACCGGAACGTCCGGCAGCTTTTATTGGCATGGAAGAATTGCCACAGAAGTTCGATATCGTCAAAGCTGACGCAGGCGTGGTGAAGGCGTATATCGCTGAGCGCGTGTAGGCAGGACACAGGCGGCGAGCGGCCTTCAGCGCCGCTTTGCCGTCCCGTTCCGCTGCAACGCCGCAAATCGTCGCAAAAACTGCTAAAATTGCAGGTTTTTCGCCGTACACCATTCAAAAGGACGCGCTGTGCTGTCTACTGCCAACATCACCATGCAATTCGGGCCGAAGCCCCTCTTCGAGAACATTTCGGTCAAGTTCGGGGAAGGAAATCGCTACGGCCTCATTGGGGCAAACGGCTGCGGCAAATCCACGTTCATGAAAATCCTGGGTGGCGACCTGGAACCGAGCTCCGGCAACGTGATGCTCGAACCGAACGTTCGCCTGGGCAAGTTGCGCCAGGATCAGTTCGCGTATGAAGACATGCGCGTGATCGACGTCGTCATGATGGGCCACACGGAAATGTGGAATGCCATGTCCGAGCGCGACGCCATTTATGCGAATCCGGACGCCACCGACGACGACTACATGCACGCCGCCGAACTCGAAGCAAAGTTTGCGGAATACGACGGCTATACCGCTGAAGCGCGTGCGGGCGAACTGCTGCTCGGTATCGGTATTGCAATCGAAGACCATGCCGGACCAATGAGCAACGTAGCGCCGGGCTGGAAGCTGCGCGTGCTGCTCGCGCAAGCGTTGTTCTCGAAGCCGGACGTGCTGCTGCTCGACGAACCGACCAACAACCTGGACATCACGTCCATCCGCTGGCTCGAGGACGTGCTGAACCAGTACAACTCGACCATGGTGATCATTTCCCACGACCGGCACTTCCTGAACCAGGTCTGCACGCACATGGCGGACATGGATTACGGCACGCTCAAGGTTTATCCGGGTAACTACGACGACTACATGCTGGCGTCGGCTCAGGCGCGCGAGCGTCAAGCGAGCGCGAACCAGAAGGCGAAGGATCGTGTGGCCGATCTGCAGGACTTCGTACGCCGCTTTTCGGCGAACAAGTCGAAGGCGCGCCAGGCGACGAGCCGCGCAAAGCAGATCGAGAAGATCAAGATCGAGGAGTTCAAGCCTTCGTCGCGTCAGAACCCGTTCATTCGCTTCGAGTTCGAGAAGAAGCTGCACAACATCGCGGTCGTGGCCGATGGCATCACGAAGAAATACGACCGGACCATCTTCAATCATCTCAATTTGAGCGTGCAGCCGGGTGAGCGGATCGCGATCATCGGCGAGAACGGTGCGGGCAAGACCACGCTGCTGCGCGCGTTGAAGGGCGCGATCGAACTGGATGGCGGTACGGTCAAGTGGGCGGAAAACGCGCTGATCGGCTACATGCCGCAGGACACGTACGAAGAGTTTCCGAACGACGAGACGCTGACCGACTGGGTCGATCAGTATCGTCAGGACGGGGACGACGACCAGATGGTGCGCGGTACGCTCGGGCGTTTGCTTTTCAACGCCGACGACATCAAGAAGTCCGTCAAGGTGCTGTCAGGCGGTGAAAAAGGCCGCATGATCTGGGGCAAGCTGATGCTCGGCCGCCCGAACGTCTTGCTGATGGACGAGCCGACCAATCACATGGACATGGAATCTATCGAATCCCTGCAGATTGCGCTCGAGAAATACGAAGGCACATTGATCTTCGTGTCGCATGACCGCGAGTTCGTGAACGGCTTGGCGAATCGTGTAATCGAAGTCAAGAACGACGGCACGATTCGTGACTTCGGCGGCACGTATGAAGAGCTGCTGGCAAGTCAGGGTATTCAGTAACACGACAGTCGAATAGCCGAATCCGAAAGGGTCCGCTTCGAAAGAAGCGGACCCTTTGCGTTTTCAAGGCCGCGTTAGTGCCAGACAAGAGCTGCAACACAATCAACCGCAACACAATCAACCGCAAACACGTTCGCGAAAACGAAACGCAGCACAGTCGAACTTGATTGATAAATCGCAACATGGGTCTGTCTAACCTCCTGCAAGCTGAAAAAACTTTGACCCAGGAGTTGAACCCCACATGACGCCTCTTTCCCACCTGACCATCCGCGGCCGCACCTTGCTTCCTGTTGTGCAGGGAGGCATGGGCGTTGGCGTTTCCGCGCACCGGCTGGCCGGCTCGGTGGCAAGGGAGGGCGCAATGGGTACGATCGCCAGCATCGACTTGCGCCACCACCATCCTGATCTGATGGAAATGTGCCGCATTGAACCGTCACAGGAAACACTGGAGACCGCAAACCAGACCGCCTTGCGCCGGGAAATCATCGCAGCGAAGGAGATCAGCGAAGGTCGCGGCATGATTGCCGTGAACGTGATGCGCGCAGTCGCATCGTATGCGGCGGCAGTGCAGACGGCGTGCGATAGCGGCGCCGACGCCATCGTGATGGGCGCGGGACTGCCGCTCGATCTGCCGGACATGACGCAAGGTGTCGACATCGCGCTGATTCCCATTCTTTCGGACAGCCGGGGCATCGCGCTGGTGCTCAAGAAGTGGATGAAGAAGAACCGCCTGCCTGATGCCATCGTGATCGAACATCCGGCGCATGCCGGCGGTCATCTTGGCGTGGCAAGCGTCGCGGATATCCCGAGCGAGCGTTTCGATTTTGCGCGCGTGATCGAAGAAACCATGCTGACGTTCGATGCACTCGGCCTCAGCCGAACGCAGATCCCATTGATCGTGGCGGGGGGTATCGACAGTCATGCTGCGGTACGTCACTGGCTTGCGGCGGGCGCATCCGGTGTGCAGCTTGGAACGGCGTTCGCGGTTACCGAAGAAGGCGATGCGCATCCCGAATTCAAGCGCATTCTCGCCGATGCAAAACCTGAAGACATCGCCGAATTCGTGAGCGTGACGGGTTTGCCGGCGCGCGCCGTGAAGACGCCGTGGCTCGTGCGATACATGCGTCAGGAAACGAAGATTCGCGAGAAGATCGGCACGAAGCCGCAAGAATGTCAGTCGGGCCTGAACTGCCTGACTGCGTGCGGATGGCGCGACGGCATCGAAAAGTTCGGGCACTTTTGCATCGATGCCCGGTTGTCCGCGGCACTACGCGGCGATCGTCAGACCGGATTGTTTTTCCGCGGGCGCGAGGCGCTTCCGTTTGGCTCGGCGATTCGCAGCGTGCGCGAATTGCTCGACCTTCTGGTTGCGGACATTCGTCCTGCGGCGGCGCCGGCCTGAACGACGCCGGAACAACGCAATAGCGCGGCTCAGACCTTGTCGCGCGTGAAACGCATCGCCGAGCCTTCGCGGTTGATACGCTCCCAGATCGCGCGCTTTTCGTCGTCGCTCAGGAATACCCAGTTGGAAACTTCGGAGGCGGTCCGGCCGCAGCCCTTGCAAATGTCGTCGAAGAGCGTGGAGCACACGCCAATGCACGGGCTGTCGGGTAAATCGTGAAGATTCGATGCCATAAGACGCCTGTAAAGCGGGCGCTGCACGTGTTAAACGGCAGCGCCTGCGCGGAAAGTGAACCCGATTTTACCGCGCAATGCTGTATCCGATCCGGGCGATCCAGTGTTGCCGCTGGTTGTAGTCGAGAATGTCCTCGCCGTAGCCGTTAAAATACCCCACCCACAAATAACCGCCCCATGCGCTGTTGATGAGCTTGGCAAGCGGGTACGTGAACTGGGCATCCACGCTGCCGTATTTCGCCTTCGTCCCTTTGCGCAAGGTCGCCGCGAGTTGCCAGCTTTCCGGGCTGCCGTACTTCACGAGCAAATCCACGTACCCGCGATAGTCCTGGATATCCTCGTTGCCGCTCTTTGTGATGTAGTAATAAACCTTCGGCGATATGGTCAGGTGGTTCGAGTTGACATCGCCGAAATCCCACGTCGGGCGGACGAACGCGATATTGATCGCGCGCGAATCGGCGCCGCTCTTGCCGTTCGATTCATGGCCGATACCCGCCGTCACGCCCATGCGCGACCAGAGCGAACTCTTCCAGCCCGTGTCCTGCAGGTAGTAGAACAGTTGCGGCTGGTAGCTGGTATCGCGAAAGGGTGCGGACTCTGCGGACAAGTCCCAGATCGAGGTCTGCGTGTACGCCAAGTACAGGTTGTCCAGGAAGCTGCGTGAGCGGGGATCGTCGGGCAGCATCAGGCGGTACTTGAAGCTGAACTGGAACTTGGCGAGGTTGTCGCCGTTCTGGCCATCGGCGAAATACATGGGTTCGAACGTCGATAAACGGCCGCTCAGCATGCGGTCGCTCGTGGGCGTCGGTACTGCCGATGTATTGGCCGCCGCTTCCGCGCTCGCAAGTTGCTGCGGCGTCTTTGCCTGCGTCTCGGCGGTCTCCGCGGCGACAACCTGGGCTTGCTTGTCGCCGCGGTTAAGCACGATCAGCATGGGCGATGAATCGAAACCCACCGGGTCGACTTTCACCGTGCCGCGCGCCGTGTCCGGCCACGGGGCCGAGTACTTGACCTTCCTGTATTGGCCTGGGCGCAGCGTGAGTCTGTCCGGCACGTTCGCTGCGCGATCGAGCGCCAGCGGTTTCGGCGGCAGATCGCCGTTGGTCAGCGTGACCGTGAGGTTGCGGGGGACGTCGATGGTCAGCGGCTTCTTGTCGTCATCGCTGTACAGCAGCGTGAGTTCGAGCGGCTGCTGAGCGGCTGCTTCCCGCACCGGTTGCAGCACCGAGACCGTGGCATGGGCCGTCGCGGTCCAGCAAAAGCCCAAGCCAAGCGCCGCTGCAAAAGGGGTAAGACGAAAAGCACGCGGAATACCGCGCAGTGGCAAACGATTGATGTGCTGCAGTGGGCCTTGGGCCATGAAACGATCGTCCTTGTGGCGTTGATTGGCATCGGGCGCGGCGATGCGGCAAAGGACGATAAACCCATTCTCCTTGCCGTCTGTTGAGCGCGGCTCACAACCGCAAAACGTCGCGGATTTCGCTCATCGCCGGGACTTGCAGCCAGCGAATCTTCGAAATGCCGAATTGTAAACGCGATGAACGTTTATCTCGAAATACGGTGCAAAACGGGCAGCAACAGCAAGAAGCGATCCCGGGCGGCAAGAATTGCCTGGTGGGATCTCGGTTATATGCTGGAGTGACGTTGCGTCATTACGTGGCCGCTCAGACGTCCGTCACTAATTGCCACAGCAAAGCCACGTTCAACACGACGATAATCCCGGCGCACATCCACGCCAGGGCCAGCGGGATGCGTTTGACGCGCCAGCGGCCCATGAGGCCGGCATCGGAAGCGAAACGTACGAGGGGAATGACGGCCAGCGGCAGTTGCAGGCTCAAGACCACCTGACTCGCCACGAGCAACTGATTGGAACCGTGTTCGCCAAACGCGCCGACGGCAAGCAGCGCCGGTCCTATTGCAAGTGTGCGGGTCAGGAGCGCCCGAGCCCAGCGTGCAATTTTCAACTGCAGGAAACCTTCCATCACCGCCTGGCCCGCCAGCGTGCCGGTGACGGTCGCGTTCAGCCCGCAGGCGAGCAGCGCCGCTGCGAAGATGGCGCTTGCCCACTGGCTGCCGACAAGCGGGGCGATCAGGCGGTGTGCATCGGCGAGATCGCTGACGTCGTAATGTCCGCTTGCGTGAAAAACAGCGGCGGCCACGATCAGTAGCGACGCATTCACCGTGAAAGCCAGGCTGAGCGATGCAAACGTATCGATGTTCACGCCTTTCATGGCGTCGGAGATGGCTTCGTCGTCGCCGCTTTTCGCGTGGTCCTTTACCAGCGCCGAGTGCAGGTAAAGGTTGTGCGGCATGACGGTCGCGCCCAGGATGCCGGCGGCGAGCCAGACCATGCCGGCGTCGCGCAAGAGCGCGGCGGGCGGCGCGAGGCCGGCGAGCGCGCCGCGCCACGAGGGATTGGCGAGCGCGAGTTCGACCACGAAACAAAAGCCCACGAAAAAGATCAGCGTGGTGATGACGATCTGCAGCGGACGTTGGCCACGGCTTTGCAGCGCGAGCATGGCGAACGTGCCCACGGCGGACATCAGCACGCCAACCGTGAGCGATACCCCCAGCAGCAGTTGCAATGCCACGGCGCTGCCGACGACTTCGGCGACGTCGCACGCGATGATCGCGATCTCACAAGTGATCCAGAGGAAAACCGTGGTGCGGCGGCTATAGCGGGCGCGGCACAGTTGGGCAAGATCACGTCCGGTCACGACGCCGACTTTCGATGCCACCCATTGCAGCAGCAAACCCATCAGGCTGGCTGCCAGCACCACGCTCAGCAACTGGTAGCCGTACTTTGCGCCGCTGCCAAGCGCGGTGGCCCAGTTCCCCGGGTCCATGTAACCGACCGCGACCAGCGCGCCGGCGCCGATAAAGGAGAACCAGCGTCCGCGTACTCGGGGAGCGCCGTCGGGCGGTTCGCCGCGATGATTGAGGCGGGAGGCGGGAACGAGATCGGACGGCGGATTGTCCGCAGAGCCAGTCTGGTCGAGAGCGGACGAATTCGTATTCATGCAGTCTGAGGCCTGTTTCCTATAACCGGAAATTCACGAAGCGGGTGGAAAAATGGCGAGTTCGGCAAGAGCAGTGCCGCGGCGAGCGTCGGTTCCGGCTGCGCAGCAACCAACGTTCCGCTCCGTGTAGTCAGCGGCAAATGCACGACAAAAACCTTCGATTCGATAACAACATGGCAATCTCCCCAATGATGACATTACGCAAGCGAATGCGCTTTCAGATTCATTGGCGGCATTATGGTCTTTACCGGTATCGATAAGGTGCCGTGTCCGCACCAGCCACAATGCACCAGCTCGCGCCAGTCCTTGCAGGCAGTGATTCCGCGCATGTGCACTTTGCGCGACAATCGCTCCCGATTGTTTTTTGGTGCGACGCGTTTTGATGATAGTTTTCGTTTTTTTCACCGTCTCGATTGAGCTATAAGGAAAGGGCGCATCGGGATGAGGGTGGTCAACGGCCGGCAAGTCGAAAGGACGGAGGAACTGATATGGCAGAGAAATTGGCGGACCAGTTGTCAAAGCGCGCAGGCGCGGCGGCGTTAGTAGTGGCCACTGCAATGGCATTGGGAGCGTCGATGCCGGCATCGGCGAAAGACACGCAGCTCAACGTCTACAACTGGTCGGACTATATTGCCAAGGACACCATCCCGAACTTCGAGAAGCAGACCGGCGTCAAGGTCAAATACGACAACTACGACAGCGACGACACGCTGCAGGCCAAGTTGCTTACAGGCAATTCGGGCTATGACATCGTGGTGCCGACCAGCAATTACGCGGGCAAGCAGATCGCCGCCGGCATTTTTTCTCCGCTCGACAAATCCAAGCTCCCGAACCTCAAATACCTCGATCCCGACCTGATGAAACTCGTCGCCGGCGCGGACCCGGGCAACCAGTACACGGTGCCCTGGGCGTACGGCACGACGGGTCTTGGCTACAACGTGACGAAGGTCCAGCAGATTCTCGGCAAGAACGTGCCGCTCGATAACTGGGACATCCTGTTCAAGCCGGAAAACATCTCGAAGCTGAAGGCATGCGGCGTGTCGGTGCTCGACGCGCCGGACCAGATGTTTGCGGCGGCGCTGCATTACATCGGCAAGGATCCGATGAGCACGAACCCGGCCGACTACCGCGCCGCGCTCGCGATGCTCAAGAAGATCCGCCCGTACATCACCCAATTCAACTCGTCGGGCTACATCAACGACCTGGTAGGCGGCGATGTGTGCTTTACCTACGGCTGGTCCGGTGACGTCGTGATCGCCAAGCACCGCGCCGTGGACGCAAAGAAGGCGTTCAAGATCGAGTATTACATTCCGAAGGGCGGCGCGCCGGTCTGGTTCGACGTGATGGCCATCCCGAAGGACGCGAAGAACAAGGAAGCCGCGCTCGAGTGGATCAATTACATCGAGACGCCGCAGGTCCACGCCGCAATCACGAACGAGGTGTATTACCCGAGCGCGAACCAGGAAGCGCGCAAGTACGTATCGAAGGATGTGGCTGAAGATCCCGCCGTGTATCCGCCGCAGGACGTGATCAAGACGCTGTTCCTGCTCAAGCCGTTGCCGCCGGAAATCCAGCGCCTGCAGACCCGGCTCTGGACCGAGTTGAAGTCCGGCCGATAAAGAAACGATGCCGCACGGCGTACGATGAACGCAAAGCCCCCGGTCACCCGGGGGCTTTGTTCGTCACCGGTTTGAACATTGGTACAGGAAAAAAACGCAGTGGAACGAGGCAGCACGAACGCGCGGATGCGCACGAGCCGGGCAGCAGATCATGAGTGAGCAGTGGAGTGCAGTGCCTTCCGCACAAGGTGGCCAGAACGGCTCAGGCGGTCCCAACGGCCGCCGGCCGGAGCCCGGCATGCGCAGCCCGGACTGGGCCGAAGAGAACTTCGTGCGGATCGTCGATGTCGTCAAGAAATTCGATGAAACCGTCGCTGTGAAAGGCGTGAACCTGTCGGTCAAGAAGGGTGAGTTGTTTGCGCTGCTCGGCAGTTCCGGTTGCGGCAAGTCCACCTTGCTGCGCATGCTCGCGGGGCTCGAGTCGGTGACATCGGGCCAGATATTGATCGATGGCGAGGATCTCGCGGCCATGCCGCCGTATCGCCGGCCGACGAACATGATGTTCCAGTCGTACGCGCTCTTTCCGCATATGTCGGTGGAAGCAAATGTCGCGTTCGGGCTGAAGCAGGAAGGCGTGCGCGGCGCGGAGCTCAAGGAGCGCGTGCACACGACGCTCGAACTCGTGCAAATGGCGCGATATGCGCAGCGCAAGCCGCACCAGTTGTCCGGCGGGCAGCAGCAGCGGGTGGCGCTTGCCCGCAGTCTCGTGAAGCGGCCGAAGCTGCTGTTGCTCGACGAACCCATGTCCGCGCTCGACAAACAAATCCGCCAGCGTACGCAGATCGAGCTGGTGAATATCCTCGATAAAGTCGGCGTCACCTGCATCATGGTCACGCACGATCAGGAAGAGGCCATGACCATGGCTGGCCGGATCGCGGTGATGAGCGAGGGCGAGATCATCCAGACCGGCACGCCGCACGAAGTCTACGAATACCCGAATAGCCGGTTCACGGCGGAATTCATCGGTTCGACCAATCTCTTCGATGGCAACGTGGTCGAGGACGAACCCGATCACGTGTTCGTGGAGTCGAAGGATCTGCCGTCGCGCTTGTATGTGAATCACGGGATCACTGGACCGCTCGGCATGCCGGTCACCATTTCGGTCAGGCCGGAGCGCATCGCGCTGACACGCAAGCCGCCCGAAGGCGCCTATAACTGGGGCCGTGGGACGATCGCGAACATCGCTTACATGGGCGGCTACACGCTTTATCACGTGAAGCTTGACAGCGGCAAAGTGGTGGTCGCGAACTTGTCGAGCCTGACAATCGGCGAACTCGAATCACCCACCTGGGACGACGAGGTTTATGTGCGCTGGTCGGCGTCGGCCGGTGTGGTGCTCACGGCATGAAAGCGCTGCATTCAATCCGGCAACGCTTTGGTCTTTCCGGAAGGACGGCTGTGATTGCCGGGCCGTATCTCTGGCTCGTGCTGCTGTTTCTCGTGCCGTTCCTGCTGGTCGTGAAGATCAGTTTCTCCGACTCGCGTCTGGGCATCCCACCTTATACGGATTTGACGGCTTTGAAAGAGGGCGTGCTGAATATCGCGCTCGATTTCTCGCACTACGCATTCCTGCTGACCGACAGTTTGTACTTCGCAACGTACATGAACTCGCTGCTGGTCGCGGGGATATCGACGTTGCTGTGTTTGCTGATCGGTTATCCGATGGCGTATTACATCGCGCGATCGAATCCGGCGACCCGCAATCTGCTGATGATGGCCGTCATGCTGCCGTTCTGGACATCGTTTCTGATTCGCGTCTATGCGTGGATCGGCATTCTCAAGAACAACGGGCTGCTGAACAATTTCCTGATGTGGACGGGGATCATTCATTCGCCCATCGAGCTTTATCACACGAATATCGCGGTTTATATCGGCATGGTGTATTCGTATTTGCCGTTCCTCGTAATGCCGCTCTACGCGCATTTGGTCAAGATGGATCTGACCTTGCTCGAAGCCGCTTACGATCTCGGCGCGAAGCCCTGGAAAGCGTTCTTGCAGATCACGCTGCCGCTTTCGAAGAACGGGATCATTGCGGGATGTTTGCTGGTGTTCATTCCGGCGGTGGGCGAATACGTGATTCCGGAACTGCTCGGAGGCGCGGATACCTTGATGATCGGCCGCGTGATGTGGAATGAATTCTTCGATAACGCCGACTGGCCCATGGCCTCGGCCGTGACGTGCGCGATGGTCTTGCTGCTGCTCGTGCCCATGGCCGTCTTCCAGTATTACCAGGCGAAGCAACTGGAGGAGAAGCCATGATCCAGCCTAGCCGCCCGCTGCGTTTTACGTTTCTCGGTATCGGATTCCTGTTTCTTTATATCCCGATCATCAGCCTGATTGTGTATTCCTTCAACGAGTCGCAACTGGTCACGGTATGGACGGAGTTTTCGTTCAAGTGGTATCGCGCGCTGGTTCACGATGAAGAGTTGATCAACGCCGCGTGGTTATCTATACGGATTGCAGTATTTACGGCGTGCGCGTCGGTCGTGATCGGCACGTGGGCGGGTTACGTGCTCGCGCGAATGGGCCGGTTTCGCGGCTTCACGCTCTATGCCGGCATGATCAACGCGCCGTTAGTGATTCCCGAGGTGATCCAGGGGATTTCGCTGTTGCTGCTGTTTGTGGAAATGGCCAAGATTTTCGGCTGGCCTGCGGGACGCGGCTTGTTCACCATCTGGATTGGCCACGTGATGCTGTGTATTTCCTATGTCGCGATCATCGTGGAATCGCGGGTCAGGGAATTGAATCCATCGATTGAAGAAGCCGCACTTGATCTGGGCGCCACGCCGTTACGGGTGTTTTTCTCGATCACGCTGCCGCTCATATCGCAGGCGTTGGTGGCCGGGTGGCTGCTGTCGTTCACGCTGTCGATCGATGACCTCGTGTTGTCCGCATTCTTGTCCGGACCGGGATCGACCACGTTGCCGCTCGTCGTGTTTTCGCGCGTCCGGCTCGGGCTGAATCCCGAGATGAACGCGCTGGCCACGTTGTTTATTGCGTTTGTGACGGTCGGCGTGATCGGCGCAAATTATGTCATGCAGAGAAACGAGCGAAAGCGCCTGGCCAACGTGCTTTAACCGTCAGGCGGCCATCGACAGGTGTTTGTTCAGCGTCGCCGGGTCGGTGTTCGTGCCGCACAGCAGGACGCCGACGCGCTTGCCTTCCAGCGTTTCGCGCAACGGCCCGAGCAGCGCCGCCGTAGCCGCGGCGCATGCCGGTTCCACGGCCAGCTTAAGCTCGTTGAACAAATGCAGCATGGCGCGGCGCAGGTCGGCATCGGTTACGGTCACGAGACGGTCGATATGCCGCCGGCACAACTCGTAGCTGTACTCCTCGGTATGCGGCGCCATCAATGAATCGGCAATGCTCTGCATGGCGCCCATCTTCACCGTGTGGTTTGCGGCGAAGCTTTGGCCCATGGCATCGGCGCCTTCGGGCTCGACGCCGAAGACATGTATCGATGGATTCGCGAGCCGGAATGCCAGCGACACACCCGCAGCAAGGCCGCCGCCGCCGACAGGCAGGATCACCGCGTCGAGGTCAGGCGCTTGCGATGTCCATTCGTAACCGAGCGTGGACGTACCGATCACGGTTCTATATCCGTTGAACGGGTGCACGAAATAGCGGCCTTCCTCGGCTTCGATCTTACGCACGATCTCGAACGCTTCCGCGCCGTTCTCCGCCATCACGACTTCGGCGCCGAAACGGCGGCACAACGCGACGCGCGCCGGACTCGCGGTCTTGATCATCACGACCTTCGCGCCGATTTCGAGGCGCATCGCAGCATAAGCGACGGCCACCGCATGATTTCCCGCCGATACACACGTCACGCCCGCATCGCGCTCACTGTCGGATAAGGCAAGCAGGTGCGAAAAGGCGCCACGCGTCTTGAACGTGCCGCCGACCTGCAGCAGCTCGAACTTGAAGTTGACCGGCGTGCCTTCCAGTGTGGGGAAGTCGTGGCGCTCGAAGGTCGGCGTGCGCGCAACCCACGGCGCGAGCGCCATGTGCTGGGCGGCGATATCGTCGAGGGTGGGGATCGGCGTGCCGTCGATGGTCTGGTCGGGGTGATGGGCGGTGGACATGGGGATGTGCGTAATGTGGGTCAAAGAAGCGTTTCACTCATACCGGCGCCGCTTCCGCCAATACCTGTTCTCGAAACCTGATCGGCAGATAGCCCGGCGTGAGTAAGTCAACGGTCACGCCAAGCACTTCTTCGAGTTCCATTTGCAGGCCGCCCAAGCCGAAAAGCGTTGCGCCAGGCAAAGCGTCGACCAGCAGGTCCAGATCGCTGCGGTCCAGGTCGGTGCCATGCAAAACCGAACCCAACACACGTGGGTTGGCAGTGTGGAAGCGGCCAACCGCTTCGCGCATTGTGTCCCGTTTCAGATCAAGGGCGGCGGAAGGTTTCATCGTATCAACGCACCTGCGCTTCGACCGACATGCTATGAATGAACTTGCCCAAAAACGCCTCGCAGGCCGCAAGCTGCTCCAGCGACACATACTCGTTCGCCTTGTGCGCCTGCTCGATATTCCCTGGCCCGCAGACAATACTCGGCACGCCGGCGAGCTGGAACAACCCGGCTTCCGTGCCATACGCGACCTTGCGTTTGTCCTGGTTCTCCGTCAGCGCGCGCACGAGTTGCGTGATCGCCGCCTGCTCTGAAGCATCCAGACCTGGAGCCGCGGCGATCCGTGAAAACTCGATCGCCGCGTTTGCGTGTTCCTTCTGCATCTTCGGCAGCAACTCTTCGCGCGCGTACTTCTCGATGCGCTGAAAAATCGGCTCCGGATCGAGCGTCGGCAAGTTGCGGAATTCGAACGCGAAATTGCATTCGGCGGGCACCGTGTTGATCGCGTTGCCGCCGTTGATCGTGCTGGTCTGCGCGGTCGTGAAGGGCACGTCGTATTGTTCGTCGAACGGACCTTGCGCGCGGAATTCGTCGGCGATATCGCGGATATGGCAGATCAGCCGCGCCGCGTATTCAATCGCGTTCAAACCCTTCGGTGTCAACGACGAATGCGCCGCCAACCCGCGTACACAGCAGTTATAAGCGTTGATGCCCTTGTGCGCGATGATCGGCCGCATGCTGGTCGGCTCGCCGACAATACAGCCGTCCGGACGCAAGCCGCGCTTTTGCAGGTCGGTGATCAGCAGCGGCGCACCGGCGCAGCCGATTTCTTCATCGAAGGAGAGGGCGAAGTGGATCGGCCGCGCGAGTTTCGTGGCCTGCATCTTCGGCAGCAGGGTCAACGCCGCGCCGATAAACCCCTTCATGTCGCAGGTGCCGCGGCCGTACAGCAAACCGTCGCGGACTTCAGGCTTGAACGGATCGCTGTCCCATTTCTGACCGTCGACGGGCACCACGTCCGTGTGGCCGGACAGCACGATCCCGCCATTCGTCGCGCCGTCGTGCGCGGGAACGGTCGCGAAAAGATTGGCCCACTTGCCGCTCGGGTCGGTGGTCAGCGTGCTTTCGATGCCCGCCGCGCGCAGGTCGTCGCGCACGGTCTCGATCAGGCCCATGTTCGGATTGCGGCTGACGGTATCGAAGGAGACGAGCTTCTTGATCCACGGCAGCGACGCCGGTTCAGTGGAAGGTGTTTGGGCGACGGAAGCCGTCGATTCAGCGATCTGCGACATGACACTCTCCTTGATTTTCACTTTTCGATGATACCGAAAAAGCAATAAAAACTAACGCGATGGTGCGATGGCGGCAGCCGGTTTCTGTTGCCGCACCGGCGCGCCGAGTGCGCGCAACGTTTCCTTGACCGTCGAAATCCGCACCGCGAGGTCCGGACTGCGCACTTCGATGCGCAGCTTGTCCTGCCCCGCGAGCTTGATGTGCTTGTTCTTCTGCACCATCTCGATGATCTTCATGGCGTCGACAGGCGGGTTCGGCACGAACTGCAGCGAGATCACATGTTCCGCCGCATCGATCTTCAGGATCCCCAGCGGTTTGGCGGCGAGCCGCAGCTTGTGGGTCTCGACCAGTGCGCTAGCCTGCGGCGGCAGCTTGCCGAAACGATCGATGAGTTCTTCCAGGATCGAGTCGATGGCATCGCTCGATTCGCAGTTCGCCATGCGCTTGTACAGCGACAAACGTTCCTGCACGTCGGCGCAATAGTCGGCGGGGAGGATCGCGGGCGCGTGCAGGTTGATCTCGGTCGTGGCGGCGAGCGGCGCGTTCAGGTCCGGTTCGCGGCCCTCTTTCAGTGCACGCACGGCGTCGTTGAGCATGTCGGTGTAGAGCTGGAAACCGATCTCGTGGATCTCGCCCGATTGTTTGTCGCCGAGCACTTCGCCCGTGCCGCGAATTTCCAGATCGTGCATGGCGAGGTAAAAGCCCGAACCGAGTTCTTCCATCTGCTGGATCGCTTCCAGCCGCCGCTGCGCCTGTTTCGTGAGCGCGGCCGGATCGTGCACGAGCAGGTACGCATACGCCTGATGGTGCGAACGCCCGACACGGCCACGCAACTGATGCAACTGCGCGAGGCCGAATTTATCGGCGCGATGGATCAGGATGGTGTTTGCGCTCGGCACGTCGATCCCGGTTTCGATAATCGTCGTGCACAGCAGCACGTTCGCGCGCTGGCCGACGAAGTCGCGCATTACGCGCTCGAGTTCGCGTTCATGCATTTGTCCGTGCGCGACCGCGATGCGCGCTTCGGGCACGAGTTTTTCGAGCATCGAACGACGGTTTTCAATGGTCTCGACTTCGTTGTGCAGGAAATAAACCTGACCGCCGCGCTTGAGCTCGCGCAGCATCGCCTCGCGGATCACGCCATCTTCCTCGCGGCGCACGAAGGTCTTGATCGCGAGACGTTTTTGCGGCGCGGTCGCGATGATCGAAAAGTCGCGCAAGCCTTCCAGCGCCATGCCGAGCGTGCGCGGAATGGGCGTGGCGGTGAGCGTGAGCACATCGACTTCAGCGCGCAGCGCCTTCAACGCTTCCTTCTGCCGCACACCGAAACGGTGTTCCTCGTCGATGATCACGAGCCCCAGCCGCTTGAACACCACGTCGCTGGACAGCAGCTTGTGCGTACCGATGACGATATCGACAGTGCCGTCGTTGATCGCCTGGATCGACCCTGCCACTTCCTTCGTGCTCTTGAAGCGCGACAGCTCGGCGATCTTCACGGGCCAGTCGGCGAAACGGTCGGTGAAGGTGTTCGTGTGCTGTTCGGCGAGCAGGGTGGTGGGCGAGAGGATCGCGACCTGTTTGCCGCCAAGCACCGCGATAAACGCCGCCCGCAGCGCGACTTCCGTCTTGCCGAAACCCACGTCGCCGCAGACCAGACGGTCCATTGGCTTGCCGCTCGTCATATCGCCGATGACAGCGGTAATCGCCGCGGCCTGATCCGGCGTTTCCTCGAAGCCGAAACTTTCGGCGAACTTCGCGTAGTCGCGCGCTTCGAGCGGGAACGCGTGGCCCTGGCGCAGCGCCCGCCGCGCGTAAAGGTTGAGCAGCTCGGCGGCGGTATCGCGGATCTGCTGCGCAGCCTTGCGTTTTGCCTTGTCCCACTGGCCCGACCCGAGCGTGTGCAACGGCGCGGTGTCCGGGTCCGCGCCGCTGTAGCGCGAAATCACATGAAGCTGCGCGACCGGCACGTAGAGCTTGGTTTCGTTCTGATATTGCAAATGGAGAAACTCGGTCTCGCCTTCGCCGAGATCCATCGATACCAGCCCCATATACCGTCCGATCCCGTGCTGCGTATGCACGACCGGATCGCCGATTTTCAGCTCGGAGAGGTCGCGCACCATCGAGTCGACGTTGCTCGCCTGTTCCTGGCGGCGTCGTCCGGCGCGGCGCGTGAGTTGTCCGTATAGCTCGGTTTCGGTGACGATCGAGAGACCTTCGCCCGGCAACGAAAAGCCGTTCGAGAGCGGCGCGACGCCCAGGGAAAACTTGGCGTCGCCCGTCAGCCATTGCTGGAACGTGTCGTCGATGGCGGCGCGCAGCCCGTTGTCGGCGAGAAGCTGCTGGATCGTCTCGCGACGACCCGCCGATTCCGTGGCGAGCAGCACGCGATTGGGCGTTTGCTCCAGGTAATGGCGCAGCGCGAGCAACGGATCTTCGGCATGCCGATCCACGGCAAGGCCCGGCAGCGGCACGGCCCAGCCGCCCTCGGGCGAGGGCGGAAACTTGATCTGCGCGAACGGTTTGGCGAAGGAAAAGAAGTCGTCGTCGGAAAGAAAGAGACGCTTTGGTTCGAGCAGCGGCCGCTCGCGGTCATGCGACAGGAAGTTGTAGCGCTGCTTCGTGTCGTTCGTGAAGCGCTTGATTGCCGCGTCCATGTCGCCGACGAACGCCAGTTGCGCGTCTTGCGGCAAATAGTGGAAAAGCGTGGCTGTTTCGTCGAAGAACAAGGGCAGGTAGTACTCGATACCCGCTGCCGGCACACCATTGCCGATGTCCTTGTATATGGATGAACGGCTCGGATCGCCTTCGAAAACCTCGCGCCAGCGGCTGCGGAAGGCGGTGCGGGCGGGTTCATCGAAGGGAAATTCGCGCCCTGGAAGCAGACGCACATCGCGGACCGGGTACAAACTGCGTTGCGTGTCCGGATCGAAGGCGCGGATGGAATCCACCTGATCGTCGAACAAATCGATCCGGTACGGCAGCGGCGAGCCCATCGGAAACAGATCCAGCAACGACCCACGCACGCAGTATTCGCCCGGACGCACGACCTGGCTCACATGCTCATACCCCGCGAGCGTCAACTGGCTCTTGAGTTTCGCCTCGTTGAGCCGCTCGCCCTGCGTGAACGAGAACGTGTACGCGGCCAGGAACGATGCCGGCGGCATCCGGTACAACGCCGTGGTGGCGGGCACGAGCAGGATGTCGCAACGGCCTTCACCGAGGTCGTGCAGCGTCGCAAGGCGCGCTGAAACCAGGTCCTGATGGGGTGAAAACGTGTCGTAGGGCAGCGTTTCCCAGTCGGGCAGCAGCCTGACCCGGGCGTCCGGCGCGAAGAACGGGATTTCGACCGAAAGACGTTGGGAATCCACCGCGCTCGCGCACATCACGACCAATAACGGGACGTTTTCGCGGTTTGCGAGGTGGTAACGCGCGAGAGCGAGCGCGTCGGAGGAACCGGTGGCGCCATCGAAGGCAAAGCGCTGACCGGCCTTGACGAGTGCGATAGGAGACGTTGACTGCAAACTGACGGCTTTTGAAGGCATAAAGTGTGCGGGGAACCGTTCGCGTGCGAAAGTGCATGCGGGACCGGCATGGTCGCGATAGACCTATTATAAAATCCGGGCTTCACTTTTGACTTGGGCGTTTTCAACTCGTGACTTCCCGCCTGTTCGCCCTCATCCCATGTGCCGGTTCCGGCAGCCGTTCCGGCGCCCCCATGCCGAAGCAATATCAGACCGTCGGCCGTCATCCGATGCTGCGCTATTCCCTCGCTGCCTTCGATGCCTGCTCCGAGTTCGCCCAGACGCTCGTGGTGCTGGCGCCGAACGATCATCACTTCGATGACCGCCGTTTCGCGGGCCTGCGCTTCGCCGTGCAACGCTGCGGCGGCGCGACGCGGCAAGCTTCTGTATTCAACGGCCTGGCGGCGCTGGCAGGCTTTGGCGCCCGGGAAGACGACTGGGTGCTCGTGCACGACGCTGCGCGCCCCGGTCTCACGCCCGAGATGGTGCGCAAGCTCGTGGGTGAGCTGAAGAACGATCCGGTTGGCGGGATTCTGGCGCTGCCGGTGGCGGATACGTTAAAGCGCATCGAGGCAGAAGGCACGGCGCACGACGAAGGGCGCATTGCCCGCACCGAGTCGCGCAACGGCTTGTGGCAGGCACAGACGCCGCAGATGTTCCGTCTCGGCATGTTGCGCGATGCAATCACGCGGGCCCGGCAAGACGGCCACGACCTCACCGATGAAGCGAGCGCCATCGAATGGCTGGGACATGCGCCGCGATTGATTCAGGGGAGTTTGCGCAACTTCAAGGTCACCTATCCTGAGGATTTCGCATTGGCGACAGCCATGCTCGGCGCTGTCTGATATTTCATTTAGCTCACCGCTTAACCTTTTAGGATTATCGATGGATTTCAGAATCGGACAAGGCTACGACGTTCACCAACTGGTCGAGGGACGGCCGCTGATCATCGGCGGGGTGACGATTCCTTACGAACGCGGCCTGCTCGGGCATTCGGACGCCGATGTCCTGCTGCACGCGATCACGGACGCCTTGTTCGGCGCAGCGGCAATGGGCGATATAGGCCGTCATTTTCCCGATACGGATGCCGAATTCTCAGGCGCCGATAGCCGTGTTTTATTGCGCGAGGCATTTGCGCGGGTTTCGGAGGCGGGGTTTGCGATCATGAACGTCGATTCGACCGTGATCGCGCAGGCGCCGAAGCTTGCGCCGTTTATCGAGGCGATTCGCGCGAATATCGCAGGGGATCTGGAACTGCCGTTGAGCCGCGTCAACGTGAAGGCGAAGACCAACGAGAAGCTGGGCTATCTGGGCCGGAAAGAGGGGATTGAAGCGCAGGCGGCGGTACTGTTGATGCGTACGGGAATCGATGCCTGAAAAATGCAGTTGATAATAGTCGCGCCGGAGAATCCTCCGGCGCGCTTGATCGATTTACTTCCCTTCAGCCGTAATCGCCAACTGAGCCGCCACGATCACCGCGGCAATGCGCCCGACATCGCGTAATTGCGTCGTGCTCATGCCTTCGCCTACGAGATTCTCGTAGTGCGATTTCACGCAAAAATGGCACTTCCCGACAATCGATGCCGCCAGCGCAAACATCTCGAAACGCCGTTTATCCAGACCGCCGTGCGTGGCGTACGCATTCATCCGCAAAGCGGCGGGCTGCGTCTTCAGGTCGGCGTTATCGGCCATTTCCAAGTACGGATACCAGACGTTGTTCATGCCCATCAAGGCGGCAGCGGTCAACGCGCCGTTCGTTTCCTCAGCCGACAACACGCCCGACTCGCGAATCAGCGTCACGATCTTCGTAGCCTTCGCGGCATAGGCGGCCGCGAGCGCCACGCCGACGGCATCATTGCCTTCCAGCGATGACCGCGCAATCGTCCCGTCCACGTTCAGCCGGATGTCTTTTGCGTAATCAGGAATCAGTTCTTTAATCGATGCGAGGAATTCCATAAATTTCTCCTATCCAACAACCGATAAAAAAGCCCGCCGGCTCGAGCTTGACTCGTAAAGCGGACGGGCTGAGGCGCAGCCATGAAGGCCTCGCCGGTACATATGCAATTACAGCGTCGTACCGCCGACAGCGCGGTTGCACGGGCAGAGTTCGTCCGTTTGCAGGCCGTCGAGAATACGCAGCACTTCTTCCGGGCTGCGGCCGACGTTCAGGTTGTTCACCGAAACGTGCTGGATCACATTGTCCGGATCGATGATGAACGTTGCCCGCAACGCCACGCCCGCTTCCTTGTCACGCACGCCGAGCTGGTCGATCAGTTCGCCCTTCACGTCGCCGAACGAGTAGTGGTTCAGCTTGCTCAGGTCCTTGTGCTCACGGCGCCATGCCAGCTTGACGAATTCGTTGTCCACGCTGCCGCCAAGCAGCACTGCGTCACGGTCTGCGAAGTCGCCGTTCAGCTTGCCGAACTCGACGATTTCCGTCGGGCAGACGAACGTGAAGTCCTTCGGATAGAAATACAGGATTTTCCACTTGCCAGGAAACGACTGCTCGGTGATCTCTTCAAATGCCGACACGCCATTTTCTTCGTGATTGTTGAAACCCGGCTTTGCAGCTGTAACGGTGAAAGCTTCAACTTTATCGCCCACGGTCTTCATATGAATACTCCTGTGTTCGTTGGAAGAAAAACCAAGACTACCTGATCGCTGTAACGCTCACATGACGCAGCATCAAACTCAAAGCCGTTGATCTGGCGAGAGCGCTGCGTTGAACGAAGTCCACTATAACCCTATTGAGCAATGGTATCAATAGATTTTGACTAACACCCCAGATAGCTTTTAACGAATGGACCGATAGGCATTTGAAACCACCCTGCGCATTGAACGCCATGGCGAAACCCTTGGGCCTGCATGAAACTTCATGAGCGCAGTGTGCGTTTTTCCATGGCCGGAAAGTCGATGGTGACTTCGAACCCTGGGTGCGGCGAACGGTTACGCAGCCGCAGCGTGCCGCGCTGACGCGTCACCAGCCGTTGCACGATCGCCATGCCCAATCCGGTTCCGTTGGCCTGCGTGCGGGCGGTATCGACGCGATAGAAGGGCCGCGTGATCAGCGCAACCTGGTCTTCGGGAATGCCGCGTCCTTCGTCCATTACCGATAACTCCACGCGCCCATGGTTCACACGGGTTTGCAGCGTGATCCGCGCGACGTCATCGGCGGCGCTGCGGCCATACTTGCGCGCGTTTTCCAGCAAATTGCCGATCACGCGACGCACATCGGTGGGATCGCCCTCGACGATCGCGCCTTGCGCCAGATCGGTTTTCATCACCACGCCTTCCTCGGTGAGAAAGCGCGCGGTCATCTCGCCGCCGATCATCGACAGATCCACAGCCTCGGCCATGCGCTGCATCGGCCGCGCATAGTCGAGGAAACGCCCGATGATCATGTCCATCTGTTCGATGTCATCGACCATCGCGAGTTTCGTCGCTTCGTCGGAGGGGCTCATCTCGGTTTCCAGCCGCAGACGCGCGAGCGGCGTGCGCAAGTCGTGCGAGATCCCGGCGAGCATCAGCGCACGGTCGGCATCGAGTTGCTCGAGGTCCTGCACCATCTGGTTGAAGCTTCGATTGGTTTCGGCGGCAACGCCCATGCCGCGTTCAGGAAGCGGTTCGGGTGATTGTCCCGAGCCGACCTTGCGCGCGGCAAGCGCGAGGCGCGCGAACGGCCTGTTGACGAGACTGGTGATGAACGCCGCGCCGAAGAGCGACAGCGCGAGCGCAAAGATGCCCCAGCCGGCCCATTGCAGGCCGGTGACGGTATCGAGCTGATCGCGGTCGAGCGCGACCCAGTAATCGTCGTCGTCGATCTTGAAGCTGATCCAGACGCCCGGGATGTCGTTCACCGATTGCGCGATGACCGTGTCGTTGCCCAGGCGGCCGCGAACGTCGCGCTCGATCAGACGGTTCAGCGATTCGTCGGGCTGGAGACGGTATTTATCGGTGGTTTCGCGCGGATACACGCGCACGCCTTCATTGCTTTCCAGATCCTGCAGCAGCGCGCGGCGAAGGTCGGGATCGGAATAAAGGAGGGCGGTGCGGGTGAGCTTGACGACGGCGACCAACTGCAGCGCGACGCGCTGCGCGCGCGGCTCGCGTTCGATCACGCGAAAGCTCTGGAACCAGGCGGCGATGCTCACCGCGATCAACAGCGCGATGAGGGCGAACGTCCGCCAGAACAGGCCGCCGAACGCGAGCGTCAGTAGCCGCCTGTCAATCCGCATGGGTCGTTGACGCTCGTGCTTGTGGCGCGCATGAAGCGCGTTTGCGAGGACTCAATCAGAACTCAACTGGTACTCAATGCTCAAGCCGCGCCGTCCGGAATGAAGACGTAGCCGAGACCCCACACCGTCTGGATGAAGCGTGGGCTGCTCGGGTCCGGCTCGATCAGCTTGCGCAGCCGGGAGATCTGGACATCGAGACTGCGGTCGAAGACTTCGTATTCACGGCCACGCGCCAGTTCCATCAGTTTTTCACGTGACAGCGGCGCACGCGGATGCCGCGCGAAAACCTTCAGCACGGAGAATTCACCCGTGGTCAGCGGGATTTCCTGGCCATTCTTGGTCAGCGTGCGCGTGGCGAGATTCAAGGCAAACTCGCCGAATTCAAACACCTCAGCAGTTTCGGACGGCGCACCCGGCAATTCCGACGGAGACTGCCGGCGCAGCACGGCATGAATCCGGGCCACGAGCTCGCGCGGATTGAATGGCTTCGGAAGGTAATCGTCGGCACCCATTTCCAGCCCGACAATCCGATCCACGTCTTCGCCCTTGGCCGTGAGCATGATGATCGGCGTGCGGTCATTGCTGCCGCGCAGTCGCCGGCAGATCGACAGGCCGTCTTCCCCCGGCAACATCAGGTCGAGCACGAGCAGGTCGAAACGTTCGCGTACCCAGAGCTTGTTCATCGACGGTGCATTTTCAGCGACATAGACATTAAAGCCTTGTTCGCCGAGATAACGCCGCAAAAGATCGCGCAAACGGGGATCGTCGTCGACTACGAGTATTTTTGAGGGATTTTTGGTTTCCATTCCGGCATCTTAGCGCGATTAGAAAGAGGAGCGAGTTTGCGTGAATTATAAGGTAACAGATAGTTACAAAATTTACGGGGACTGTGGCACGACGTAAAGGTTCTATGCGTACACTCCTTTACCTAAGCCCGTCATTCGGTAGATACTCCATTAGTACAACGATTGCGCGTCAGCGACATGGCGGCATGACCGTCCACCTTGCCTGCCACGCAAGCACGCCAAAGAGCCTGAGACTGTCCGGTTGTCGAGCAACGAAGGGAACAACATGAAGGGAGCGCGGCGGCGCAAACCTGTGCGCAACATGCGCATCATCCGACTAACGCTGATCGCTAGCGCGTTTTACGCCGTGTTTGCCGTGCGCAGTGCTTTCGCGCAACCATCCCAATCCTCCAGTCGCAATGCGTCGGCGTTTGACCGGCCGGATTCGTCGTGGGCGTCGTCATCGGGTTATCTGAATTCGGATGCCGGCGAGAATCCAACTGCCGGCGGGTCGAGTGCGCGCCCGCAAAGGAGCCGCAGTTTCGATGGCCGCCTGATGCGCGCACAGCATCGAATGGGCAAGCAGTCTGGAAACACTCAAGCGCAGCAAATGCCTGTCATGCAGCCGCCACCGGTTGACCCGCAACCGCCCGAACGTACGCCACGGCACGGCGTGATGACCGCCGATGAACGCAGGCTGTTGCGCCAGCACATCGAGGAAGCGGTCAGGGATCTGTATAAGCGGTGATTGCTTTCCGTCTGATGCCGGCCGTTCCCGGAACGCAAGCGCGCCTATGAACCGGCGCGATTTTCTTTCTGTTGCTTGCGCACTCGGTGTTTGTGCGATGGCGCCATCGACGATTGCCGTCGCTCGTCAGGTTCAGCCGGCAGCTCAAGGCATGGTGCTGATTCTGGTCGAGCTGAAAGGCGGCGACGACGGCTTGAATACCGTGATTCCGTTTGCCGATCCCGCTTACGCGGACTTGCGTCCGACCATCGGAATCCATCGGGACCATGTGCTGCAGCTCGACGAGCGCAGCGGGCTTCATCCGGCAATGCAGCCGCTGATGCCGCTGTGGCGCGACGGACAGCTCGCAATCGTGCAGGGCATTGGCTACCCGCAGCAGAACCTCTCGCATTTTCGATCGATGGAGATCTGGGACACCGCGTCGCACGCAGACCAGTACCTTCGCGATGGCTGGCTTGCACGGGCGTTTGGCGCGGGAGGCTTCGAAACGACATTGCCCGCCGATCCCATTGGAACGTCAATCAAGACAGCGATGGAAGCGCTTGCAAGCACGCGAGCCTTGTCGGTGATTCGCCTTACGCTCAACGGCTTCGATACTCATCAGAACCAGCCGATACAGCACGCGCGTTTGCTCGGTCAGTTATCGAATGGATTGGCCGCAGTGCGATCCGCACTGACCGAACTCGGTCGATGGAACGACACCCTTGTCATGACGTACTCGGAATTCGGCCGGTGTCCACGTGAAAACGACAGCCGCGGCACGGATCACGGCACGGCCGCGCCGCACTTCCTCCTGGGTGGCCGGGTGAACGGCGGTTTATACGGCGCCGCGCCCGCACTCTCTCGGCTCGACGGCAACGGCAACCTGCCAATGAACGTGGACTTCCGGCAGCTGTATGCAACTGTTCTGGGGTCCTGGCGCGGCATGAACGCCGACGCCGTTCTCGGCGGCAAGTTTGAAACGCTGCCAATAATGCGCGCCTAGCGAACCCGCCACGTAATCCACAGTTTGCGGATGGGCGTGAGCGCGATGCGCTGATGCAAGACCTTGAAATCCTCGCGCTCGATTTCATCGAGCAAGGCCAGCGATAACGCCGCGTGCGAGCGCAGCACGCGCTGCGTCGGGCGTTCATCGGCGGGAATGGCGGCCAGCGCCTGGTTCAGCGCGTCACGGGCACGGCCCGTCTGGAAGCGCATGAGTTCGGTGAACGCGTCGCTGTATTTGCGGTTGATCAGATCGGCCGCCGTGACGCCGAAGCGCTGCAGTTCGTCGATGGGCAGATAGATGCGGCCATGACGCGCGTCGTCGCCGATGTTTTCCACGCGCTCCGCGAGCATCGAGGCCGAGCCCAGCGCCATCGCCCAGTTTGGAACGTTTTCAGGGTGGCGCGCCGTGGCCCGCGCGACGATCACGGCAAACGCGCCGCCCGCGTTATCCAGATATCGCCGAAGACCCGCCCAGTCGATATATCGCGCCTGCTCCAGGTCGAGTTCATAGCCATCGACCATGTTGCCGACATATCCGCGGCCTTCGTCGTCAAGGACCGGCGTGCCGGCCTGATGCGCCGCGATGGCCTTCGTGACCGGGTGCGCCGGTTCGCCGCCGAAGAGGCTTGCCAGTTCCTTCTGCCACCACGCATGTTTGGTCCGTCCGATAGTGGGATCGCTCGTCTCCTTGGCCGTTTCCTCGAGTTCGCGGCGCAGGGCGTGGAGCGCGGTCAGGAGCGGCCGGCGCGAAGCGGGCGCGCGACGCAGCGCGTAGTAGGTGCTGGAGCCATCGGGCGCAGCTTTTTGCTGACAGTAGTCGTCGAAGTTCACGGCAATGAATTGGCAACGGCGCGAAGCCGATAAAGTCCCGCCCAGAAAAAAAGCCATTGAAATTCAATGGCTCCGGCTGTTCTGGCACGAGGACGTGTAGGGGAGGACGGTTGGTCTGTCAAGCCGGCGCAAGAACCGGGTTGCGCGCAAATCTCCCGGCGAATTATCGCCCGGATGAGAATGTGCCGCAAGGCGCGGGCAAGTCGTCGGCACGTGCGGGCGCAGCCCGGCCCGCGTCGCGCACCAGGATACTTAGAATCCCGAATCAAACCTGCGCTTCTTCCTGCTCGCAAACGACATCGAACTTGAGCAAGGCGGTAGGTCCGAAGGTGTTGCTGATGGCCACATCCGCGGCGTCGCGGCCGCGCGCCATCAGCACGCGTCCAATACGTGGGGCGTTGTTGCGTGCGTCGAACGTCTGCCAGCTTCCGCCGATGAACGCCTCGAACCACGCAGCAAAATCCATCGCTGCGTAGGGTGGCGGGAGGCCTACGTCGCTGATATAACCCGTGCAATATCGCGCGGGGATGTTCATCGCCCGGCATAGCGTCACAGCCAGGTGTGCGAAGTCGCGGCAGACGCCCTGGCGCTCCTGATAGGCCTCGAACGCGGTTTTCGTCGGCCGCGCGTGCGCGTAGTTGAAGACGATGTGATTGTGGGCGAAGTCGCAAATCGCCTGCACGCGCGCGCGTCCGGGCGGCGTGGCGCCGAACTGCTTCCAGGCGAAGTCGGACAGCAGATCGGTTTCGCAATAACGGCTGCCGAGCAGGAACACGAGGCATTCGTTCGGCAAATCTTCCACCGGATGCTGTTCGCCGTTCGGCCCGGGCTGTTCGAATTCGCCGGACACTTCGAGCAACGCGGAGGTCGACAGCGATATCCGTCCCGCCGGTGCCACCAGCCGGCTGCACAGGTTGCCGAAGCCATCGCGATACTGCGAGATGGGCACCGGCGGATTGACCGTCAGCACATCGGCCAGCAACACCTGCGGCGCGACTGAAAAGTGCGTATTCAGCATGAGCAGCATTGGTGTCGGTTGCGGACACTCGTAGACCAGTTCGTAGCCAACGCGGAGTTTCATGGGAGCTGCCCTTTGCTGTGAACTATAAAAGAAAACGTCACTGGTTCTCGGTCACACTGACCTCGACATCGAGGCTGCGAAACGATCCGGGCTCGCCATTCCAGGTTCCCCACAGCGGCAGGGCCTGATGGTGATCCCAAGCAACCGCGACGCGTATCAGGTGCCGATTGCCGACAATGCTGTTCGTCGGGTCGAAATCGACCCAGCCCGCGCCCGGGAGATAGATCTGCAGCCACGCGTGCGTGGCGCCGCCGCCGCGCGTGGTGTCGCGTTCGGGCACGAAGATGTAGCCGCTCACGAAGCGCGCCGCCAATCCGAGCGACCGGACGGCGTCCATCATCAGCACCGCGAAGTCGCGGCAACTGCCGCTGCGCAGACGCAGGGTATCGGCGGGACGATTCACGCCTTTTTCCGTGCGCCGTACGTACTTGAAATCGTCGTTGATCTCCTGCGTCATTGCCCGCAAGAGCGCCATCGTGCCCGTGCTTTCCCCGGGCGCAACGAACCGGCGGGCCCACGCGTCGACATCTCCGTCCGGTTCCGGGCGGTTGCGCGCGTTGACGAGATCCGATGCTTCCTCGTTGGTGTACGCGAACGGGAACGTGAGCGCGTAGCGTTCCAGCGCGTAGTCCGGCTGCGGCGACTCGAAGTGCTCGAGCGTCACTTCGCTTTCGAAGGTCAGCTCGGTCGCCTGCGTGTCGAAGGTGGCGACGGCCACCGAATTATCGAAGACATCGTGCAGCCAGCGCAGTCGCGCCGGTTCCGGCGTGATCTTCAGTTGCGTGGTGACCAGCCGGAGATCGTGGCTGGATCGTGGCCTGAACATCATTCGATGCTCGCCGAAATCGACCGGTTCCGAGTATCGGTACACGCTCGTATGCCGGACCGTAAAGCGTTGCGGCTCGTTCACCTGGCAAATCTTCCCAAGTTCAGGCTGGCCGGCCGCAGGGCGCTGCCGAGCAACCACACCGCGGCTTTTGCAGCCTGTTTGTTGAAATCCATGGTGGACCCTTGTATTGCAGCGCCCGGACGTTCCGGTCGCCAGAATTCAGGATACACGAGACAGTTCTGGCGAAAGAATTCGTTTGTGATTCGGTAAGAGGCGTCTTGCGCGCGAGAAGAGGGGAAATGAGCGGCGGGCGCGAGGAGACAGCCGCGCCGGGCGGGACGCTTGCCCGGCAAATCCGGCTTACGCGAGGGCCGGTTCGGTAATCCGCGGCAGGGCGATGCGCCCAAGCCGCAGCCGGGCGATCAGCGAATGGGTAAGCAATACCGCGAACGCACTTGCAGATGCTGTTGTCACCGCCGGGGCTCTGGTTAGCGTCAAGGCCACGAGCGCATGCACGTCCTGCCGGGCGATTGCATCGAGCAATAGCTCGATTGCGTCCTCGGCGCCCAGCGAGGCGTCCGGGCGGTCGCGCCGCCGGTCATCCCGCACGCGGTCTTTCGCCCGATGCACGATCTGCCGGCAATGCACCGCGCTGCGGTTAAGAATCCTGGCGATGCTCGCATAGTCTTCCTCGAACGCCTCGCGCAGCAAAAACGCGGCGCGTTCCTCAGCCGACAGACGCGCGAGCACGCGACGCATTCCGTACGACAAATCGGATTTCTGTTCGGCCAGAGCCTGCGCAGAAGGGGCTTGATCGAAGCCGTCGCATTCCTCGAGCAGCCGCATGTCCTGCGCTGAACGCCGCAGACGGTCGATGGCCGTGCGTTTTGCAACCGTCGTGAGCCACGCGACGGGCGTTTCGAGCGCATCGATACCGCCGGCCCGTTGCTGCAGATGCCATTTCACGAACGTATCCTGCACGACGTCTTCCGCGTCCGCGCGTACGCCGAGAATCCGGTAAGCGAGCGAAAAAAGCCGCGAACGGGACGCCTCGAAGAGGGCGAGCTGCGCTTCGTCGCGATGTGATTCGATCTCAACGCTCATGCGTTTCTCCTTGTTGCGCTTCATCACCTGTGACGCTTATGACGGCTCGCACGGGGCGAACGTGACAGCCGGCGACAAAAATATATCGCGACCGCGAATGTCACGCACGAACGGCGGCGCGCGTCATATGGGCTGGAACGCTCTTGAGTGATCTGAAAACAACCCGGGAACCGCAAAGATATGAATCCGCTGAACCTCGGCCTCGTGCCGACCGTTATCGAACAATCCGGGCGCGGCGAACGCGCCTATGACGTCTATTCGCGGCTGCTGCGCGAACGGATCATCTTCATGGTAGGACCGGTGACGGACCAGACGGCGAGTCTGGTTGTCGCGCAATTGCTGTTTCTCGAAGCCGAGAATCCGGAGAAAGATATTTCGCTGTATATCAATTCGCCGGGTGGCTCGGTCTACGACGGCATGGCGATTTTCGACACGATGCAGTTCATCCGCCCCGATGTCTCCACGCTGTGCACGGGTTTTGCCGCGAGCATGGGCACGTTCCTGTTGAACGCGGGCGCAAAGGGCAAGCGCTACGCGCTGCCGAACGCGCGCATCATGATTCACCAGCCGTCGGGCGGTTCGCAGGGGACGGCAGCGGATATCGCGATCCAGGCAAAGGAAGTGGTGTATTTGCGCGGCCGGCTGAACGCGATCATGGCGGAGCGCACGGGGAAAACCGAAGAGGAGGTTGCCCGCGATACCGACCGCGATAATTTCATGTCGGCGGATCAGGCGCGGGACTATGGCTTGATCGATGAAGTGCTGCAGCAGCGGATTTAAGTCCCGCCGCTTAGACCCGCCGCAACAGAAACGACAAAGCCCCGCAGCTTTCGCTGCGGGGCTTTGTTTTTCAGCCTGGTGCGTGAGGTCGGACTCGAACCGACACGACATTGCTGCCGTCAGGACCTAAACCTGGTGCGTCTACCAATTTCGCCACTCACGCGTATCTGTTCTGGTGGCACGCGCTACGCGCGCTACGAGTACGCACGCCACTGAGCCGGGCATTCTAACTGAATCGATGACCAATGTCTGCAGTACGGCGTTTCAAGCACGGCCCTGCGGCGCCACAATCCGCATTGCATCGCGCGAACGACCTGCCTACAATCGCAACTCATTCTCGTTTGTGTCCACTTCGACAACTTTTACATCGATGAACCGCACTTCGCGCAATCGCTTCGTTGCATGGCTCGGCATTGCCGCCATGTGGCTTGCCATTGTCGCGCCGGTGATCAGCCAGACGCTGGCCTCGCGCGAAGCCCGCTTTGATCTCCTCGAGGCGCTGTGTTCCGTCGACACCCGAGGTCAAACCCAGGCCGCATCGCCCGTTCCGAACGGGTTGAATGTGCAAGCCCAAGGGGAAGAACACGCCGGCCATCACATGTCCGGCGACGCGTTCGATGCCTGCTCGTATTGCGGACTGCTCGCGCACAACGTGCCGCTGGCCTCGGCCCCGGCTGCGGCGCTCGTGCGCATCGAACGCGTTACGCGGCTTGCCGCCGAGCCGGCCGTTCGCGCTGTACACGTCAAGTCGTTCAACGCCGCGTCGCCACGCGCGCCTCCCGTCGTTTCCTGAAGTCCGTCGTCAGAGACCGTTTGCCGTGACCTTGCGCGCCGGTTGAGCGCGTGCGTCCGGCCGGCTTCTCGTCCACTCATTCAGGAATTTTTCAGATGCTCAAGCTCCTCAAGCGAGCTCGGCAGCCTTCCGGCCGCCGAGCCGCCGTGCGTTCGCGCGCGTTCAGTTTTCATCGCCATGCGTGCTTGCCGATTTCGCTGATGGCGCCCGCATTTGCACTCGCTGCGCCTCCCGTCACACCGGAATCGCCATCGGCCGAACGCCGCGAAACCGGTGCCGTGCAGCTCGCACCCGTGGTCGTCACCAGCTCGGCAAGCTCGCCTGCACGTTCGCCGCTCGATCCGGACCTGCCTTCCACGACCGCAACGGTCACCGCCGAACAGTCGCAATACTGGAACGTGGTGACGGCCGAAGACGTGCTGAAATACGTGCCGAACATGGCGGTGCGCAAGCGCTTCATAGGCGACGTGAACTCGCCCATCGCCGTACGCGGCACGAGCAATTCGCAAACGGCGCGCGGTCTCGTCTACGCCGACGGCCTTTTGCTCAGCAATTTCCTCGGCAACACGTTCACCTTCGCGCCGCGCTGGTCGATGGTCTTCACCGACAACATCGACCGCACCGATGTGATCTACGGCCCATATTCCGCGCTGTATCCGGGCAACTCGATCGGCGCGACGGTCGCGATCACCACACGCATGCCGCAAAAATTCGAAGCCGACGCCCACGTCCAGGCGTTCAGCCAGCATTTCGATTTGTTCGGCGTGAACCGCAGTTTCAACGGGACGAATTCGTCGGCGACCATCGGCGAGAAAAACGGCAACCTCTCCTGGCTCATCGGCGTCAATCATCTGGAAAACACCGGGCAGCCGCTGCAATTCGCGACGCTCGCGGCATCGAATGTTCCGGCTCGCACGACCGATCGGCCAGTTACCGGCGCGCTCTTCTACAACGACCAGAACAACGCGCGAACCGCAGTTTTGGGCGTAACGGCCGAAGGCATCGAGCGGACCTTCCAGGATCAGTTCAAGCTGAAACTTGCATACGACTTCACGCCGACGTTGCAAGCCGGCTTCACGCTCGGCTACTGGCATCAAAAATACAACAGCGACACCCAGTCGTTTCTCCGCGATGCCGCCGGCAACCCCGTGTATAGCGGCCTTGTGAATATAGGCGGTTACGAATACAACGTTCCCGCCGCGACGTTTGCGCCGAGCCAGGGTTCGAGCGAGAACTTCCTGTACGGGTTATCGCTGAGAACGCGCAATGCAACGGGCTGGAATGCCGAAGCGGTGGCGTCTTATTTCGACATCACGCAGAGCATTGCGCGCACGGCGAACTCAGGCGTGCCGGGTAACGGTCCAGGCACGATCGCTTTCGGCGACGGCACCGGCTGGAAGACACTCGACCTGCGCACGACATGGACGCCCGAATCGCCGACGGCAGGGCTCGCTGCCCACTGGCTGTCGTTCGGTTACCACTACGACGACTATTTCCTCGACAACGAAACCTACAACACGGCCGCGTGGCGCGACGGAGGCGGGACATCGTTCGCCAATGCATTCGGCGGACGCACGCAAACGCAAGCCGTCTACGCGCAAGACGCGTGGCGTTTCCTGCCGCGCTGGAAATTCACCTACGGCGCGCGTTACGAGAACTGGAATGCGTACGACGGCTCGCGGGCGATCGGCGCGACATCGCTCGACTACGGTGAAGTCAGCCAGAGCCACTGGTCTCCCAAGGCGTCGCTTTCCTTCGATGCCACGCAAGATCTTTTGCTGCGTGCATCGATAGGACGCGCCTACAGGTTTCCCACCGTCGGCGAGTTGTTTCAAGGGCAGATCACGGGTTTGTCGATCGTCAATAACAACCCGAACCTCAAGCCCGAGGACGATCTCTCGAAGGAGCTGACGGCCGAGTGGCAACACGGCAACGGGGTGTATCGGTTCACGCTCTTCCAGGACGATGTGAAGAACACCTTGTTCAGCCAGACGAACACCACAGTGATACCGAACATCACCAACTTCCAGAATATCGACAAGGTGCGCTCGCGCGGCATCGAGACGAGTTACGAAGGGCAGGACGTGCTGATCCATGGCCTGGATCTGACGGCGGGCGTGTCCTACACGCAGTCGAAGATCATCGCGAACAGCGGCAATCCGGCGTCAGTGGGCAAATATTTTTATCGGATTCCGTTGTGGCGCGCGAACGTCGCCGCGACGTGGCGTGCGACGAGCCAGAGCGCAATCACTCTCGCCGCGCGCTATTCGGGCCGCGAGTACAACACGCTGACCAACACCGATACGAACCCGAACACCTACGGCGGGACCAGCACGTACACCGTCGTGGACGCCAAGTTCACCTTCCGGCCGACCAAGCGGACCGAGCTTGGAATCGGCGTCGATAACCTCTTCGATCATCGCTATTACGTGTTCCATCCGTATGCGGGCCGGACGGTTTATGTCGAAGGGCGTATCGGGATCTAGGCACCTTAAAAGGACAACTCACATGCAATCCGCTTCTCTTTCCGATGCCCGCGCGCTCGCGCGGCATCGTCTGCTCTGGCGCTGGCATTTTTATGCCGGCTTGTTTGTCATGCCGCTCTTGCTGGTGCTTGCGATCACCGGCACGCTGTATTGCTTCCAGCCGCAGATCGAACCGTTGCTGTATCACGACCGGATGACCGTCAGCGCCCGCGCCGAACCGCGTATGAGCCAGCAGGTGTTGCTTGCGAAAGCCACCGCCGCCGAGCCGCGCGATGCAACGCCGACGACCGTCGTCGTCAACAACAATCCTCGCCGCAGCGCCGAGTTCGTTTTCAGGCTTCGATCGGGCGGGAGTGAAAGCGTTTATATCGATCCGTATAACGGCGCAGTGCTGGGACGGTTGAGCGTCGAGAACCGGTTGACGAAGCAGGTCCGCAATATTCATCGCGGCTTGCTGCTGGGCAAGACCGGCGAAATCGTGATGGAGCTTGCCGGCTGCTGGACGCTCGTGATGATTGCTACGGGCGTGGCGTTATGGTGGCCGAAAGCGCAACAGAAGAACGGCCGTTTCGTACCGCGTTTGTCGTCAGTGAAAGGCCGTGCTTGGTGGCGGGAGTTGCATGCGGTCGGTGGTGCATGGCTCGCACTCGGCGCATTGTTCTTCGTGCTGAGCGGCCTGCCGTGGTCGAGCACGTGGGGCAAGCAGTTCAAGGCGCTCGCGACGTCGGCACAACTCGGATACCCTAAGGGCGCGTGGGGCAAGGCGCACGTACATTCCGCAACCCCCGCACCGACGATGAACATGGCCGATCCATCGATGGCCGGCATGAAGATGGACGACCTGCCGTTACCGCAAACGCCCTGGGCGGTCGGCGCAACGCATGTACCAGACAGCGCCGCCGATGCAACGCATTCCACGATTGCGCTCGATCAGGTGATCGGCATTGCAGCGCAGGCGGGGGTGAAAGACGGCTACGACATTGCGTTGCCCACCACGCCACAGGGCGTGTACACCGTCTCCTACTTTCCCGCGAATCCGCAAGACGAACGCACGCTTCATATCGACCGATACAGCGGCCGGATTCTCTCGGACATCGCTTACGGTGATTACGGACGTGTGGCGCAGTGGATTTCGTATGGCACTTCGCTGCACATGGGCCGCTATTTTGGCGTGGCGAATCAATTGCTCGCCTCGGCAATCTCGCTCGGGCTCGCCGCCATGACCGTGAGCGGTTTCGTGATGTGGCGCAGGCGCAAGCCTGGCCGGGCGGTAGGTGCACCGGCGCGGCCGGCGTTGCACCCGCCGATGCGCGCGTGGGCGATCGGCTTGACGGCGCTTGGCATCGTTTTCCCGCTGATGGGGTTGACGATGCTGATCGTGTGGCTTTCGGATCGCGTGCTGTTCAGTCCCGGAAGAATCGCCAGCACGCGATGATCAGGACGGCTTCGGTCCGAACTTCAGCCGCGCCAGTTGCTCTGCTTCATTGGCGAGCAATGTGGCGGCGTCGCGGATGGCGATTTCCAGCGTGATCGGACCGGGGGCGGGCGAAAAGCAGCCGCTGAAATATTCCGATAAACGCGGCAACGCCGCCGGATCGATCGCGCCCGACAGCAACGAGGCCTCCACGCCAAACGCTCGCGCATGCTGGCACGCGATGAACGGCGCCTTGCCGTGCAGCGTCTGTACGTCGGAGCGTCCTTCGCCGGTGATGAGCCAGTCGGCGCCCTCGAGCGCGGCATCGAGACCCACTTCCCGCGCGACCACTTCCGCGCCCGCCTCGAAGCGCGCGCCCAGCATGTGCAGCGCAAAACCAAGGCCGCCTGCCGCGCCGGCGCCGGGTTTATCGCGTGCTTCGAGCTTGAGCGCAGGCTCCAGGACATCGGCGAAATGGGCGAGGACAGCATCGATGCCCGCGATCTGCTCGGGCGTCACGCCTTTTTGCGGGCCGAAGATCGCCGTTGCGCCGTGCTCGCCGGTGAGCGGATTGTTCACATCGGACATGCCGGTGAATTCGGCCGCATACACACGCGGATCGAGCCCCGTTGCATCGATGCGCGCAATTCGCGCCAACTGCGAAGGCACGGGTTCGAGCGTGTTGCCGTCCACATCGAAGAGTTTCAGGCCGAGACCCACGAGCAGCCCGGCGCCGCCGTCGTTCGTGCTGCTGCCGCCAAGCGCCACATAGAACTTGCGCACGCCGAGATCCAGCAGCGTGCGGATTGATTCGCCCATGCCGAGCGTGCTGCGTTCCGCAACTGGCACGGCCATGCCGTCGGGGTCCGTGATGCCCACGACTTCCGCCGTCTCCACGATCGCGCTGCCATCGGCGAGGAGGCCCGTCGCGGCATCGCGCCGTTTCGACGACGCCCCGCGCACGTTGAAGAGGCGCCGCTCGCCACCGGCGGCCAGCATGGCGTCGAGCGTACCTTCGCCGCCATCGGCCATGGGAACGATACGGATCACGGCATCGGCACGGGCGCGGCGAATGCCGCCTGCGATCGCTTCGGCGACCTGTTCCGCGCTAAGCGACCCCTTAAATGAATCGGGCGCGATGACGACGACGGGGGGCGTGGAGGAATGGATGGAGGGCATGTTGTCTCGTGTTATGGAATTTGCCTGAAATCTATCGGCACGGCCCGAATTAATCAAACCTTATGCATCCAGCGCATGCTTCCAATGCGCACGGGAAATGGAAGGGCTGCGGGAGAGCGGCGTAAGCCACCAGTGCGCGCGGATTCAAAACGTGCCCGCAGCGGCGCGTCCTACTTGAGAAACCCACCTAAAAACCGCGAAAACAGGTCCGTTTCGACGGTATTTGCACCCCCGAGTCCCGAACCGGCGTGATGCTTGCAAATAGTTTGGTAAAATGTTTGGCTCTGTTGACTCAAACCGGCGTGAACGGTTGCACAAGCGGTTGAATTAGCGGTTTCCTGTCCGGCTTGCTGAACGCTTCTGCGAGCCGCTGGCATTTCAGGAGCCGCATTCAGGAACCGCGAGACGCCGAGCGCCTTACGCGGCGCGAGATCGAACAAGAATTGACCCGATACACGAACCCGAATACTCGATTTACTCTAGGACGATAGAAGCCATGGCTAACGTTGTTGAAAACCTCGGCAAGCTCGAACGCCGTGTGACGATCTCCCTGCCGAAAGATACGGTGCAAAAGGAAGTGGACTCGCGTATTCGTCAGTTGGCGAAGAACGTGCGCATGCCAGGGTTCCGCCCGGGCAAGGTGCCGCTCAAGATGGTCACGCAGCAGTACCAGGGCCAGGTCGAAGCCGAAGTGCTGAGCGACAAGGTCGGCAAGGAATTCTTCGACGTCACGCGCACGGAAAACCTGCGCGTTGCAGGCCAGCCGAGCTTCGCACCGAAGGTGGCTGAAGGCGAGGTCGCTCAAGACTATGCGTTCGACGCCACGTTCGAGGTGTACCCGGAAGTGAAGGTCGGCGACGTCGCGACGGCCGAAATCGAGCGTACGGTGACGACCATCTCGGAAGCCGAGATCGACCGCACGCTTGAAATCCTGCGCAAGCAGCGCGTTCACTTCCACGCTCGCGGCGAAGGTGGCGAGCACGGTGACGGCGGTGCGGACACGGCGGCCAAGGACGGCGATCGAGTGACCATGGACTTCGTCGGCAAGCTGGACGGCGTGCTGTTCGAAGGCGGCAGCGCCGAAGATTTCACCTTCGTGCTGGGCGAAGGCCGCATGTTGCCGGAATTCGAAACCGCGGCGCTCGGCCTGAAGGTAGGCGAGTCGAAGGAATTCGACCTGAAGTTCCCGGACGATTATCACGGCAAGGACGTGGCCGGCAAGACGGCTCAGTTCACGATCACCATGAAGAAGATCGAATGGCCGCATCTGCCGGAAATCGACGCTGACTTTGCCAAGTCGCTCGGCGTGGAAGATGGCGACATCACCAAGATGCGCGGCGAGATCAAGGACAACCTGGAGCGCGAAGCCAAGCGCCGCACGCAGCAAATCGTGAAAAATCAGGTCATGGACGCGCTGCTGAAGATCTCCGAACTCGACGTGCCGAAGGCGTTGGTCGAGCAGGATCAGGAACGTCTGGTGGAAATGGCGCGTCAGGATCTGCAACAGCGCGGCGTGCCGAACGCAGCCGACGCGCCGATCCCCGCAGAAATGTTCGTGGAACAGGCTGAACGCCGCGTCAAGCTGGGCCTGGTTCTGGCCGAACTGGTCAAGGCAAACGACCTGCAGGCAAAGCCGGAACAGATCCGTGCTGAAGTCGACGAATTCGCGAAAAGCTACGAGGACCCGAAGGAAGTCGTCCGCTGGTATTATTCGAACCAGCAGCGCCTCGCCGAGATGGAAGCGTACGTCGTGGAAAGCAACGTCGTCGAATTCGTGCTCGGCAAGGCACGAGTGAAGGACAAGGAAGTAAGCTTCGAAGAGTTGGCCAGCGCGACGGCGCAAGCGTAAGCAGCGTCGGAAAGGCGTGCAGGGCCGTCGGGGTGACGGGCCGGCACGCCTTTTTTGCGTTTGTGCAGGATCGACGTTTTCGGCGCCGGGTTTGCAAGTCATTGCAAGTCACCGTGTTTGGCCTTATCCAAGGATGTTGCTTGTCGTTCAGTATCCCTATTCCGAACAAGGAAATTGCATGACCTATCGCGCTCAATTACTGGACTCGCTCGCGTCAAACGCGCCGCATGATTTCGAAACCAAGGCGCTGGGTCTGGTGCCGATGGTTGTCGAAACTAGCGGCCGCGGCGAACGTGCCTATGACATCTACTCGCGCCTGCTGAAAGAACGTGTCGTGTTCCTGGTCGGGGAAGTGAACGACCAGACGGCCAACCTGGTTGTCGCGCAGTTGCTGTTCCTCGAAAGCGAAAATCCTGACAAGGACATCAGCCTGTACATCAACAGCCCGGGCGGTTCGGTATCGGCTGGCATGGCGATCTACGACACCATGCAGTTCGTGAAGCCCGACGTCGCCACGCTGTGCATGGGCCTCGCCGCAAGCATGGGCGCTTTCCTGTTGGCAGCAGGCGCCAAGGGCAAGCGCGTGGCGCTCCCGAATGCACGCGTGATGATTCACCAGCCGCTTGGCGGCGCGCGTGGGCAGGCATCGGATATCGAAATTCAGGCGCGGGAAATCCTGTACCTGAAGGAACGTCTGAATCAGTTGCTGTCGCACCATACCGGCCAGCCGGTGGAGCGTCTCGCGCGCGACACCGACCGCGACAATTTCATGTCGGGCGATGACGCGCAGGCTTACGGTCTTGTCGACCAGGTTCTTCACAAGCGTCCCTGAGTTGTAACGCGCCGGACTCGGGAATGACCGGTCCAGCCGACTGTTTCATTAAGTAGGCGTTGCGGATCAGTGCTGTGCAGCGGTCTGATTCGCAGCGGCAACGCAGCAAGGAAGCCCGGCACACCATGCTGGAGCCGACGCGCGAAATGGCGTTAAAGCACACGCCACACACGCTTTCACCTGGTGCACGTGCCGTTTCTGCGCGGGTGAATTGAGCGGCGTATTATGTAATCGAGTGTCCGGAGGCTCACACATCCATGGCGGACAAGAAAGGTTCGAACAGCGAAAAGCTGTTGTATTGCTCGTTCTGCGGCAAGAGCCAGCACGAGGTCAAGAAGCTGATTGCCGGTCCTTCCGTATTCATCTGCGATGAATGCATCGACTTGTGCAACGAAATCATTCGCGACGAGGCAGCGGGCGCGGCGGAAGAGGCCGGCCTGACGAAATCAGATTTGCCGAGTCCGCAGGAAATCAGCGAAATCCTGAACCAGTACGTGATCGGTCAGGACCGCGCGAAGCGCATTCTTGCTGTGGCGGTCTATAACCACTACAAGCGTCTCAAGCATCTCGAGAAGAAAGACGATATCGAGTTGTCAAAGAGCAACATTCTGCTGATCGGACCCACGGGTTCGGGCAAGACGCTGCTCGCGCAAACGCTCGCGCGCATGCTGAACGTTCCGTTCGTTATCGCAGACGCAACCACGCTCACGGAAGCGGGTTATGTAGGCGAGGACGTCGAGAACATTATTCAGAAGCTGCTGCAGAACTGTAACTACGAAGTCGACAAGGCCCAGCGCGGGATTGTCTACATCGACGAAATCGACAAGATCAGCCGCAAGTCGGATAACCCGTCCATCACGCGCGACGTGTCGGGCGAAGGCGTCCAGCAAGCGCTGCTGAAGCTTGTTGAAGGCACGATGGCTTCAGTGCCGCCACAGGGCGGGCGCAAGCACCCGAACCAGGATTTCATCCAGGTCGACACCACCAACATCCTGTTTATTTGCGGCGGCGCGTTCGATGGCCTGGAAAAGGTCATTATCGACCGCACGGAAAAGACAGGCATCGGGTTTGGTGCTAGCGTAAAGAGCAAGGTTGATCGCGACGCGGGCGAAGTGCTGCGCGAAGTGGAACCGGAAGACCTGATCAAGTTCGGTTTGATTCCTGAGCTGATCGGCCGTTTGCCGGTGGTCGCCACGCTCGGCAAGCTGGACGAAGATGCGCTGATCAAGATCTTGACCGAGCCGAAGAACGCGCTGGTGAAGCAGTATCACAAGCTGTTCAACATGGAACGGGTGGATCTGGAGATTCGTCCCGCCGCGTTGCAGGCGATTGCGCTCAAGGCAATCCGCCGCAAGACGGGCGCGCGTGGTTTGCGCTCCATTCTGGAACAGGCGTTGCTGGATGTGATGTACGAGTTGCCGACCATGAAGGGCGTAAGCAAGGTTATCGTGGACGACAACACAATCGACGGCGACGGCAAGCCGCTGTTGATTTATGAAGATACACCGAAGGTAGCAGGTTCTAACTAAAGTTGGGCTGTGTGTCGGCGAAAAGCCGTTCATGGCAACGTGAACGGCTTTTTGTTTATTTTTCGGATATCTTGTGGACGTTACTGACACGTTACTGAGGCGAATTTTTTCGATTCACTGATCTTTTCCCACACGCTTAAGGCTTGCAATCCATTTTGACGGCCTTATTTACGACTGAACTGATTCCACTACTGGGGAAATGAAAATGTCAGGAACCCAACTCCTCCCGCAGGAACGCATTACGCTCCCGCTGCTCCCGCTGCGTGACGTAGTCGTTTTCCCGCACATGGTGATTCCGCTCTTTGTCGGACGACCCAAATCGATCAAGGCCCTCGAAGCTGCGATGGAAGGCGGCAAGCACATCATGCTTGTTGCACAGAAAACCGCCGCCAAAGACGAGCCGACCGAAAAAGACATGTACGAAGTGGGATGTATCGCAAACATCCTGCAAATGCTGAAGCTTCCCGACGGTACCGTTAAGGTGCTCGTGGAAGGTTTGCAGCGCGCGAAGACGCTCACGATCGAAGAACAGGAAACGCAATTTTCCTGCGACGTGATGCCGCTCGAACCCGACCATGCCGACAGCGCGGAAACCGAAGCGTTGCGCCGCGCGATCGTGTCGCAGTTCGATCAGTACGTGAAGCTCAACAAGAAGATCCCTCCCGAGATCCTGACGTCACTGTCGGGTATCGATGAAGCGGGTCGTCTGGCCGATACCATCGCGGCGCATCTGCCGTTGAAGCTCGACCAGAAGCAGCACATTCTTGAGATGCTCCCGGTCGTCGAGCGCCTCGAACATCTGCTTGCGCAGCTCGAAGCCGAAATCGACATCCTTCAGGTCGAAAAGCGTATCCGTGGTCGCGTGAAGCGTCAGATGGAGAAGAGCCAGCGCGAGTACTACCTGAACGAACAGGTCAAGGCGATCCAGAAGGAACTCGGCGAAGGCGAGGAAGGTGCAGATCTCGAGGAGCTCGAGAAACGCATCACCAACGCACGCATGCCGAAGGAAGCCAAGAAGAAGGCCGACGCCGAGCTGAAGAAGCTCAAGCTGATGTCGCCGATGTCGGCTGAAGCGACTGTCGTGCGCAATTACATCGATACGTTGATTGGTTTGCCGTGGCGCAAGAAGAGCAAGGTCAACAATGACCTCTCGAATGCGGAACGCGTACTCGATGAAGATCACTTTGGCCTGGAGAAGGTCAAGGAACGGATCCTCGAGTATCTTGCGGTCCAACAGCGTGTAGAGAAGGTCAAGGCGCCTATCCTGTGTCTCGTCGGGCCTCCGGGCGTCGGCAAGACCTCGCTGGGTCAGTCGATCGCTCGTGCAACGAACCGCAAGTTCGTGCGTATGGCGCTCGGCGGCGTGCACGACGAGTCCGAGATTCGCGGTCACCGTCGCACGTACATTGGTTCGATGCCCGGCAAGATTCTGCAAAGCCTTGCGAAAGTCGGCGTGCGCAATCCGCTTTTCCTGCTCGACGAAGTCGACAAGATGGGCATGGATTTCCGCGGCGACCCGGCTTCCGCTTTGCTCGAAGTGCTCGATCCGGAACAGAACCATACGTTTGCCGATCACTACATTGAAGTGGACTTCGACTTGTCGGACGTGATGTTCGTGGCGACGTCGAACTCGCTGAACATCCCGCCGCCGTTGCTCGACCGGATGGAAGTGATTCGCCTCTCGGGTTACACCGAGGACGAGAAGGTCAACATCGCGCAGAAGTACCTGTTGCCGAAGCAAACGCGCAACAATGGCCTGAAGCCGGGCGAGATGGATCTCACGGAAGAAGCAATCCGCGACATCATTCGTTACTACACGCGTGAAGCCGGCGTTCGTTCGCTCGAACGCGAAATGTCGAAGATCTGCCGCAAGGTCGTGAAGATGCTTCTGCTGAAGAAGGCAGATGGCGCGGTCAAGGTCGACGGCAGCAATCTCGATACGTTCCTCGGCGTGCGCAAGACCGACTTTGGTCTGGCCGCGAAGGAGAACCAGGTCGGTCAGGTAACGGGTCTCGCGTGGACGGAAGTGGGCGGCGATTTGCTGACCATTGAAGCTGCAGTCATGCCGGGTAAGGGCAATATCATCCGCACGGGTTCGCTTGGCGACGTGATGAAGGAATCGGTCGAGGCTGCACGTTCGGTGGTGCGTTCGCGTTCGCGTCGTCTGGGTGTATCGGATGAAGCGTTCGAGAAGAAGGACATCCACATCCACGTGCCTGAAGGCGCGACTCCGAAGGATGGTCCGTCCGCCGGTATTGCGATGACGACGGCGCTCGTGTCCGTGCTCACCGGCATTCCCGTTCGCGCTGATGTGGCGATGACCGGCGAAATCACGTTGCGTGGCGAAGTGTTGCCTATCGGTGGATTGAAGGAGAAGTTGCTCGCGGCGCATCGCGGTGGCATCAAGCTCGTGCTGATCCCCGAGGAAAACACGAAGGATCTCGCCGAGATTCCGGACAACGTGAAGAACGCGATCGAAATCGTTCCGGTTCGCTGGATCGACAAGGTGCTCGAGCTTGCGCTCGAACGTGTCCCCGCGGCATTGCCGGAGGAAGAAGCGAAGCCTGCAACGCCGGCCGTGGCCGACAAGAAGGACGCGCCGGCAACGGGTGACTTCGTTAAGCATTGAGGTTGGTTGCCGGTTGAGAAAGTCGAAACCCGCGGGTGCCCCCCGCGGGTTTTTTGTTGCGCGCCCGAGATGGAGAATGGTGGGCGGGATCAGGCTCAATCCCGGTTGACACGCGTGTTTCGGCTACTTCTAATGACCGCCGCATATATGGCTCACGGCCTGTGCTCAAAGCAGTGAATCGCTCTTTTGCATCGCCCAATCACAAACCATTTTCGGGGGATCACAATGAACAAGACGGAATTGATCGACCATATCGCGCAGCAGGCGGATATATCGAAGGCAGCAGCCGGACGGGCGCTCGAAGCGGTGATCGGCGGCGTGAAGACTACGCTGGAAAAGGGCGGTTCGGTGACGCTTGTGGGCTTCGGAACGTTCGCGGTCGGCAAGCGCACGGCACGCACGGGCCGCAATCCCCGAACGGGCGACGCGATCAAGATCAAGGCCGCAAAGGTTCCTAAATTTCGGGCTGGCAAAGCACTAAAAGATGCGCTAAACTAGCGGACTCGCTGGGTACGGAACGGTTTAAACCAGTTTAAACCCGGCAGAAACCCACGCGGTATTGCGAAGTTTGCGAAGCGGGGTGCTTAGCTCAGTTGGTAGAGCGGCGCCCTTACAAGGCGTAGGTCGGGAGTTCGAGCCTCTCAGCACCCACCACCGTTTTGCAAGACGTCCAAGGCAGCCTGAAGAAGTGCAGAGAAGTATCTAGAACCCGCATGGCGATAAGCTCTGCGGGTTTTTTATTGGCTGGAAATCGGCTCGGGACGTCCGCCGTGGTGCCGCCAGTTCTTAAGTTTGATAGTTGTTGATATCCTGGCTCAATAGACGCATCGCTGCGTGTTTGCCTCAGGACAAACGCGCTTCCAGAGAAGCCTTCAGCTTGCCCGGTGTCACGCCATAAATCTCTTTAAAGCCGCGAATAAAATGCGCGGAGTCAGCGAAGCCACATTCGTAAGCGATTACCGTGATGCGCTTCGTCGTGTTGAGCAGCAGCCAGCGCGCGTAGCGCAGTCGCATCGTCCGATAAAACTCCTTCGGCGACATCCCTGTTTCTGTCAGGAAGTTGCGCTCGAGTTGCCTGACGCTAGTCCCGGCCATCTTCGCGATCACCGTGATATTGAGCGGCGCCTCCAGGTTTTCTTCCATCAGCACGATCGCGTGCCGCACCAGCAAATCACCTACCGCCAGATAGCCTAACGCCTTGCGGCGTTCCACGAACGACGTGCCGCCCAGACGGCTGACCGTCATTTGATGGATCACCTTGGAGGCCCTGTCCGGGCCGCAATGCAGGCTGATCAGACGCGTTGCCAGTTCAAGGACAGAGACCCCGCCGGCGCATGTGATGCGGTTGCCATCGATCAAATAGTCTGAATTGGCGACGACCGGCGTGTTCGGGAACATCGTTTTGTAGTCTTCAAGATGGAACGCATGGACGCACGCCACGCGGCCTTGCATCAGGCCGGCGTGCGCCAGTACAAAACTGCCGGTACACATGCCGATCAACGGCACGCCGCTGGCATCCGCCTCGCGCAAATAGTCCCAGTAGCGCCGGTCGACCTGTTCGAGTTTAGGCAGCAGCCCGCCGATCACGACGAGGTAATCGAATTGACGCGGCGACCCGTCTACCGCCTGGACGGGCACGGCCACGCCGCAACTCGCTTCCACGGTTGTAGCGGACGTGCCGAGCAGCGTCCATGTGCATCGTAAAGGCCTGCTCTGGTCACCAAGGTCCGCAGCATGGCGCAATGCGTCGCAGAAACCGGCTAGTGAGAGCAACGGGAAGCTGGGCCAAAGTAAAAAACCGATATTCAGTTCGGCGCCCGCCCGGGAAGGATGGGTGTCGCGCTTCAAACAGGCGCGGTCGAGCCGGTCGACAAGTTCCCGGCCATCGGACGGTGTTCTCTCTGTACCCATGACCTTCCCTCAAGCCGCTGATGAACCCAAGTATAAGAGCCGGCGAACGAGTCCGGCCGGCGTGTCGCGTTTCTTCTATTTTCTTGCGGTTTGGTGCAATGCCAGCGATTTTATCGATCCTAAAGTCAGTCCTGTCGAACGTCCCCGTCGATTCCAGCCGAGCACCGCGGCGATACCTTCAAAGCCATGCAATAAAACAGGAGAGTCTCATGTCGACCAGAAATCCCGGCAGTCTGTTTGCCCGAATTGGAGCAAGCCTGATCGTGCTCGGCTCTGCCAGCGCGTTTGCAGATGAAGTTGTCAAAATTGGACATGCGGCGCCGTTGACCGGCGCGAATGCCGAATGGGGCAAGGACACCGAAAACGGCGCCCGTCTCGCGGTAGAGGAGATCAATGCAAAGGGACTTGTGATCGGCGGCCAAAAAGTGACGCTCGAACTGGATGCACAGGACGACGCGTCTGACCCGCGCCAGGGAACGCAGATCGCGCAGAAGCTCGTCGATGACAAGGTTGTCGCCGTTGTCGGGCATATGAATTCGGGAACCACGATTCCGGCTTCGAAAATTTATAGCGATGCGGGTATCGTCGAGATCTCTCCTTCGGCTACGAATCCGATCTACACACAGCAAGGATTCAAGACCGCTTACAGGGTAGTTGCAACCGATGCACAGCAGGGCCCGGCACTGGCCGATTACGCGAAGAAAACGCTCGGGGCGAAGTCAGTCGCGATCGTGGACGACGCAACCGCTTACGGTCAGGGGCTTGCCAACGAGTTCGAAAAGCAGGCGAAGGTGCTGGGTCTGACGGTCCTCTCGCACGATGCGACCAACGACAAGGCGGTCGACTTCCGTTCGATCCTCACCAAGGTCAAGGGCGAACATCCGGACATCATCATGTATGGCGGAATGGACGCCACGGGAGGCCCGTTCGCGAAACAGGCGCGCCAGCTTGCGATCGGCGCCCGCGTGCTGGGTGGCGACGGCTTGTGCGCCGATTCGCTCGCGAAACTCGCAGGCGAAGCTGCCGATAACGTCGTGTGCTCGATCGCCGGCATGCCGCTCGAGAAAATGCCGGATGGTCCCGCTTTCGAGCAGCGCTATGAAGCCCGGTTTCATCAGCATGTGCAACTCAACGCGCCGTTCGCCTACGACGCGGTGTATATCATCGTCGATGCAATGAAGCGCGCCCGCTCGGTCAAAGCCGCGGACATTCTTGCGTCGATGCCGGGTGCGGACTTCGTAGGCGTGCTGGGACGCACACAGTTCGACGCACATGGCGATCTGAAGCAGGGCGCCATCTCCTTGTATGACTACAAAGGCGGCAAGCAGACGCTCCTCACCGTAGTGAAAATGTGAGCATCATGGAAATCACTGTTCTAGGCGCCGGCGTGATCGGCTTGACAACCGCTTATTACCTGAATGCGTCGGGTCATCACGTGACAGTTGTCGACCGCCGTTCGCAAGTCGGCCTGGAAACGAGCTATGCAAACGGCGCGCAACTTTCGTACAGCTACGTTGCGCCGCTCGCCGGTCCGGGTGTCCTGTCGAAGATTCCTGGCTGGCTGATGCGCCACGACTCGCCAATGCGTTTTCGTCCGTCTGCGGACCCTGCCTTATGGCGCTGGTGTTTCCAGTTCTTGAGGGCGTGCACGCGTCAGAGAAGTTTGCAATCGACGCGGCACTTGCTTGCACTGTCTTTTCTCAGCCGTTCGCTGATGCACAAGCTGGTGGACAACGAACCATTGCTTGATTTCGACTATGCCCGTTCCGGCAAGCTGGTCATGCATCGGGATGCGAAAGCGTTCGGGTCGGCGCTGGGTTTGCTGGAGTTCCAGCGCACGCTCGGCTGCGAGCAGCTGCCGCTCGACCGGGAAGCATGCGTTCGCATTGAGCCCGCGCTGGAATCCATTCGTCACGAGATCGCCGGCGGCATCTACACCGCCAGCGAAGACACGGCGGATTGCTATCGATTCTGTTTGAGCCTCGAAAAGTTGCTGCGCGGGCGCGGCGTGGTCTTCGAATTTTCAGCCGATGTCAGCGCGTTGAAGCACGCGCCGGGCGGACGTGTCGAAGCGTGGGCCGGGGCACGCAGATTGCCCGGTGAACAGATCGTCGTTGCGTTGGGTTGCGGCAGTACGAAGTTGTTGAGGCCGGCTGGTATCGATGTGCCGGTGTACCCGTTGAAAGGATATAGCCTGACGGTTCCAATCAGGTCCGGCGGTATTGCACCCCGTATCAGCGTGACGGATTTCGCCCGCAAGGTCGTATACGCGAGGCTGGATGGGCGCATGCGCGTGGCGGGAATGGCTGATTTAGCGGGTTATTCAAATGCGCTTAACCGTCGTCGGCTTGATATGTTACGCCTTGAGTCGGAGGCGGTCTTCCCGCGGGCTGGTGACTATGCCGCCGCCGATGAATGGGCCGGATCAAGACCCGCTACGCCAGGTGGAATGCCTATCGTTGGCTCGACGCCGATCAAGAATCTGTGGCTCAACGTCGGGCAGGGCGCGCTCGGTTTCACACTCGCGACGGGGTGCGCGCAGTTACTGGACGATCTGATCGCGCAACGCCCCACGGCCTTCGATTGCTCGATGTTCAACCTGAGCGCACACCCATGACGCGCGATACCGCAGCGGCTGCGCGACAGAAAGCGAGGATCGTACTGATTGGCACGGGCGGAACGATCGCAGGTCGAGGCGCCTCGCCGGTCAACACCTCGGCATATGATTGTTCGGTGCTGTCTATCGACGACATCCTAGCTGATCTGCCAGTCGCGGATTCGCTAGCCGACATCACGACTGAACAGCTATTTCAGGTTGGTTCCGAGAATTTCGGCAACGTGCAACTGCTGCAGTTGGGAAAGCGCATTGCGTCGCTCCTGGAACGTGACGACATTGACGGCATCGTGGTCACGCATGGCACCGACACTATCGATGAAACGGCTTATTTCCTCCATCTGACGCTCAAGAGCCCAAAGCCGGTTGTCGTGGTCGGTGCCATGCGTCCGCCGTCCGCCCTAAGCTCGGACGGACCGCTCAACCTGTACAACGCGATAGTCGTGGCTGCGAGCCGGCTTGCACACGGCAAAGGCACGTTGGTCGTCTCGAACGACGAGATCCACACAGCGCGCGACGTCGTCAAGACGAATACCTTCAAGCAGGACGCGTTCAAGTCGCCTTACGGACCCTTGGGATTTGTCGTCGAAGGCAAGCCGGTCTTTTACCGGCTGCCGGCACGTCCCCATACGGTGGACAGCGAATGGTCGATCAACGAGATCGAAGCGCTGCCCCATGTCGGCGTCGTCTACGCGCATGGCGGCATGAACGACGCGATAGTACGCGCCATACTCGACTCAGGCGTAAAGGCGGTCATCTATGCTGCAACAGGGAACGGCAATGTGGCGGTTTCGATCGTCGCTTCTCTGGTCGAGGCGAGAAAGCGCGGCATCCACGTGGTTCGCGGTTCGCGCACGGGAGGAGGCGTAGTCATCCGTAATGCCGCCCAGCCCGATGACCTATACGACTGGCTGGTAACTGACGATCAGCCTGCGCACAAGGCCCGGATCCTGATGATGCTTGCGCTCACCCGAGAGCATTGCACACGAAAGCTGCAGGACGTTTTCTGGCGTTATTGATGTGGGTCTGAGCATATCCGTACTATCGAATTTTTACGTTCGAAGTCCTGAATACAAGCGGTCAACTGCGCAGTTTCGTCGTGGGCGCTTTGGCACCTTTCCTACGCGGCGAGCCCGCAATCCCATAGGAGCCCGCGAACTGCAACTCCCGCGTCGTGTCGATCACAAAAGAACGAAGCCACGCATTTTGCTCATCGTCGTTCTGCGCCGCCTTCCAGATCATGAATACGCGAAAGGCCGGCACGGTGATGGGCACCGGACTCACCGTCAAGCGCGCAATGCGCGCGTAAGCATGGGCCGCAAAGGTCGGCAGCGTGGCAATGGCATCGCTATAAACAAGCGTTGCGAGCATGCCTGAGAAATGAGTAAACGACGCCGAGACCCTGCGCGCGATGCCCTCGTTTTCCAGCAGATCGTCAACGAAGCCACGGCGGCCGTCGAACGACACGCACACGTGGTGATGCAAAAGATATTCGTCGCGGGTGATCGGACTTTTCAGATTCAACCGCACGCCATCGTAGAGACACGAGTACGACGACGAAAACAGGATCTGCGACGAATAGCGCGAGCTGAACGCTTTCGGCTCTGAGCAAAGCACAAGGTCCACGTCGCGCTCGTCGAATACTGGCTTCCATAGCGAGCTGTTGGTCTGGTGGAACGCGAAACCTACCGATAGCCCGCGCGACTGCGCCTCGTTGACCAGCATCGGCGACACGCAACTCTCGATGTCGTCCGACATTGCAATGTTGAACACGCGGCGAGAGGTTTCGGCGGCGAATTGCCTGCGCCCGTCGATCAACGTGGAGACCGCGCCGAGCGCCTCGCTCACCTTCGGTGCGAGTTCGAGTGCACGGCGTGTCGGCGTCATACCACCGGCGCCCCTGATGAACAGGTCATCGCCGAACTGTTCCCGTAGCCGCTTCAATGACGAACTGACCGCACCCTGCGTCAAGCTCAGGATCTCCGCGGTACGCGTCACGCTGCGCTCGTTCATGAGGCACTGGAACACAACCAGCAGGTTCAGATCCATCCGGCTGATATTAGCTACATTAATGATGGTCATTTTTAACATTCGTTTGATTGAATCCGTTCCCGATTTCTACACTGAGGCCACTCAGTCATGCAACTGCAATTTTCGGGAGTTCGGGATGAAACAGATAACGATGGATAGCACGCTGGCCACCCAAGCGGTAGCCGAACAAGGTGTCGACCTACGCAAGCGGGCGATTGCGGTCGGCATCGGCAATTTCATGGAGTGGTTTGATTTCGCGATCTACGGCTACTTCGCGGCGATTATCGGCAGGACCTTCTTTCCATTGGCAGCGCCGGGCGTCTCGCTGCTCTCGTCCCTTGCGGTGTTCGCCGTGGGTTTTCTGGCGCGACCGTTCGGTGCGCTTGTGCTCGGACCGCTCGGCGACCGGCTTGGACGGCGTGCAGTGTTGATCATCACGGTTTTCGGGATGGGTTTGTCGACTACGCTGATCGGCCTGTTGCCGGGCTACGCCACGCTCGGTCTTGCCGCGCCCGCGCTGCTGGTGCTGCTGCGCTTCGTGCAGGGGATGATGGTCGGCGGCGAATGGTCGAGCGCGGGCATCTACATGGTCGAAAGTGCGCCCCGCAACCGGCGTGCGACGGCTGCTAGCGTCATCACGGGAACGGCCGGCGCGGCGTTCCTGTGCGGCACGTTTATCGCTGCCGTGATCTCGGTGTCGCTGCCGGAGGCCGCCGTGGCGTCGTGGGGATGGCGCATGCCCTTCGTCGCGTCCGTCTTCATGACGGCGGTGGCGATCTACATCCGCAGACGCCTGGGCGACACGCCGGTGTACGAAGAAGTGCAACGCCAACGCGCGAGCCACGCAACCGCGCCACCGGCGCGCGGCGAATACGCGAAAGCCATGGTGATGACGCTCGCGTTCTCGGCACTCTTCGGCGTGTCGCTCTACTACTTCATCACATACGCCAACAACCATCTGACGCAGACGGTCGGATTGCCAAAGTCCACGTCCCTCTGGCTATGCAGCATCTCACTGGTCCTGTACACGATTTTCCAGCCCTTGGTGGGACGACTGTCCGACCACATCGGACGACGCACGATGGTGCTCGCGTCGGCGCTCGGTCTTACCGTACTGGCCTATCCAATCTTCTTGCTCCTCAACACCGGCAATGTTGCGGCGATTCTCGTGGGTCTGGTCGTGCTCGCCGCCCTCGTTGCCGTGACGGCGGTCATGGATGTGGTGTTGCTCGTGGAGGTGTTTCCCGCCTCGATCCGTTCGACAGGCGCTGCACTCGGTCACAACATTGCGCTGGCGGTGCTCGCCGGACCGGGACCGTTCATAGCCACTGCGTTGATCCAGTTCACTCACAACCCGAACATTCCCGCGTGGTATCTCGCCGGGGTCTCGCTGCTCTGTTTCATCGTCCTGTACTTCACCTTGCCGGAAACGAGAGACAGGGACATCGTACGTGGTTAAACATGCGATTCAAATTCAATTCAAGCCGGAGTGTTTGTCATGTTCAAAGCTGCTGTAGTCCAGGCTTCGTCGGTTCCTTTCGAGCCGATGAAGAGCGCCGAAAAAGCCGCCAATCTGATTCGCAACGCTGCTCGCGAAGGCGCGACGCTCGCCGTGTTTCCAGAGGCATTTCTCGGTGGCTATCCGAAGGGTGCGTCGTTCGGCACCGTGGTCGGCAAGCGTACCGAAGCGGGCCGCTCGCATTTTCTCAGCTACATGGAAGGCGCGGTGACGCTCGACGGTCCCGAGCTTGCGCTGGTCGCCGAGGTCGCGACAGAGACGGGCGTGCACGTGGTGATTGGCGTGATCGAGCGCTTGGGACGCACGCTGTACTGCACGGGGGTGACGCTCGTGCCGGGCAAAGGCGTCGCGGGCTACCATCGCAAGCTTATGCCGACGGGACAGGAGCGCATCATCTGGGGTTTCGGTGACGGCTCTACAATTGCGCCGGTCGATACGCCGCTCGGCAGTATTGGCACCGTCATATGCTGGGAGAACTACATGCCGGCCCTCCGGCAGGCTATGTATGCGCAAGGCACGGAGTTGTATTGCGCGCCGACCGCCGACGATCGCGCGACCTGGGCGCCGTCGATGGTGCACATCGCCCTTGAGGGCCGCGTGCATGTGTTGAGTGCGTGCCAGGCCATCCGGCTGGGCAAATACCCGCCGTTTTATCGCGAAGACTTTTGTATGGAGGCGGGCGTCGACGATTTCATCATGCGCGGCGGCAGCATGATCGTCGATCCGCTCGGCAAGGTGCTTGCCGGACCCGTGTTCGACACAGAGACGATTCTTTACGCGGATATCGATACCGCTATCGGCCGCGCCAGCAATCTCGACTTCGATGTGGCCGGCCACTACTCGCGGCCGGAAGTGTTCCATCTGTCGGTCAATACCGCGCCGATGCCGCCGGTGACATTCGCGCCGAAGTAATCCACATCGAATCTTGAACAGCCGCAAAAAAGCCCAGGCGCTGGCTCTGGGCAAGTCCACCAGGTTGCAGACCGGTGGAGGAGGTTCTTTAAAAGCAAGCTGACCGCTTATCGAAGTCGATAGCGGTCAGCGTTCCATGGGGGCCGCAGCTACTACTGCCAGGTCGGCTTAGTGACCGAAATAGACCGGCTTGACTCCGTTCGCTGTGCCCGTAAATGCCGGTGCGTGATAGGCACCCGATGCTGAAGAGGTATCCGCAACGCCACCGTAACTGGCTTGGTCATTCCGAGCTGCGATCTTCGCGTCGGCCGCCTGAATCTCTGCCGGATACGTCGTACGGTCCGTCGTCGGGTTGTAACCGGCCCGTTCGACCTGAACGAGCTGCGCCTTCACATCAGCGCGAGTCAGCGGTTGACTTTGAGCGAATGCGGAGAGAGCAGGGACAGCCAGCGCAGCTGCAACGATGATGGTTGAAAGTTTCATGATGCTTACCTCCAGATCTTGTTTTCGCGCAAACACCCGTTTGCGTTTCAGTGAATTCAGTATAGGTAAGCGCACGCTTAATATTCATGTCAGAAAAGACAAAGCATTATTGCGGCGTTTGCGATAACGGCTGGACGACAATCGAACTCCGTTTTCCAAACAGCCGACTACGTCATTAATATTGTGCAATTCGGAATTATTAATTGCGCATATCGATAAAATCAAAGTTGGTTAATCAGACGATTCTATTTCCCGCACCAAATGGAAGCGAAAACGAAACCGCCTCCGCTGCCATTCGAAAACATAATGTAATTACATTTGAAGGAAGCGTAATGCCGCCCGAGGGGTTTTGACTTTTTCATAAAGCTGTACTAGATTAAAAGCAACTCGCGTCTTCCACGAAAGTTGTTGCCAAACATTTTCAGTGCGAGTTAGAGACCGTAAGCGGGCTTACGGTCTCGCCCTTAAACTGCCCATCCTGCATTCATTTGCCGATGGGCATCTTTCGTTTATTAATCAGCGACTTCGATTGACTTGATCAAGTTGCAAAAGGGCAACAGCTTTAATTACTCGTTTTTTTAAGATGTATGCTCTGCGCTGATTCGCTTCCTGATTTTTTATCGCGTGGAGAACAGAATGAAAAAGATCGCTTTAAGTGCGCTTTCGTTGACGCTGTTCGGAATGACCGGCGCCGCCTATGCTCAATCCAGTGTCACACTATACGGCACTATCGATGCAGGTGTCGGTTACGTTAAAACCAGTTCGGGCGCTCGCTGGGGGTTCATTGATGGCACGCTTTCTGGCGATCGCTGGGGCTTGAAGGGATCTGAAGATCTCGGCGGTGGATTGAAAGCAATCTTCGATTTGGAAAATGGCTTCGACATTGCCAATGGCACGCTTGGACAGGGAGGCAAGGAGTTCGGGCGGCAAGCGTTCGTCGGGTTGACCGGGGATTCCTGGGGTACTGCCACGATCGGCCGCCAGTACGATCCGCTCGTCGACATGGTCCAGCCAATCACCGAAGACAACTACTTTGGCAGCGCCTTCGCGACGCCGGGCGACGTCGACAACTACGACAACAGCTTGCGCGTGTCCAATGCGCTCAAGTACGTCTCGCCGAATTTTGCCGGGCTGCAGTTTGAAGGCCTGTATGCGTTCAGCGGTCTTGCCGGTCGCACGGGTCAGGGTTACACGTACAGCGGTGCGGTCACGTACAACAACGGCCCGCTCGGCATCGCCGGAGGTTACTTCCTCGCGACCAATCCGAACCCGACCGCCGGCGCCTTCCGCGACGGTTGGGATCCGACCTCGTCGTCGGACGCGATTTTCGACGGCGCCATCAATACGGGCTACGCTACCGCCAAATCGCTCGGCATCGCGCGCGGTGCGATCCAGTACGCCATCGGGTCGTTCACGGTGGGCGCGTCGTACAGCAATGCGCAATACAAAAACGACGGCGCGTCGACGTTTGCCAGCACCGAGAAATTCAATATTGGCAGCGCGTTCGTGAACTATCAGATGACGCCGGCCATGCTGCTTGGCGCGGGCTACACGTACACGAAGGCGAGCGGCGATACGTCGGCCAAGTACCATCAGGCGAGCCTGGGCGCCGACTACTCAGTCTCGAAGCGCACGGACTTCTACGCCGTGGCCGCCTATCAGCATGCGAGCGGCACGCAGCTCAATCCGGACGGCACGACGCAGAACGCACAAGCATCGATTGGCTCCTACGGTTTCAACGGCACAGCCAGCCAGGAACTCGTGATCCTGGGTATGCGCCACAAGTTCTGATACGCGCGGCTCCCGAAGGCGACGGTTTTCGTACTTGAGTGACGCGCTCGAGCTTGGCGAACGCCGTCGCCATTGCACTGGCCGATCTGGATTCGCGACGGTTGCGCCGCCGCTTATGGCTACTGTGGCCGCCACTGCCGCCACGCCGTTCCTGCGGCGCGCCGTGAATCTCCGGGTCTTCGTCTAGACGCATGTCAACTGCCATGGAACACTGACTTGTTCTGAAGGCATTCACTCGTGCTACAGCGCACAAATCAGACTTCTGCATGACTATGTATTCGCAGAGGGTTTCCGCGATGACATGGCGTCGTCTTGTTGGGTCGCTCAAGGGTCGCTCAAGGGTCGCCACCTGCGTCTGCAGAAGAGAATGCCTGGTGACCTGATGAGGACCATTGCAGAGAATTCAATCGTTTGCTTGCGGCTCCGGTTTCTTACGACCCTGTGCAGCAAAAATTAATTCATCAGATAATGAAATACGCTCTTGGCTCCAAGACCTTGGACGAAGGCAGGACTTCCTTCTCATAGATGGTACGGAGCTCTCGCGATCTTCATGTCAGATATCAACGAACATTGGCAGCGCAATCTCATCGTGTGTCTTCTGGGGTCGTTCTCGACCATCTTCGCCATGACGTTGATGCTGCCGTTCTTGCCTATCTATGTGGAACAGCTTGGCGTGCGCGGGCATGCAGCGATCGTGCAATGGTCGGGAGTCGCCTATAGCGCCACGTTCATGACTGCCGGGCTGGTAGCGCCGTTATGGGGATATCTCGGCGACCGCTATGGACGCAAGCCAATGCTTGTGCGCGCGAGCTTCGGCATGGCGATTGTCATGTCGCTGATTGGATTTTCGACCAATGTCTGGCAGCTTGTCGGGTTGCGCCTGCTTGCGGGTATTGCCGGCGGATACTCTTCTGGCGCCACGATCCTTGTCGCCACGCAAACGCCGCGCGATCGCTCGGCATGGGCGCTTGGCATGCTGTCGTCCGGCGTCATGGCGGGCAATCTGCTTGGACCGTTGGTGGGTGGGTCGCTGCCGCCGTTGATCGGCATCCGCGCAACGTTCTGGTGCGCAGGCGCCATGATTTTTATCGCTTTTCTTGCGACGGTGTTTCTGGTCAAGGAAGCGCCCCGGCAGCCTCGGGGAAACGAACCGAAACCAAAACGCGGTTGGTCTGAAATTTCTGCGAAGACTGTGGTTATCGCCATGCTCGCGACATCACTGTTGCTGATGTTCGCCAACATGTCGATCGAGCCGATCATCACCGTTTATGTGGGCACGTTGGTCAGGGACCCGAAGCAGGTAACGATGTTCGCGGGACTCGCGATGTCCGCGGCCGCGTCGGGCAGCATTTTGTCGGCATCGCGGCTGGGGAAGCTGGCGGACCGCATCGGATATTCCACCGTTATCGTGTTCGCACTGGTCATGGCGGCGCTCCTCATGATTCCGCAGGCGTTCGTCAATTCGGGCTGGCAACTGATCGGCTTGAGATTTTTGATGGGGCTTGCGCTGGGCGGCCTGATGCCTTGTGTCATCGCCGCAATCCGGCGCTGCGTACCGGACCACATGGCGGGAACCGTTTTGGGGTATTGCGTCTCCGCGCAGTTCGCGGGACAAGTCGCGGGGCCGTTGATGGGCGGATTCGTCGGCGGTCATGTTGGTATGCGTGCGGTGTTCCTCGGAACGTCCGTGCTACTTTCACTGGGCGCCGTATTCAACTGGCGCGTGGCCCGACGCGCATCCTCTATGTAGCACGTCACGCTTTCCAGTGGCTGTCCTGGGCATGTTTCAGTCTTGATATCGTGGACGGCAGCGTTGCGCCTCGTTCAAAGCGCCTTCGCATGGCTCCGGTCGCCGGTCGACAAGTAACGATGGTCATCCTGGAAAAATGGCGTGGCCATTCGCCTGAAAGGAGAAATGATGGAAGTGAATCAGCAAAAATTATCGGTGGACTCGGCCGGGACGGTAGATGAGGCGCTGCTGACGCGACGCTCGGTGCGTGCATTTCTGAATAAAGAGGTGGAGCGTGAGCAGATTGAAGACGTCTTGCGCCTGGCATCTCACGCACCCAGCGGATCGAATTTCCAGCCGTGGCATGTGTATGTCGCGACGGGCGAGACACTGGCCAGGCTGACGCATGCAATGCAGGGGGCCTATCTTTCCAACAATGGCGACGTCATGCGGGAGTACGATTTCTACATGAACCCGATAGAAGAGCCGTACCTCAGTCGTCGTCGCGCATGTGGCTGGGGGCTTTATGCAACACTTGGCATTGAACGGCACGAAAAAGACAGGCTGGCCGCGCAACGGGCCCGTAACTTCGTTTTCTTCGATGCGCCAGTCGGCATGATTTTTACTATCGACAGGCGCATGGCGTCAGGGAGTTATATCGATTACGGCATGTTCCTTCAGAGTATCGCATTGGCTGCGCGCGCACGAGGCCTTCACACGTGCGCCCAGGCTTCCATAGCCGAGGTACCGCAAATTGTGTGTGAGCACCTCAACGTCCCGCCTGATGAGATGGTCTTGTGCGGAATGGCGCTAGGTTATGCCGACCCTGACGCAGTAGTGAACGAATTCAGCCCCAAGCGACAAGATGTCGAGGCCTTCACGCGTTTTTTCAACTAGCGGGCTGCGATCAGGCAATACCCACTTGCGTCTCGCAGCCATTCGATGCGGGAAGCAAAACTCTCTCGACAGTCAAGCGGCTGCCGCGGTTATCTAGTGTGGCCGCCGAACTCAAGATTGCGCTCAAAAATGCCGTAATTACGATCGAAAGCCATAAAGTAGTGGCGACGTACAAAAAATATCCTGAGAGAGGTAGTACCCCATGCGATCTTCGAACTCGATTCGATCGCTGTTGCGCGTTTGCGACGACAATCCGGAACTGACCCGTTCGCAACTCTCGGCGCTTGGACGCCAGTTGCCGCTCCTGTACTTCATTCTCGTTGTCAATACCATCGCGGTATGCGTAACGCATTTTCGCCTGGCGCCTTTGTGGCTGGGCGTGTATTTGCCAGGAGCGCTTTGCATCGTTTGCTTGTGGCGCGCGATCCACTGGTGGCAGCGTCGCGCGATCTATCTGTCTCACGACAAGGCTGTCAGCCTTTTGCGAAAGACCGTCCGTCTGACTGTCGTGTTCGGCATCGCCTTTACCGCCTGGGCGCTCAAGCTTTACGAATATGGCGATGCCTACGCGCAGGCGCACATTGCGTTTTACATGTCGATCACGGTAATAGGCTGCATCTTCTGCCTGATGCACCTGCGTCCGGCCGCATTGCTTCTCACCGCAATCGTCGTAATTCCGTGGACCATCTTTTTCGTTCTGAGCGGACAACCGGTATTCATTGCGATTGCCGTGAACATTGCGCTCGTCGCGTTAGCGATGATGGTCATTTTGTTCATCAACTACCGCGACTTTGCGAACCTGATCGATTCGAAGAAACAATTGCTCAAGCAACAGGCCGCTACGCAGACGCTCAGTGACGACAATTTCCGTCTTGCCAATCTCGACAGCATGACCGGCCTCCCGAACCGGCGCAGTTTCTTTTCGTCGCTGGACGCCATGCTTGTAAGCGCAGAGGCGCAGAAGCGCCGTTTCGCCGTAGGACTGATCGATCTGGACGGCTTCAAGCAAGTGAACGACGCCTACGGGCATTCGGTCGGCGACCGGCTGCTCTCGGAGGCAGCGAACCGGCTGGTTGGCATTGCATGCATCCATACACAGGTTTCGAGGCTGGGTGGCGATGAATTCGGTATCCTGATCGATCGGGACATGACGCGCGAAGAGTTGTTGATGCTCGGCAACCTGATTTGCGCGACACTCAAGGACGATGTGCTCATTCGCGACGCCACAGTGGGACTGCTTGGCTCCGTAGGCTTCGCTACGTTCCCCGACGCCGGCGTGACCTCGGAAGAACTTTTCGAACGCGCCGACTATGCAATGTATTTTGCTAAACGAACGGCGCGCGGTTCGTCGGCGATCTTCTCCTCCATGCACGAAACGCAAATCCGTCGGGCAAGTGTTATCGAGCAGGAATTGCGGCTCGCAGTACATCACGACCAGATGACGCTCGCGTTTCAACCGATCGTGGATTTGCACACGACGCAGATCGTCGGCTTCGAGGCGCTTGCACGCTGGACCAACGGCAAGCTCGGAGTCGTCGGTCCGGACGAGTTCATCCCCGTCGCGGAACGCTCTGACCTTGTGCATCTACTGACGACGAACCTGCTGACAAAGGCGCTTGCGGTGCTGACAATATGGCCGTCGGACGTCTTCGTCTCGTTCAATCTTTCCGTTCGCGATCTCTCGTCGAGCGAGCAGACGAATCGCATCATCGATATTGTGAGGGACAGTGGTATTGACCCGGCGCGCATCGAGTTCGAAGTCACGGAAACAACTGTCATGCCGGATATCGACCAGGCGTGCGCTTCGATCGCTGCCTTGCGCAGGCTCGGTGCGCGCATTGCGCTCGATGATTTCGGTTCGGGGCATTCGAGCTTGAGTTATGTGCACCGGTTGCCGCTCGACAAGATCAAGATCGACCGGAGCTTCATCGAAGGGATCGAGTTGGACAAAGCGTGTCGGGATATCGTGCGGACAGTTGTCGACATGTGCCACAGGCTGAAAGTGGAATGCACGGTCGAAGGAATCGAGACCAACCAGCAGCGGGATGCTGTGGTGGCGCTTGGCTGCAACTCGGGCCAAGGCTATATGTTTGGCAAACCGATGAGCGAACAAGATGCGCTTGCATGCCTGATGACGAGGTCTCAACACCAATGACCATCGCGTTGGCTTACGGAGAAACCGCTAGTCACGATGTTCTGCCGATTCAACGGGTCCGGCGCGAAAGCACCGGGCCGAGGAAGCTCGGGTGATTCGATGCTACCGGTCCCACACCTCGTGTGGCACGGGCAGTCCTTCGAGATCGGCTGCGCTCAGCGGTCCATCAGGCGCGATGCCATCGCTTTCCAGCATCAGCATGACCTGGCGCGTATGCTGCGCCGCGTGCCAGGCGGTGCGCTCCAGCACTTCGTGGAACGGCCGGGTGCCGTAGTAGGTCTCGACACTGTAGTTCACCATCGGGTCGCTTTCTGCCGCCCACCAGTCCAGGAATTTCGCATGTACACGCTCACCCCAGGCAGCAATGTCCTCGCCGCTCCAGTCGTCGGGCGGAAGTTCATCGAAGGACTCGAAGCGCAATGGAATACCTTGCGCGGCCTGCATTCCCATCTCGGCCACGCGGAACATATGAAAGCCCAGCCCGGCCGGCGTCCGGTGCCTGTTGCGGAATGGCGTCTTCAATTGCTCCGCGGTGAACTGGCGAATGTATCGGGCATTCGCACTCATCAGAAGGTCGAGCTTGGCCACCAGTTGCGCGGGAGGCAGCGGGTCCATGACGCGCGTCTTGAGGTCGAGGAACTTGATGACATCGTGGATTGACTGGCAGAAGGTATAACGTTTGCCGATTGAAACGACCGGTACGCTGCGAGCGCCCAGTTCCACGAGTTGCGCGAGCGCATCAGGATCGTTATGAACGTCGAGTGATTCGAACTCGATACCCTGTTCAGTCAGGAATTCCTTGGTTCGTAAGCACGACGAACATCCGGGCTGCCAGAAAACCTTGATGCGCGCTGCGTTCAGTGTTTCGGTCATCATCGTTCCCCAAGAATCGACTTTGGTGAAATCAATCAGGAATTCAATCCGTTGTCCGACTTTGCCAGGCTGTGGTGCCACTTCAGCAGCAACAGGTTCACTACCGTTGCAAACACGAACAACAGGATCGCCAGCGCCATGATGGTTCGCGTGTCGTTGCGTCCCATCGCAATCATTAGCATGTGGCCTATGCCGCTTTGCGACGCGAACATCTCGCCGATCAGCGTACCGAGCAGCGTCAGCGAGAAGCCGATGCGCAAGCCCGCGAGCACTTCCGGAACGGCAGCGGGAAGCAGCACGTAACGCGCATATGCAACTGGCGACAGGCGGCAGGCGCGCGCAGTGCGGCCAAAAACCGGCCGCATGTTGCGCACGGCGCCCATTGTGAATACGGTGATGGGAATGATGCCGTGGATCACGCCGAACGTGACCTTGGCGTAGAGGCCCAGTCCGAACATGAGGAGGACAACCGGGTAGAGCGTGATCTTCGGAATAGCATAGAACGCCATCAGGATCGGCTCTATCACGTCGCCCGCGAGGCGCTTGACGCCGAGGACCAGACCCAGGCAAACGCCGCCGACGCACGAGATCGCAAAGCCGAGCGAAAACGCAATCGACGTCACCCGCAAGTTCTCTGGAAAGTCTTCGTCTTGCAGGATTGCCTTAAGGCGGACGGAGGTGGCCCATGGACCGGGCAGGACGTCATCGCCCAATAGCGAACTGGCAATTTGCCACAGCGCAAGCAGGACCACGATCAACAGGACGCTGTCGCTCCATCGTGAGGCGGAGCGTTTTGGCTTCAGGGCAGCCGTCGCAATGGTGCTCATGCCGGGCTCCTCCGTGTGCGGCTGTAGAGACGCTGTTCGGCCATATGAAGCAGCATGTTCAGCGTGCCGACAAAAACCAGCAGTAACAGCATCAGCCCATACATGGTGGGGTTATCGAAATTGTTGTACGCGTAAGCGATCCTGAAACCGAAACCCGATCCCGCCAGAACGAATTCGCCGGCGATCACCGCAATGAACGCATACACCACGGTCAGCTTGATGCCAGTGAACACGAATGGCAGGCTCGAGGGCAGCGTAACGAGACGGATCTCATCGAGCGCACTCATGCGCATGGCGCGTGCGGAGCGCAGCAGCACGCGCGGCACGCGTTCGAGTCCATTAAGTGTATTGGCGGCCATTGCGACGACGCCAAACAGAAAGCCGATAGCAACGAGCGGCCAGCGGTTCAATCCGAAAATCACGATCAGGACCGGATACACAACAAAAATAGGCACCGCGTAATACGACAGAAGCAACGGGTCGATCACGCGCCGCAAGCGCGGCAGCCGGAACAGACCTACGCCGAACGCGAAACCACCGGTCACCGCCAGCAATACCGCGAGTGTCGCATTGGCGAGCGTTTGCAGAATGTCGTGTGTGTAGTCGCCGGAGGCCAGCAACGCCCACGCACCTTCAACCATTCTGGATGGCGGTATGAACGACACCGGATCGATCCACGCAAGCCGGCTTGCCACCTCCAGCGTCGCGACGAAGAGCACGACCAGTGCCAGGCGCCAGCGCGCCGCGACTTTCATGTCTGACTCCCGAGAGCCTTGAGCGCTTCACTGCGCAGCAGTCCCCACACGCGCGCCGTCAGTTCGCCGAAGCGCGGATCGAGTGCGGTGTTGCTGTCGCGCTGCCGTGACCAGCCGGTATGGATCGTTTCAATGAACCGTCCCGGACACGCCGACATCACGCCGATACGATCCGATAGCAGCACTGCTTCATCGATGGAATGCGTGATCAGCATCACAGTCGCGCCAGTCTCGCGCCAGAGCTTCAGCATCTCCTCGCCCATCAGCAGACGAGTTTGTTGATCGAGTGCACCGAAGGGTTCGTCGAGCAGCATGAGCCGCGGACGCACGACCATTGCACGCGCGATGCAAACGCGCTGACGCATGCCACCCGAGAGCTGGACCGGATACGAATGCGTGAACGCCTTCAGGCCCATGAAAGCGAGCGCATGCTCGACCCGTTCGCGGATCTCGCTTTCGGACACGCCCGCACGGCGTGCGCCAAATGCGGCGTTGTCGTAGACATCGAGCCAGGGGAACGTTGCGTCTTCCTGGAAAACCACCGCGACGCCTTCCGGCACTTTGCCTCGCACGGCAGCGCCTTCGAACATCACCGTGCCGGAACTCGCCGCGTTGAGTCCGGCGATGACATCGAGCAACGTCGATTTGCCGCAACCCGACGGGCCGACGACCGAAAAGAACTCGCCTTTCTGCAGGCTCAAGCTGACCGGCCCAAGCGCGTGAAAGGGCGGCTTGCCATGCTCGGCGGCATAGAACCGTGTGACATCGGTGAGCGTCGCGTGAATCTCCGACTCGCCACGCTCCACGTTGCTTGCCGGCACGACGGACAAGGGCAGGGATTTCATCGCTGGCCTCACTTTGAGCGATCACTCGCGGGCAGCATCGATTCGTCGACGATCGCATGCCAGTCGAACGGGCCCGGTTCCACTGCCTTGATCAGCACGAGACCTTTCACCACTTCGTCCATGCTCGTGTAGTTGAAACGGCCGGTGCTCCAGTAGTGCGGATCGGTATCGAGACAGTTGTCGATGGCCGACTTCGCAACCGCCAGATCGATCTTGTAGGCCCTGGCGAGAATCTGCGCGGACTCCTCACGATGCGCGGCAATGTATTGCACGCCCTTGGCGCGTGCATCGATGATCGCCTTGATCGTTTCGGGATGCGCCTTCAGGTAATCAGTTCGCACCACGCCTACAGTCTGCGTCTCGGCCGGGACGATATCGGTCGAGCGAAATGCGATTTTCAATTGGTCCTTGCGCGCGCTGTAGGCAGGCTCCGTCATGTAGGCAACATCGACCGCGTGTTGCTGCAATGCAATCATCATCGTGCCGGAAGCGCCGACGGGTTTGCGCTGTACCTGGCCCGTGAGCCCGGCACGTTCGAGACCGACGATCGTGATCATCTCGGTCATCGATTTGGGGCTGCTGTAGCCAATGCTCTTTCCCTTCATGTCCGCAATGCCGTTCACGTTCGATGCCTTTAGCTGGACCCACAACAGGTCCGCCACGCTCTGTACGCCGCTATGCACGATCGTGATCGGCACGCCTTGCTTGATCGCAGCGATGGCAGCCGGCAACGCAACTTCGCCATAGGGAATCTCGGACGCCATTGCATTGCGCACTGACGTGCCGCCGCCTTCCGATGTAATGAAGCCCGTGACGTCCACCCCGTTTTGCTTGAAATAGCCCTTGTCGAGGGCGACCGCGAAGGGAACCCCATACATGCCGTCGATCCAGTGTGTGACAGTCAGCGTTGCGGCTTGCACATGCGTCGCTGCCAGTACCGGACTCAGTAGCGCCGTCAGCACGGCAAGTCGCGCCAGCGCGCGGTTGAGCTTCATCGGGGGTCTCCTGAATGGTCGTTGTTAGACTTTGATCAGAGATTTATGGAAAAATTGTAGGATACTTTTAGTCCTCAGCTTGATTTGTCGCCATGCTTGTTTACACCTAAAAACCCTGAAAGCCTTGTCAGTAAAGGCTTGTGGCGATCTACTGCGTGGTTTTCCGTGTCTTGTCTCAATTAGAAGCAGCGCGTGGGCACCTTTTTGTCCTACACTTTCAGCGAGCCCAACTTTGCGTTTCCATTGAGACAAAATCCTGTGCAGGCCGAAAAGGCCGCCATATCGATCCATGAACTACGAATCCATTGACCAGCTCGACGACGCGCCCCAAGCCGCGATCGAACCCTTGCTTCGCACCGGGGAAACGGTCGACAGGACAGCGGATCTGCTTAAACAGCAAATCCTGGAAGGGCGCCTTGTCCCCGGGCAGCGGCTGATTTCACGCGACCTGATCGAGGAACTCGGGATCAGCCGGGGTTCATTGCGTGAAGCGTTCAGGCGGCTTGTCGCCGATGGCCTTGTCGATCTGATTCCGAATCGCGGCGCGGTGGTCCGTCACTTGTCCGTCGATGAAATCGCGAACCTGTACCAGGTGCGAGAAGCGCTCGAAGGTTTTGCCGCGCGGCGTGCCGCCGAAGTCATCGACGAGGGCGATAACCGCGCCCGCTTCACCGAGGTGCTGGAGCGCGGACGGCGGCATTTCACGCACCCGGACTTCCAGGCGTTCGTGGTCGATAACCGCCAGTTTCATCGGATCATCGTGGACATGTGCAACAACCCTCAGTTAAGCGAACTGATCGACAGGTACCAATTGCCCGTTTTCATGATCCAGTTGCGCCAGCGCATCGGCGTGGATGCGATCGTGCGCAACTCGTTGGCCGAACACGAGGCGATTGCCGCGGGGATCCTGGCCGGCGACCCGGATGCCGCAAGCAAAGCCATGCGGCAGCACCTGTGGCATTCGGCAGATGCGCTGGTCAAGCTGCCGGCGCTCAAGCCGCCGAAGTAGCGCTGCACGATGTAGCGCTACACCAGCGCACAAACGGCTCGAGCCGTCATTGGGACAAAACGCCAGGGAGACGAGTCGTGGCAAGAACCATGTTCGACAAGATCTGGGACGCGCATGTGATTGCTGACTTGCCCGGCGGCGTCAGCCTGCTGCATGTGGACCGGCACCTGATGCATGAGCTGACGAGCGTCGCTGCGATCCGCCAGCTCGAGCAGCGTGGCGCCGCTGTCCATAATCCCGAGCTGACGTTTGCCACGGTCGATCATGTGATCTCCACGCGTCCAGGGCGCGCGGCGGGCGATGCCGAATGGAGCACGACTGCGATCAGTACGCTGCGGGAACAGACCACCCGGCTTGGCATAGAGCGCTTCGATATCGACGATGGCCGCCAGGGAATCGTTCACGTGATCGGTCCGGAACTCGGACTGACCTTGCCGGGGCTGCTGCTCGTTTGCGCCGACAGTCATACGTGCACACATGGCGCGCTCGGTGCGATCGCGTTCGGCATAGGCTCGACCGAGCAGGTTCATGTACTCGCGACGCAGACCATCCGCCAGACACGTCCTGCCACCATGCGGGTGCGCTTCGAAGGAGAGACGCGGCCGGGCGTCGAAGCCAAGGACATGATCCTGTATCTGATCGGGGTGCTTGGAACCTCGGCGGCAACGGGATATGCAGTCGAGTACGCGGGACCGGCAATCGAGGCGCTGCGCGTGGAGGCGCGTCTGACACTGTGCAACCTGTCGATCGAGCTTGGCGCGAAGGTCGGCATGATTGCGCCCGACGGGACCACGTTCGCTTACATCGAAGGACGCGACTATGCGCCGAAGGGAGAGGCGCTTGACCAGGCCATTTCGCAATGGCGTCTGCTTGCAAGCGATACCGATGCGGTTTTTGATAAGGAAATCACGGTCGACGCCACGCAGATCCGCCCGCAAGTGACATGGGGCACGAGTCCCGAACACGTGATGGCCATCGATGCGCGGGTTCCCGATCCCCTGGATGAACCCGACCCCAGACGGCGCGAGGCGCTTGAAAAGGCCCTGTCCTACATGCAGCTCAAGGCGGGACAACGGCTCGACGACACGCGGATCGACCGTGTCTTCATTGGCTCGTGTACGAACAGCCGGCTCAGCGACTTGCGCAACGCCGCGGGCGTGGTTAAGGGCTTGCACGTGGCTCGCCATGTGAAGGCATGGGTCGTACCCGGCTCGATCGACGTCAAGCGTCACGCCGAACGCGAAGGGCTCGACCAGATTTTTATTGCTGCCGGCTTCGAGTGGCGCGAACCGGGCTGCTCGATGTGCGTTGGCGCGAACGGCGATCTGGTCGGCCCGGGAGAGCGATGTGTATCGACATCGAATCGCAATTTCGTGGGACGGCAGGGGCCGGGTGCACTGACGCATCTGGCCAGCCCAAGCGTGGCGGCCGCGAGCGCCATAGCAGGGAAGATCGCCATGCCCGGCGTGGAGCGTGCCGCATGAAAGCATTCACCGTGTGTGAAGGCATTGCCGCGCCGCTTTTGCGCGACAACATCGATACCGACATGATCGTGCGTGTCGAACGCATTGCGCAATTGCAGCGCGGGCAGTTCAAGGCGTGGGCGTTCGAGATGATGCGTTATCACGCCGATGGAAGCGAAAACCCATCGTTCATCCTCAACCAGCCACCGTTCCGAGGCGCGAAAATCCTCCTTTCCGGCAGCAATTTCGGTTGCGGCAGCTCACGCGAAATGGCGGTCTGGGCGCTGGAAGAGTTCGGCATCCGCTGCGTGATCGCGCAGAGTTTCGGCGACATCTTTTATGCAAACTGCATTCAGAACGGCCTGTTGGCAATACGCATGAGCGCGGCGCAAATCGAGCTGCTTGCTGCGGCAGCCGGGCGCGGCGACCCGCTCTGCGTGGACCTTCACAGCCGCACGGTCAGCGCGCCCGGTGTGCCGCCTGTCGCTTTCGATTTTCCTGGCCACCACCGTGACGCGCTGCTCGAAGGGCTTGACGAGATCGACCAGACGCTCCGGCACGACGCGCGCATTCTTGCGTTTCAGCAAGCCGGCAAGGTGCGGTGTCCATGGGTCTACATTCAGCAATAACATTCATTACATCGGAGTCCGAATATGCTGAGCACGGTACATGCAGGCGCAAGACTGGACCGGTTACCGACTTCATCGTTTCACCGGCGAATCTTGTGGCTGATCGGCGGTGGCATGTTCCTCGATTCCTTCGATATCTACCTCGCCGGCGGGGTGCTTGGTGCGCTGTCGCGCAGCGGCTGGTCGAGCATGACGTTGAACGCGGCATTCCTGTCGTCGACCTTCATCGGCATGTTGATCGGCGCGTTTACGGCCGGACTTCTGGGCGACGCCTACGGCCGGAAGTTCACCTATCAGTTCAACCTGGCGATCTTCGGTATTGCATCCATCGCGGGATCGCTTGCGCCAAGCATGAACTGGCTGATCGCCTGCCGCTTTTTCATGGGGCTCGGATTGGGGGCGGAGATCGTTGTCGGCTATGGCTCGATAGGCGAATTCATTCCGCCGGCGGTGCGGGGAAAGTGGTCGGCGTATCTGTCGTTGATTACGAACTCCGCGCTGTTTTTCTCGACCTATATAGGCTATCTGATCATTCCTACGATCGGCTGGCGGGCGATGTTCGCAATTGTCGGCGTCGGCGCGCTCGGTGTCTGGGTGCTGCGCAAGAAAATGCCGGAGTCGCCGCGCTGGCTCGAATCCAAGGGACGCTTCGAGGAAGCTGAAGCCATCCTGGCGGGCATCGAGGCGGAGACTGCGCAAGGACGCGCGTTACCCGCGATCGTGGAACCGGCGGCTGCTCCGATCAAGGCAACGTCGCTTGGCAGTCTGTTCCGGCCGCCGTTGTTGCGCCGGACGCTGCTCGCGGTGGTGATCCAGATCGCGATCAACGTGGTGATCTACGGTTTTATCGTGTGGGTGCCCACCTTTCTGATCAAGCAGGGACACGGCATGGCGTCGTCTCTTGGCTACTCGTCGCTGATGGCGCTGGGCGGACCGGCGGGCGCGCTTGTGGGTGTGCTGATAGCGGACCGCGTCGGCCGCAAGAACGGACTCATCGGCGTTGGAATCCTTGCCGCCATCGTTGGGTGGCTGTACGGCAATTCCACCAGCGTGGAAATGGCGACGCTGCTCGGCTTTCTGCTCTTCACGATGACTTACCTGATGGTCGCGCTTGGCGTCGCGACATACATTCCTGAGCTGTTCGCCACCGAGAACCGGATGCGCGGCAATGGCATCGCCGGATCGGCCGGCCGCTTGTCGGGCATCGTCGCTCCGCAGATCGTCGTACTCATGTATGCCACTGGCGGCATCAAGGACGTGCTGTCGGTCATTATCGGCGCATTGGTCCTGATGGTCGCCGTACTGGCCGTCTTCGGTGTCGAGACTAACCGCCGCTCGCTCGAAGAAATCGCGGTGGTCCCGGGCGATCCGTCGTTGCATCGCCCAGCCACGGACATTCCCAGCGAGCCGGTTCATTGACTGGTTTCGCTAATCTTTTTCTGTTCACTCATTTCAGAAGGTAATCGACATGACCGCTAATTCCCGTAGAAAAGCGCTGAAAGCACGACTCAATTCCGGCGAGATCGTTGTTGCGCCCGGCATCTTCGACATGATCTCGGTGCGTCTCGCGGACACGATGAACTTCGACTGCCTGTACATGACAGGCTTCGGTACGGTTGCGTCTTATCTTGGCGAGCCGGACGCAGGGATTGCCACATACACCGACATGATCAATCGCGTCACGGCGTTTTGCGCGGCTGCCACGACCCCGCTTGTCTGCGACGCGGATACCGGCTACGGCGGACTGCTCAACATGGCGCATACGATTCGTGGCTACGAACGCGCAGGCGCGGCCGGCATCCAGATAGAGGACCAGGAGTTTCCAAAGAAATGCGGGCACACGCCTGGGCGCCGCGTGATTCCGATAGCCGACATGGTGAAGAAGATCCAGGTCGCGAGCGACGCGCGGGAGGACAAGGACTTCCAGATCATCGCGAGAACAGATGCACGGACAACGCTTGGCCTGGATGAAGCATTGCGCCGTGGCGAAGCCTACGCAAAAGCAGGTGCGGACGTCGTATTCATCGAGTCGCCGGAGACTGTGGAGGAACTCGAAACGATCGGCAAGTCGTTCGATATGCCCTTGCTGGTGAACGTGGTGGAGGGCGGCAGGACACCGCAACTGACGCCGGCGGAGTTGCAGGAACTCGGCTTTTCGATTGCGATTTATCCGTCGGCGGGATTCTTGAGCGTCGCTCGCGCGCTCGAAAATGTATATGGCGAAATAAAAGCGCTCAAGGGAACCACCGGCGCGGAGGCCAACATGATGCCGTTCAAAGCCATGTGCGAACTGATGGGCTTTCAGGCGGTCTGGGACTTCGACAAGGCCCATGCCGAGTGATTGAAATTGAAGAGAACACGGCGATGAAAGGGATGGAGTCGCCTGTCATCCAGCGCCGAATGGATCGCCGGAATTCGGCGCTGGCCTAGCCGGTGTCGGCATCTGCGATGAGCGGCAGCGTCGTGCATGCGACGATGCGTGCTGCATTGGCGACCATCTCGGTCATCGTCAGGAGGCCGTAGTCCGGCAGGCCGAACGACGCTGACGTACCCGCGCCGGTCATGTAGAGGGCTGAGAAACCCGCTTGCTCGGCGAGTCGTGCGGTCAGGCCATCATAAACGCCGGGTGCGACGGTCAATTGACCGCTGTCGAGCAACTGACGCAGGCGCTTCGAGCGTGAAGAGGCAACGGGGTCCGACATGCGCATCTCCTTCAGGGTGATTTCAGACCGCCAGGCGTTGTGCTTGCAGCAAAACGGCTTCCGCTTTCGCGGCGTAAGGGGCATCGATCATGATGCCATCGACAACGATCGCGCCTCGACCCAGCGCGCCGGCTTTCCGCCACGCCTCCACTACCTTGCGCGAAAAAGCGATTTCGGTCCCGCTTGGCATGAATGCCTCGTTGGCTGCCGCGATCTGCGTTGGATGAATGCAGCTCTTGCCGCGAAAGCCGAGGGCTTTTGCGCGCATGGCTTCTTCGCGGAAGCCTGTTTGATCGGCGATATCCGGAAATGCGCCGTCAAAGGCGGCAATACCGGCTTCGCCCGCCGCGAACCGCACTGCAAGTTGCACGTGTTCGAGCGCGCCCGCGTGCTTGCGCCCGATGTCCAGCGGCTCGAAAAGATCGCCATACCCGATTTGCAAGCCCATGACACGCGGACTCGCCAAAGCAATGTCGGCGGCGAAACGCAAGCCGCGAGGCGACTCGACGTTCGCCAGGATCTTCAACGGCCGGCGATGAGCGCGCTGTTTTTCCAGTTCGCCGATTGCGCCGGCAAGCGTGGCGATATCGTTCGCCGACTCGGCCTTCGGCAGATTGACGATATCGAAATCGAGGCCAACGAGCGCGTCGAGATCGGCGTCGAAATGCATAGAACCTAGCGGATTGATTCGGATGAGAATCACCTTCCCATGATCGCGATCGAGATCGCGAACGAAGCGGGCTACGTCACCACGTGCATGTGCTTTCATCGTCTCCGGAACCGCGTCCTCCAGATCGATCGAGATTGCGTCGGCACTGCTGGCAAAGGCTTTCTGGAACAATTCGGGGCGCGCGCCCGGTACGAAGAGCTTGCTTCTCATGGGCGGATGGCTCACGTCAGTCGACCATCCGGCCCGCATTGCCTTCGAGCAGCAAGCGGTTATGGTGCGAGGGCATTTCGCTGAACGGCTTGCGATATTGCGACCACAAGCGCAAGTCCTCTGCCTTGTGGAAGACCTGCGAGTCAGGCATTGCAGGCCATGAAGCCGCGGTGAGCCACAGGCGCATCAGATGCCGCCGGTCCTCGAGCGCCTTTGCGTCCTGATAGTCGGTGCGGCCATGCACCATCACGCGGTTATTGAGGAACTGGATGTCGCCATCGCGAAAGCCCATGTCGAGATAGAACTCCGGCGATGCCGAAATCTTCCGTACCTGATACAGCGCCTCCGATTCAAGCGCCGAGTACGGACGTTCACCGCTTTTCTCGGCGAGGCGCGCATATCCCGTCGGCAAATAACAGATGGTCTGTGGGCCTTCGCCTGTAAAGAACGGCACCTTGAATTCGCTGAACGTGCGCGTGGCACGGCGGCCGTCTTCGTCGGTACGCTTGAGGAACAGTCCATCGCGCAGCACCTCGAGCAGATCCGGCCGGTGTTCAAGCATGTGATTGTGCACGGCAACGGCACTCGAAATGCGGCTTTCGCCGCCGGAAATCGCCGTGCGCAAGCACATCAGGCCAATGATGTCGCAGGAGTCCGTGTGCATCAATTGACCGCCGCCCTTGCGATAACCGCGTGATTTCGGCTCGTAGTCGCTGACATCCATGACGTGCCCGAGCAGATCGCCAAGATACGACTGCGTGACCGGGCGGCTGATGTACGAGCCGAGACCAACGTAGATCTGCGCCATGTCGTCGTCGGAATATTTGTCGCGAGGCAGTCCCCGCAGCATCAGGAAGCCGCGACCATTGGCAAGGAAATGCGGCAGGTCGCGCATCAACTGGCCGACGCCATCCAGTGGAAACGTCTCTGGCGTGATGTCCGGAAAGTCGATGTTACCCAGCGCCTGCAGGTGGCGCAGCGCATGGTCGATCTCGGCAAGCTCGCTGGCGCTGAGCAGATGCAAACCCTCTTTGGTCCAGTCGAGGTCGGGACCTTTCCAGACTGCGGGGCTATCGATTGCTGATTCGATGGTACTCATTCACTGTCTCCAGTTGGAAATTGATTCAGGCGACCGGCGCAATCACCGCGTGCTCGCGGTCCGTTTCCACGATCACACCGTCGGTTACGAGTTTCCGATACGCAGCGTCGCCGAGAAGCGGGGCGAGGATTTCACCGCTATGCTCGCCCTTGAGCGGCGCCGGAAAGCGAAAGCCGCCAGGCGTTGCGGATAGACGCGGGACGACGTTGTGCATCGGCAACTGGCCGACTTCGTGATCGTCGACTTCCACGATGCTTTCCCGCTCGCACACGTAGTGGTCCTCGAGCAGGTCCGCAGCGTCGAAAACGGGGCCGGCGGTGACATCGGCGGCATCGAACAGTGCGCGATTCTCACTCAGCGTCCGCTCGCCGATAAACCCGCCTACGATGCGATCGATCTCTTCCACATGGGCCACCCGGGCGGCGTTGGTTGCATAGCGCACGTCGCTGGTCAGTTCGGGCTTGCCGATGGTCGCGAACAGCCGTTGCGCCATCGACTGTGTCGAGGTCGAAACGCAGAGCCATTTTCCATCCGCCGTCTTGTAGGTATTGCGCGGCGCCGTCGTGCCAGAGCGGCTGCCGGTGCGCGGCTTGATGCGGCCATTGAGCTTGAAGTTTGCAACCTGCGGCCCGAGAATCGAGAGCGTCGGTTCGAAGAGAGAGATGTCGAGCACTTGCCCGCAACCGCCGTTCACCCGCGTATGCCAGAGCGCCATCATCACCGCATTGGCGCCATAGATGCCGGTTGTCATGTCACCGAGGAACATGGGCGGCAGCACCGGTTCACGATCAGCGAAGCCATTCATTGACGCAAAGCCGGAATACCCTTCCACCAAAGTGCCGAAACCAGGTTTGTTCCGGAAGATGCCGGTTTGCCCCCAGCCCGAAATCCGCGCAATGACGAGCCGTGGATTGCGCTCGTGGAGTCTTGCGGGCGCGAGTCCCATTTCCTCCAGCGTGCCCGGTCGGAAACTTTCGACCAGCACATCGGCATCGTCGATCATGCGCGCTATGAGTTCGATTGCTTCCTTGCAACGAAAGTCGACGCACACGCTCTTTTTGTTGCGCGCATACGTCTTCCAGAATATCTCGTAGCCGTCAGTCTTGAACGCACGCAAGGTATCGCCGGCAATGGGCTCGACCTTGACGACATCTGCACCGAAATCGGCAAGCTGCAGAGTCAGCATATTGCCAGCCACGAGGCGCGACAGGTCCACGACCCTCAAGCCCTGCAGCGGGCCGTTTTCATCGTGTGAGAATTCCTTCTTGTGCAGCTTTGACATGGGTTTCCCGAGCGTTGCGCATTGAGGCACTGAATTCAGGTTACACAGAAATAGACATGATGTCTATTTAAGCAGACGGCCGCGCCTTGCGGAGTGCCCTGAATTGCTTTACTTTTAGGCCGCGCGCGGGGCGCGAGACGCTGACCCCGCATAACATTGACGAACGAAATCATTGGCAACACGACATGGCAAATCCAGCCGATACAGGCGTAGCAGCCGTGAACAGGGCGCTGAGCATTCTCAAGGCGTTCGAAGAAAGCGTCGACGGCATGACGCTCGCCGATCTCACGGCGGCAACGGGTCTCTATCACAGCACCATCCTTCGTTTGTGCGAGTCGCTGGAAAGCTTCGGCTACCTCAAGCGTCTTGCCGATGGCCGCTACATGCTCGGCCCCACGCTGTTCCATCTCGGCATGATCTACCAGGGCTCGTTCCGGCTACAGGACTACGCGTTGCCGGTGCTGCGCGAACTGGTCAAGCAGACAGGCGAGACCGCGGCTGTCTACGTGAGGGAAGACGACGTGCGCCTGTGTCTCTATCGGCTGGAATGGCAACGCTCCGTACGTATGCATGTGCGCGAAGGAGAGCGTCTCACGCTCGAAAAGGGCGCCGCCGGCAAAGTGCTGCTCGCCTTCGCAGGCGACAAGGGCGCGACGCTCAAGAAAGTCCGTGACGCGGGCTATGCCGTGTCCCTTGGTGAACGCGATGCCGAGAGCGCTGCCATTGCAGTGCCCGTGTTCGGTGTGGGGCAGAAACTGATATGTGCGATATCGCTGGGCATTCCTCGCTACCGGTTCGACAAGAAGGAATTCAAACTCTATCTGCCGTTCGTGATGCGAGCCGGCGCCGAGCTGACTACTGCCCTCGGCGGTGATCCTGCACTGTTCGAACCGCCGTTCGCGCCAAGCGATGTCATGCGCTGATGCTCTCTAGGCTTGCGCGTTCACGAGCGGTACTGCGCGTCGCGACATCTGCGTCTGGAGGAATGCAAAGCACACGGCGCCGATCAGCAGTGCGCCGATCATGAAGATGAACCCGCCGTTGTACGACCCGCTCGTCTTCACGATCGCGCCTACCACCAGGGGCGCCGTCAACCCGCCAATCTGTCCGCCCGTGTTGATGAAGCCGGCATAGCCGCCGCGCGCGCCTTCGGGCGCCAGGTGCGCGACGAGACCGGCGTACGGCGAAAGGCTGCCGTAGAGCAGGAAAGCCGCCGCGGAGAGGCCGGCGATGCACATTGCGGGGTCGTCGGCGGTGAAAGTGAAGTACAGCGCGATCGCGGTGCCGGTGTAGCCAAGCGCAAGCATGACTGGACGCTTGCGATGCAGCGTGCCGCTCCCCAGCGTGCCGAAAACGATCAGTCCAAGAAAACCGAACAGGTACGGGATCGATGCCGCGAAGCCGAGCGCCTTCAAATCGATATGCCGTTGTGCCGAAAGATAGCTCGGCACCCAGCCGAGGAAGCCCCAATACCCGATGCTGAACGTCATGTATCCGAAAAACAGCAGCCACGTGCTTTTCAGTCTGATGAATGTCTTCCAGTGTGCGCGACGTTCCGCACGTTCCGCCAGCGATGATTTCGCGCCCGCGACTTGCGGCGGAATCATCGCGTAGATCAGAATCGAGACGATCACGCCAGGAATCGCGAAGAAGAAAAATACGTGCTGCCACGGACCGCGCACGAGCAGCCAAACGACGACCGGCGCGACCACCGCCGGACCGATTGCGAGCGCGCTCAGCCACACACTGTGCGCGCGGGCGGCGTCCTTCGAGCTGAAGTTGTCAGCGACCAGTTTGTAGACCGCTGCATTGCACGATCCCTCTGACAATCCAAAGCAGAAGCGCACCATCACCATTGCCGTCACGGTCGACACCAGACCGGTCAATCCCGTGAACAGTGAGAACAGGAGCGGCGCGACGACCAGCAGGGCCTTTGTGCCGAAGCGGTCCGACAGCATGCCGCCCGGCAGTTGCATCAGCGCGTAGCCAAGCGCGAACGCGGCGAAGATCACGCCAAGCTGGGCGGCGTCGAGGTGCAAGGCTTTCATCATCGATGGTGCGGCTACCGAGATGCTGACCCGGTCCAGGTAGTTCACGAACTGCAGCAGCCACGTCAGCATCAGCAGCTTGTACCTAAGGCTCATGTCTTCTCCATGTGATTTTTCGACAGCTCTGGATTCTCGACCGGTGATGATTCTGGATTGTCGGTCTTAAAAACAGACATACTGTCTATTCGGAGTTTATGGGAGCTGTCTGCGCGCTGCAAGCACGTTTGAGGCAGGGATTACCCGCGTTTTTCCTGCGCGGAAATCAATAGCAGAATGCTCAGGCGCGCGTTGCGCCCGCATCGGATGAAGGAAGGTCCATGAACAAAATTGAAAGCCTTAACCGGCACGCCGCAGTTAGAACGCTGTTCGACAAAGTCTGGGATGCGCATGCGATCACGGTCACAGACAACGCGTGGACGCTGCTTCACATCGACCGGATGTTGTTGCACGATCTGTCCGGCAATAACGCACTGACGGCGCTGGAGCAGCGTGGCTTATCGGTTCGGCATCCTGAGCTTTCGTTTTCCACGCCCGATCACGCCGTATCGAGCGCGCCCGGGAGAACCGGTCAAACGTATCCCGGCGGCGCAAAGTTGTGGGCAGGTCTGAAGGGACGTTCGGCCGCGCAAGGCATCCGGTTTTTCGATACCGGTGAAATCGGGCATGGCATCGTTCACGTGATGGGGCCGGAGCTCGGAATCGTCTTGCCGGGCAGCACGCTGGTCTGCGGCGACAGTCATACATGCACGAATGGCGCCCTTGGCGCGCTGGCGTTTGGCATTGGCGCGTCCGAGCTGGTGCACGCCCTTGCCACGCAGACGCTATGGCAGCAGAAGCCAAAGACGCTGCGCGTCACCTTCGACGGTCCGCTGCAGGACGGCGTCACGGCGAAAGACCTGGTGCTGTATTTGATCGGCAAACTCGGGGCCAAGGCGGGAACGGGGTATGCCGTCGAATACGCTGGTTCAACGGTACGGGCGCTGGACATCGAAGCGCGCCTTACGCTTTGCAATCTCTCCATAGAGCTCGGCGCGAAGGTCGGGATGATTGCGCCCGACGACACCACGTACGCGTATCTCGAGGGACGCGACCGGGCGCCGAGTGGGTCGATGTTCGACATGGCGGTGGCGCACTGGCGCACGCTACCTTCTGATCCAGGCGCAGTTTTCGATCGTGAAGCGCACATCGACACGACCGGAATCAAGCCGATGATCACGTGGGGCACGAGTCCCGAGCATGTAATGGCTATCGATGGGGCCGTGCCCGATCCCGCCTGCGCACCCGACGACAAGCACCGCGCAGCCTGGCGCGACGCACTGGACTACATGGGGCTCGCTGCGGGACAAAGCTTGGAGGGAACGCCGGTGGACTGGGTGTTTATCGGTTCGTGCACGAATTCGCGGCTGTCCGACCTGCGCAGCGCGGCAGCCGTGATTCGCGGACAGCAGGTTGCGAAGGGCGTGCATGCCTGGGTCGTGCCGGGTTCCGAGACAGTCAAGCGCGATGCCGAAGCGGAGGGTCTCGACCGCGTGTTCATTGCCGCTGGCTTCGAATGGCGCGAGCCGGGATGCAGCATGTGCGTTGCGGCCAATGGTGAGACCGTACCGCCTGGCGCGCGCTCGGTTTCAACGACCAACCGTAACTTCATCGGCCGTCAGGGCCCGGGCGCGCGCACGCATCTGGTGAGCCCACAAAGCGCTGCTGCTGCGGCCATCACCGGCGTAATCACCGACGCACGAAGGCACCGTCATGGATAAGTTCACTATGCTTAGCGGTGTTGCAGCACCACTGCTGAGGTCGAATATCGACACTGACACGGTGATACGGATAGAACGTCTCACGCAGAACGCCCGGCAGGATCTGGGTCCCTATGCATTTGAAGCGCTGCGCTTCCGGCCGGATGGCAGTGAAGATCCAGCATGCGTGCTGAACCAGGCCCCGTTTCGCGGGGCCCCGATCGTGCTCGCCGGAGAAAACTTCGGTTGTGGTTCGTCGCGCGAAGGCGCCGTTTGGGCTCTGATGGCTGCCGGCATACGCTGTGTGATTGCCGAAAGCTTTGGCGACATTTTCTACAACAATTGCTTTCAGAATGGCCTGTTGCCGGTTCGTCTGCCTGCAAACGAAATCGCGATGCTGGGTCAGGCCGTCGAGGTCGATCTGGAAAAACAAATGGTGAGTTCAGGCTCCCACGCTTTCCCGTTCGACATTGAACCGATCCGGCGCGAAGCGCTGCTTGAAGGTCTGGATGAAATTTCTCGCACCATGAAAAGCGCCGCGGTCATTGCGCAGTGGGAAGAGAACGATCGTGTACAGCGGCCGTGGATTTGGGGTGGGTGATTGGAGAGGGCGGATTGCTGTTTCGAATGGGTGCGCGACGGCAAGTCTGGGAGCTTGGGCATCGCGACGGCGTATTACGCTGTCGTGCTGCTCGATGTTTCTCTCTCGGGCGCATGCGGTATCGATCTGTAAAGCGCGTAACGTACTGCGCGCAACGATGTTCCCGTGCTGACGCTCAATGCAGTGAATGATCTCGAAACGCGTGTGCACAGTCTTGATGTTGGATCCGACGATTGCCCCCGCAAGCCATTCGGCATCCGCGAAATGCTTGAGCGTAGGCGGGCCGTATTGCGGCGTTCGTGCTGCCCCGACCTTCGCTCAGATTGCCAGACCACGCTTGCGTAGCCAGTCAAGCACGATCATTGCGATAGTATCGCTGTTGTCGTCGGCCATGAGGGCGTGAGAATTGCCCGTAATGCCGCGCGCGGGCAAATCGATCCATTCGACATCTGCGCACGCAGCCGCCAGCGCGTCGTACCAGCGACGCACTTTCGGCACCGAGTCGACCCAGAACGAGTGCCGATCGAGAAAGTCGCCCCAAACAAAAAGATGAGGCACATGCCTGAGCGCGGCAGCATCGTTTTGATCGGCAGAAGGGGCGCCCGATGGCTCAAGCGAGATGACTGCCTTGATTCGTTCCGGCGCATTTAGCGCAGCGGTCAGCCCGAAATTGCCGCCCTGGCTGTGCGTGAGAATGATGCTGGCGTCGAGTTTGCCGACAAGAGCGTCGTATGCGCGTTGCGTGCGCTCGTTGTTCGTCGACCAGCGGGGAACGAACTGGTTCATGAAGGTTTGCATCAACTCGACCGGGAAGCGCACGCCAGGGTGTGGGTACCTCGCTCCCGGGTCGCGATGCCATGATCCAACGGGCCCAAACCGAAAGGTCTCTTCCCATGCTTCTCGCGCGGTGCGGAAATACGGCGCTTCGTCATAGACCTCGGGATAGGGCGCCCATGAAGCACGGCCTCGCTCGACCGCATCCGAAACATAAACGTCAAATCCCGCCCGCAGGAAGAACATCTGCCAGCCGGGGCGGCCGTCGGGTGTCGTTTCCCAGTTGACGCCGCTCATGCCGCCTCCATGCCACAGCAGCAGGGGCCATTTGCTGGTCGGACGTTCGAGTTTGACGTACTGGACGTACATCTGGCCGGCAATGATCTCGCCGTTCTGATCGACCGGGTGAATCGCCCCTTGATTGGTACTGACCCGCTCACGAAGCGGCATTCCTTGAAGGCTCAACATTTCTCCGCCCACATGGAAACTGCCCATGTCGCGGACTAGGACCGGGCTTGTCAGTAGCCGCAATGAATCCACCTGCGTTTCTTCGCTCATGACCAGACACCTCCACAGGGTAGCTATTGAAATAATGCCATCTTCATCGGCGGGCGTTCCCTGACATCAATCAGATCCGGCCGGCCGTGAGCACTACCACCACTAGCGCCCAAAGTCCCGAGAGACTCATGCCATCGCACTGGGTTTCATGCACGTTCCTTAAGTCTGGAAATTGTCTCGAACTGCCAAAAGCGCTTTGCGCTTGTGCCCGTTCTGTTGAGCACGCCGCTTCGAACGACGAAACGCAGACCGAACGGGTAACGGCGATATCTCTTCACATCGATTCACGAGGCTGTCAATTTTTACGGCCTGATTCTTCGTATCAGTCGATGTCGTCAACGACTCCTTTCGATGATGCCGCTGACGGCTCTCTAAGCGGAAAAATGAACATGGCGGCGGCAAGGCCGAGTGTGCCGCCGAGCAGCGTTTCCCAGGCGCGGGCGACGAGCAACGCAAGCGAATGCACGCCGCTTGCCGCAAGCGTCACGATCAGCGTGAACGCGAATGCGCCGCACGCAATGTCGTAGCGCTCCGGTAGGGCCATTGCGTAGACGATGATGGCGAGCGCGGCGGCGATCCATATCAGCCGCGGCGCATGTTCCGCGACGGGCAGACAGGCGAGGCCCAACGGCACGCCGATCAGCGTGCCGACGATCCGCCGTCGCACGCGCAGCATTGTGCCGCTCGCCGATCCCGCGACGACATACGTGCAGGCAGTGATTGCCCACGACGATTCAACGAGGCCGATCGATTCGTTCAGACCGACGATGACCAACGCCGCGATCGACGCCTGAAGCCCCATGCAGAATTCGGGCGAGCATCGATGGGAGTCGGAGGCCGGGCCGGCAGAGAGCGCCGCGATGGAAACGGGGCGCTCGGCGGGCCCGCTCAGCACGCGCGGCACAATCGACGCGACCGCCGCGATCAATGCCGCCACGCTTATGGCGCGTAGATCCGCAGTGGTGAGCCGTGCGCCATAAGCGAGCAATTCGCCGATAAAAACCTGCGACCCGATGCCCGCGCCCAGCACCCCGAACCGCTTCAGATATCCGGTGAGGAACGCGCCGCTCACGAGAACCAGTTCCGGCCCCGCCAGACCGGCGAGCGCCAACGGGCGGGACATGACCACGAATACGAGCGCGCCCAGCGCGGCCGCGAGACTCAATAGTGCTAGATCGCGGCTCGACTGGGCTCGCGTCGTCTTGCCTTCGGACACGCTTGCCCAGAGCGCAATGTTGCCCGCGAGAAAGCCGAGCGACGCGCTGCCTGGCAAGCCGATCGCAACGTCGTGAAGCGTCCCGAGCGCCGCCGCAATGCCGTAAGCGGTCACGAGCCGCAACCCCTTGATGCGCCGATGCGTACCCGGGTCGACGCGATCCAGCCAGCACACTGCCGCGTTGAGCCGATTTCGGGTGGTATGTGCGTCTTCAATCATGGCGTTCCCTTTCTGGAAAGTGGTCCAGGTCGCCACAAAAACCTTTGGTTTGCGTGCGCATTCTTTCCCCACTTTCACAGCTCACACTGCCTGCATCGATACGGCGAACCGCTGGCATCACACGAAAGGAGCCGATATGAGAGTCATCCGCCACACCGTCATTGCCGCCGCACTGGGTTGTGGTCCATCAACGGGATTGTGAAGTATGGGCAGGCCGAGTGTTCAGGATCTCACACGAGAGCGCCGATTACATCTTGGAGACGACAACTGTGCCGACCCGCGTCTAGCCACCATTCGATGCGGGGAGCAACACCCTCAACAGTTCGGCGATGTCAGGCAAAGACCCCACATAGCTGATCGGACCGTCGAAATCAATCGCGTTTTGCTGCATGCCTTTGGGTTTGGCGCCTGGTTCCAGAACAAACGTCAGGCCACCGGCGTGGTGAACGGCTTCCGTACCCCGGGAGCCGTCGTCAAGCGCACCTGACAGAAGGATTGCAACGCTTCGATTGCCGGCATGCAGAGCGACGGATTTGTATAACTCGTCCACAGTCCGATTGCGTAATTTGTCATTGCGACCGTCAATGAGCTGCGCCTCGCCTTGACTTCCCAATGTCAGAATCGCGTCGGGTGTTCCAAGATAACAAACGCCCGGCTCCATTAGTTGGCCGTTGCTCGCAATCTCCACGGGAAGGCTGCTGGAACGGCGAAGGATATCGGCGAGGAAACTCACGTGACCGCTCGGGCGATGAAGCACCGCCAACACGGTTACGTCCAGCCCTGTAGGCCAGATTTCCATCAATTCACGTAGGTTGTCCAGGCCTTCAGAGCCGGAACCGCCGATAGCAACATAAGACCGCGAAGAATTTTTGTTCATTCCAGATCATAGAGGATGCGAAAAGGTAGTCTTGAAATCGGACATGGAGCATCTTTCCGGTTAATTACCATGACGCTGCGCTCATCGGAAAAAAACAGTTCGTCGGGCGGGGATGTGCTTCTACTTGCGCTCGGCTCCGAGGACGGCGTCGGCGCACGCGAGGAAGCCCTTGATCAAACGTGCCCTCGGCGACGCCCGGTTCCACAGCACGCCGAATCGACGCGGCTCGGTGTGAACGGGCAGTGCAAGTTTCGCGATGTCCAGATGTACTGTCAGGGGTGACACGATATCCGGCACGAGCGACACGCCGAGTCCGCGATCCACCATCATTGCAATCGCCATCAATGAATTCAATTCGAACAGTTCGCGCGGCATGATCTTCGCCGCACGCAGATACCGGTCAGCCTGCTTGCCACCGCCAAGCGAGCGGTCATAGCGGATGAACGGCTCGTTTCTAAGCAGTCCGTGCGGATCGTGGGCGGCAAAACGCGCTGGTGCCAGCACGACGATCGGCTCTTCTCGCAGCAGGTGCCAGTCGTAAGCTTTCGGTAGTGAAAACCCCGGATGAAGACAGACGGCGATATCGACGTCGGCACGCTGAAGCGTTTCGTAGAGTTCCATCGACGTTCCGGCGCGGATCAAAACCTTCGCGTTCGGATACGACCTGGCGAACGCGGAGAGGACGTCCGGCATCAGGCTCAGCAATGCGGTTGTAATCGTGCCGATCCGCAGTTCGCCCGCCGCGTCGTCTTCGAGCGCCAACGCCTTCAACTCCGAAAAGTCGTGCACCAGGCTGCGCGCGCGCTGGATCACGCGATAGCCGGCTTCCGTAGGCATGACCGTGCGCCCCGAGCGAACCAGTAGTTCGGCCCCGAATGCGCGTTCCAGCGACTGGACCTGCTGGGCCACCGCAGCCGGTGTTATCCCAATCCGGCGCGCTGCTTCCGCGATAGAACCACTGTCGGCAACCAATAAGAAATTCGCCAGAAAAGCGATGTCCATAAAGATAGATTCTGCATCTTTTGAAGATAGGTTCGGATAGTTTATCTAAATTCATTCAGGAATTAGACTGGATCGTGATAAGTCAAATAGATCAGAGCGGAGACATGAGAAGCAAACTGTTTGTGCCAGCCTCGCGACCCGAGTTGTTCGGCAAGGCTTTAGCCAGCGCCGCCGATGCAGTTTCATTCGACCTCGAAGACGCGGTTGCGCCCGAACGCAAGCCGCAAGCACGGGCTGCGCTGAGCGAACTGCTACGCTCCAATCTCGTCGCTGCCGCCAATAAGGTACTGATAGTGCGTGTGAACGCGCTCGACACCCCTTATTTCAATGCGGACATCGATGCCATCGCACAGCGCGGCCTTGATCTGATCAATCTGCCAAAAGCGGAATCGGCCGACGACGTGCGCGCTGCCGCCGATGTGCTCGAGCGCGCCGAAAGGGCCAACGGCGTGACCACACCGATCCGGCTGCTGCTTAACATTGAAACACCCAAAGGATTACGCCACGCCGCCCAGCTCGCCGCTGCGCACCCGCGCGTCGCGGGCTTGCAACTCGGCTTGGGCGATCTGTTCGAGCCGCTCGGTATTGCGCGTCGCGAAGCAGTTGCCATTCAGCAGGCCATGTTCGGCTTGCGCATTGCGGCCGGCGAAGCGGGTGTGTTCGCCTACGATTCCGCGTTCGCCGACATCAAGGACCAGGAGGGTTTCCGTGCCGAAGCACAACTCGCCCGGTCGATGGGTTTTCTCGGCAAGAGCTGCATCCATCCAAGCCAGATTGCGCTCGCCAACGAAATCTTCCGTCCTTCCGACGAGGAGATCGCCCATGCGTTGCGCGTCCTCGACGCGGCACGCGACGCCGAAGCACGCGGCGTCGGTGCGTACGTGGTGGATGGAAAGATGATCGATCCGCCGTTCTTCGAACGCGCGCGCGCACTGGTCCGTGATGCCGAACGCCTTGGCCTGCTGAATGATCGCTGAATCCGCCACGTCGAACCGGGAACCGATGGAGCCACACATGGAACGTTCGTCTCACGCAGCCACGACCGGCATGACAGGCCCGCTATCGGGAATTCGCGTGCTCGACTTGAGCGCTTACATTGCAGGTCCGTACGGATGCACACTGCTCGCGGACCAGGGTGCCGATGTCGTCAAGATCGAACCGCCTGCCGGCGACAATCTGCGCAAATATCCGTCCACCCTCGAAGCCGAAAGTCGCGCCTTCCTGGGTGTGAACCGTGGCAAGCGCGGTCTGGTCCTTGACCTGAAGCAAGCAGAGGCACTCAACGTGCTGATGCAACTCGTCAAAACCGCCGATGTGCTCGTGCACAACTTCCGCCCCAACGTACCGCCGCGTCTCGGCATTGCATTCGAACAGCTTCGCCAGGTGAATCCGCGGCTGATCTATTGCGCGGTCACCGGCTATGGCGAGACCGGCCCGAAGAAGGACAAGGCCGGCTATGACCAGGTCCTGCAAACGATGAGCGGAATGTGCGCACTGCAAGGCCCGAGCGAAGGGCCGCCTGAAATCCTGTACGGCTCGGTGGTTGACTACTACGCTGCGGCGCTCGTCGCGGCGGGCGTGTCTTCCGCGCTTTTCGAGCGCGAGCGTACCGGCGAGGGACAGTACGTTGGTGTATCGCTGCTGCGCAGCGCGCTCACGATGCAATCAGCGCGGATGATCTGGGCCGACAGCGAACCGAGAGACGTTGGCCGCGATATGCGTTCGGGCGGCATCACAGGCATCCATCCGACTCGCGAAGGCTACCTGTATATCTCGGCGAACACGCCACACTTCTGGCAGGCACTGTGTGAGAAAACCGGGCTCAGCGCACTTGCAGAAAACGAACGCTACGACTCGGTGCGCAAGCGCGCGATGCATCGTGATGAAATCGTACCGAAATTGCACCAGGCGCTGGCAGCGCGTAGCGCACTGGAATGGGAAGCGCTGTTCGGCGACGCGGTGCCGTGCTCGGCCGCGCGCACCATCGAAGACATGTTCGACGATCCGCAGGTGCTTGCGGAGGACATGGTGGCCACCTACGACTATCCCGGCGTCGGACGTTACCGCGGCTTTCAGCATCCGATCCGTTTCGGCGATAAAGCAGGAGACGCGACAGCGCACACGCCGCAAGCCGCTCCTGCATTCGGCCAGCATTCGGATGCGGTGCTGCGCGACGCAGGTCTGAGCGATGACGAAATCGCGGCGCTGCGTGCGAGACGCGCGGTGCTGTAGGGAGAGAGTGCAGCGCGGTGTGAGTGACAGGGCAGCACGCCCGACATATAAAACGGAGACGATGATGAATTCGCAGTCGCGTAAAGATAACGCGCAACCCGCCGGGCGCCGAGCCCCTGCAGGCGCGTGCGATTCGCACATGCACGTGTACGACCGCCGCTTCCTCGCGGATGGCGCAAGCCAGGCGAACTTCCCGGATCGCGCGAGCGCTGCGGAGTATCTCGAGGTACAGCGGCAGACCGGCACGACCCGCACCGTAGTCGTAACGCCGCGCAATTATGGCTCCGACAACCGCGTCACGCTGGATGCAATCCAGGCGCTTGGCCGCGAACGAACGCGCGGTGTCGGCGTGCTGACGCCCGAAGTGACGGACGCACAACTCGAACAACTTCACAATGGCGGCGTTCGGGGTATCCGTTTCACGCTTTACACCCCGGCCAATGCCGCCGTCCGCTTCGATATGGTCGAGCCACTCGCGCAACGCATCGCGGAACTCGGCTGGCACGTGCAACTGCACTGGACCGCTGCGCAGATCGTCGAGCACCGGGCGATGCTTGCACGCCTGCCATCGGCAATCGTGTTCGATCATCTCGCGCGTCTGCCATTACCCGACGGTGCTTCACATCCCGCGTTCAATATCGTGCGTGATCTGGCCGAATCGGGTCGCGTCTGGGTCAAGCTCTCCGGACCGTATCTCGACTCTTGCGTGGGGCTCGCCGATGACTATGCCGATACTGCACCGGTCGCACGTGCATGGATTGGCGCGCTGCCCGATCGCGTCGTCTGGGGCAGCGACTGGCCGCACGTGACAGAGTCACACAAGCCCGATGACACGCGACTGCTCGATCTGCTCGATACATGGACCGAGGATACTGCGGTCAGCGACCGCATCCTGGTGGACAACGCAGCCGCGCTGTATGACTTTCCGAATCAAGAGGATCCGGTATCAAAAGCCTGAGTCTTCCATTTCCCAGCGCCCAAAGAACGCGCGACCTACAAAAAATCAAGAGATAAAACGATGAAACCTGCTGCCGCAACACCCATCGAGCGCAAGACGCGTTTCACCGAAGCGACGGTCAGGCTTTTCGAACGGATCATCCCCGACCCGTTTGTCCTCGCGATCCTGATTACCGCCGCGGTCGCGGTATTGTCGGCGGCATTCGGGCCGCGTGCGTCGGCCTCGCACCTGATCGGGGGTTGGTACAAGGGCTTCTTCGACATCCTGACGTTCGCGTTCCAGATCACGCTGGTGCTCGTGACAGGACACGCGTTTGCGCACGCGCCGCTCGTTCAGCGCATGTTCAAGGCGCTGGTCTCGGTCGCGCGCACGCCGGTCCAGGCGGCGGCGCTTACGTTTTTGCTCGTCGCGGTCGCATCGTTCTGCAACTGGGGCCTGGGGCTCGTCATCAGCGCATTGCTGGCGCGCGAAGTCGCGAAGCGCATGCGTGTCGACTTTGCATGGATCGTTGCGGCGGGTTTTTCGGGCTGGGTCGTTTGGGCAACGGGCATGTCAGGCTCGATCGCGCTCGCGCAGTCCACGGCCGGCAGTTCGATGAACGTCGTGCAGAAGCTGACCGGACAAGTGCTGCCGTTGAGCAGCACCGTGTTCACGCGCTTCAACCTCGTGCCGACGATCATCATGCTCGTCGCAATGCCATTTGTGTTTGCGTGGCTCAAGCCATCCGCCGAGGATTCGGTGGTGCTCGACATGACGAAGCATCCTGACGCGCCGAAGCGGGAGCGACCGGCCGGCCCGCTCAGCTTCGCGCGCTGGATCGAATATTCCTGGATCGGCAGCGCATTCATCGGTGTGGCGGGCATCGCGTTTTTCGTGTTGGCGCGCATCGAGAACCTGCCGTTTTCAGGCGTGAATGGCGTGATCTTCGTCATGTTCATAGGCGGCGTGATCCTGCATGGGTATCCGCTCGCGTACGCCGATGCTGTCAAGAACGCTGCAAAGCAGACTGGCTCCATGATGCTCCAGTACCCGCTTTACGGCGGGATCATGGGAATGATGGACGCGACCGGATTGCCCGATGTAATTTCGCATTTCTTCATCGCGATTTCGAATGCACACACGCTGCCGTTCTGGAGCTACGTGTGCTCGTTGATCGTCACGTTCTTCATTCCAAGCGGCGGCGGTCACTGGGCTGTGCAAGGACCGTTCGTCGTGCCTGCAGCCATCGCGCTGCATGCGTCGGTGCCGGCAACAACAATGGCCGTCGCCATGGGCGAACAAGTGTCGAACATGTTGCAGCCATTCTGGGCTGCGCCGGTGGTCGCGATGGCCGGCATCGGCGTGCAGCGTGTGCTCGGCTATACCGCGGTGACGTTTGTGGTGGGCGCACTGGTGTACGGCGCTGCGTTACTGCTGCTGGTGTAGTGCAACACCGCACTGTGCGGTCATAACAAATAACAGGAGACGATGCATGCATCGCCGTCATTTCATCAAATCGCTTGGCGCGCTTGCGGTCAGCGGCACCGCGCTGCAATCGTCGTTTGCCGCTGGTGCGCCGGCCGCCACCTCGATTGCAGAGCAGCTCGCTGCTTACACGGCAGCACTGCGCTACGAGGACCTCGATGAACAGACCATCGAAGCTGTCAGGACACACCTCGCCGACGCGCTCGGATGCGGCGTTGCGGCGCTAGGCGAAGGGCCGGTGACAATCGCGCGCAAGGTCGCCCTCGCCGGTGCGGGCGATGCTGCGGGGTCGACTGTACTCGGCACGTCGCGTCGCACCTCGCCGGATCTTGCGACCTTCGCCAACGGAGCCGCGATTCGCTACTACGACCTGAACGATGTCTATGCGGGCAAGGAGATCGGCCATCCGAGCGACAACGTGTCGGCCTGTCTCGCTCAGGCAGAGGCGGAACACGCAAATGGACGCGACCTGATCCTCGCGATCGTAATAGCGTACGAAATCGATTGCCGCTTGATGGACGCGGCATCGCTCAGTTCGCGCGGCTGGGACCATCCGATCTACAGCCTGCCCGCCGCGGCGCTCGGGGTAGGCAAGCTGATGAAGCTTTCGGCAGCGCAGCTCGCGCAGGCAGTCAGCCTTGCAATCAACGGCCATCTCGCGCTGAACCAGACGCGGGTGCAGACCATGTCGAACTGGAAGGGGCTCGCCGATGCCGACGCCGCGCGCAACGGCGTATTCTCCGCCGCACTGGCGCGGGAAGGCCTGACTGGACCCGCTCCCATCTTCGAGGGCGATGCCGGATTCTTCAAGCAGGTGTCCGGGCCGTTCACCATCGACACGAGTACTTTTGGCGGCAGGGGCCGCCCTTTTCGCATCAACGATTGCTCGGTCAAGTTCTACCCGTCACAGGCGCTCACGCAGACAGCCATTGCGGCAGGCATAGACGTGGCGAAGCAGGTCGGGAATCTGTCGCGTGTGACGAATGTCGAGATCCGGACCTCCCATGAAGGTTACTTCTCAGCGGGTATGGACCCTCAAAAATGGACGCCCGACACCAGCGAGACCGCCGATCACAGTCTCCCGTACGTGACTGCAAGAGCCATGTTCGATGGCGACATCAGCCACGCGAGCTTTAGCGACAAAGCGCTGCACGATCCGGCTATCCGCGCGTTCATGCAGAAGATCAAGGTCGTGGAAGATCCGGTTCTGACGAAGCTGTACCCGAAGTACTACGCGACGATCGTGACAGCGACTTGCGACGATGGACGCACTTTCACGCGACGCGTCGATGATATTCCCGGCTTCGCCACGCGACCGATGCAGCGGCACGACTTTGAATTGAAGTTTCGCAAAAACGTGGCATCGCGGATTGGCGACGCGCGCACTCAAGAGGCACTGCAAATGTTCTGGACCCTTGAGAAGCAGGGGAATATCTCGCAATTGTTCACGCCGTTTGCGGTGCTTTAAATCCATGAACGACCTTCAGGCGCGCGCGACACTGGCGCGACCTGGCCGCAACAGCATGCGCCGAAAGACAGCATTGGTTTGGGCGTCGCTCCCTCGTACCGGACGCATGGTTGAGCAGAACCGGCGGCACGGCGAGGAAGGCCGACGACGCAATTCAGACGCTCGCGGTCACCAAACTCGCCTGAAGAGACTTCAAGCCTTCCGCGATGTCCTTAAGGCTTCGAGTAGATGTCGCTGATGTTGGCGAACGACTGGGTTTCGCGGCGGAAGGTGAGCCGCTCGGTAGCACGTCTGCGTGCAATCAATCTCGCCGTGTCCGCGCGCCGGCTCGCAGTCACGCTGACACCTGCTGCAGGCGCGATGATCGCGGGTTCGCCGGCAGGCGTACCGGTTTGTGCCACCGCGCGCAGCAGCATGTCGCGCGCTTCCGAATCCGAGACGTCGCTGGCCAAAGCATCGCCCGCGGCTCGAAGCACGCACGGTGTATCGCCGGCTTTTTCGCATGCGCGTGCAAGACCCATCGCCGCGTCCCGCGCAAGTTCGCGCTGGATCAACTCGTTCGTGATCTGACGGACGTCGCCGCGTTTGCTTTCACTCGCTGGCAGCATCGAAAGGCGCGTGCGGGCGTCGCGCAATTCGCCACGCACCATGGAGAGCCTGGCGGCATCGACGGTGCCTGCCAGATCGAGCGACGCGGCCTTGGTGCTGAAAGGCGCGTCGATAAGCCGGTCGGGCGCAAGGTGCGGAATGCTGTCCTGCGCGACAGCTTCTGTCAGTTCCGAGTCGCCACGCCCGGGAGTCGGGCCGAAGGCAAGGTACAAACCGCCGGCCAGCAGCGCGACGAGGGCCGCGCCAATCCCCGCGCGCCTGAGTGCACGGCCGGACCCGCTTCCCGTCGCGACCGGTGCGCCTTCCTCATACAGTTCAGGCTCTTCGACGCTTGGGTAGGCCGAGTCCATCGAGGCGCGCTTTTGCGCGAAGCGGTCAGGGAGGGTGGCTTCATCGGCGGCGCTCAGGACGGCTGTTCCTGCGGCGGCCGTGTCGGACAAATGCGGCTCGATTGTCGCGCCGCTTGCGGACACGCCGTTGCAGCGCGTGCAGGCGGTATCGGACGAGGGCAGCGGATTACCGCACGTCAGGCAGTAGTCGGAAGGGTCTGTGTTGGGCACGGTCGGGTCGCATCAGAAGACAAAAGCAAATCGCTCGAAACAGATAGTAACGGTTTGCGGCGGACGGCGAACGTTCGCCTGAAGCAGGATCAATGCCGAGTGTGCTCAGGCGCACACATCGCTCGCAGGCGGGCGTCCCGTCGGAAGGGCCACGCAAGGACCGGCAGCCTCATGTAGGAATCGACCGGACTTTTGAAATTTCGTCGCGTCGATCGTAAGACAAATTATCGAAGCGTCTCGACCTCCAGTTGCGCGACGCTCGCCCGCGACTCGTGCCTTTCCACCTCCTCCACACGATGCACCCCAAGCGTCTGCCGGCGCACGATCCTGTCGAATCCAGCGAGCACGCGGGCGCAGGTCAGCGTATGACGCCACCATTTGTTCTTCAGGAATGCGCTCGGCACCCATTGCCACGGCAGCACCACTTCGACATTACCCCAGGCCGGCCGCCATTTTTCCGACACATTCCTGCGCCGGAACACACTCACAGACGGAATGCCGAGATTCGACGCAAGATGCCCGATGCCGGAATCGTTGCCGATAAACCAGCCTGACTCATACACGTAGCCCGCGAGCTCGCTCAGGTCGTGGATCCTGGGCGCGGCGATACCTTGCTGGCGCAGGTCCCGCCAGCGTTCCCGTTCGTGAGGCGCCAGGATGAACACGACTTCCAGACCGCGTGCTTTCAGTTGCGATGCGACTTTCATGAATCGGGCCGGCAACCAGCGCTTGTCGCCGGTGCTGGCTTCCGGATGGATGATGACGCGGTTTGCATGGCGCCTGTGCACGAGCCCCTTGAGCGCTGTCATGCCGTTGTGCGATGTCGCGCCGCTGATGCCGAGCTCGTCGCGGCAGTAATGCATGAATCGCTCGGCCATGGAGCCTTGCCTGTTTCCATACTCCACGTCGTGCAGCGTAATCACGCGATCATGCATGTCGGCAAGCGTTGGCAGCGGCTGCTCGGGCTGCATCTGAAATACGGCTTCGAACTGGGCGAATGTTTCCTTGATCTTGCTGACGTGCGGCAGCGGCAAGATCCGCGCATCCGGAAACCACGCGCGCAGTGCATGGGCTGGCGCGCCGAACACAGTTACGTCGATGCCATTCCTGATCAGGTTCTGCACGATCACCATGCAGACGAGCGAATCGCCGATCGCGTTCGACATGGAGAATGCCACGCGCCGAAAGGGCAGAAGGCCACGTAACGGCGTTAAAGCCATCGGGTTTCGCTTGTAAGAGTGTTCACGCTGCCTGAATGCCTGGATGCAAGGTTGAGCTGAGAGGGCGGTTCGATTGCACGCATTGAACGCGTTTTGATCCCGGCCGGACCAACATGATAAGCGCCATTGAGAAATTGCTCACGGGTGAGCGCCGGACCAATGCCAAAAGCCAGCAAATCAACCAATATTGTTCGATGAAAATCACGACTTTCGCGAGTCACTCACACTACTCGGGTTGGTGGCAACGCTGAAACCGGAGCCGGTTCGCGGTGAAGGATATGCATCAGGGCTTTCGGGTTGTAAGACGTGTATCGGTGAACACCCTTAAGCCTGCAGCCATCTGTGCAAACGAACGCGCTTAACAGGTAGCATGTGACGGCTAGCTGACAAAAAATTACCTGGCATACAGGAGGAGACAAAAGCATGCGCAAGATGCGTTGGATGGTTGTATTTCTTTGCTTCCTTGCTATCGCGATCAACTACATCGATCGTGCAAATCTGGCGGTCGCAGCGCCGCAGATAGAGAAGGCCCTCAATATTGGTCCCGCGCAAATGGGGCTCGTGCTGAGCGGATTTTTCTGGACCTACGCTTTCATGCAGATGCCGTTCGGCTGGTTCGTCGACAAGATCGGCGGACGTATTGCTTTGCCGCTCGCAGTGGGATGGTGGTCCGTATTCACCGCACTGACCGCGGCGGCCACGAGCGTAGCGGGCATGTTCGGCTGCCGGCTGATGCTCGGCGTGGGCGAGGCGGGCGCTTATCCGGCGTGCGTGAAACTCGTCGCGCAATGGTTCAAGCCCGCGCAGCGCGCGTTTGCAACCAGCATCTTCGATAGCGGTTCGCGTGTCGGCTCGGCGCTCTCCATTCCGGTGGTGGCGCTGATCATCAGCAGCTTCGGCTGGGAAGCGTCGTTCATCGCAACAGGCGCGCTCGGAATCGTGTGGGTGCTGGGCTGGTTCGTCCTCTATCGCAATCCCTCGCGCGGTGACCTGACAGGCGAAGAAGGCGCGGAACCCGTGGTTCAACCAAAAGCAACGGGCAAGAAGATCACCTGGTTGTCGCTCTTCAGGCATCGGACACTGTGGGGCATGATGCTCGGCTTCTTCTGCCTGAACTTCGTGATCTACTTCTTCATCACATGGTTCCCGAGTTATCTCGTTCAGACACGCGGGTTCTCGTTGAAGTCGCTTGGCACGCTCGGCATGATTCCCGCGCTGATATCGATCCCGGGCGGCTGGCTCGGCGGCATTGTCTCCGATGGCCTGTACAAGCGCGGCTGGAGCCTCACCAAGGCGCGCAAGACCTGCATGGTCGGCGGCATGTTGTTGTCGTCGGTGATCACGGTGTCCGCGTTCACCACGAGCACGGCATTGATGCTAGCATCGTTCGGCATCGCTTATGGAAGCCTGGCGTTTGCAGCGGCAAGCATCTGGTCGCTGCCCGGCGATGTCGCGCCAACGCCGGATCATGTCGCATCGATTGGCGGCATACAGAACTTTGCCTCGAATCTCGCGGGCATCGTCATTACCACCTTCACCGGTTTCATGGTGCAGCTCACCAAGGGCTCGTTCACTGTGCCGCTTGTCGTTGCTGGCGGTTTCTGCGTGCTTGGCGCGTTCAGTTATCTGGTGATCGTGGGGAAGGTCGAGCCGTTGCATTTACCCGATGACCCGCCGCAGGATCTCGCAGCCACGCAAGGTGCCGGCGGCCACTGAAACGCTCATTTCTATCCCGATATAAAAATCTTCGCGCCGCCGGAAATTTCGTTATATACTTCGTCCCCGATTGATTGAAACGGTTGTGGCGCAAGGCTGGCAGAGGTGTCGTTCAACTCTTCGGCATGTCGTTTTCCGATTCGAATCAAGCGGTAAGCAGCACAAAATGGAGTGGTAGTTCAGTTGGTTAGAATACCGGCCTGTCACGCCGGGGGTCGCGGGTTCGAGTCCCGTCCGCTCCGCCAATATCGTGGTTCACGCAGCATCAAAGCAAACTTCATAGCCCGCACGCAGCGGGCTTTTTGCTTTTCAGTTTTCCCATGGGTCGGCAACTTAGTGGACGCATCGCGATTTGCAGCGAATCGTCATCCAGTATCATTAACGAACCCCGTTAATGACTTAAGCACGATGCCCGACGACCACACGCCTCCGACTTCCGCGCCGCCTCGCATGGCCGATGTAGCGCGCATTGCCGGGGTCTCCAAGATGACCGTATCGCGCGTGCTCGCCGGCAGGCCGGTGGCCGCCGCCACCCGCGAACGCGTGCTCAACGTGGTCAACGAACTGGGGTATGTGGCGGACGCGGCGGCGGGTGCCTTGTCGTCAGGGAAATCATCGTTTGTAGCGGTGCTCGTGCCGTCGCTGTCGAGTTCGAATTTTTCCGATACCGTGCGTGGCATCAACGACGTGATCGAACCGGCCGGCATGCAATTGCTGCTGGCCAACACCGACTACGAATTGCCGCGCGAGGAAGAGCTCGTGCGCGCCATGCTGCGTTATCAGCCGCGCTGCATCGTGCTGACGGGCAGCCATCACACCGAAGAGACGCATTCGCTGCTTGCCCGGGCGCGCATTCCGGTGATCGAAACATGGGACATGCCGGTCGATCCTATCGACCGGGTCGTGGGCTTCTCGAATGTCGATGCATCGCGCGCGATGGTGCGCCATCTCTACGAACGCGGCTATAAGCGCATCGCGTTCGTGAGCAGCGCGTCGAAGCTGGATAGCCGCGGTATCGATCGGCGTCGCGGGTATCTGAAGGAGGTGAGGGCGGCCGGTTGCGAACCGCGCGACATCACCAAAAGCGCATGGACGACGACCATGGCGCACGGCGTTGCAATGGCGCATGGTGCGGCCGCGTTGCAGCAGTTGCTCGAACGCTGGCCCGACACCGACGCCGTCATGTGCGCAAGCGACATCCACGCGTTTGGAGCGGTGATGGCGTGTCATCGGCTGGGGTTGGCGGTCCCGGGGGATATCGCGATTGCGGGCTTCGGGGACTTCGAGGTTTCGCGGCATTGCTATCCGACCATCACGACCGTTTCAGTCGATGCCTATGGGATTGGCCGCGCCACCGGCGAGTCCTTGCTCACGGCACTGGACGAAGTGGAAGGCGATGAAAAGCTCGACAAGACGCGCGGCGTGAAAACGACCGCTGCGACCAGGCGCAAGCCGTCTCCACCCGTCATCGAAATTCACTACGAAGTCGTGCCGCGCGAGAGCACCTAGTGCTCCCGCGTGGCATGCACGAAGCTGGGCGCTTAGTGGTTGTCTTAGTGGTTATGCCGCGACTCGCCCCGCGTTTCGACAATGTTGAGATACAACGTCGCCGGCTCCAGGCATGCGCCGCTGCCTTGCTGCCCGACCATGCTTCTGTAGATCTCTTCCCACGGCGTCATGTTCTTAAGTACGGGCGGCTTCCATGCCGCACGACGCTGCGCGAGTTCGGCCTCGGGGATCATCAGGTCGACCTTGCGCGTCTTCAAATCGATGCGAATCCTGTCACCCGATACGAGCAATGCAAGGCCACCGCCAACGGCTGCTTCCGGCGAGACATTGAGAATCGAAGGGCTCGCCGATGTCCCGCTCTGACGACCATCGCCGAGCGTTGGCAGTGTGTCGATACCGCGCTTGAGTAACGCTGCCGGCGGCTGCATGTTCACCACTTCGGCGCCCCCAGGGAAGCCGACTGGCCCGCAATTGCGGATGACGAGGATCGAACGTTCATCGACACCCATTGCCGGGTCTTCAATACGCGCGTGATAGTCCTCCGGACCTTCGAACACGACGACCTTCCCTTCGAACACGTCGGGATGATCGGGATCGGCGAGAAAGCGCTTGCGGAAGGCTTCGTCGATCACGCTGACCTTCATCACGGCGCTGTCGAAGAGGTTGCCCGAGAGCACCACGTAACCCGCCGATTCCTTCAACGGGTTTTCATAGGCACGGATGACCTCGCGGTCAGGCACGGGGACCGTGGCCAGATCTTCGCCCAGCGTCTTGCCGGTCACGGTACGCACGGAGGCGTCGAGACGGCCGGCATCGAACAGTTCTTTCATCACCGCCGGCACGCCGCCCGCGCGATGAAACGCTTCGCCCAGGAACCGTCCCGCCGGCTGGCAATCGACCAGCAGCGGCACCTCGGGCCCAAGCCGCTGCCAGTCTTCCAGCGTATGGTCGATACCCATGTGCCGCGCAATCGCGATCATGTGGATCGGACAATTCGATGACGCGCCGAGCGCCGCCGCCGCGACGACCGCGTTCTCGAAAGCGCCCTTGGTCATGATGTCCGAAGGCCGCAGGTTTTCGGCGACCATCTCCACGATCCGCTTGCCGGTCGCATAAGCCATCCAGCCACGCTCGCGATGCGGACCCGGGATCGCCGCGCAGCCGGGCAGCGACATGCCGAGCGCTTCGGCGAGCGAGTTCATGGAAAGCGCGGTGCCCATGGTGTTGCAATGCCCGACCGACGGCGCCGACGACGCCACCATATCCATGAATCCCGGATAGTCGATCTCACCCGCCGACAGCCGTTTGCGCGCGTCCCAGATCACCGTGCCGGAGCCTGCGAGCTTGCCGTGATACCAGCCGTCGAGCATCGGGCCGCCGGACAGGACGATCGCCGGAATGTTGACCGTGGCCGCAGCCATCAGGCATGCGGGCGTGGTTTTATCGCAGCCGGTGGTAAGCACGACGCCATCGATGGGATAGCCGTGCAGGATCTCCACGAGCCCGAGATAAGCGAGGTTGCGATCGAGCGCGGCGGTCGGACGCTTGCCGGTTTCCTGGATCGGATGCACCGGAAATTCGAGCGGAATGCCGCCGGCGTCGCGGATGCCATCGCGCACGCGGGTGGCGAGTTCGATGTGATGACGATTGCACGGCGCGAGATCGGAACCCGTCTGCGCGATACCGATGATCGGCTTGCCCGACTGCAGCTCTTCGCGCGTGATGCCATAGTTCATATAGCGCTCGAGATACAGCGCGGTCATGCCGGGGTCGGAGGGATCATCGAACCAGCGGCGGCTGCGAAGACGGTTTTGCGGGGTGTTCGATTGATTCGACATGCTTGTCTGTCCGTTTTATTTGTATGGGGAGTCAGTGATTCGTTCTAGGTTCAACGCGTGGAAAACTCGGTCACGAGCGGCGCGCCACTGAAGAACGCCCTCAAGTTCTCACGCACCAGTTGCGCCATCGCACTGCGCGTTTCGACGGTTGCGCTGGAGCGGTGCGGCTGCAGCACGACGTTGTCCAGCGTGAAAAAACGCGGATCGATTGAAGGCTCGTTCCAGAATACATCCAGCGCGGCGCCGCGAATACGGCGTTCGTTCAGATATTCGAGCAACACGGGTTCGTCGACAATACTTCCACGCGCGATGTTCACCAGAATGCCATCGGGTCCGAGCGCGTCGAACACATCGCGGCTTACCGATCCCTGGCTCTGCTTGTCCGCCGCCGCACAGATCACGAGGAAATCCGATTCGCGCGCCAGGGCCACGGCGCTGTCGCAATACGTGTAGCCGACATCGTCGAACTGGACGCGATCGTGATACGCAATGGACATGTCGAACGCAGCGGCCCGCTTCGCCAGTGCGCGTCCTACACGGCCGAGTCCGAGAACGCCAAGGCGCTTGCCGAACATGCGCGTGGCGAGCGGAATTGCGGCCTTGCCCCATTGAGCGTCGCGCACGAGGCGATCGTTCGCCGGGATCTGGCGCGCAATCGAAAGCATCAGGCCGATGCCCATGTCGGCGACATCGCCAGTCAGCACATCGGGCGTATTGGTCACGCGAATGCCGCGTTTTGCTGCGTGTGCGAGATCGATCGCATCGACTCCGACGCCGTACGACACGATGATCTCGAGCGCCGGCAACGCCTCGATCAACTCGGCGCTTGCGCCGGCTTCGCCGTTGGTGGCGAGCGCGCGAATGCGGGAACCGACTTCAGCGAGCAATGCACCCCGATTGGCGCAATCCGACAGGACGTGCAGCGAGAAATGACGTTCGAGTTCCGCCATATCACGCTCCGGATACCGGACGACTACCAGTAAATCCGTCTTGTGCATGCCATCTCCTCATGTTAGATTCGTTTAATGGTTACCGGTAACCATACCTCACGATGAAACGCATGTCCAGCAGTGGGTGACTTCAAGGTAGCGAGACGATGACGAATTCAAAGGACCGGCCGGAGAAGATTGCTTTTCTTGGGATCGGCTTGATGGGAGAGCGGCAAGCACGCGTGCTGCTCAGGGCGGGCTACGGGCTAACCGCCTGGAACCGTACCCGGGACAAAGCCGAGCGCTTGCGTGCGGATGGCGCGGACGTTGCGGACTCGCCGGCTGAAGCGGTTCGCAATGCCGACATCGTGATTACGATGCTTGCAAACGGCGAGACCGTGCACGATGTTCTGTTCGATCAAGGCGCGGCGCAGGCGTTGAGTGCCGATGCGGTAGTTATCGACATGAGCTCGATCCGTCCCGACCAGGCGATCACGCATGCGCGTCTGCTTGCCGCGCGAGGTGTTCGACATATCGATGCCCCCGTATCAGGCGGCACGAGTGGCGCGGAAAACGCGACGCTTGCAATCATGTGCGGCGGCGATGCAGAGGTCTTCGATCGTGTATCGCCCGTGCTGCGTTGCATGGGGCGGCCTGTGTTGATGGGCGCTCACGGCACGGGGCAACTCGCCAAGCTCGCGAATCAGATGATCGTGGGCACGACCATTGGCGTGGTGGCCGAGGCGTTGTCGCTGGTTGCGAAGGGCGGTGCGAACCCCGCGATGCTGATCGAAGCGCTCGCGGGCGGTTACGCCGACAGCACCATCCTGCGCATCCACGGCCGCCGCATGGTCGACAAAAACTTCGAGGTCAGTGGCCGGTCGAGCTCGCAACTCAAGGATCTTCAAAACGCGTTGCGTGCGGCACAGGACGTGGGCGCGTCGATGCCGTACACCCAACTCAGCGCGCAGCTTTTCACGTCTCTCATCGCGCATCACGGCGATATCGATCACAGCGGAGTCGTGAAGATCATCGGCGATCAGACAGCATGAACAACCGTTTCATTCGATACGTCCGCAGCCCTAACCAATCCGAAGCGGACAATACATACATAAAGAAATAGCCGGGATTCAATCAACCGGCAAACCGATTTGCAAAGGAGACGCAAATGGATCTGCAGCACCCCCCAATACCCGAACTACCTTCGGCGTCGCTCGCCGGTACGCCAACCAAGGCGCCGGTTTCACCACAGCAATTGCGGCGTGCAATCCTCACGGGCGCGGTCGGAAGCGCCCTCGAGTATTACGACTTTGCGATCTTCGGACTCGCGTCGGCGCTGGTTTTCAGTCATATCTTTTTTCCGGCGCTCGGTGCGAAAGCCGGCCTGCTGGCGAGTTTCGGCACCTATGGTGCGGGCTTCCTCGCGCGGCCGTTCGGCGGCCTGTTCTTTGGTTCCATCGGCGACAGGAAGGGGCGCAAGTTCGTGTTGCTCGTGACCATCGCGATCATGGGGACATCGACCATGCTGATCGGACTGTTGCCGAGCGGCACGATCGGCGCGGTATCGCTCGTCGTATTGCGGCTCGTGCAAGGTTTCGGCGCGGGCGCCGAGCAAGCGGGGGCATCGACGCTCATGGCGGAGGTCGCGCCCGTCAAACAACGCGGCTTCTTCGCGGCGCTGCCGTTCGTCGGCATCTTCGCCGGGCTGGGTCTCGCGACGGGCACGTTCAGCATCATGCAACACGTGCTGGGTGAGCAGGCCATACTTGATTGGGCGTGGCGCATTCCGTTTGTATCGAGCGTAGTGCTGATCGGCGTTGCGGTATGGATCCGGTTGCGCTTGCGTGAGAGTCCGACGTTCCTGAGCCTCGAAGGCGCGCAAGCCGTCATCAAGTCGCCGATGAAAACCGTCATCACCCACGCCCGCCGTCCCGTACTCGCCGCCACGCTGATGCGTTTTGCCGAGCAGGGCGGACGACGATCTACACCACAGTCGTCATTGCGTTCCTGGGCGGCACGGTCGCCGCGAAGCTGGGTATGAAGCCGTCCGCGCTGAGTTCGATCGGCACGACAGGCGCGCTGATCGCGAGCATGGCCAGCGTCATCACCACGCCGATGTTCGGCGCATTGTCGGATCGGATCGGGCGTATTGCGGTGTATCGCGGCGGCGCGATCTTCATGCTGCTCTGGTCGGTGCCGTCCTGGTACATGGTGAGCACGGGCAAACCGCTGTGGGTCGACATTGCGATGTTCGGCGGCCTCGCGCTCGGCGCGAACAGCATGCTTGGCGCGCAATGCGCTCACTTCTCGGAACTCTTCGGCAACCGCTACCGGTATTCGGGCGTGGCGCTCGCACGCGAACTGGGCGCGGTGCTGTCGGGCGGACTCGCGCCCTTGCTCGGCATCTACCTGATCGGGTTATCGGACGGTGCGTTCTGGGTCATGGGCGTCTACATGGCAGTGTTGTCGGCGATCACGCTGATTGGCGTGTCCTTGTCGACGGAAACCCGCCGGCGCGACCTGACCTTGCTCGATGACGCCGTGCACTGATTTCGCCGCGCAAAACGTGCCCGGATCATTGTTGCGGATCCGGTTTCAGCGGCACGTTTATCGAGTCCGCGGAGGGGGCCGGAAGGGGAGCAAGAAGGGGGGGCAAGAAGGGCGCGGATGTTATACTTCGCGCGCTTTACAGAGTGCCCGTTCGTTGACCGAGCGTACTTTCAAGGTGCACCGCGGTTCGTCGAATCGTGCAACGCCTTGACTGATAAGGCTCACCGGCAGGAGGTCGCACCTCGTCCACACCGGCCGAATTCACGAGAAAGGCGAACTCCGGTTCGCCTTTTTTATTGCCCGCTGCTGTAACATCGGGCGTTTCGTATTAGGCAGAATCGTCACGCATGCTCGACTTTTTCCGTAACCACCAACGCCTGATGATGGCCCTGTTGATCCTGATCGTCGTGCCGGGATTGGGTATCGTGGGTGTCCAGGGTTTCAGCAGTTTCTTCGACGAAAACGCAAACGTCGCCAGCGTCAACGGCCACAAGATCACGCGTGTCGAGTACGACGGCGCGATGCGTCAACAAGTCGATCGCGCGCGCCAGATGCTCGGTGCGCAGTTCGACCCGAAGATGTTCGAAACGCCGCAAATGCGCGCTTCGCTGATCGACAGCCTCGTTCAACAGCGCGTTCTCGCCGATGAAACCCAGCGCCTGCACCTGACCGCATCGGATCAGGCCGTGCGCCGCGCGCTCCTGGCCGACCCGACGATTGCATCGTTGCGCAAGCCCGATGGTTCGATCGATCTGGACCAGTACAAGCAACTGCTCGCCATGCAGGGCATCACGCCCGAGCAATACGACGAGCGCGTGCGTTATGGCCTGGCTGCCGATCAGCTTCCTTCGAGCATCCAGTCGACCGCGTTCACGTCGAAGACACTGGCGCAGAGCCTGACCGAGATCGCCGAGCAGCGTCGTGACGTGCAGGGCCTTGCTTTGCGCACCGCCGATTACGCCGCGAAGGTCCAGCCGACCGACGCGCAACTCAAGTCTTACTACGACGCGCACAGCGCCGAGTTCACGACGCCGGAATCCGCGAACATCCAGTACCTGGTGATGTCGCCGGCGACCTTGGCGACCGCGATCAAACCCACGGACGCCGATCTCAGGAAGTACTACGACGACAACATCGCGCGCTTCAAGACGCAGGCCGAAGTGCGCGCGAGCCACATCCTGATCACCGCGCCGAAAGACGCGAGCGCAGCCGACAAGGCCAAGGCGAAGGCGCAAGCCGACGCGTTGCTCGCGCAAGTGAAGGCGCATCCGGACCAGTTCGCGCAGATCGCGCAGAAGGAATCGCAGGACCCGGGTTCGGCATCGAAGGGCGGTGACCTCGGGTACTTCTCGCACGGCATGATCGCGGGCGGCAAGGCATTCGACGACGCCGCGTTCGGCCTGAAGAAGGGCGAAATCAGCGGCGTGGTGCAGACGGATTTCGGTTACCACATCATCCAGGCAACCGACGTCAAGCCGTCCGCCACCCAGTCGTTCGACGAAGTGAAGGACCAGATCACGCGTGACGTCACCGCGACGCAAGCCGCGAAAAATCTCGCCGATGAAGCCGAAGGTTTCACGTCGCTCGTCTACGAAAAATCGAAGACGCTGCAACCTGCCGCAGATAAATACAAGCTGCAGATCCAGACCGCGACGGTCGGACCGAAGCCCGACCCGAAGCTGCCGGCCGACAGCCCGCTGAACAACCCGAAGGTCCTGAACGCCATCTTTGCTTCGGACGCGGTGAAGGAGCGCAACAACACGCAGGCTATCGATATCGGCAACAGCACGCTGGTCGCAGCGCGTGTGACGGACTACAAGCCGGCGGCCGTCCCCGCGCTCGACACGATCAAGGACGCAGTGCGCACCAAGGTCGTCGCAGAGCAAGCCGCGGAGATGGCGCGCAAGGACGGCGCGGCGAAGCTTGCCGACGTGCAGAAATCAAACTCGACGACAGGGTTCTCATCGGTGGCAAAGGTATCGCGTAACGACGCGCAAGGCGTGCCGCCCGCAGCGCTCGCCGCGATCTTCAAGGCGGATTCGTCGAAGCTGCCAACGTACGTAGGCGTCGATCTTGGCGCCGATGGTTACGCGATCTACCGTGTGGACGGGATCGAGAAGCCGGAGCCGGTTGCCGCAGACCGCCTGACGGGTGCGCAGCAGCAGGTCGCGCAGGTTTATGCCCAGGCCGAGATGGAATCGTATCTCGACGCATTGAAGGCGCGCTCCAAGGTGAAGATCAATGCACCGGCCACCAACGCGCCGGCAGAGCAGCCGCAATAAACTGAAGCGTACTTACGCGTACGCAACACAAACAAAAGCCCCGCTGGCCAAAACCAGCGGGGCTTTTTTTATCGCTAAAACCTGCTTACAGGCAGGCCTGGATATCGCCAGTGGCGTCGCTGCCGCCCGCGCCAGCGGCACGGAAGCCGACCCACGAACCCGGGCCCGAATAGTTGGGACGCACGACGGCGGCGGCGCCGTTCGGCGGTTGCTGACCCGGAACGTAGACATCGGCTGCCATGTCGTTCGCGAGCGTGTCTTGCGACACCACTTGCTGCTGTGATTTATCGGCCCATTTCTGCGCGATACATTGTGCGACCACCTTGGGCGGTTGCTGGCTCGTGCCGACCTGGCTGACGTTAGCGGGCGGTTGAGCGGCGCAAGCCGAGATCGCGACGGTCATAGCGAGAATTGGTAAATATTTCACGTTACCTCCTTTCAATGCGCTCACAAGCGGAGCCGGGGTTTTTTCAGGGTTACGCGAAAGTCTTGATGCTGAATCGTGGCCTTTCTTCGCGCATGGCTGAAAGCCGGCTGGGCAACGCGTGACGGGGTTTAAACGTGAATCGCTTCAAAAACGGCTAAATCCCCATCATTTCGATGGCGTGCCCAGCAAAGGTCTCAAAACTGGCCAGACGTTATTTAATAGCAAAGGCTGGGCCTGAGGGGTCGGATGAATTTGGTCTGCCTGGAACATTTCAGGCTTGTTCTCCATGCCTGCAAGAAGGAACGGGACGAGCGGCACCTGTTTCTCCTTCGATAACTTTTCGTACACGGCGTGGAATTTTTGCGAGTAGTCCGGGCCATAGTTAGGCGGAACGTACATGCCGACGAGTAAAACCTTCGCATGGACCGCCTGCGATTTCTCGATGATCGTGCGCAGGTTGGTTTCGGTGGTGGCTAGCGGGACGCCGCGTAACGCGTCGTTGGCGCCCAGTTCCACGATCACCACCTTCGGCTTGATCCGGTTGAGTGCGGCGGGCAGGCGGGCGAGGCCGCCGCTGGTCGTGTCGCCGCTGATGCTTGAATTGGCGACGCTATAATCGAAGCGCTCTTGCGTCAGCTTCTGCCGCATCAGGTTGACCCATCCTGTATCGCGCGGCAGACCGTATTCCGCCGATATGCTGTCACCCAGCACCACAATGGCCGGCGCCGCGGGCGCGGCCATTGCGGTATGGGCCAACGCATCGGCCGCTTGTGCCGGCGCCGTGGCCGCGTATCCGACCATCGCCAGCAGCGCCAGTGTGGCGCGTGGTGTCCAGTTCACCTTAAGTCTCTCCATGCCAAACAATATCGAACCAGTCATTGAAGTACGGGGTTTAAGCAAGCGGGTAAAGGACGCGACGGGTGAATTGATCATCCTCGATCAGATCGACCTGTCGATAGAAAAAGGCAGCAGCGTCGCCATAGTCGGCGCATCGGGCTCGGGTAAGTCTACTTTGCTTGGGCTGCTCGCAGGATTGGACAGCGCGAGCAGCGGGTCGGTTCGCTTGCTCGGCCGTGACCTTGGCGCGCTCAATGAAGATGAACGCGCGGCATTGCGCAGCGGGTCGGTCGGATTCGTGTTCCAGTCGTTTCAGTTGATGCCGCATCTGACCGCGCTGGAAAACGTGATGTTGCCGCTGGAGTTGCGTGGCGGCGTGCCGCACAAGGACATCACGTCGCGTGCGCGCGACCTCCTCGAACAAGTTGGATTGGGTCAGCGGACCGCGCACTATCCGAAGCTTTTGTCAGGTGGCGAACAACAACGCGTGGCGCTGGCGCGTGCGTTTGTCACGCATCCAGCCATCCTTTTCGCCGATGAACCCACGGGCAGCCTGGACGCCGCGACGGGTTACGCGATCATCGACCTGATGTTCGAGATGAACCGGCGCAACGGCGCAACGCTGATCCTCGTCACGCACGATACCGAACTCGCCGAGCGCTGCGATGCGACGGTGACAATCGAAGCCGGGCGAATCGTGAACAGTTTGAGCGTATAAAAAACGAAGGGCGTACCAGTCTCAAGTGACCGGAACGCCCCACGCCGCTTAGATGCTCTTCAGTGCGGCTTGCGCCCGCGCGATCAGCGCCGACGTCGACGAATCGTGCTTGGACGGATCGGACTTCGAACTGGTGATATCGGCTTCAACGACCTTGCCGAGAATCTTGCCCAGTTCCACGCCCCACTGATCGAACGAATTGATGTCCCAGACCGCGCCCTGTACCAGCACCTTGTGCTCGTACAGCGCGATCACGGCGCCGAGCGTTTCCGGCGTGAGTGAATCGAGGATGATCGTGGTCGTCGGACGATTGCCCGGGAAGCTCAAATGCGTCGCGAGTTCTTCCTTGCCTTCGCCCGCAACCTTCTTCGCTTCTTCAAGCGTACGTCCGAGCATCAGCGCTTCACTTTGCGCGAAGCAATTCGCAAGCAGCTTGGCGTGATGATCGATGAGCGGATGCTCCGGCTTCAATACCGCGATGAAGTCGACCGGAATCAGCGTCGGGCCCTGATGCAGCATCTGATAGAACGCGTGCTGGCCGTTGGTGCCGGGTTCGCCCCAGATCACGGCGGCGGTCGGGTAATCGACCATGGTGCCGTCGAGCCGCGCCGACTTGCCGTTGCTCTCCATCTCGAGCTGCTGGAGATACGACGAGAGATACCGCATGGCTTGCGAGTATGGCGCGACCATCACGCTTTGCGACTCGAAGAAATCGCGATACCAGATCCCGATCATGCCCATCAGGACAGGCAGGTTGCGCTCGAACGGCGCGGTCCGGAAATGCTCGTCCATGGCATGCGCGCCGGCCAGCAGTTTCTCGAAGTTTTCAGGCCCGACCGAGATCACGATCGACAAGCCGACAGCCGACCACAGCGAATAACGGCCGCCGACCCAGTCCCACATCTCGAAGACGTTTTCGCGCGCGATACCGAACTTGACCACTTCCTCCGGATTCGCCGATACACCCACGAAGTGCTTCGACAACGCGTCTTCCGGGCAGCCGCTCTTCACGAACCAGTCGCGCATGGAACGCGCATTGGTCATGGTTTCGAGCGTAGTGAACGTCTTCGATACCACGATGGCCAGCGTCTCTTCGGCATTGATGTCCTTGAGCACGTTGTAGATATCGGCGCCATCGACGTTGGAGACAAATTCCGTCTTGATCTCCGGCAGCGCGAGGTGCTGCAGCGCGTGCACGACCATCTTCGGGCCAAGGTCCGAACCGCCAATGCCTATGTTCACCACGTGGCGAATGCGCTTGCCGGTGTAGCCCGTCCACGAGCCGTCGCGAACCTTGTTCGCGAACGCGGCCATCTTGGCTTTTTCAGCGCGGATTTCCTTCTGGAAGGGCGAGTTGTCGTCGGTCGCTCGCAACGCCGTGTGCAGCACTGCGCGATGTTCCGTGACGTTGACGATGTCGCCCGCGAATACCGCGTCGCGCTTCGCTGCGACCTTCGCCTGCCCGGCGAGCTCCACGAGCAGCTTGAGCGTGGCTTCGGTGATGCGGTTCTTCGAGAAATCGACGGAGATGCCGCCGCCGTCGAACGTCAGGCGCTCGGCGCGGGACGGTTGGGTGTCGTTTTGCGGCGCGAACCAGTCGCGCAGGCGCTCGTCACGGATGGCATCGTAATGCGCCTGGAGCGCCGGCCAGGCAGGAAGCGAATTGAGCGTCATAACGGTCCGTTTTTAGAAGGTGGCGGAAAGTGTTGATCATCACGCGCGGCCGGACAGGTTTCACATCGACCGCCTAACGCGAGACAACAAGTATAGCCACGATGGATGAACGATTGCTTGCTTGAGCGTAAAGGCGTGCTGCCGGCATGCCGTGTTTAGTTACGTCGGGTAGAACAGGCGGTTGATCAGCGCGCGAACCTTGGGAGCGAGTTCGCCCGCCGTCAGGCCCGCGGGACCTTGTCCCTCGCCGGTCAGCGTCTCGGCGGCAAGCCCGTGCAGATAGACGCCTGCAAGCGCCGCTTCGTACGCGGGCAAACGCTGCGCGAGCAACGCGCCTATCAGTCCGCCCAGCACGTCGCCGGTGCCGCCGGTCGCCAGCGCGGCGTTGCCCGTCGGATTCACCGATACACGTCCATCGGGCGAGGCGACGATCGTGCCCGTTCCCTTCAGCACGGTGACCGCGGTATATCGCGCGGCCAGTTGGCGCGCCGCCGCAATCCGGTCGGCCTGCACCTTCTTTACATCCGATCCCAAAAGCCGGGCCGCTTCCAGCGGATGCGGCGTGAGCACGCACAGATCGCCGCGGGTGCCGCGTTCGGCGACCTTGCCGGCAAGGTTTTCATCGGATGAAATCAGGTTGAGCGCGTCGGCATCGAAGAGTTTTGCGACATCGAGCGCGAGCACGTCTGTCAGCACCTTCTTCGCACGATCGCTCTGGCCCATGCCGCAACCGACCGCCAGCGCGTCCATCTTGTCGAGAGAAAACTGGTCGATGTGATGCAGCATGAGTTCCGGATGCGGCGGATCGTAGGGCGGCGAGTCCGTGCCGATGAACGCCACGTTCACCTTGCCCGCGCCGCTGTACAACGCCATGCGCGCGGCGAGAATGGGCGCGCCGCACATGCCGGTGTCTCCGCCAATGACAGCCAGCGTGCCGAACGTGCCTTTGTTGGTCGCGAAGTCGCGCGGGGGAAGATGCGGGCCGAACAGCGACGGTGCGTTCAGCACCACGGACGGTTGCGCAAGCGGCCCGATGCCCAGATCGGCGATATAAACCTTGCCCGACAGATCGCGTCCGTCGCCGGTGAAAAGCCCCGGCTTCCCGCCGATGAACGTAATCGTGTGCGTCGCGCGCACGGCCTGAGCGCGGCCGTCGTTGCTGCGGCTGACGGGCTCGCCCGTGTCGCTTGACAGGCCGCTTGCAATATCGAGTGCGAGCACGTTGCCGGAAGACTTCGAACGCTTCGACAATCGCGCCGCGACCTCCGCGAAGACGCCCTCGAGCGGCCGTCCAAGGCCGATGCCGAACATGCCGTCGGCGAGCCAGCCGAAGTCATCGAAGGAAGCGGGCACGTCTGCCGTGATCTCGACGCCGGCCTGACGCGCTTCGTTGAGCGCCCAGCGGGCATCGCCGGGTTTGACTTCTACGGGCATGCAAACCTGCACTTCCACACCCGCCTGCTTGAGGCGCGCCGCCATCACCAGCGCATCGCCGCCATTGTTGCCCGGACCGGCGACGATCCAGACAGGCCGCTGCGAACCGCTATCGACGATGAATTGCGCCGCGGCCGCGCCAGCGCGCGCCATCAGCGTATTGGGCGGAAGAGCCGCCGCGGCGCGGTGTTCGAGCGTTCTGAGTTCATCGAGCGTGAGAAGGGCGATTGCGCGGTCGCCTGGCTCGGCATACGGCGAAGTCAGGGAATTGGAAGCGGAGTCGGTCATGGCGGCGGCGTGAAATAGGAGCTTGAACCCGCCGCAATTATTGCGCCCAAATGACCGGAGCGGCCATCTGCGGGTGTCCCGCGTGCGTTCAATACGTCGCCCGCAACGCGGCGCGCGGCATCAGAACCGGTCGATCCTCAACGCCCTGAGTGTTCGTTCAGGCACGTCGGGTTCCTCATGCGAGACAAGCGCCGCGATCAGTCTGGCGGCTCCGCACGCAATACCCCAGCCCGCCGGACCATGCGCCGTGTTGACGAACAACCGCGCGTGCGACGTTGCGCTCACCACGGGCAGTCCGTCCGGCGATATCAGCCGAATCCCGTCCCAGGCCCGTGCGGCGGATACTTTCGCTGCGCCCGGAATCCAGTCGTGCGTTGCCTGGCCAAGCAGCGCAAGCGCGCGATGGGTCAGGCTTTCGCTCATCGGCTTGCTGGCCTTGGCGATGCTTTGCAATACCGCGCCGCCGGTCACGCGCATGCGCTGGTTGATTCGCGTCATCGCGATGCGTTTCACGGAATCCACGATCGTCAGGTGGGGCGCGCGCTCTTCGTAAGCTATCGGAGCGGTCAGCGTGTGCAGTCGAAGAGGATGCAGGGGCAACGAGATTCCCAGCGTGGCCAGCAACGCCGGCGTCCCGGTGCCGGCCGCCACGACGATGGCATCGGCGCCGATCAGCTCCACTTCGCGAGATCTGCCGCCTTTGCCATCCAGTGCGCCGCTAAGCGGCGCCAGTTCGACCGCGGCGCGTTGAGCCTCGACGCGAATGGCGGTCACCTCGCGGCCCAGCCGGAACTGGACGCCGTCGTCCTCAAGCACTTGCTTGAGCAGCTTGGTGAACAACGGGCAGTTGGCCGTGCGCGCGTCAGGCAGCAGCACACCGCCGGCAAGCGGCGGATCTTCCGGTATGGATGGCTCCGCGGTGACGCATTCCTGCGCGGTGAGCAGCCGGTGCGGCGTTTCGAAACTTTGCATCAGCTTGATTGCCGCATCTGTCAGTTCCAGATCGCGCTCGTGCCGGAACACGTGCAACACGCCGGTACGCTGTTCAAAGTCGAGCGGGAATTCAGCCTCGATTTCCGCGATGGCATCGCGGGAACTGTCGACCAGCGGCCGCAATGCGCCGTATTGAGTGGCAAAGCGGTGCGGATCGTGAAATTCCGTGAGCTTCTTGGCGAATTCGCGTGTTTCCGAATCGAAGCCGGGTTTGAACACGACACCCGTTTTCGCAGCACGGCGCGTTTGCATGAAAGTCGGCCCGAACCAGACGTCGAGCGGTGAGGGCAGGATGGCGCCGCCGTGACCATAGGTCGCGCCTTGCGCGACGGTGGCATGGCGCTCGACCACGCAGACGCGGTGCCCGGCCGCACGCAACTGATACGCGGTGGCGATGCCGCCGATTCCGCCACCGATGACAATGACATCCATGATTCGTTTTCGCCCGAAGGCGCAAGACCTTGACTGGTTCACGAGCCGGCGGCCGCATGAGCGCGGGCGTCCGGACCACTCGACCCGGGCGTGGCGCCCGGACCGCCGGAAATCTCGTAAGAGAGGCGAGCCGGCGCATTGATACCGCTTTGCTGCACGGGTAACCGGTGCGCCGGGTTGGGAAAGCGCGCCATGATAGCGCCAAACGCGCCCGGCCGGGACGCCGCGGGGCGGGGTGAAACGGCCAAACGCGCTCTGTGCGGCCGATCAGCCGGGCGCATCGAGGCTTCGGGCGTGCATCGCCGGGGACGGTCAAAAAGTATCGCGTCGTCTTTGAGAGATTGCCGCGGGCCGTTCCCGCCGTTTCACGCATGGCCGCGAGGGCGTTTTCGAGACACTTCCGGGTTATAATCCGGGTCTTCCCATCGCCAATTGCGGCAATCCCGCAAGCGGCTCCGACGTCTTTCGTCCCGACGTCTTCTCAGCACCGTGACAATGGCCCACTTCTCGTGTTTCCCCGGCGCTTCGGCCCTCTCTGATTTCCGTCAAACCCGCCTGCTCGAAACACTGACGCGCATCGACCCGAATATTGTCGGCGTGCGCGGCCAGTTCCTGCATTTTGTGAACTCGGTCGAACCGCTCTCCGACGAAGACAGCAACCGCATCCACGCGCTGATGCATTACGGAACACCGTTCGATGCCGGCAGCGAGCGCGGCGCGCAAGAAACCTTCATGGTCGTGCCGCGTTTCGGAACAGTGTCGCCGTGGGCCAGCAAGGCCACCGACATTGCGCATCATTGCGGGCTGACGCAGATTCGCCGGATCGAGCGCGGTGTCGAGTACACGGTCCTGCTGAGAAGCGGCTTGCTCGGCACGGGCATCGGCGGCAAGAAGGCCTTGTCCGAACAGGCGCGCACCGAAGTGGCCGCCGCGCTGCACGACCGCATGACCGAAAGCGTAGCGCCATCGCGCGATCACGCCGTGCATCTGTTCGATGAACTGCCGGCTCAACCGCTGCAAGCCGTCGATATCCTCGGCCACGGCCGCAGCGCGCTGGAAACGGCGAACATGGAACTGGGCCTCGCGCTCGCCGACGATGAAATCGACTACCTGGTCGATTCATTCAAGCACTTGCAGCGCAATCCCACGGACGTCGAATTGATGATGTTCGCGCAGGCCAACAGCGAGCATTGCCGCCACAAGATTTTCAACGGTCAGTGGACCATCGACGGCGAGCCGCAGGACATCTCGCTGTTCAACATGATCCGCAACACCGAGAAGCTCAATCACGCCGGCACCGTCGTCGCGTATTCGGACAACTCGGCGATCATGGAAGGCGGCACGGCCGAGCGCTGGTTCCCGCGCGGATCGAGCGAGCATTACGGGCGTCACACCGAACTCACGCACACGCTGATGAAGGTCGAGACGCATAACCATCCGACCGCCATTTCGCCGTTTGCAGGCGCTGCAACGGGTTCGGGCGGCGAGATCCGCGACGAAGGTGCGACCGGCCGCGGCGCGCGCCCCAAAGCGGGTCTGGCGGGCTTCACGGTCTCCAACCTCGATCTGCCCGATGCACGCCAGCCATGGGAAAACGCCCGCGACAGCGCCGTGCCGGTGCCGCAGCGCAACCCCTCGGACAATAACGAACCGTATGGACGGCCGGAGCGGATTGCTTCGCCGTTGCAGATCATGATCGACGGCCCCATCGGCGCGGCCGCGTTCAACAACGAATTCGGCCGGCCCAATCTGGGCGGCTATTTCCGCGCATATGAACAGAACGCCGCAGGGCGCGTGCGCGGTTATCACAAGCCGATCATGATCGCGGGCGGTATCGGCAATATCTCGGACCAGCATACGCACAAGATGGATCTGCCGGCGGGATCGTTGCTGATCCAGATCGGCGGCCCGGGCATGCGGATCGGCATGGGCGGGGGCGCCGCGAGTTCGATGGCGACCGGCGCGAACACCGCGCAACTCGACTTCGATTCCGTCCAGCGCGGCAACCCGGAAATCCAGCGGCGTGCGCAGGAAGTCATCAATGCGTGCTGGCAGTTGGGCGCGCAGAACCCGATCCTGAGCATCCACGATGTGGGCGCGGGCGGGTTATCGAATGCATTCCCCGAACTGGTCGATGGCGCCGACAAGGGCGCGCGTTTCGAATTGCGCCGTGTGCAACTGGAAGAGTCGGGCTTGTCGCCGCGCGAGATCTGGTCGAACGAAGCGCAGGAGCGTTACGTCCTGGCAATCGCGCCGGAAAGCCTGCCGGCCTTCGAAGCCATCTGTACGCGTGAACGTTGTCCGGTCGCTGTCGTGGGTGTTGCGACAGAAGAGCGCCAGCTCAAGCTGATCGACGACGAGAAGAACGCCGATCAGGCGCTCGAACCCGTCGACATGCCCATGGAAGTCCTGCTCGGCAAGACGCCCAAGATGCATCGCGATGTCAAGCGCGAAGCGCTGGCGTTCGAACCCGTCGATGTAACCGGCCTGGTGTTGTCGGAGGTCGCGGTGAGCGTGTTGAAGCACCCGACAGTCGCCAGCAAGTCGTTCTTGATCACCATCGGCGACCGGTCGGTGGGCGGCACGACGGCGCGTGACCAGATGGTCGGCCCGTGGCAAGTGCCCGTCGCCGATTGCGCAATCACGACCATGGATTACGCCGGCTTCCGCGGCGAGGCGATGACCATCGCCGAGCGTACGCCTTTGGCCGTGATCAACGCGCCCGCGTCGGGCCGCATGGCCGTCGGCGAAGCTGTGACGAACATTGCTTCGGCGCCCATCGAATCGTTGAACAAGCTGAAGCTCTCCGCCAACTGGATGGCCGCATGCGGCAGTCCAGGCGAAGACGCAGCGTTGTTCGACACGGTGAAGGCCATCGGCATGGAGTTGTGCCCGGCGCTGGGTATCAGCATTCCGGTGGGCAAGGATTCGCTGTCGATGCGCACCAAGTGGCAGGACGCAACGGGCGTGGCGAAGGAAGTCGTGTCGCCGGTGTCGCTGATCATCTCGGCGTTCGCGCCGGTCGAAGACGTGCGCCGCCAGCTCACGCCGCAATTGCAGCGTGGCACGGATACCGTGCTGATTTCCATCGACCTCGGCCGCGGCAAGAACCGCCTTGGCGGGAGCATTTTGGCGCAGGTCACGCAGCAGATTGGCGACGCTGTACCTGACGTCGATGACGCCGAGGACCTCAAGCGTTTCTTCAACGTCATTCAATCGCTGAACGCGGCGGGCAAATTGCTTGCGTATCACGATCGTTCCGATGGCGGCCTGTGGGCGACCGTGTGCGAAATGGCATTCGCGGGACACGTGGGTGTATCGATGAACGTGGACATGCTGATCCTCGATCCGACCCACGAATCCGATTACGGCGATGCCAAGGACTGGGCGAAGCAGACCAGTGGACGTCGTGAGGACCGCACCATTCGTGCGTTGTTCTCCGAGGAACTGGGTGCGGTGATCCAGGTCCGTCTGTCAGAGCGCGATGCCGTGCTGGCCGCGTTGCGCGAACATGGACTGTCTGCGTGTTCGGAAGTCATCGGCAAGCCGAACGATCGTGACGTCATCGAGATCTATCGTGACGCGAAGAAGGTCTTCGATGCGCCGCGCCATGAATTACAGCGCGCGTGGAGCGAAGTGAGCTGGCGCATTGCACGGTTGCGCGACAACCCCGCGTGCGCCGACGCCGAGTACGACGCGTTGCTCGACGCCAACGATCCGGGCATTTCGCCGGTTCTCACCTTCGATCCGGCGCAGGATGTCTCGGCTCCGTTCGTTGGCAAGGGTACGCGTCCGCGTGTCGCGATCCTGCGCGAGCAGGGCGTGAATTCGCATCTGGAAACAGCTTACGCGTTCGATCGTTCAGGGTTCGACACCCATGACGTTCACATGAGCGATTTGCTGGAAGGGCGAGTCACGCTGGCAGACTTCGCGGGTGCGGTTGCGTGCGGCGGGTTCTCGTACGGCGACGTGCTGGGTGCAGGCGAAGGCTGGGCCAAGACGATCCGGTTCAATCCGCGTCTCGCCGACATGTTCGCCGAGTTCTTCGGCCGCACGGATACCTTTGCGCTGGGCATCTGCAATGGTTGCCAGATGATGAGCAGCCTTGCATCGATGATTCCTGGCGCCGACGCATGGCCCAAGTTCACACGCAACAAATCGGAGCAGTTCGAGGCGCGGCTTTCATCGGTTGAAGTGCAGAGTTCGCCGTCGATCTTCTTTGCCGGAATGGAAGATTCGCGGCTTCCGGTCGCCGTTGCGCACGGTGAAGGCTTTGCAGATTTCTCGCAGCAGGGCGACAAGTCGAACGCCCTGGTCGCAATGCGCTTTGTCGATAACCAGGGTGCCGCGACCGAGCGGTATCCGTTCAATCCGAACGGGTCGCCGGAGGGCATTACGTCGGTGACCACACCGGACGGACGCTTTACGGTGCTGATGCCGCACATGGAGCGCGTGCACAGGAATGTGCAGATGAGTTGGACGCCAAACGACTGGACCGCCGATGCCAGCCCGTGGCTGCGTGTGTTCCAGAACGCCCGGCGCTGGGTGGGTTAAGGCGCAGTACGAAAAAAAGCCGCTCGAAGATCATCGAGCGGCTTTTTTTACGTCTGCACTAAAGCGTTGCTACTTGATAACCGCTTTCTTGCGCAAATCCTCTTCGAACGCAGCCAGCTTCTCCTGCTGGATCTGCTGCGCAATCTGCGCCTTCACCTGCTCGAGCGGCGGCGGAGCGACATCGCGCACATCGTCCAGACGGATGATGTGCCAGCCAAACTGCGTCTTCACCGGCGTATCCGTCATCTCACCCTTCTTCAACTTCTCAGCGGCCGCACCGAACTCCGGCACGTAAGCCTGCGGGCTAGACCAGTCCAGGTCACCGCCGTTCTTGCCCGATCCCGGATCCTTTGAAAACTGCTTCGCCAGGTCTTCAAAGCTCGCGCCACCCTTGATCTTTGCGATCAGATCCTTGGCCTGTGCTTCGTTATCGACCAGGATGTGATGCAGGTGGTATTCCTTGCCGCCACCGGCCTGCTTGACCATATCGTCGTAACGCGCCTTGATCTCGGCATCGGTCGGCGCATTGGCCTTCACGTAATCTTCGATCAACGCACGCAAAACCACCGTCTGCTGGGCCACTGCGATCTGCGCCTTCACGTCGGGACGCGTGGCGATACCGCGGCGGGCCGCTTCCTGCATCAGGATTTCGCGATTGACCAGTTCCTGGCGCACGGCCGCCTGCAATTGCGGCGTGTCCTGCTGGCCTTGCTGGACCAGTTGCGCCACGAGGGCGTCGACACGGGATTTGGGAATCGGTGTGCCGTTGACCACGGCAATGTTCTGAGCGAAAGCAGGCGCTGCCGCGAACGCGGCCAGCAATACCCAAATACGGGGGTTTTTTAGAATCATCGATGGTTCCTGATCAGGACGAGGGCTGGAAATTCTGGAATGAATTGAAGGTGTCTCGAACACGTAAGTCCGCAGCAACCCCGAGGGCTATTCGAACTGGTCTGCGAATTCTTCAGGCGTGTAAGCCTTGATGGCAAGGGCGTGAATGCCTCGCCGCATCTCGTCGGCCAGCGCATCATACACTAGCCGGTGCCGCGCCACGCGTGGCTTTCCGGCGAATCCTGCGGCCACGATGGTCACCGTATAGTGGCTTCCCGCCGACGCCCCGGCGTGCCCGGCATGCGCTGCGCTGTCGTCATCGATATGAACGGATTGCGCGTTGAGCGCCGCATTCAGCCGCGCTTCAAGGTGCGCGATCTTGCCTTCGGCGGACGCGTTGACGAAGTCATCTGTGGAGGTCGGATCGCTCATTTGCCTTCATCCTCTTTCATGTACTTCGCGAGCCACAAACTCTGCGCGACGATAAAAACGAGCAAGCACCCGGTCGCGCCGAACAGCTTGAAGTTGACCCATTGGTCGGTGGTGTAGTTGTAGGCCACGAACAGGTTCACCACGCCGAGGATCGCAAAAAACACGGCCCACGCGAGATTCAACTGGCCCCACACGCGATGCGGCAGCACGATCTGCTTGCCCATCATCGCCTCGATGAGATTCTTGTTGAAGATGCCTTGTGACACGATCAGCGCGCCGGCGAAAAGCCAGTAAAGCGCGGTGGGTTTCCACTTGATGAACGTATCGTCATGCAGCACGAGCGTTGCCCCACCGAACACGACCACGACGCCCAGGCTCACCCACAGCATGGGATCGACCTTGCGATGCCGGAACGCAACCCATGCAATCTGCACGAGCGTGGCGACAATCGCGACCGCGGTGGCGGTGTAGATGCCCCAGATCTTGAATGCGACGAAGAAGAGGAGGATCGGAAACAGATCGAACAGAAATTTCATGTCGTTGGGACGGGGAGGGGCATCGAATTGGAAGCGCAAGTGCGACGGACGTGCCCGGGATCGGATCGGATTCGGAGCCGGCACGAAACGACGCGCGCGTTTTTAGGGTGACCGTTAGTAAGCAGCCACTGAAGAAGCGTTGACAGTGGCCAGAAAAAAGGCGGCTTACCTGAGTAAGCCGCCCTTGTACTTACTTGGGTTCGAATTGTAGCGCAGCCGAGTTGATGCAGTAGCGCAGGCCGGTTGGCGCCGGGCCATCTTCGAAGACGTGGCCCAGATGCGCGCCGCAGTTATTGCATTGCACTTCGATGCGCAGCATGCCGTGCGCGCGATCCGTCTTTTCCTTGATGACTTCGCCGTTGATGGGCTTGAAGTAGCTCGGCCAGCCGCACCCGGCGTCGAATTTCGTGTCCGATTCGAACAGTGGCGTGCCGCAGCACACGCAGTCATAGATGCCGCGTTCCGTGTGATCCCAGTATTCGCCTGTGAACGGCCGCTCGGTGGCGGCGTGGCGCGTGACCTGGTACTGGATATCGGTCAGCTCCTTCTTGTACGTGGCGTCGTCTTTCTGCAGCGGTGCAGCGGGTTCCTTCGCGAGGTCGTCTCGGTTCATCGTTTATCTCCAGAGCGGTAGAGCGGCTTTGATATCCGGCTCAGGTATTTTGGGGCGGTTTCAGGAAGAACAACTCACTTCCAGGTCGCTTGCCCAGTCGGGCGGCAGTCCGGCGTAGGCTTCGAACTCGGGTTGTTCATCAAAAGGATGGCGCAGCACCCGTGCCAGCCGCTCGACTTCCGAAAAATCCTTTTCCTTTGCAAGGCGTATGGCGTTTTCGGCCAGATGATTGCGCAGGATGAATTTCGGATTTACGGCGTTCATGGCCGCGGCACGTTCTTCGTCGCCGCGTGTTTCCTCCGACAAACGTTGCCGGTACTCGTTCGCCCAGACATCGAAAGCGCCGCGATCGAGGAACAGATCGCGCACGGGTGCGTCGCCGGAAGCATCTGCCCTGCGCAGTTTCGCAAGGTTGCGGAACGTCAGTGTGAAATCGGCGCGATTCGCGTTCATGACTTCGAAGAGGCGATTGGCCAGTTTGTCATCGCCGTCCCGGATTTCGGCCAGGCCGAGTTTCGCGCGCATACGCTGTTCGAGCGCCGGTGCAAACCGGTCCCTGAAGCCTTCCAGGACACGCTGCGCATCCTCGATGATTTTTTCGTTGCGCGCGTCCTCGCCATATTGCGGGCCGAACAGCGGCACCAGCGCCTGCGCAAGACAGAAGAGGTTCCAGTAGCCAATCTGCGGCTGCATCTTGTATGCGTACCGGCCCTGCGAATCCGAGTGATTGCAGATGTGATTGGCGTTGAAGCCATCGATAAACCCAAACGGCCCGTAGTCAATCGTCAGCCCGAGGATCGACATGTTGTCCGTGTTCATCACGCCGTGGCAGAAACCGACGGCTTGCCAGTCCGCCATCAGGTCGGCGGTGCGCAACGTGACTTCGCCAAGGAGCGCGAGATACGGGTCATCGGCTTCGCGGCATTGCGGATAAAACCGGTCGATGACGTGATCCGCGAGCTTGCGCAATTCGTCCAGCCGATCGTTCGTGTAGAAATGCTCGAAGTGCCCGAAGCGCACGAAACTCGGCGCGACACGCGTCACGACGGCCGCCGTCTCCATGGTCTCGCGGCGTATCGGCTGGTCCGATCCCGTGACGCACAAGGCGCGTGTGGTCGGAATGCCAAGATGGTGCATGGCTTCCGAGCAGAGATATTCGCGGATCGATGAACGCAGGACCGCGCGGCCGTCGCCCATGCGCGAATATGGCGTGCGTCCCGCGCCCTTGAGCTGCAGTTCGAGCCGTTTGCCGTCATGTTCGATCTCGCCAAGGCCCATCGCGCGTCCGTCACCGAGCTGTCCCGCCCAGACGCCGAACTGATGGCCCGAATAAACCGATGCATACGGCAGCTCATCGGCGGGCAGATCGCGCGTGGTATTGCCCGTGAAATAGTCGATAAACGCCGGATCCTGCGCGTGAGTCGAGTTCAAGCCGACATTGAAGCCGAGCTCGGCAGCGGTATCGGCGGAGAATCCGACCAGATAGGGCGCGGGCAAGGGCGAGGCGGGCAGGCGGGTGAGGAACGCGGAACCGAGCGCGACGAATGAATCACGCCGGTCGGTTTCGATCGACCCGATCAGCTTGCTTACCGGTCCCGAACTCGCATCCGATATCGCGTGCGAGTCCGTCAATTCGGCTTCTGCAGCGGCACTGACAGCCATACCGCTTGGGGAAAACGACATATTGAGCACCTCATGGTTAACCGATATTGTAAATCCGCGCCCGCGCCGCTGCTGGAGCCCGCTCTTAGCCTTATCCGCGTTGGCTTTGAGACAAAATCAGATATTGCTTAGTCGAGAAACACTCAACAAGAAACACCCAGCATCAAATCCCGTGCATCCGGACTTGTGAGGAACTTGCCCATGACGTCGCCGCTTTTAGGCCAGATGATGGATGTACCGCTACTCGCTTCATCGCTGATTTCCCATGCTTCCCGCCATTTCGGCGCTACCGAGATCGTTTCGCGCCGCATTGAAGGCGACATTCATCGCTATACGTGGCGCGATTGCGAAAAACGCGCGAAGCAGCTTGCGCAGGCGCTGATCGGGCTGAATGTGCAGCCGGGCGAGCGCGTTGGTACGCTGGCGTGGAACGGGTATCGTCATCTGGAATGCTATTACGGCGTGACCGGCATGGGCGCGGTCTGCCACACCATCAACCCGCGGCTTTTCCCCGACCAGATCGCGTTCATCATCAATCACGCCGACGACGAATACGTCGCCTTCGACATGACCTTCACGGCGCTTGTCGACATCATCGCGCCGCAGTGTCCGAACGTGAAAGGCTGGATCGCTCTCGGCGACGAAGCGTGCATCAGCACCCATCTCGCCGATATGGCCACGCCCGTCACGAGCTACGAAACGCTGCTCGCGAAACACGATGGCGACTACGAATGGCCCATGCTCGATGAACGTTCGGCATCGTTTCTCTGCTATACATCGGGCACGACCGGCAATCCGAAGGGCGCGCTGTACACGCATCGCTCGACGGTCCTGCATGCCTTCGGCGCAGCGCTTCCCGACGCCATGGCCTGTTCCTGCCGCGATTCGATCTTGCCCGTCGTGCCGATGTTCCACGTCAATGCATGGGGCATTCCGCACGCGGCGCCGCTGGTTGGCGCGAAGCTCGTGCTGCCCGGCAATTGTCTCGATGGAAAATCGCTCTACGAACTGATGGAAGCCGAAGGCGTGACGTACTCGGCCGGCGTGCCGACCGTCTGGCTGGGTTTGCTGAACTACGTGAAGCAGGCTGGCGTGCGCTTCAATACGTTGCAGCGCACGGTCATTGGCGGCTCGGCTTGTCCGCCGGCGATGCTGCGCACGTTCGAGGACGACTATGGCGTCGAGGTCATTCATGCCTGGGGCATGACGGAAATGTCGCCGCTCGGCACGCTCGCCAAGCTCAACTGGGAACAGCGCCAGCGTTCGCCCGAAGAACAACGCCATCTGCGCGAGAAGCAGGGCCATGTGATGTTCGGCGTCGACATGAAAGTCGTCGGCGACGACGGCAACGAACTTCCCTGGGACGGCAAATCATTCGGCGATCTCTACGTGCGCGGGCCATGGGTGATCGACCGGTATTTCCGGAAGGACGATTCGCCGCTCGTCGATGGCTGGTTTCCGACCGGCGATGTCGCGACCATCGATACCGACGGTTTCATGCACATCACCGATCGCAGCAAGGACGTGATCAAGTCAGGCGGCGAGTGGATCAGCTCGATCGATCTGGAAAACATCATGATGTCGCATCCGCAGGTCGCGGAGGCAGCGTGCATTGCGTGTTCGCACCCGAAGTGGACGGAACGGCCGCTGATCGTGGTCGTGCTGCGTCCTGAGGCAACCGTCACGCGCGAGGAACTGCTCGCGTTTTACGACGGCAAGGTGGCGAAGTGGTGGCGCCCGGACGACGTTGTTTTCGCCGATGAACTTCCCCACACGGCGACCGGCAAGCTGCAGAAGCTCCGGTTGCGCGAAATATATCGGGAGCATGTGTTGCCGACGGTCGGTGAAAGCGTCGACTAGCTTGCCATTCACCGGGCTGCCGCCGCGCAGCCCGTTTCTTGTTTTCCGCGTTCCGTCTCCGCCATCCCGCAACAACAAAATTGAACGAGCGTTCGTTTTTGTGTATTCTTGCCGGGTGGCTCAAACCCAAAGCATCACAATCACAGCATCACGCGAATCAGCGCCTTCCGGATTTTTGCCGGAAGATAGATGGCGCACCGAATGGAGGAAGACGAAATGGCAGTGGATTACACGACCCGCGACGGCATCGCCGTCATCACGCTGAATAACCCGCCGGTCAACGGCCTCGGGTTCTCCACGCGGCTTGGCATTGTCGAAGGCATCGAAAGAGCGCAGGCCGATGCGTCGGTCAGGGCCATCGTCCTGATCGGTGCGGGCAAGGCGTTCTCCGGCGGCGCCGATATCACCGAGTTCAACACGCCGAAGGCCACGCAGGAACCGACGCTGCATACGGTCATCAAGGTCGTGGAAGCCAGCTCGAAACCCGTCGTGGCCGCGATCCATGGCGTCGCAATGGGCGGGGGCCTCGAGCTTGCGCTGGGCGCGCATTATCGGATTGCTTCGGCGGGCGCGCAAATCGCGTTGCCTGAAGTCAAGCTTGGTTTGCTCCCGGGCGCCGGCGGCACGCAGCGCCTGCCGCGCGCGGTGGGTCTCGAAACCGCGTTGAACATGATCGTCTCGGGCGCGCCAGTGATGTCGGAGAAACTCGCCGGATCGGGCTTGATCGACCAGATGGCCGAAGGCGACCTGCTCGACGCAGCCATCAAGTTCGCCCAAGAAGCCGGGGCGCAAAACGGGCAGCATCCGTTGGTTCGTGAGCGCAAGATCGAGCATCCGAACGCGGAAGGGTTCATCCAGTTCGCGCGCAATATGGTCACGCCGCTGGCGAAAAATTTTCCGGCGCCGCTTAAATGTATCGATGCAGTCGCGGCCGGCGTAAAGCTCGGCTTCGACAAAGGCCTGGCGGTCGAGCGCGAGTGTTTCGTGGCGCTGGTGCAGACGCCTGAAAGCCGCGCCTTGCGCCATGCATTCTTCGGCGAACGCGCGGCGAGCAAGATTCCCGACGTGCCGTCGAACACGCCCGTTCGCAAGATCGAACGCATTGGCGTGATCGGCGCGGGGACGATGGGCGGTGGTATTGCGATGAACTTCATCAACGCCGGATTGCCGGTGACGTTGCTCGAAACGAAACAGGAAGCGCTTGATCGCGGCCTCGCGACCATTCGCAAGAACTACGAAAGCGCTGTGAAGAAAGGCCGGCTGACGGCGGAGAAACTCGAAGAACGGCTTGCGCTGATCACGCCGACCCTTGCGTATGAGGACCTGAAGGACGCCGATCTCATCGTCGAAGCGGTGTTCGAGGAACTCGGCGTGAAAGAACAGGTGTTCTCCAAACTGGATCAAGTGGCGAAGAAGGGCGCGATCCTGGCATCGAATACTTCCACGCTCGATGTCGACAAGATTGCCGCGTTCACCAAGCGCCCCGAAGACGTCGTAGGCATGCATTTCTTCAGCCCGGCCAACGTGATGAAGCTGCTCGAAGTCGTGCGTGGCGCGAAGACATCGAAGGACGTGCTCGCCACCGTCATGCAACTAGCGAAGAAGATCAAGAAGACGGCGGTGGTGTCGGGCGTGTGCGATGGGTTTATCGGCAACCGGATGATCGAGCAGTACTTGCGTCAGGCGCTGTTCATGCTCGAAGAAGGCGCATTGCCGGCGCAAGTCGATCGCGCGATCGAAAAGTTTGGCTTTGCGATGGGACCATTCCGCATGAGCGATCTGGCGGGCAATGACATTGGCTGGGCGATTCGCAAGCGGCGCTATCAGGAGAAGCCGGACCTGAAGTATTCGAAGATCGCAGATCGTTTGTGCGAGACGGGGCGCTTCGGCCAGAAGACCGGCGCGGGATGGTACGACTACAAGGCCGGTGACCGGACGGCGCATTCGTCGAAAATCGTGGACGAGATGATCGTTGCGTATTCGCAGGAACAAGGCGTCGAGCGCCGCAAGATTTCGGACGATGAGATCGTCGAACGCCTCGTCCTCGCGCTCGTGAACGAAGGCGCGTTGATCCTGGATGAGGGGATTGCGTCGAAGGCATCGGACATCGATATGGTCTATCTGACGGGCTACGGTTTCCCGCTGCATCGCGGCGGTCCGATGTTGTATGCGGACACGGTCGGCCTCTACAACGTCGAACGTGCGATGCGCAAATACGCCGCGCAGCCCAATGGCGATGCATGGCAGCCTGCGGCGAGCGTGACCGGACTGGCGGCCGCCGGCCGTGGTTTCAATAGCTGAAAACCGTAAAGCGAGGCATCAATGAAAGGCGCAGACGAAGTCCTTCTCGTGATCGATGTCCAGAATGATTTCATGCCGGGCGGCGCATTGGCCGTCGCTTACGGCGATGAAGTCGTGCCCGTGATCAACCAGTTTGCGCACGCGTTTTCGCATGTCGTCGTGACGCAGGACTGGCATCCGGCGAAGCATATTTCGTTTGCCGAGCATCACGCGGGCCGCGCGCCTTTCGACATGACCACGCTTCACTACGGCGAGCAGGTCTTGTGGCCGACGCACTGCGTGCAGGACACCGAAGGCGCGGCGTTGCATCGTGATCTCCATGTGCCGCATGCGCGGCTCGTTATCCGCAAGGGCCACCATGTGGGCGTCGATAGTTACTCGGCCTTCATGGAAGCCGATCGCGTCACGCCGACGGGCCTCTCGGGTTATCTGCGCGATGCGGGCGTGAAGCGCGTCTTCTGCTGCGGACTGGCGACGGACTATTGCGTCGGGTGGTCCGCGCTCGATGCACGCAGCGCAGGCTTCGAAGCGGTCGTCATCGACGATGCCTGCCGCGCCATCGATCTGAACGGATCGCTGGAACGCGCGTGGGCGCAGATGACGGCGGCAGGCGTGGAGCGGATCGTCTCGGCGGATCTGCTGCGCCCGTAGCTACGCCCGTAGTGATCAACATCAACATTATTCGTATTCGAAGTGGAGACAGGAATGACTGACGCGGTAATCGTATCGACGGCACGCACGGGTCTCGCCAAATCTTGGCGCGGCGCATTCAACATGACGCATGGCGCGACGCTCGGCGGTCATGTGACGCAGGCGGCAGTGGCGCGCGCGGGCATCGACCCGGCGCGTGTGGAAGACGTGATCATGGGTTGTGCGAATCCGGAAGGCGCGACGGGCATGAACATCGCACGGCAGATCGCGTTGCGCGCGGGACTGCCCGTGAGCACGCCAGGCATGACCGTGAACCGCTTTTGCTCATCCGGGCTGCAGACCATCGCGCTCGCGGCGCAACGCGTGATTGCCGGAGAAGGCGACGTTTATGTGGCCGGCGGTGTGGAATCGATTTCGTGTGTGCAGAACGAGATGAACCAGCACATGCTCTTCGATGGCTGGTTGAAGGAACATAAGCCGAGCATCTACTGGTCGATGCTGCAAACCGCCGAGAACGTCGCGAAGCGCTATGAAATATCGAAGGAACGCCAGGACGAGTACGGCGTGCAATCGCAGTTGCGCGCGGCCGCCGCTCAAGCTGCGGGCAAGTTCAACGACGAGATCGTGCCGATCACGGTGCTTGCCGGTATCGCCGACAAAACCACGGGCCGCGTGTCCACAAAGGAAGTCACGCTTTCCTCCGATGAAGGCATTCGCGCCGATACGACGCTCGAGGGGGTATCGAAGATTCGCACCGCGATGCCCGGTGGCGTGATCACGGCGGGCAATGCAAGCCAGTTTTCCGATGGCGCATCGGCTTGCGTGGTGATGAATGCATCGGTGGCCGAAAAGGAAGGGTTGAAGCCGCTCGGGATTTTCCGGGGCTTCGCCGTTGCGGGTTGCGAGCCGGATGAAATGGGTATTGGACCGGTGTTTGCCGTGCCGAAGCTGCTGAAGAAAGCCGGCCTCAAGGTCAGCGATATCGACCTGTGGGAACTCAATGAAGCGTTCGCCGTGCAAGTGCTGTATTGCCGCGATACGTTGGGCATTCCGGCGGATCGATTGAACGTGAACGGCGGGGCGATTGCGGTGGGACATCCGTATGGCGTGTCGGGCGCACGATTGACGGGGCATGCGTTGATCGAAGGGAAGCGGCGTGGCGCGAAGTTCGTCGTGGTGACGATGTGCATCGGCGGCGGGCAGGGCGCGGCGGGATTGTTCGAAGTGGTGTAGGCGGGCGGTTGGCTGGGGTTTAACCCGGGCAACCGGCTGTAGGGCGCTGGCGAAACGTGGGATAATCGCTACGGGTGGGGTTTGAGCACGAACAGCGTCGCGCAGCCGTCGATTTCGCATTGAAAATGGCGCGCGAACTCATCGAGACAAAAAAGAGTCTTGTGCCTTATACGCCACGTCATTTCAACAACGTCAAGGACACAAGCTCCAGGATGGTTTCACATCGCTTTGGCTGGGTCGGACACGGAACACAGAACAAGCCACCGACGGGTGGCTTTTTTATTGCTGCGTTGTTATTTATGCGTTGTTGTTACCCAGCGCGTCGCAGGTTTTTGCGTCCACGCCATGAACATCGGAATCTGTTAATTTTATGCGTTGAGCAAGAACCCGCAAACGCTAACGAACCAAGGTGATCAAGTTGTTACGACACATCGTCATGTGGAAGCTTAAGGAAAGCGCCGAGGGCGGCACGCGCGCTGAGAACATCGTCAAGCTGAAGGCCAAGCTCGAAAGCTGCCGCAGCATCGTTTCAGGGCAGGGACACTTCGAAGTCGGCGTGGCTCAGGACGGCTACGAAGCCACGTGCGACGTAATCCTCGTTTCGGATTTCGATAACAAGGAAGCGCTGCATGCGTATCAGGTCCATCCCAAACACGTGGCAATCAAGGACTTCGTGGCGGCGGTGCGGGAATCGCGTCAATGCATCGATTACGAAGTCTGAACTCATGACTGACTCCTTCGCGCTTCCTGAAAGTCCGTTCGTCGACTCACTCGGAGTCCAGCTCATCTGCGCCGAAGACGGCGCGAGCGAAGTTTTGCTGCCGCTGACCGCCACGCACATGAACACGTGGGGCATCGCGCACGGCGGCGTCACCATGACCCTCGCCGATGTCGCTCTTGCAATGGCCGCGCGCAGCCTTGCGGGCACGGGTATCGGCGTGGTCACGGTCGAAATGAAAGTCAACTTCATGCAACCGGGCCGCGGCGAGCTTCGAGCGTTCGCACGCGTGCTGCATCGGTCCACCACCATGGCGTATTGCGAGGGCGAAATCCGCGACAGCGAAGGGCATTTCGTCGCCAAGGCACTTGGTACTTTCAAATACATGCGCCGGCTTGCAGTCGGGCGCGACATTGCACAGCAACGCCTTCGATCAGACCCGTCGGCGAAACCCGGTCCAAGCGACGCCTGATCCGCAGGGCCCGACCATAGACCGAACAGGAGTATCACGATGTCCGAAAACGCCGCAATCAATCGTCAGGTTCTGCTTGTCTCACGCCCGCAAGGCGCGGCAAGCGTAGATAACTTCAAGCTCGTCGAGACGCCCCTTGCACCGCTGGCCGACGGTCAGCTACGCGTGCGCAACCACTACCTTTCACTCGATCCCTACATGCGCGGCCGAATGGACGATTCGAAATCGTATGCCGCGTCGCAACCGCTCAACGAAGTGATGATCGGCGGAACCGTGGGCGAGGTGGTGGAATCGAAGAATCCGAAGTTTGCAGTCGGTGACAAGGTCGTCGGAACCTATGGCTGGCAGGAATTCGGCACGTCGGACGGCAAGGGTCTGCGCAAGGTCGACGATACCCATATTCCGCTTTCAGCCTATCTCGGCCCGGTCGGCATGCCCGGCGTGACGGCGTGGCTTGGGCTGAACAAGATCATCGAACCGAAGGCGGGTGAGACGGTGCTCGTCAGCGCGGCGAGCGGCGCGGTGGGCAGCGTGGTCGGCCAGTTGGCGAAGGCGGCGGGCTGCCGGGCGGTGGGCATCGCGGGGGGTGCAGACAAGTGCCGGTACGTGACCGAGACGCTCGGCTTCGATGCGTGCGTCGATTACAAGGCTGGCAACCTGTATGAGGACCTGAAGGCGGCCTTGCCGAATGGGGTCGACGGTTATTTCGAGAACGTCGGCGGGGAAGTGCTCGACGCCGTGTTGCCGCGCATGAACGCGTTCGGCCGTATCGCGTTGTGCGGGATGGTCGCGACCTACGACGGCTCGCCCATGCCGCTCAAGAAACCTTCGCTATTGCTCACACAACGGCTGAAGGTCCAGGGCTTTATCGTGAGTGAGTCGCCGGAAGTGTGGCCCGAAGCGCTCGCTCAGCTCGGGGGCCTCGTCGCGCAGAAAAAGCTGCAGTATCGTGAAAGCATCGCGCAAGGGCTCGAGAACGCGCCCGAAGCGTTTCTCGGCTTGCTCAAGGGCAAGAACTTCGGCAAACAGCTCGTCAAGCTGATCTGAGGCCGGGTGCACATCGAAGGGAGACACAGTGGATCAGTTCGACGGCAAGGTAGCGGTGATCACGGGCGCGGGCAGCGGCTTTGGCCGTGAGTTCGCGCTGAAGGGCGCGGCGCTCGGCATGAAGCTCGCACTCGCAGATATCGATGTCAAAGGCCTCACGGAAACCGTCGAGATGGCCTGTGCGTTGGGCGCGCAAGCGCTGGGCGTGCCGACAGACGTCTCCGATGCAAACCAGGTCGACGCCCTGGCACGCATGACCATGGACACGTATGACGCCGTGCACTTGTTGTTCAACAACGCGGGCGTCGGTGCAGGCGGATTCGTGTGGGAAAACAGTGCGAACGACTGGGCTTGGGTGTTCGGCGTCAACGTAATGGGCGTGGCGAACGGCGTGCGTGCGTTCACGCCGTTGATGCTCGCGCAGAACGAACCGGCGCATATCGTCAACACGGCGTCTGTCGCGGGTTTGTTGTCCGCGCCCGCAATGGGCGTGTACAACGCATCGAAGCACGCGGTCGTCGCATTGACCGAGACGCTTTATCACGACCTGAAGATCGTCGGCGCTCCCGTGGATTGTTCATTGTTGTGTCCGGCGTTCGTACCCACAGGAATCGCTCAGGCCGAGCGTGCGCGGCCTGAGGAATTGCGTAACGAAGAGCCCATGACGCCATCGCAAACCATGGCAGTCAAGCAGCTCACGAAAGCGGTAGAAGGCGGCAAGCTGAGTGCAAAAGAGGTGGCGGAAATCACCTTTGACGCCGTGCGCCAACGCCGTTTTTACGTGCTGACGCATCCGAAGATCCTGGCGTCGGTGCAACTGCGCTTCGACGATGTCGCGCAAATGCGCAACCCGACCGATCCGCTTTCGCTGAAGCCCGAGGTGAGAGGGCGGCCTTGAGCACCGATGTGTCATCATCGCGAGCTTTTACCGCCATCCTTTTCCCATGCCGCTGAATCCTGCCATTGCCCAGGTCCTCGAACTGATCGCGAAGGCGAAGCGGCCGCCGTTTCATACGCTGAGCGCTGCCGCAGCGCGGGCATCGTATGAACGCAGCGCCCTGATCATCGATATCGCGCCGGCACCCATGTTCGATATCCAGGATCTGGCTATTCCCGCGCGAGACGGCGCGTCCATTCGCGCGCGGCTTTTTCATCCGGTCGAACCGGCGTGGACCTCCCCGGTGCCGACGCTCGTCTATTTCCACGGCGGCGGTTTCGTGGTGGGGAGCATCGATACCCATGCGGCCCTGTGCCGGCGTCTCGCAGCAGATTCGGGGTGCGCGGTGGTATCGGTCGATTACCGGCTCGCCCCTGAGCACACGTTCCCGACCGCCGTCCACGATGCCTTCGATGCCCTCACGTGGCTCCACGCACAGGCCTCATCGTTCGGGCTCGACAGCGCGCGTTTCGCCATTGGCGGCGACAGCGCTGGCGGCACACTCGCCACGGTCTGCGCGGTACTCGCCCGCGATGCGGGTATCGCGTTGCGCCTGCAGTTGCTGATCTATCCCGGCGTCAGCGCGCGTCAGGACACGCCGTCGTACGCGCAATTCGCGGAAGGTCACGTCCTGACGGCGAAAACGGTCAAATGGTTCTTCGAGCATTATCTGCGCGAAGAAAAGGACCGCGACGACTGGCGTTTCGCGCCCCTGGATGCGCGAGGACCGATGCCATCGTTTGAAGGAATTGCACCCGCGTGGATCGCCGCTGCCGATCACGACCCGCTCTTCGATGAAAACGTCGCCTACGCGGCGAAACTCGAACGCGAGCACGTGCCCGTCGAACTGGTCCGCTACGAAGGCATGACGCACGAGTTCTTCAAGATGGGCGGACTGGTGCCGGACGTCGCGAAAGCGCATGCCGACGCGGCGAGTGCGTTGCGTCGTTATCTCGACGTCGAAAGTTGATCAGCGGGCGATCACAAACGCGTCGCTGATCTCAAAGTTGCCGGGGCGAACGATCTTGTGTGAACCGTCGTCGTCGCTGAGTTCCTTGATTTGCAGCTCGAGTTGATCGCCTGCAGATGAAACACGCAGCGCCGTCGTGCTCCGCGTCCCATACCCATCCGACTCGATAAACGCCGCCGACAACACGCGTTCGCGTTCAAGCGAAAGGCCGGTCGAGGGCAGCAGGGCGTCATCGGCAATATGCGGGTTTCGCATCGTCCCGATCAGCAGATCCAGCGATGGCTGAACCCGGTCTCCGGTGTGAACGAGATCGCGAAGCGCATCGCGTTGGGCGACGAGCTTTGGCCACGGCGTATTCAGCAAGCTGTTCGATAAACCATGGATACCGGCCTCAAGGCGTGCGGGCGGCGCATCGGCGCGATTGCCGTACCACGCCAGTTCGCGCCGCGTGAAGTCGCCGACAATCAGGTTGAAGCCGTTGTACAGATGCCCGTTGCGGGCGACGTCGTCCAGATAAGCGAGCGGCGCGGCGATTTCTCCCGACAAGAAATTACTGACGAGCGTACCGCGGGTGGGCGCGCCAGGCCGCACCTCGGTCGGCGCCCGATAGTTCGTCAATGCAGCAAACCGGCCATCGCGTGTCACGCCCAGCCATGTCCCGCCGCCCGTGAGGTCGCGTCCGGCGAGCATGCCCGGCGCGTCCTTCCACCAATGCATCGGCTGGGTTTCGCGGCTGTAGAACTCATCGCGATTGGCGGCGAGCCTGAGCATCGGGCGATTCGATGCCGAAGGCCCCGCTTCCGGCTGCCAATCGAAGACGATCAGGCACATGAGCGCCTCAGACTTCTGTGGGGAAGGCGTACGGCAGCGGCGAGAACTTCAGCACGGGACCATCCGCCGCGCCCACATGCACCGATCCCTGTTCCAGCGCCGCAAGCTTGATTTCCACGAGCGCATCCACGCCGCCATCGGGCGCGCTCGCTACGTTGACCACGAGGCCGCAGGGCTGGCCGGGGTCGTCGGAGTGGAACAGTTCGTCGCCGGCTTTGGCCATTTCCGCATGCGCGAGCGATGTGCGCCGCTTGATCGTGCCGCGATACTGGCTGCGCGCGACCACTTCCTGACCCGGATAACAGCCTTTCTTGAAGTTGACGCCGCCGAGCACGTCGAAGTTGACCATTTGCGGGACGAACTGCTCGGACACCGGCTGTGTGATGCGCGGTTCGCCCGCGTGAATGTCGAGCCAGTCCCACACTTCGGCGCTCGCGCGAGTCAGTTTCTTTTCCAGCGCGGCGAGATGCGAATCGACTTCTGCCTTCGGGCCGACCCACAGGAAACGCGGACGGCCGGCGGCATCGGGTACGCGGATCAGCGAACCGAGCGGACCGTCCACTTTCACGTGCACGCCGTCAGGCATGGCATCGAAGAGATGGGACAGCGCGTCGCGCACGTCGCCTGCAAAACCGACGGCGGTCAGCGCCGGAGTGGCATCCGCCAGCTTGGCTTTTGCGCGCATCACGAACATGGACAACCGCTTCTGCACGGTGGCCTGCAAGTCGGCGGCGATCATCAAACGCACTGCGTCCCCGGCACGCCACATCAGGAATGACGCCATCAAGCGGCCTTTCGGCGAGCAATACCCCGCCAGACGCGCCGTCGATGCATCCAGGTGCTGGACGTCGTTCGTCAGTTGCGTGTGAAGAAAGGCGGCGGCGTCGTCGCCGGTAGTATCGATGAAACCAAACTGCGTGAGCGGCGCGAAAATTCCGCCGCTGAGCACAGCCTTGAAAGGAGAAGCAGCGGGTGTACCGGTCGAAGAATTCATGGACCTGACTTGGACGATGGCGAACAAGTATTATATGGGTCTTACCTAGAGCGTGTTTCGCATGTCCCTTTTGAAGAAATGTCTGGTCGCGGCGGTCGTCGCGGTCGTGGTTGCCGGTGCGCTCGTCGCGGGCATGTTCAAGTGGGCGAATAGCCCGGTCGACCTGGCCTCGCCCGAACTCGACATCACCATCAAGTCCCACAGTACGCTGAAAAGCGTGAGCACCCAGCTCGATCGCGGCGGCGCCCATATGCGCCCCGAGCTGTTCGTGCTGATGACGCGCGTGCTCGGCCTGTCGTCGCAGTTGAAATCCGGCAATTACGCGTTCAAGGAAGGCGTCACGCCCTACGAGATGCTGCAAAAAATCGCGCGTGGCGACGTGAACGAATACGTGGCGACGATCATCGAAGGGTGGACGTTCCAGAAAATGCGCAACGAGCTGGACGGCAATCCGGCGCTCCAGCACGACACCGCGGGCATGACGGATACCGATCTGCTGAAGGCCATCGGCGCGCCGGACGACGTGATTGCGAAGGCGACGGCGGAGGGTCTGTTTTTCCCCGACACCTACCTCTTCGATAAAGGCACGAGCGACATCGCCGTCTACAAACGTGCGTACAAACTGATGCAGATGCGCCTGACGGAAGCCTGGAACACGCGTGCACAGAACCTGCCGTACAAGACGCCGTATGACGCGCTGATCATGGCGTCGATCGTGGAGAAGGAAACCGGGCGCGCCGCCGACCGGCCATTGGTCGCGGCCGTGTTTGCGAACCGGCTGCGCATCAACATGCCTTTGCAGACCGACCCGTCAGTGATCTACGGCCTGGGCCCGGCTTACGGCGGCCGGCTCAAGAAGAAAGATTTACAAACCGACACTCCGTACAATACCTACACGCGCATGGGCCTGCCGCCCGGTCCGATCGCCTTGCCCGGCGTCGCGGCGCTGGCAGCGACGGTCAACCCTGCGTCGAGCAGCGCGCTGTATTTCGTGTCGCGCGGCGACGGCAGCAGCTTCTTTTCAGACAATCTCGGCGACCACAATCGGGCCGTCGACAAGTACATCCGGGGACAATGATGGTGCGCGGCAAATTCATCACGTTTGAAGGCATCGACGGGGCGGGTAAGACAACGCACCTCGGGTGGTTCCGCGAACGTCTGGAAGCGAAGATCGCATCGGCCGGCCACTCGGTCGTGATGACGCGCGAACCCGGCGGCACGGCGCTCGGCGAAAGCCTGCGGGAATTGCTTCTCAACCAGCCGATGGACCTCGAAACCGAGGCGCTGCTGATGTTCGCTGCGCGCCGGGAGCATCTGGCGCTTGTGATCGAGCCGGCGCTGGCGCGCGGCGACTGGGTGCTGTCGGATCGATTTTCCGATGCCACCTTTGCGTATCAGGGCGGCGGCCGGGGTCTGCCGCGCGACAAGCTCGAAGCACTGGAGCGTTGGGTGCAGGGCGGATTTCAACCGGATTTGACCGTACTTTTCGATGTCCCGACGAACGTGGCCAGCGAACGCCGGGGCGCGGTACGTGCGCCGGACAAGTTCGAGAGCGAGTCCGATTCGTTCTTTGCGCGTACGAGAGCCGAGTATCTGCGTCGGGCGGCGGAATCACCAGGCCGGTTCGTGGTAATCGATGCAACACGGTCGGTCGCAGATATTCAGAAAAAACTTGAGGAAGTCGTTTCAAGCATCTGATTTCAAAACGAATTTATGCAAGAAATAAAGTTAATTGTAATTTACAACAACGCAGCTTAAATTACTGATTTAAAAGACTTTTCATGATCTATCCGTGGCAAACCGACGACTGGGCTCAACTTGAGCAACTGCGCGCAAGCTGGCCGCATGCGTTGTTGCTGCATGGGCGCGCGGGCATCGGGAAATTGCAGTTCGCGCAACATCTCGCACAGAGCCTTTTGTGCGAAGCACCGACTGCGACGCGGGAACCGTGCGGTCATTGCGTCGCTTGCCTCTGGTTTAGCCAGGGCAATCATCCTGATTATCGGGCGGTGCTTCCGGAAGCGCTCGCCGGCGAACTGATCAGCGACGAAAAGCCGGATGCCGATGAAGGCAAGAAAACCAAGGTGCCGAGCAAGGAGATCAAGATCGATCAAGTGCTCGGCCTGTCGAATTTCTTCAGCCTCGGCTCGCACCGGGGCGGCGCGCGCGTCGTGATGATTTACCCCGCCGAATCCATCAACGTGTTTGCCGCGAACGCTTTGCTCAAGACGTTGGAAGAGCCTCCGGCGGGCGTTGTGTTTATCCTGGTGACGGCGCGTATCGACCGGTTGTTGCCGACGATCATCAGCCGATGCCGACAATGGCCGATGACCCTCCCGGCCGCCGAACCTTCCGTAGCCTGGCTCGCGCAGCAAGGCGTTCAGCAACCGGCGGCGCTGCTTGCGGAAGCGGGCGGTGCGCCACTGACTGCGCTGGCGCTCGCCAACGATGAAAACCGCGCCCTCCGTGATTTCGCGCTGGCGCAGTTGGCGGCGGGTCCCGGCTGCGATGCGTTTGCATGCGGTGAGAATCTGCAGAAACTGCCCGTTCCGATGGTCCTCGGCTGGATGCAGCGCTGGCTCTACGATGTGCTGGCGCAGAAAACGGCGCGGCGGCCGCGGTATTTCCCGGCGGCATCGAAGGCCCTCGAACGCTGCGCCGCGCAACTCGATGTGGACAGGTTTTCCCGCTATCAAAAGTCGGTGACGCGCCAGCGCGCGGTGGAGAATCATCCGCTCAACGCGCGGCTGGTTTTTGAAGAGCTGTTTCTGGGCTATCGCGACGTGTTCAACGCCGCCTGACTTGCCATTCACGTCCGTAAACATTCATTCGCAAAAGCAAAACGCACCATGACTCTCCGTTTCCGCGACGCGGTTCTCGATGATCTTCCCGGCATCGTGGCCATCTACAACTCCACGGTGCCCTCGCGGCTCGTGACGGCAGATCTGGAGCCGGTGACAGTCGAAAGCCGTCTCGCCTGGTTCCATGCTCACGGGCCGAACGCCCGGCCGCTTTGGGTCGTGGAGGAAAACGGCGCGATCGTCGCGTGGCTGAGCTTCTCCGATTTCTACGGACGTCCGGCTTATTTGCGCACGGCCGAAGTCAGCATCTATCTGCACGAGAAAACGCGCGGACGCGGCCTGGGAACGCAGTTGCTGGACGCGGCATTGGCACGCGCGCCGGAACTGGGTATCGATACGTTGCTGGGTTTCGTGTTCGGCCATAACGATCCGAGCCTGCGCCTGTTCCGCCGCTTCCAGTTCGACGTCTGGGGCACGCTGCCGCGTGTCGCGGTGCTGGACGGCATAGAGCGCGATCTCGTGATTCTCGGCCGCCGGCTGATCCCGCAATCCGCCGGCTAATCAAAGCCTTGTCGGAAATCACCACGGAACCACCATGTTCGTCGATTCACATTGCCACATCAATTTCGAAGGTCTCGCCGACCGGCTGCCCGAAGTCCTCAGCAAGATGCACGAGCTGAAGGTGACGCACGCGCTGTGTGTATCGGTGGATCTGGAAACGCTGCCTTCGGTGCTCAAGATCGCGGAAGAAAACGAGCATATCTATGCATCGGTGGGCGTGCATCCGGATCACGAAGATGCGCAGGAGCCGAGCGTCCAGCAGCTCGTGGAACTGGCGCAGCATCCGAAAGTGGTCGCCATCGGCGAAACAGGACTGGATTACTACCGTCTGGAAGGGCGCAGCATCGCCGACATGGAATGGCAGCGTGAACGCTTTCGCACGCATATCCGGGCCGCCCACGAGACGGGCAAACCGCTGATCATCCACACACGGTCGTCGTGGGAAGACACGCTGCGGATCATGGCCGAGGAGCGTGCAAGCGTGCCGGGCGGCGTGATGCATTGTTTCACCGAGCCGTGGCACGTCGCCCAAGCCGCGCTCGAGCAGGATTTTTACATTTCGCTGTCAGGCATCGTCACGTTCAAGAGCGCGAAGGACGTGCAGGACGTCGCGCAACGCGTGCCGCTCGAGCGTTTGCTGATCGAAACGGACTCGCCGTATCTCGCGCCGGTGCCTTATCGTGGAAAGTCGAATGAACCTGCGTACGTAAGTTATGTCGGACGTTTCATCGCGCAGTTGCGTGAAATGCCGGAAGACGCGCTGGCAACCGCCACGACCCGCAATTTCTTCAAGCTCTTCAAGATTCCCGAGCCTGTCGAACACTAGGCTCGCCGGAAGCCTTCGACGCGAAAACTATTAGATTCAGCCAGTAATCCCCAAGGAACACATGCTCAAACTTTCGACGGATTCATTTTCGACATCTTTCAACCGCCAGACGGCCGCGCGCAGCAAGACGTGGCGCTCGCTGGTCACGGGCATCGTCCTGACGGCCGCAGCCATTGCTCAACCGGTTTTCGCGGCGCCTGAGGATTCCATGATCAAGGCGGTGAAATTCGACGATGTGTCGGCCGTCAAGAAGCTGTTGTCGCAAGGCATCGATCCGAATCTCGTCGATAACACCGGCGCGCCGCTGCTCGTGATCGCCGCACGCGAAAAGTCCGACAAGGTGGGCAAGCTGCTCGCCGAGAATCCGAAGACCGATCTCGAGAAGCTCGACCCCGCCGGCGAAAACGCAATGATGCTGGCCGCGCTCAACGACGACCTCGATTTCGTGAACATGCTGATCTCGAAGGACGCGGAAGTGAACAAGAAGGGCTGGACGCCGTTGCACTACGCCGCGACCAACGGCAATGACGATGTGGTCAAGGTACTGCTCGACCATTCGGCGTACATCGATTCGGGGTCACCCAACGGCACCACGCCACTGATGATGGCGGCGCGCGGCGGCCACCTGTCCACGGTGAAACTGCTGCTCGATGAAGGCGCCGACTTGCGCGTGAAGAACCAGATCGGCCTGACTGCGGTGGACTTCGCGAAGCAGTATCACGAGAAGGACGTGGCGGAAGGCCTGGCGGCGCGGCTGGCGTCCATGCAGGCGGCGGGCGCCGCGGGCGCATCCGGAACCCCGCAAACCGGTACAAACAGTGCAAAATGACGCACTCGCGAAGCGAGGCCGGAAAATCAAACCGGTTTCGCGCTCCGCAAAGCGTCATTATAAGAAATAGTCCAAACAAGCCGGGATCGAGCCAAAAGGCGCTGCAAGGCGCAGGGAGGGCCACACCCGGCGACCGCCAATCATAAAAAAGGATCATCATGCTGCGGGTTTTAGTCATGGCCGGGGTGCTTGCGTTTCCGCTCAGCGCGGCAGCGTTCACCGGCAACGATCTGAACATGCTTTGTACCAAGACGGACACCGCTTCGCGCAGCGCATGCGCGGCTTACATAGAAGGTGCCGCTGACGGCATCTACAACACGATCGAAGCAATCGGCGGCACTTCCGGTCCGCAGGTAGGCCAGTATTTTTGCCTTCCCGTCGATGTAAAACCGCAAGAGCTGACTGACGCGGTGCGCAAATTTATCGCCGAGAATCCCGCCCAAGGCACTTTCAACGCGACGACCATGGTTTCCCTGGGGCTGGGTAAAGCCTTTCCGTGCAAGGCGGAAAAGTAAGCGTTTCTTGGCTGTGCGCCCCTCTGATGCCCGCCGCCTGATCAGCCGGGCACAGCATTTGCTGCACTGCAATACGCCGGTCATGTAACCGGCCTTTTGCAAATCCCGTCGTATCCACCTTCTCAAGGCTGATTCCACGACGAAGATGATCAATTTCGATACCTTCGAGCGCATCGCTTCGGCGCCGCTCAACACCTGGCCCGGCGCCATTGTCGTAGCAGCGCTCGCGGTCCTCTTTGCCATCGGCGTACATCGGATCGGCGCACGGATTCTCGTGCGCATCGCGCGGCCGTACCCGCTGATGAGCGTGGTCCTGCGTTTCATCGATAAACCCGCGCTCGCGCTCCTCATCATCCTCGCGCTCGGCTTCGTGCTGGTCGAAGCGCCGGATTCGCTGCCCTTCGCCGCCGCGTTGCGCGACCTGCTGACCCTTTCGTTGATTGTCGCGCTGACGTGGCTCGCCGTGCGTTCGGTCGGCGCCGTGGCCGAAGCGCTGGTTCAGGCCCATCCGCTCGACTCCAAGGATAATCTGCAGGCCCGCCGGATACACACGCAGGCACGCGTGCTGGCGCGCTCCGTGATGGTGGTCATCGTAATCATTGGGTTTGGTGGCGCGTTGATGACGTTTCCGGCCGTGCGGCAGATCGGCGCGAGCTTGCTGGCGTCGGCGGGCGTGGCGGGGCTGGTCGCCGGTATTGCCGCGCGGCCCGTGCTCGGCAACCTGATTGCCGGCTTGCAGATCGCGTTGTCGCAGCCCATCCGGCTCGACGACGTCGTCGTGATCCAGGGCGAATGGGGCCGCGTCGAGGAAATCACGGGTACCTATGTATCCATCAGGATCTGGGACCAGCGGCGCATGATCGTGCCGCTGCAATGGTTCATCGAGAACCCTTTTACCAACTGGACGCGCAATAGTTCGCAGATCATCGGGACGGTGTTTTTCTACGTCGATTACCGCATGCCGATGGCGCCATTGCGCGAAGAGCTCGAACGCATCCTCGAGCATGCGCCGGAATGGGATGGCCGCGTGCAGGTACTTCAGGTCACCGACGCCACCGAAAAGTCGATGCAGATTCGCGTGCTCGTCAGTTCCTTCGATTCCGGCCTGAACTTCGACCTTCGATGCCGCGTGCGCGAAGGTCTGCTGAACTTTGCCCAAGCCGAGTTCCCGCAGTTCCTGCCGCGCACGCGGGCGGATTTGGCGCCGGAGGGCGAGCATGTCGATTTCGTCGCGCCGCTCGACCGGACGCAGGCAAGCAGCGCGATCCGGCCGCCAGTACGCGGAACGGCCAATACGGAAGCCGATCCGGTGGCTAGCCGCGGAGAGCGGCATGGCCCGGATCCGACGGCGCATTCGGCGGCATCGACAGCGCCCGAGCCTGCCAGCGCGGGCGAGCGGCGCTGAACGCCGCATCCGACTTCAAGATCCGGACAAAGTTTGAACTGAGGCCGCCGCCCGGGGCCAAACTCACTACTATTTCCGGATGGACCCGAAAACCCGGACGTCACGAACCAAGAAAGGAATTCCAGGAATGAGCCGTCTAGTCGTTGTATCGAACCGAGTTGCTTCACCGACAGAAACCAAAGGCTCCGCCGGCGGCCTCGCCGTGGGTGTATTCGGCGCGCTGAAGGACAGTGGCGGCGTGTGGTTCGGCTGGAGCGGCGACGTGGTGAGCGACACGGTCGCGAACCAGGGCCCGAAGCTCGAACAGGATGGCGCAGTCACATTCGCGACTGTCGGCTTGCCGAAAAAGGATTACGACCAGTATTACCGCGGTTTTTCGAACGCGACGCTCTGGCCGGTCTTCCATTATCGAAACGATCTGGCTGTCTACGACCGCGACGAATACGCCGGATACAGAAGGGTGAACTCGTGGCTGGCGCACCGTGCGATCAAGCTGCTGCAGCCCGACGATGTCATCTGGGTCCACGACTACCATCTGATCCCGTTCGGCGAAGCGCTGCGCTCTGAAGGCGTCACCAACCGGATGGGTTTTTTCCTGCATATCCCGTTTCCGTCGCCGCAGATCCTGCTCAACATTCCGCCGCACGAGGAACTGGTCAAGTCACTATGCTGCTACGACGTGGTGGGTTTCCAGACCCCCGGCGATCAGGCTGCGTTTCATGACTACATCGTGCGTCACGCGCATGGCACGGCAAGCGCCGACGGTCAGGTGGAAGCCTTTGGCCGAAAGCTGAAAACGGGCGTGTACCGGATCGGCATTTTCCCCGATGAGATCGCCGAGCAAGCCACGCGTGGCGAAGCACGTCAGGATGTGATGGATCTGAAGCAGAGTCTTGAAGGACGCAAGCTCATCATGAGCGTGGACCGGCTGGATTATTCAAAAGGGCTGGTCGAGCGCTTCAAGGCTTTCGAGCATTTCCTCGAGAAATCGCCGGAATGGCGCGGCAATGTCACGCTCGTGCAGATTGCGCCGCCAACACGCTCCGACGTCGATACGTACCAGCAAATCCGCCATAACCTCGAGTATGAGGCCGGGCGCATCAATGGCCGCTACTCCGGTCTCGACTACACGCCGATCCGCTACATGAACCAGCGGTATGACCGGTGGAAGCTGATGTCGCTGTTCCGCGAATCGCAGATCGGGCTGGTCACGCCGTTGCGCGACGGCATGAACCTCGTCGCGAAGGAATACGTTGCGGCGCAAAATCCGGACGATCCCGGTGTGCTCGTCTTGTCCCAGTTCGCCGGCGCCGCCGACGAAATGACGGGCGCTATCATGGTCAATCCCCACGATATCGTCGGCATGAGCGAAGCGATCGGGCGCGCGTTATCCATGCCGCTTGCCGAGCGTCGCGAGCGCTATGAGACGAACATGAAAATGCTGCGCAAGTACGATCTCGGCGTGTGGCGCGACTCGTTTCTCGCCGACCTTCGCGGTGTCCCAAAGGGCAAACCGTCGTCGAAGACGAAATAAGCGGTAATCAAAAAAAACGTTCTCACCACTCAAGAAACGGTCCAAAAACGCCGATGTAACGTTGCAAAACGTGTGTTTCGTGACTGTAACAGCGTCATGAAAGTGAAAGTTTTGCAAACGCCGGCGCATTCACGGCCAATAATGCGGGTGTCGTCATTACGAGAGGAATGCTCGCGCGTGACGACCGGCGACCGTGCTTATCCGGCATTGCACCGGCTAAAGATCGCGGCGACGTAAGACCGAGTGGAGACGAGAACAATGAGAATTGCACAAATAGCACCCCTGACCGAGTCGGTGCCGCCCAAGCTGTATGGGGGAACCGAGCGGGTCGTGTCGTACATCACCGAGGCGCTAGTCGAGCTTGGGCACGATGTCACGCTGTTCGCTTCGGGCGACTCCGAGACCAAGGCCAAGCTCGAAGCCGTCTGGCCACGCGCGTTGCGGCTCGACCCGGCTATCCGGGACCGGATTGCGCCACATATGCTGCTGATGGAAATGGTTCGCCGTCGCGCCGACGACTTCGACGTCCTGCATTTCCACATGGATTACTACTCGTTCTCGCTCTTCAAGCGGCAGGACACGCCGTTCGTCACCACGCTGCATGGCCGGCTCGACTTGCCGGAGCAGCAGCCGATTTTCAACACCTTCAACACCGCGCCGGTCATCTCGATCTCGGATTCGCAGCGCCATCCATTGCCACAGGCAAAGTGGTTGTCAACCGTGTATCACGGGCTGCCGGAAAAGCGATACATGCCGCAGCCGGCCGACCAGACCTACCTGGCGTTTCTCGGGCGCATATCGCCGGAAAAACGCGTCGATACTGCCATTCGTATAGCCGGGCGTTGCGGCATGAAGATAAAGATCGCGGCGAAGGTGGACTCGGCCGATCGCGAGTATTTCGAGCGCGAAATTGCGCCCTTGATGAAGCTGCCGTATGTGGAGTTCATCGGTGAAATCGATGACCATCAGAAAGCCGATTTTCTCTCCGGCGCCCACGCGCTGCTGTTCCCGATCGACTGGCCCGAGCCGTTTGGCCTCGTGATGATCGAAGCCATGGCGTGCGGCACGCCGGTGATCGCATTCAACCGCGGCGCAGTGCCGGAAGTGGTGGACGAGGGCGTGTCGGGGTTTATTGTCGAGGACGAGATTGGCGCGGTTGCCGCCGTGAACCGGCTGCACACCATCTCCCGCGCAGGCGTGCGTAAATGCTTCGAGGAGCGCTTCACGTCGCACCGCATGGCGCAACAGTACGTGGATGCTTATCAGGCCGTTGTGAGGGCGCAGAAGCGTTCACGGCTCAAGCTGATCGACAGCGCCACGAGCTAAAGGACCACGCAAGACAAAACCGCCGCGCAGTACGACCTTTAGGGTCGGGCTGCGCGGCGGTTTTTTTGCGGCATCAAGTCAACAAGACAGGCTTGGAAACCTCAGATGGACAGACGCGAGACCTTCGTGCCTTCCAGTGACAGATTGGCCATCAGGCCGGCGTTCGTCAGCACGAACACTTCGACCGGCGCGGTTGCTGTCGTCGAATCGATGTTGCCGTTTGCGCCCATCTTGACCAGTGCGACGGATGCATCGCCGCCCACCGACCAGCCGTCGGTATTGCGGAATTTGTCGAGTGCGTCCTGCGTCATGAACAGGAAGATGATCGACTTGGATTGCGCACCAGCCTGCAAGCCGATGGAACCCGAGGTCGTGCTGTAATAGCCGACCGAGCTGCCGCCCACTCGCAGCGCGCCCTTGCCGTACTGCGCGCCCACGATGAAGCCCGCCTGGATTACCGACGGGAACACCAGCACGCCGCGCGCCTTGCCCACGAGTTCGCGTGAGCCTTTGGCCGTAACGTACAGGCGCTGCATGGTCGCATCGATATCCGAGTCAATGGAACGGCGTGCGTCCGCGTCGCCTGCCGTCTTTTGTGCGCCCTGGTTCGACGTCGTCGTGCAACCGGCCAGCGCGAAGCCGCCCATTGCAAGTGCGGCGGTCGATTTGATCATGAAGTTTCGTCTTTGCATCGTTTTCTCCATCGTGGTTTTTTGGGAAACCCCATCTAACGAGTGTTCCAGCAGGGCGATTTATAACACAGCAGGTCGTTTAACAACACCTTCGCTGATCGCGCAAAGCCTTGCCCCGCTTGGGCTTGAGCACGATAGTACGATCCGGTGAGGTAATTTTGACCTGGAGCGGCCCGCCGCTTGGCCGAGCGAGAACCCGCTTGTTTGTGTGAAACATTTTGTGCTCCCGTCCAGCAGATCTGCACTGCGCAAAATACGGGCCACCTCAACCAGGAACGGGGAATTACGGTCAAACTTACCCGTAAAAATAAGTTTGAAAGATGGGATGATTTGGTCAAAAAGAAGCGAATTTGTTGTCACAACGCAAATGCGCAGTCTCATGGTTTGGCGACGTGCGTGGTTTTGTGAGCGGGTTCGTGCGTGGATTGAACGTCGTTTTGCTTCATCGGATGACGCAGTGATCGACGAATCACACCGATGATCGCGCCGAGTACGAAAAGCGTGATGGCCGGGACCACCCAGTATCCAATGAAGGCAGTCCAGAGATAGCCGAACAGCACGCCTTTGCGTGTCGCGTATTGGGCGATGGCCTGCTGGTCCAAAGCGGTTTTCGCAGCCAGCATGTCTTGAGGACATCCGGCGCTTCGCGCTTCATCGATCGGACCGTGGCAGCGTTGAGCTGCGGGCTGCGCGCGTTGGGTATCGGTGAACGACCAGGTTGAAAGCGTGTGTGACAGGTCCGCGGAGTCATAAGCGAGTTGCTCGCGGATTTCATTTGCTGCCACGATCATCACCGGGACCGCCCAGAAGACGATCAGCACCAGCCACCGCCTGAACCAGCGGTTTTTATATCGCCACACCATCCTCGGGCCTCCGTCCGTTGCAGTGCTGCAAACCGGCAAGACTGGCGGACCCGTAGCGCTTGCATGTCGTATTTGTGTCTCAGGGCAGGGCCGCCTCCGCGTCATCTTATGAGATAAACCGCGTGGCGCGTAGCATGACCGTAGGTGCGCTGCAATAAGAGCGGGTGCGGGTTTTCCCGGCTTTGCGACCCTTTGCCACGCCTCGCGATGCTTTGTGACGTTCTGCCGCGGGGGGTTTTAGTCGGTCGATCGATAAAAAAGCCGCGGGCCCGAAGGCGCGCGGCTTGCGCGGTAACGACCCGCGTCACCTCGCTGCGGCTTATCCCTTGTTGCTCAGGCAGTCTTTCATGAACGCCTTTCGCTCATCGCCTTTCTTGCCGGTAGCAGTCTTGTTGCATGCCGTCATTTTTTGCTGCTGGGTCATGGGTGCAGCTGCAGCAACTGGCGCCGATGAAAGGCAGTCCTTCATATAAGCCTTGCGGTCGTCGCCTTTCTTGCCGGCGGCTTGCGTGTTGCAAGTACTCATTTTCGACTGCTGGCTGTTCTGCGCGAACGCTGGCGTTGCAGCGAAGCTCCCGCTTAACGCTACGCCCAGTGCCAACGCTGTCATGGTTGCCCGGATCTTCATGGCGATGCTCCCTCTTTGGATGGATGACGTGCTGCAAGGTGACGCCGGTCGAAATCCAGGACTGGCGTTCGCCGAACGGCATATATGCTTCGGCGCCTCATTATGGCAAAAAGCCCTACAAATGCCGTACGGTTTCGTACCGATACAGCATGAAAACCTGCGCTCGCGCGTCGGCGCATGGAAGCGGAAGAACGGTCATCGCTGTACCACGATCAAGGTTGTAAGCTTGTGCTTCACGATGACGGCAATCGACTGTTGCAGGCTTACAATTTCGCCGGTGCTTGCCGCTGGCTGTCCGCACGCCATGCCGCGTTGCAGCGTCGCCACATTGCGGTTTTCGAAATGTTGCAGACCCGCTTGTTCCAACCGTTGAAGGAGTCGCGCATGACCAGCCCCTTGTCAGATCACTACAAAGGTTTTGAAATCAGCGTCCAGGCGTTGCGGCGCGCGAAGGAACGCGACGAGCCCGACGACGGCCCGCGCCATTTCGATATCGTCGTGACCATTTCGCGCAGCTCGGCGGGCGAGAGCGGCAGATCGGAGATGTTCGGCGTGCCGGACCAGGAACCGTTCGAAAGTCCTATCGAAGCAACACGGGCCGGGATCGACTATGCGCGCAAGATCATCGACAAGCAGGTGGAAGGCCAGTCCGTCGATGAACTGTGATGGCTGCGTCATGTGGATCTGGGTCAATGAGCGGGTGTGCTGAAATCAGGGGCAACAGCAATTGCGGCATGCCGGGGAAACATCCACGCTTGGGGCGCGCGGCTGTCGGCCAAACAGCCGGTTGAGCCGTTCTACAGGTTCTACGCGTCATAGGTTCAACGCCGTCCTACCCGACATCCGACAACTCGAACAATCCAGGAGATTCGTTGCATGAACTCACATGACAAGACCGTAAAACCAGCGCTGCGCCGCCGCTTTCTTTCCATCGCGCTGTCGCTTGGCGCTTGCGCTGCGCTGCCTTTGTCGATGTATTCGACCGGTGCCGCCGCTCAGACCGCGCACAAGCCCAAGGTCGCGCTCGTGATGAAGTCGCTTGCAAACGAGTTTTTCCTGACCATGGAAACCGGCGCCAAGGATTACCAGAAACATAATCCGAGCCAGTTCGACCTGATCACGAACGGCATCAAGGACGAAACCGATACCGCCAACCAGATCCGCATTGTCGAGCAGATGATCGTGTCGAAGGTCGATGCGCTCGTGATCGCGCCGGCGGATTCGAAAGCGCTGGTACCGGTGATCAAGAAAGCGGTCGATGCCGGGATCATCGTGGTGAACATCGACAACAAGCTCGATTCCGACGTGCTCAAGTCCAAGGACCTGAACGTGCCGTTCGTGGGTCCGGACAATGCCAAGGGCGCGCGTCAGGTTGGCGAGTATCTGGCGAAGCAGAAGCTCAAGTCCGGCGATGAAGTCGGCATCATCGAAGGTGTCTCGACGACGACAAATGCGCAGCAGCGCACGGCGGGTTTCAAGCAAGCCATGCAAGCTGCGGGTGTGAAGGTCGTGGCGCTGCAGTCAGGCGACTGGGAAATCGACAAGGGCAACGCGGTGGCATCGCAAATCCTGAACGCGAACCCGAATGTGAAGGCGCTGCTGTGCGGCAACGACAACATGGCGATTGGCGCCGTGTCTGCAGTTCGCGCAGCGGGCAAGGCAGGCAAGGTGCAGGTCGTGGGTTATGACAACATCAACGCCATCAAGCCGATGCTCGCCGATGGCCGCGTGCTCGCCACGGCCGATCAATACGCTGCAAAACAGGCAGTTTTTGGCATCGATACCGCGCTAAAAGCAATTGCCGAGCACAAGAAACAGTCGGAATTGTCCGGGGTGGTGGAAACGCCGGTGGATCTCGTTACCAAAAAGTAGTAAGTATCTGCATGGAAAATGGGATTCGTCTGTCGAAATCTGTCTAAAATCTCAAGAACCGGGCATCGCTGCCGATAATTGAAGCAACGGCCGGGTCGTCGATGCGCCATGGAGATGACTGGCCAGGCGATGTTCAGCGTGGTTTTTACTGACGCGAAGGACCGGAGACGGCTTGTCAGAAGGGCTTGCCTGCAAACGATTGCGGCGTGCCTTGCGTGACAGCGTCCGGTCCGCAGCAGCGGGAAGGCGATGGACAACATTATGGAAACCGCTCCGGTTTTAACGGTGAGCGGCGTTGGCAAGACCTATGCGGAGCCGGTGCTGGCGGGCGTCACGCTGGACTTGCGCGCGGGCGAAGTGCTGGCGCTGACCGGCGAGAACGGCGCGGGCAAGAGTACGTTGTCCAAGATCGTCGGCGGACTGGTCGATCCGACTGCTGGTTCCATGACGCTTGGCGGCGAGCCTTACGCGCCCGCGAGTCGCAAGGATGCCGAAGCGCTGGGCGTGCGTATGGTGATGCAGGAGCTGAACCTTCTGCCGACTTTATCGGTGGCGGAAAACCTGTTCCTCAACCGTCTGCCCCAGCGCAAAGGCCTGAAATTCGGCGGGATCGACCGGGCGGCGCTGCGCGAGGATGCGCACCACGCAATGCGCCAGGTCGGACTGGACGCGATCGATCCCGATACGCTCGTGGGCGAACTGGGCATCGGGCATCAGCAGATGGTCGAGATCGCGCGGAATCTGATTGGCGATTGCCGCGTGCTGATTCTCGACGAACCTACGGCCATGCTGACCGCGCGTGAAGTGGATCTGCTCTTTGAGCAGGTCGAGCGGCTGAAGGAGCGGGGCGTGGCGCTGGTGTACATCTCGCACCGGCTGGAAGAGTTACGCAGGATTGCGGGGCGCGCGGCGGTATTGCGCGACGGCAAGCTGGTCCATATCGACGCCATGGCGAACCTGACGAGCGACCGGCTTGTCACGCTGATGGTGGGACGTGACATTGGCGAACGGATTGATCTGGGCGAACGGCGAATTGCCGATGTTGCGCTGAAAGTCGAAGGCATGCGCCGCGCTGACGTGGTTCGCGACGTGTCCTTCGAAGTCAAGGCCGGGGAGATTTTCGGCATCAGCGGGCTGATCGGCGCGGGCCGCACCGAGCTGATGCGGCTGATCTACGGCGCGGACAAGGCCGACGGCGGCGTTGTATCAGTGGCGCATCAAGGCGGAGCGCTCACGCCGGTGAAGATTGCATCGCCGGCTGATGCGGTGAAGAACGGCATCGCGCTCATCACGGAGGATCGGAAAGGCGAAGGTTTGCTGTTGCCGCAGCCGATCGCCGCGAATATTTCGCTGGGGAACATCGGGGCGGTATCGAACAAGGGTTTTGTCGATGGCCGGCGCGAAGCCGCGCTTGCCCAGACGCAGATCGACGCCATGCATATTCGTGCGGCGGGTCCGTCGCAGCCGGTCTCGGAGTTGTCGGGCGGCAATCAGCAGAAGGTCGTGATCGGCCGCTGGCTCGCGCGTGATTCCACGGTGCTGCTCTTCGATGAACCCACGCGCGGCATCGACGTCGGCGCCAAGTTCGACATCTATGCGCTGATGGGCGCGCTCGCGCTCGAAGGGCGTGCTCTGGTGGTGGTATCGAGTGATCTGCGCGAGTTGATGCTGATTTGCGATCGTATCGGCGTGATGTCGGCGGGGCGGATGACCGGGATCTTCGCTCGCGATGACTGGACGCAGGACATGCTGCTCGCAGCGGCGTTCGCGGGCTACGCGAAACGCGATGAGATCTTGCAAGATCCCATCGTGCCGGACGCAAAGGCGCCGCCGGCGGAGACGGGGGAAGTGCAACGATGAACCGGGTCCCGCGCTGCCTGGCACAGCGGGTGCTTTGTTGAGACGCTTCGGGCGGAATGGAAACCGTTCAGTGGTCAGAAGAACGACGCGTTACGTTACACGCTGCTTATTCGCGAGAAGCAGCGAGGTAACAAAGAGGACACACGCAGCTCGGACTGCGGACGTAGCGAGCATGAAGCCGGCACGGGGATGCACGCCGGCTGACGGCCTTGAGGCTGATGAACTTGAGTCGGGGCCGCGAACCAGCGTGGAACGGGTGCTGCCGGGCGGACTGCCGAAAGGCAAGCGTTGCGAGTGCCAACTATAAGAGCAAAAGCAAGACCAAAAGTCAGAGAGAAGGACCAAGTATGGCGACGATCAAAGATGTAGCAGCCATTGCGGGCGTTTCGTTCACAACCGTGTCTCATGTGGTGAACAACTCGCGGCCTGTATCGGCTGAAGTGCGGGTCAAAGTAGAACGAGCAATCCGGGAACTGGACTATGTGCCGTCGGCGGTGGCGCGTTCGCTCAAGGCGCGCAATACGCTCACCATCGGCTTGCTGGTGCCGAATGCGACCAATCCGTATTTCGCGGAACTCGCACGTGGCGTGGAAGATGGGTGCGCGAAGAACGGCTATTGCATGTTCTTCTGCAATTCCGACGACGACCCCGCCAAGCAGCGAAGCTACCTTCGTGTGCTGCAGGAAAAGCGCATCGACGGGCTCGTGATTGCATCGGCGGGAGAAGATGCGGTGCTCGCGCAAAGTCTTGCCGGCGCACGCGAACCGCTCGTGATCCTGGACCGGAATATTGAAGGGGTATCGGCCGATCTGGTGCAGATCGATCACGAAAAAGGCGGGTATCTCGCCACGCGCCACTTGCTGCAACTCGGACATTCGCATGTTGCCTGCATCACCGGACCGATTGGCACCGCGGTGAGCGCAATGCGCGTCCACGGCTTCATCCGGGCGATGGCCGAGCGCGGTATCGAGATCGAGCCGAATGCAATCCAGCAGGGCGCGTTCTCGGCGACAGGCGGTTATGAAGCGGCGTCGCAACTCTTCGATACGTTAAAGCCAACCGGCATTTTCGCGTGCAACGACATGATGGGCGTGGGCGCGTTGCGGGCGGCGGCGGAGCGGGGAATCAACGTGCCGAAGGACTGCTCGATCATCGGTTTCGACGATATCGAATTGAGCCGGTACACGTATCCGGCTTTGTCGACGGTTGGGCAATCGGTGCGGGAACTGGGCGAGCTGGCGGCTCAGACGCTGATTGACCGGATCGCGGGGAAGGTGCCGGCGAGCACACGCCGGCGCGTGGTCACGCCGCATATGATCCTGCGGGAATCGACCGGGGTCGTGCCGCAACAGGCTTGATGGGTCGGTTGGCGCTGCTTCGCGCTTAGGTCGAACGCCGCCCGTTTGAAATCCGCGTTGGGCACAACGAGTGTCTCAACGCGGCTCTCTGTTTCTCTCCAAAACGCTGGCTGCCAGCCACGCTTCTCCCAGTTCGCCCCGACCCTGCTAAATTGCGCTTCATTACACATCTCATTCATGCATGACCGCCGACGAGCGCAGCGTCCGTTTTAACGACTTACTAAACATGAACTTTTCAGGGTTTATCCGCGTCCTGGCGCAGAAAATTGCTAAGGGTTAATCCTCTGACGAAACATCATTTCAATTTTTCCCTAAAGTGCGTGGCTTACAGGCCGTAAATCTGACCAAGCAGGCGCATTCGGCCTCGTCGTGAAGAACGATGGGCTGGATACTGCCGCCGATCATTTCACACACGCGGTTCAAGGAAAATCATGAACATGAGTTTCACGATCAAGGCCCGGCTCGGCCTCACGATGGCTTTTCTCGGCCTCTTGCTGGTGGCGATCGGCGGCCTGGGCCTTTACGGCATGACGCAGTCGAACCACGCGTATCGCGACACGTTCGAAAATCAGATGCCAAGCGCGAATGCCGTGAGCAACGCAGAACTCTATACCGCCCGCGAACGCCTGGTGTTCGATCGCGCGGCTTTCCTCGCCGGTACGCCGGAAGCAGCACCGACCATTGAACGCGGTGCGATGATGCGCTCTAAAGCTGATGGTTTCTGGAAAAAATATACCGAACTTCCCGTGTTCAACGATCACGAAAAGCAGCTTGCGGAGGCATCGAATACAAAACGCCTCGCGCTTCAGAAGCTGATCGATGGCGGGTATGACGCGGTGAGAGCCAACGACCAGGCGCGCATCGTGGAATCAGCCAAGGCGATGCAGGCAACCTACAACGAACTCTCGGGCGCCAATGACGCGCTGCGCAAGTTCCAGTTCGATGCCGCCCGCCAGGGTTACGACGCGGCCCAGGGCGCTGCGTCGACTTTTGAAACGCTGAGCCTGACTGCGATCGTGATCGGACTCGCCGCAGCCGCGTTCTCGTGGTTTGCACTGCGCCGCGCCATCGGCCGGCCGCTCGACGAGGCGATCGAACACTTCGACGCGATTGCCGCCGGCGACCTGCGCCGCCAGGTCAACGTTGCATCGCGCGATGAAATGGGACTGCTGATGCAAGGCCTTGCGCGCATGCAGACGAGCCTCGTTGCAACGGTTCGCAGCGTGCGCTCGGGCAGCGAATCCATTGCGTCGGCGACCAAGCAGATCGCGGCGGGCAACATCGATTTGTCGTCGCGTACCGAGGAACAGGCGTCGGCGTTGCAGGAAACTGCGTCGAGCATGGACGAACTGACCGGCACGGTGAAACAGAACGCCGATAACGCTCGCCAGGCCAGCTCCCTTGCGGCCAACGCATCAGAAATTGCAAACAAGGGCAGCCGCGTGGTCGCACAAGTCGTCGGCACGATGGGCGACATCAACCAGAGCTCCGCCAAGATCGCAGACATCATCACGATCATCGAAGGAATCGCCTTCCAGACGAATATTCTCGCGCTCAACGCGGCGGTCGAAGCGGCGCGCGCAGGCGAAGAAGGACGCGGTTTTGCGGTCGTGGCAGGCGAGGTGCGCAGCCTCGCGCAACGGTCATCGGCGGCGGCGAAGGAGATCAAGGGTCTTATCGATACCTCTGTCGAACGCGTCCAGTCGGGCACCTCACTGGTCGATGAAGCCGGCCGCACCATGGCCGAGATCATCGGCGCCGTGCAGCGCGTAACCGACATCATGGGCGAGATTGCAGCAGCGTCGGAGGAGCAGAGCAGCGGGATCGAGCAGGTTGCGCGCGCCGTCACGCAAATGGACGAAGTGACGCAGCAGAATGCGGCGCTCGTGGAAGAAGCGGCCGCGGCCGCACAGTCACTGGAGGACCAGGCCGGGAAACTGCGCGAAGCCGTGGCTGTGTTCCATCTCAACGACGACGGATCAGCGGTCGTAGGCGCGGCTCGGACGGCTCCTCGTACCGTGTCGTCACCGGGCGCGGCGAAGTTCCGGCCTGCCGTTGCGCTCAAGGCCAAAGGCGTTGCTCCGGCCAAGCCTGTAGCGGCTGCCGCGCGACCGCTGGCGACGGCGGGCGGCGATTGGGAAACGTTCTGATGTCGAGTTGAATGCAGGGCTTTCAACGCGCCGCGAGTTTTCGCGGCGCGTTTTCGTTTGGCCTCAGGAAAACGTTCGCGCGTATCTCCGGGCGATGTATTAAACGATCGTGTGGAATGGGTATCACAGCGGGTATCACAGCGGGTTTCACAGCAGTATTCGAAGGGCGCGCATCCGATTCGCGGCCGTTGCCAACTTCCCCGTACACTGTGCGCTGCATCCGATAACTATTTCAGGACATGCCATGACCGAATCCACTCTCGCCGCGCAACTCGTGCAGGCCCGCCGGCAGCGAACGCTGATCGAGGACCTCGAGTCGGCAGATATTCCCGCCGATGCCAACGCGGCTTACGCCATCCAGCATGAAGTCCTGTCGCTCACAGGCGCCCGGATCGGCGCGTGGAAAGTCGGCGCACGCTCGCCCGGCGCGCAGGCGAACACGGCGCCTATCGATGCGGAGCTCGTCCACACATCACCGGCGCGTATTGCGCATGCGTCTTTCTTTCGCGTTTTGATCGAAATGGAAGTGGCATTTCGTTTTTCTCATGCACTTCCGGCGCGCGCGGAAGCTTACAGCCGCAGCGAAGTATTTGCGGCGCTGGGCGGCATGGCGGTGGCGCTCGAAGTCGTCGATAGCCGTTTCGCCCAATGGCCGAACCTTGCGCCGCTTGCGCAACTAGCCGATTCGCAGAACAACGGTGCACTGATCGTGGGCAAGATGGAGCCGTACGAAGTGATCTCACCGGGCTTCGACTTCTTGTCGCCACAACTCGAACTGACCGTCGACGGTGTCTCGATCGTTCCGCCGACCGCAGGCAACCCCGCTGGTGATCCACGTGAACTGCTGGTGTGGTTCGTCAATCATTGCAGCACGAACGGACATACTGTGCAGCCTTTCTGGACCGTCACGACGGGTTCGTACACGGGCGCACGCCGCATCGAAGGGCCAGGTGTAGTAAGTGGACGGATTGACCGGATCGGGGATATTGAATTGACGCTCGAATAGGCATGACGCATGCGGCCAAAGCGCGCATGAACGAAGCTTTAACAAGTTTGTAACGCTGAGCGCCAATGCTATGGCGTTGTAGAAACAGCACTAAATCAAGGCACTCGAATGAGTGCCTTTTTTATTCCGCAAATCCCTTTGCGCATATCGGGTATTGAATGAACAAGCACACATGCAACGCCAAAAAGCCGGGTAACGGAGGTCAACCGATGCCATTGCGACTCGTTGTGTAAGAAAGACCAAAAAGAACATTGCGTCTGCATCGTTTGGGCTTGGTTGTGCGTATGTACGCATGGAGCAAGGCAGTCGATGCGTCACACATGCTTCATCGCGGTGGATAACATGTGGATGAGTCTGTGGATGACCGGTAGATAAGCGATGGATAACCTGGGGCATAAGCACGCTGCACAAACGCGGCGCGCGACTTGTCTGCGGCAGCAGCAGCCGGGTGCTTCGGCTGCCAGCGTGCGCATGAGTCCAGGGCTTGTACAGCAAGGCTGTGCAGCTATTGCCGAAGACGTTTCGCGAGTCGGGATGATGATTGTAGGTGAACGAAAATATTCCACCAAGCTAGGAATACTTCGAAGCAAATCAGCAACGCATTTGCATGAAAAAAAATTCGAATAGGTTTAGGATGAACTGAAGCGATGTTGTTCTGATTAGGCGCGCCGCGCACACATTGCTTTCTGACTTCGGCGAGGAGGTAGCATGGATATCTACAGCAGTTTCGCGACCCGCTTCGAAAAAACCCGCGAGGAGGAATTCTCGCTCGAAGAGTATCTCGCGCTCTGCAAAGACGATCCTGCAACGTATGCAACAGCGGGCGAACGGATGTTGGCGGCTATCGGGGAACCGGAGTCAGTCGACACGCGCACGGACCCGCGTTTATCGCGTGTGTTTGCAAACAAGGTGATCAAGGTGTATCCGGCATTCCGTGAGTTCTACGGAATGGAGGAAGTGATCGAGCAGGTGGTGTCGTACTTCCGGCATGCAGCTCAAGGGCTGGAAGAGAAGAAGCAGATCCTGTATTTGCTGGGTCCGGTAGGCGGCGGCAAGTCATCCATTGCCGAACGTCTGAAGCAACTGGCCGAGCGTGTTCCTTTCTACTCAATCAAGGGTTCCCCCGTCAACGAGTCACCTCTTGGCTTGTTCGACTACGACGAAGACGGTCCCATTCTCGAAGAGCAATACGGTATTCCGCGCCGCTACCTCAAGAACATCCTGAGCCCGTGGGCCGTCAAACGCCTTCATGAATTCAACGGCGACATCCGCAAGTTCCGCATCGTTCGCCGCTATCCTTCCATCCTTCGCCAGATTGGTATCGCCAAGACCGAACCGGGCGACGAAAACAATCAGGACATCTCGTCACTGGTCGGCAAGGTCGACATCCGCAAGCTCGAAACCTTTTCACAGGATGATGCCGACGCCTACAGCTACTCCGGTGGATTGTGTCTCGCGAACCAGGGCTTGCTCGAATTCGTCGAAATGTTCAAGGCGCCAATCAAGGTCCTGCATCCGCTCCTGACCGCCACTCAGGAAGGCAACTTCAAGGGTACGGAAGGTTTCGGCGCGATTCCGTTCGACGGCGTGGTGCTGGCTCACTCGAACGAGTCGGAATGGAAGACGTTCCGCAACAACAAGAACAACGAAGCACTGCTCGATCGTATCTTCGTGGTAAAGGTGCCGTATTGCCTGCGCTATGGCGAAGAGATGAAGATCTACGAGAAGCTGCTGCGTAATTCTTCGTTGACGAACGCAGTGTGCGCACCTGGCACGCTGAAGATGATGGCGCAAATGGCGGTTCTGACGCGTCTTCATGAACCGGAGAATTCCAGCCTCTTTTCGAAGATGCAGGTCTATGACGGCGAGAACCTGAAAGACACCGATCCAAAGGCGAAATCCTTCCAGGAGTACCGCGATTTTGCGGGTGTAGACGAAGGCATGAACGGGGTATCGACCCGCTTTGCGTTCAAGATTCTCTCGCGCGTGTTCAACTTCGATTCCACCGAAGTTGCGGCCAACCCGGTGCACCTGATGTACGTGCTCGAACAACAGATCGAACGCGAGCAGTTCCCGCCGGAAACCGAACAGAAATACCTGTCGTTCATCAAGGACGTGTTGGCCTCGCGGTATGCCGAGTTTATCGGCAAGGAGATTCAGACGGCTTACCTGGAATCGTATTCCGAGTATGGCCAGAACATCTTCGACCGTTATGTCACCTATGCCGATTTCTGGATCCAGGATCAGGAATTCCGCGATCACGATACCGGCGAGAGTTTCGACCGTGCGTCGCTGAATGCGGAACTGGAGAAGATCGAGAAGCCGGCCGGCATCAGCAACCCGAAGGACTTCCGCAACGAGATCGTGAATTTCGTGCTGCGGGCGCGGGCGGCGAATGGCGGCAAGAATCCTGCGTGGATCTCCTACGAGAAGCTGCGGGTGGTGATCGAGAAGAAGATGTTCTCGAACACTGAAGAGCTCCTCCCGGTGATCTCGTTCAACGCCAAAGGTTCGGCGGAAGAACAGCGCAAGCATGAGGATTTCGTCAACCGCATGGTCGCAAAGGGTTACACGCCGAAGCAGGTTCGTCTCTTGTGCGACTGGTATCTGCGTGTTCGCAAGTCGTCGTAATTCGGTGCGTCGCGTTACGGTTACGGTGCGTTCAGTCTTGAGCGAAGGAGGAAATCTGTTCCCAAGCGAAACCAGGCAAAACGTGATTGAATCAGGAATGTGTTGCTAGTTCTATAGTCATACGTTCGCGTGACGCCGGTATCTAACCGGTGAAACGCGAGCACCTTGGCGAGTGCTTGTCGGTCCGCGCCGCAGCGTGCGGTTGAGGCAAACGAGCGCTTCGCTTCCTCGCCAATTACGCGGGAGACTGGATGTGCTGCATCAAATCATCGACCGCAGGTTAGCCGGTAAGAACAAGAGCATTGCCAACCGCGAACGCTTTTTGCGTCGTGTCAAAAACTACATCCGCCGCGCGGTGTCGGACGCCGTTCGAGACCGCAGCATCAAGGACATTCAAAGTACGCAGAGCATCACGATTCCGAAAAAGGACATCGCCGAACCGTCGTTCCGGCATGGCCCTGGCGGAAAGCGCGAGCTCGTGCATCCGGGCAACGCCGAGTACATTCGTGGCGACAAGATCGCGCGTCCGAATGGCGGCGGAGGCGGTGGCGGCAAGAGCGCAAGCAACGAAGGCGAAGGGCAGGACGACTTCGTGTTCGAACTCTCGCGTGAAGAGTTCATGCAGTATTTCTTCGATGACCTCGAGTTGCCGCGCCTCGTCAAAACCCAGTTGGCCGCCGTGCCAACCTGGAAGAACGTGCGCGCGGGTTTTTCGGCGGAAGGCACGCCGAATAACATCGACGTCGTCCGGTCGCTGCGCAGCGCGCTAGGACGCCGGATCGCGCTGGGTTCGCCCCTGTCGCGTCAGTTGCATGAAATGGAGCGTCAGCTCGAAGTGCTTCTGGACGAGAAAGGTGACCCTGAAGAGATTGCGCGGCTCGAAGCCGAGATCGTGATCATGAAGGGGCGTATCACGCGGATTCCGTTTATCGATCCGTTCGATCTGCGGTATGTCAACCGGGCCAAACAGCCGACGCCCTCCAGCAAGGCCGTCATGTTCTGCCTGATGGACGTGTCCGGTTCCATGGACGAACAGCGCAAGGACTTGTCTAAGCGCTTCTTCATTCTTCTCTATCTGTTCCTGAACCGGAATTACGAGAAGATCGAAGTGGTCTTTATCCGGCACCACACGCGTGCAGAAGAAGTCGATGAAGAAACGTTCTTCCATTCAACAGAAAGCGGCGGCACGGTGGTATCTAGCGCGCTCGAGTTGATGAAAAAGATCATGGACGAGCGTTATTCGCCCTCGGAATGGAATATCTACGGCGCGCAGGCTTCTGACGGCGATAACTGGACGGATGACTCGCCCAAGTGCCGCAAGCTCTTGTCTGAAGACATCCTGCATAAGGTGCGCTATTTCGCGTATATCCAGGTCGCGCCTGAAGAGCAGAACCTTTGGGTCGAATATGCACATCTGGCGCAGAGCGCGCCGGAACTCGCGATGAAAAAAGTCGAATCGGCTGCGGATATTTATCCGGTCTTTCGCGAACTGTTCGAAAAACAACAGGCGGCCGCATGACGACAAGGCATTTGAACAACGAAGCGCGCGGGTATCACCTGAAACCTGGCGAAGAACTGAAAGCACAGGACAGCGCGCCGCAAAAGGTCAGGAAGCCGCGCGCAAGCGCGACGCCGGAGGGAGACACCATGAACGTGGCGGAAAAGAGACCGTTGCCATGTCCTTCGGACTGGACGTTCGAACTCATCGAGGAATATGACACCGAGATTGCGCGTGTGGCGCAACGCTATGGGCTCGACGTCTATCCCATCCAGCTTGAACTCATCAGCGCCGAGCAGATGATGGACGCATATGCGTCGGTCGGCATGCCGGTGAATTATCGGCACTGGTCGTTCGGCAAGCACTTCTTGTCGACCGAAAAGAGTTACCGGCGTGGGCAAATGGGCCTTGCTTACGAGATCGTCATCAATTCGAATCCATGTATTGCGTACCTCATGGAAGAGAACACGATGACGATGCAGGCGCTCGTCATTGCGCATGCCGCTTACGGGCACAACTCGTTCTTCAAGGGCAACTATCTGTTCAAGTTGTGGACAGATGCCCATGCGATCATCGACTACCTGGTTTATGCGAAAAATTACATCGCAGAGTGCGAGGAGCGGCACGGGATCGATCGCGTCGAGGAGTTGCTCGACTCATGTCATGCGCTGATGAATTACGGGGTAGACCGGTATAAGCGGCCGCAGAAGTTGTCGCTGGCGAAGGAAGCTGCTGCGCGACGTGAACGCGAAGCGTATCTGCAATCGCAAGTGAATGAACTCTGGCGCACGTTGCCCAATAAAAAGGCGACGACAACCGAAGAGATCGAAAGCCGATATCCGCCGGAGCCGCAGGAAAACCTGCTGTACTTCGCGGAGAAAAATGCGCCCTTGCTCGAACCCTGGGAACGCGAGGTGATTCGCATCGTGCGCAAGGTGGGACAGTATTTCTATCCGCAGCGCCAAACGCAGGTCATGAACGAAGGCTGGGCCACCTTCTGGCATTACACGCTGCTCAACACGCTGTATGCGGAAGGCCGGCTCGAGGACGGCTTCATGATGGAGTTCCTCCATTCGCACAGCAACGTGGTGTATCAGCCGCCGGTGACCAAGCAGTATTACAGCGGCATCAACCCGTATGCGCTCGGCTTTTCCATGATGAGCGATATCCGCCGCATCTGCGAAAACCCGACGGACGAAGACCGGGAATGGTTTCCCGAACTTGCCGGCAGCGACTGGCTGGAAGCACTGCACTACGCCATGCGCAATTTCAAGGACGAGAGTTTTATCGCGCAGTATTTGTCACCGCATCTGATCCGGGAAATGCGCCTGTTCTCGATTCTCGATGACGACATGCGCGACTCGCTGGAGGTATCGGCGATTCACGACGAAAGCGGGTACAGGTACGTGCGGCAAGCGTTATCGCGTCAATACGACATGCATCACCGGGAGCCTAATATCCAGGTCTACTCGGTGAACACGCGCGGTGACCGAAGCCTCACGCTTCGCCACTTCATGACCGATAACCGGCATCTCACCAACGACAGCGAGGAAGTGCTCAAGCACATGGCTCGACTTTGGCAGTTCGATGTGTATCTGGAAAGTGTCGATGAAAACGGCACGGTGAGAAAACGCTTCGACTGCAAGTACGCGGGGGCAGAGCGGCGCTGAGTCGAACGGGTTCTCATGGAAAAAACGGCTCGCTGATCCAATCAGCGAGCCGTTTTTCATTCAGCAGGCAAACTCACACCTTGTCGATGGTCCGTGTTCCTTCCGCCTGGCCTTCTTCGTTCTGCGTGAACAGGTCCCAGGCCGCCATGAACAACGCGGCGATCAGCGGTCCGATCACGAAGCCGTTGATCCCGAACAGTCCCATCCCGCCCAAGGTCGAAATCAGCACGACCCAGTCCGGCATCTTCGTGTCCTTGCCAACAAGAATCGGACGCAGGATGTTATCGACCAGACCGATGATGACCACGCAGAACGCGATCAGGATCACGCCTTTCCAGATGTCGCCGGTGAGCAGGAAATACGCTGCCGCCGGCGCCCAGACGAGTGCGGCGCCGATGGCCGGAAGCAGCGACAGGAAAGCCATCAGCACGCCCCAGAGCAGCGAGCCCTGGATGCCGAGAAACATGAAGATCATCCCGCCGAGAAACCCCTGAGCTGCGGCAACGGCGATATTGCCCTTCACGGTTGCGCGTACGACCGTTGTGAATTTGGCGATCAGGTGCTGCTTCGGCGCTTCATCGAGCGGCAATGCGCGGCGAATGCGCCGGCCGATTTCACCGCCATCGCGCAGCAGGAAAAACACCAGGTACAGCATTACGCCGAAGCTGATCACGAACTGGAATGTGTTCTGTCCGATGCTGAGGGCTTGCGTCGCGACAAACTGGCTGATCGCGGCGGCGCCATCGGTCAGCCGTTTCTGGATGCTCGGGATATCCGTGAGTCCAAAACGGCCGAGCAAGGTCTGCACGGACTTCGGCAGTGCGTGGATGCCTTCCTGGAAGTACATCGTGAAGTTGGGCTGGCCCGACTTGATCTGCGTGTAGGCGAGACCGATTTCCTGGACCAGCGTGGCTGCAACAAACGACAGCGGCAGGATCACGATCACGATGGTCAGCCCGAGCGTTGCAAACGCAGCGAGATTGCGGCGCTTGCCGAATTTGGCGGCAAGGTAGCGCTGCATCGGCTGGAACAGGATGGCGAGAATCGTCCCCCAGAAGATCGCGCCGAAGAACGGCGTCAGGATCCAGCAAAGCGCGACGGTAACCACGAACAGCAGGATGTGGAAAAACTTTTGGTGTACGGAGTGGTTGTTCATAAATGCCTTGAGGGAAGCTGGAATCGTGACGTAGGCGCGGCAAGCTCCCATGCCGGCGCCCTATAGCAAGAAGACGGCCCGATGCTAGCACGGGCAGGTTTTGGCCCGTCCGGAGCGATATTGCGTCAATCTCAAAATTGGTTATAATTGAGCATTCACTCATTTAAACTGCAAGATCTTCGATGGCCCGACCCAAAAGCGACGACAAACGCAACGCGCTTCTTCTTGCCGCCGAGCAGGTCTTCGCCGAGCGCGGACTTGCCGCCGCGCCTACATCGGCCATTTCGAAGCAGGCGGGCGTCGCGGAAGGGACGCTGTTCACCTATTTCCGCACGAAGGACGAACTGGTCAACGCGTTGTATCGGTCGATCAAGCTCGAACTCGCCGACGCGCTGATGGCGCAGTTCCCGCGGCGCGGGCCGGTGCGGCACCGGCTCGAATACTTGTGGAATGCGTTCGTGGACTGGGGTGTGGCCAATCCGCAGCGGTTGAATGTGCTCGATCAGTTATCGGTGGCGGATATTGTCACTGAGGAATCGAAGGCGGTCGGGTACGAACCATTTGCCGAAATCGAAGCGCTCGCGCTGCACAGCATCAAGACCGAGATCTTGCAGGCTTATCCGTGCGAGTTCATTGCGGCGAATATGAAGGCGCTGGCGGAGACCACGATGGGATTCATGAATGCGTATCCCGATGAAGCAGGGCGGTATCGGCAGATTGGCTTCGACGTGTTCTGGAATGGTGTCGCGCGCGACAAAGCCTGAAGTCCGCCTGATTCAAGCCAATTTGCCGCCGATTCAATGACTGATTACTCACGCAATCAAATGCGAAAGGAATTCAAATGAGCACATGGACGACTGCCGATATCCCGCCGCAAACCGGCAAGCGCGTTGTCGTGACGGGCGCAACGGGTGGACTGGGTTATGAGACCTCGCTGGAACTTGCACGTGCGGGCGCCGAGGTGGTTCTCACGGGACGCAACGAGGCAAAGGGCCGGGCGGCGCTCGACCGTATCCGCCACGAAGTGCCGAATGCGCGGGTCAGCTTCGAGATGATTGATCTGGCGAGTCTGAAGTCGATTGCGCGCGCGTCTGAGCGCTTGCTCGCGGATGGCGCGCCTGTCGATATCCTCGTGAACAATGCGGGCGTGATGATGCTGCCGCAACACGAGAAAACTGCCGATGGCTTCGAGCGTCAGTTCGGCACGAACTATCTCGGTCACTTTGCGTTGACTTCGCAATTGCTGCCGCTCCTGCAAAAGAGCGCCGCGCCGCGCGTGGTGAACCTGAGCAGCATCGCGCACAGGCGGGGCAAGATCGCATTCGATAACCTGCAGGGCGAGCGCGCCTACAAAGCGTGGCCCGCGTACGAGCAATCGAAACTCGCCATGCTGATGTTCGCGCTGGAGTTGCAACGGCGCAGCGACGCAAACGGCTGGGGCCTCATGAGCAACGCCGCACATCCGGGATTCGCACGCACGGACCTGATTGCGAATGGACCGGGAACATCGGGCATGCTGGCGCTCGCCGGTCGAGTGATGTCGCGGTTCCTGAGCCACAGCGCAGCAGAAGGCGCCTTGCCCACGCTTCTTGCGGCCACTGCACCGGAAGCACGCGGCGCCGCGTACTATGGGCCAAAGGGTTTTCAGGAACTGATCGGGCCGCCATCGGAAGCGCGCATTTTCCCGCAGGCTACGGATGCGGCTGTCGGCGCGAAGCTCTGGGATGTATCGGCGAAACTCACGGGCACTGAATGGGGCCCGAAGCGGAACATAGAGCGGGACATAGAGCGGGACATCAAGCGGGACGCAAAGCCGGGCGTCCAAAGGCCGGAGAAACTATGAAAGTCATCGTTTTTGGCGCGACGGGAATGGTCGGGCAGGGCGTGCTGCGGGAATGTCTGCTCGACCCGGATGTCGAGCGCGTGGTCGCGCTCGGGCGCAGTTCCACGAAACAACTCGATCCGAAGTTCAACGAGATCGTGCATGGCGATCTCTTCGATCTCTCCGCAATCGAGGACCAGCTTACTGGATTCGACGCCTGCTTTTTCTGCCTCGGCGTGTCGTCGTTCAGAATGAAAGAGGCCGACTACGCGCATCTGACATACGACCTGACGTTCGGCATCGCGCGGGTCTTGTCGCGAATCAATCCCGGGATGACGTTCTCGTATGTCTCGGGCTCGGGCACGGACACGACCGAGCGCGGAAACAGCATGTGGGCACGGGTGAAGGGGCGCACGGAGAACGCGCTTTTGCGCATGCCCTTCAAGGCGGCCTATATGTTCCGCCCCGGAGCGATCCAGCCGATGAACGGCATCCGTTCGAAGACGCCGATGTATCAGGCGGTCATTTCCGTCATGGGGCCGTTGTTTCCGCTGTTGCGGCGTTCGTTTCCGAATGCGATCACGACGACGCAGCAACTCGGCCGCGCAATGGTCGCCACGGCCAAACAGCGCGGGCCGTCGCGCACGTTCGAGCCACGGGATATCACGAGGTACTAGGTTTGCCCGTGCCGGCCGAAACCGGCACTTTCGCAAATCTAGCGGGCCGCATCGCCCCAGCGATATTCCTTCGTTGCATCGTCGAGCTTCGCTTTCAGCGCGTCGTCGAGTTTCAGGTCGACGGCGGCCAGACTGTCCGTGAGTTGCTCGGGTTTGCTCGCACCAATGATCGCCGATGTAATCGCGGGATTCGCCAGCACCCAGGCCACCGATGTCTTTGTCAGTGACTCGCCGGTTTCCTTCACGATCTGCTGCAGCTTCGCGATGGTCTCGAACTCGCGCTCGTGCCAGTAGCGCTGCGAATACATCTCGCCGGCCTTGCCGACCGTCCCGGTGAAACGGCCATCGGACGGTTTGGCGTCGTGCTTGTGCTTGCCGGTCAGCAGGCCTCCGGCGAGCGGGTTGTACGGAATCACGGCGAGGTGTTCGTCGGTCGCAAGCGGCAGCAGCTCGCGCTCGATCTGGCGAAACAGCAGGTTGTATCGCGGCTGGACGGAGATGAAGCGCGCGACGCGCAGGAAGTCCGAGCGGCCGAGCGCGGTCGCAAGCCGGTACGCCAGGAAATTCGACACGCCGATGTAGCGCGCCTTGCCATGACGCACGATGGTATCGAGCGCTTCGAGGGTTTCGTCGAGCGGCGTCTCGCGATCGTCGCTATGCAACTGATACAAGTCGACGTAATCGGTATTCAGCCGTTTGAGCGATGCATCGATCGCATCCAGCAAGTGCTTGCGCGACGCGCCTTGATCCCATGCCGCCGGGCCCATCTTGCCGACCGCCTTGGTCGCGAGAATGAATTCGCTGCGGCGCGACGGCGTGTCCTTGAGCCATCGGCCGACGATCTCTTCCGTGCGGCCCGCGTGCGTTTCGTCGGCGCCGAGCGGATAGACGTCGGCGGTATCGATGAAATTCACGCCCGCTTCCGCCGCACGGTCCATGATGCTGCGCGACACGTTTTCTTCGGTCTGCAAGCCGAAGGTCATGGTGCCGAGACACAGGCGCGAAACGGTCAGGCCGGTCTTCCCAAACTTACGATATTCCAAGGCGAACTCCTCGAGCGATTGACCAGGTTGAACATCAAGCAAGCTTAAACGCTACAGCCGATGCTTGCAGACGAAGCCTATGAGGTTGCGGGCTGGGTCGAGGCACGGGGGGGGACGGCATCGAGGAACCGGAACACGATGGCCGACGCGAGCGTGACCAGGCCCACGCACACGAACGCGATGCGAAACGCCAGCGCGGCCGAGCCGAGGCTCGACGAGAAAACGGACACGAGGCCACCGCCTATCGATACACCCAGTCCGATCGCGAGCATCTGCACCATCGAGAAGAGGCTGTTGCCGCTGCCCGCATCCTTGATCGAAAGTCCCTTGAGCGTGACGCTGTTCATCGCGGCGAACTGCATGGAATTACAGGCGCCGAACACGGCGAGAATCGCAATTTCCAGCACGAGCGGCGTGCTCACCGAGAACGACGCGAAGCCGACTATCGATGCACCGACCAGGATCGTGTTCCACAGCAGGAAGTTGTCGTAGCCGTAGCGTTTGACGAGCGGCGAGATCCAGCCCTTCGCGATCGTTCCCGCGAACGCAGCGGGCAGCATCATCAAGCCCGAATGCAGCGGTGAATAACCGAGTTGCAATTGCATGAGCAGCGGCAGCAGGAACGGCACGGCGCTCGAACCAATCCGGCACAGCAAGTTGCCGATCAGCCCGACGCTGAAATTCGGTTCGCTGAACAAGGACAGGTTGAACAGCGGATTCGCACGGCGCCTTGCGTACGGAATGTAGGCGAGCGCGGCGATGGCGGACACCGCGAACAAACCGCCCGATACCAATATCTTGTGCGATTGCGCGGGGCTGTCGAGCGCCATCGAAAACGCGACCATGCAGAGCGACAACATCGCGCCGCCGATGAAGTCGAAAGGCGGGGCATCGGAGATGGCGTCATCGGGCAGGAAACGCTGCACCGCGAGCAGACCGACTGCGCCGATCGGCACGTTGATCAGGAAGATCCAGTGCCACGAAAAAGATTCGACGAACCAGCCGCCCAGGGTCGGGCCGAGAATCGGGCCCACTTGGCCCGCAATGGAGATCACCGCCAGCGCCGAGACGTAAGCCTCGCCGGTCACGCTGCGAAGCACGGCGAGCCGGCCGATAGGCAGCAGCATGGAACCGCCGATACCCTGGATCACGCGCGCCACGATCAGTTGATTCAGCGTTTGTGCGTTCGCGCAGCACAGCGATCCGATCACGAACAGGAGAATGGCGACGAAATAGACGCGCCGCGTGCCGAAGCGGTCAGCGAGCCAGCCGGAGGCAGGCGTAAGCAACGCCATGGTCAGCGTGTATGCAACCACGATCGGTTGCATGGCGAGCGGTTGCGCGTGCAGGCTTCGCGCAATGGAGGGCAGGGCCGTATTGACGATAGTCGTGTCGAGGGCCTGCATGAAAAAGCCGACGGCCACGATCCAGAGAAGCGCCGTGTGTGAGTTCTTTGGGGTCATTCTTTTACTGACGAAGCGTTATAGCGCGGAATTCCGTGCAATGTGAAGATTTTAAGACGATGCGTGGTTATCGGGAACCCCGCTGGCAACATTGACTGCTATCGGATTAGTCGATAACAATGGCATATGCTCAATCCTGTCTGGCTGAACACCTTCGCGACGGTGGCCGCGTCGCATAGTTTCACTGACGCCGGCCGTCAGCTCAGTCTCACGCAGTCGAGCGTCAGCGAGCACATCCGGCGTCTCGAGGAACATGTGGGTCGCCGCCTGCTGGTCCGCGATACCCATTCGCTCGCGCTCACCGCCGACGGCGAAGCCATGCTCGTTCACGCGCGCGTGATCCTCGAGGCCATGTCCCATGCCGAATCGCAATTCCGCTCGCCGCGATTACGTGGCCGCGTGCGGCTGGGTTCATCGGACGATATGGCGCTCGGGCCGCTGCCGAGCGTGCTCGCTGCGTTCCGGCGCACGCATCCCGATGTCGAGCTGGAGATCACCATTGGCATGACGGGGCGGCTTTACGAGCGCCTGGATGCGGGCGCGATCGATCTGCTGATCGGCAAAAGGCGGCTGGGCGACCGGCGCGGCATACCGCTCTTTTCAGGAAAATTGGAATGGCTTGCGCGGGCCGGCACCGAAGTGGATCTCGCGCAGCCCTTGCCGCTGATCCTCGTCGCCGAGCCGAGCGTCACTCGTGCCGTGGTGCTCGATGCGCTCGCGGCCGCGGGCGCCCAATGGCAAATGGTCTGCACGAGCAGCTCGTATGCAGGATGCATTGCCGCCGCGCGTGGCGGGCTGGGCCTGACAGTGCGTTCGAACTTTCTCTCGGGCAGGGGACTTGCACCCCCAACCAATCGTGCCGAGTTGCCGGAATTGCCGGAGGTCGAGTTCATCGCGCTGGCGGCGAAGCATTTGAGCCGGCCGGCGGAAACGCTGCTCGAACTCCTGCAGGACAGCGATCTTCGCGGTGAATGGGCCGGGGAATGACCCGGCACCGCCCGCAGGCATGCTGCGTGCGAAAGCGGTGGCGCGGCATCGCGCCGCCGCTTGTGTCGCTTTTCGCCACTTTTGGCTAGACCTAATCGTGGGATCAATCGCGTTGTAAGCGCGTGTGCTTCGGAAAACATTTGCAAGGTTGTGCAAACACAACGCGCTGCGGATTGGATTCGTTCCAATAAGAAGCTTCTTATATATTGTGCGGCGTCGGCCTGCAGTCAGCTTCAGGCAACAGTCTCGTGCCGTACACGGCAATCAACCTCTTATCGATGCCCCAAGCCACACTTCGTCTCCTTCGCCACCTGTTGCCCTTCGCTGCCTCGCTCGCGTGCAGCGCTCACGCGAGCGCTGCTTCCTACGTGGTCAAGCATTGCGCTGAACTGCAGGGCAAGGACGTGCCCGCGTCGGTGATCGGACTGCCCACGCGCGGGGCGATCATCACGGATGCATCGTTCGTTGCTGCTGCGGCGCCTCGCAACCGCAACGGCGATTACTGCCGGCTCGTCGGCGTGATCAAGGCGCAGCTCGACACCACGCCCGATATCCGCTTCGAAGTGAACCTTCCGGCGCGCTGGAATGGCCGCGCGCTGCAAATGGGCGGCGGCGGTTACAACGGCGTGATCGTGAGCGGAACGGAACCGACGGCGTTCGCGCCGGCGGCGTCTCCGTTATCGATTGGTTACGCGACCTTCGGCTCGGACTCGGGTCACGTCGGGAATTCAGGGCGCGCCGACTTTGCGATGAACGACGAAGCGGTGATCAACTTCGGCTACGGGCATTTGAAGAAGACGCACGATGTCGCGCTGGCGCTCATCATCATGGGCTACGGGCGCAAGCCCGAGCAGACCTACTTTGCGGGTGGCTCGACAGGCGGACGCGAGGCGTACACGGTCATCGAGCGTTTTCCCGACGACTACGACGGCGTGATAGCAAACGCGCCCGCCATCAATTTTTCGGGCGTGCGGCTGATGGGGGTGAAAGTCGGGCGTGCATCGTACGGGACACCCGGCGGGTTTGTCGGACCGGCGCAGCAAAAACGCGTGGTCGAAACCGTGCTGCAGGAATGCGACGGACTCGACGGCGCGCTCGACGGCATCGTTGCGAATGTGGAAGCCTGCCGTGAACGCGAGCCGAAGATCATTGCGCAGTTGCGATGCGTCGGCGGACAGCGGCCATCGCAGCGGGACAGTTGTTTGTCGGAGGCGCAACTCGCGACGCTCGAGACCTTGCGCGACGGCTTCACGCTGCCCTACGAACTCGCGCACGGCGTGACCCGTTATTACGGCTACAACGTTTTCCAGGGCGTGGACTTTTCAAGCGGGCTGGGGCTTGGCAATTCGGCAACGCTCGTGCAGCCGCCGCGTTTCGATGTCAACGGCTACCTGTTCACGCAGGGCGACAGCTACATGAAGTACTTCGTCACGCATGACCTGCGCTTCAACACGCTCGACTTCGACCTGGATCACCCCGGCGAGTACAAAGGGCGCCTGGTGGATTTATCGTCGACGGTCGGCGCAATGAACCCCGACATGTCGGCGTTCATTGCGCATGGCGGCAAGCTGATCACCATGCACGGTCTCGCCGATGAAGTCATCAGCCCGAACCAGACCATCGCTTTCTATCAGTCGCTTGTCGCGAAGTATGGGCAGGCGATCGTCGATTCGTTCATGCGGCTTTACATGGTCCCGGGTTTTCAGCATGGCAACGGCGTCTTCATTCCGGCCTGGGACGAACTCGGCGCGCTGGACCGATGGGTCACGGGAAACATTGCGCCGGAGACGCTGGTCGGCTTCGATATCGCAAGCGCCACGAACGGACGCAGCCGCCCGCTTTGCCGGTATCCGGGATATCCGCGGTACATGGGGAAGGGGAGCATGAACAGCGCGGCGAGCTTTCGTTGTGAGAATCCCTGAGTTCGCCGCTTTCAAACGTGACGCTTACTTCGCCGCTTCGACCTGGCCGCGAATCTCGCCGCCCGGGTTCTTCGCCGTGTGAACGTTGAAATACCAGTTGCCGGCGAGCAGGTCCTTCGCTTGTGCATCGGTCAATGTGGCGCTGCCTTCGATCGGGCTCGGCAGCTTGCTTGGATCGATAGGAATCACCACGCCTGCGTTCTTGCCCACCGGCGCCGGGCCGTGGAAATGCGCCATGCTCGCCGGACCCGTCAGGTCTGCGTAAGTCACTTTCCATTGCAGCAGCTTGGACGACGTGTCGTACGTGCCGTCGAGCTTGCCGTGACCCTGGCTGTCCTTCGGCGGGACTTCCGACGAAGCGGCGAGGTCGGCTTTCAGGTTGACCGTATCGGCAAAGGCGAGCGCCGGTACAGCCAGCGTGAGCGAGAGGGCGGCGGCAGTCAGCATGCGATTGAGTTTCATGGCGTTTTTCCAGTTTTTATGGACTAATGGAACTTCACGACGATGCTCGACCAAAGCTGTCCTTGGATCCCGGCCGAGTGTTTCGATAATACGCGTTGCGTCGTTAGCTGCTTTGGGAAACGCCTGTGCTCACGGGTTTATTCCATGTGCGCATGCGGGATTTGCGACGCGTGAAAAAAGGCGCCGTCGGCGCCTTTTTCGTCATGATGGCTTTGCTGGCGAGTACCGTGCTTACGACCGCGTCGCTTCGAAGAGGAACCACACTCGCTCTTCTGTCTGGTCGATCCAGTTTTCAATAAGACTTGCCGTTGCGACGTCTTCCTTGTCGTCGCAGAGTTCATGCAATTCGCGCATGTACTTCACGAGCGACTCGTTGTCGGTGCGCAGCTCGTTGAGCATGTCGATAGGCGGCACGAAGTCCGCGTCGTTATCGGCGAGGCGCTTCAACGTGCTGATTTGTCCGACGGAACGCAGCGTCGTGCCGCCGAGCTTGCGTGCGCGTTCGGCGATCGGGTCGATCATGTCGTAGACGAATTGCGCCTGGTCATCGAGCAGCAGGTGATAGTCGCGAAAGTGCGGGCCGCTCACGTGCCAGTGGAAATTCTTCGTCTTGACGAAGAGAGAAAACACGTCAGCGAGCAACCGGGTCAGGCCTTCGGCGACTTGCTTGCGTGCGTCGTTACCCAGGTCGGTCGGTGTGGTCAGAGCGGCAGATGCTGCGCTCGGTTTCTTTGTCGATGTAGCCATGTAAAAGCTCCGGAGTTGCAGATTGGCGGGAAAATCTTGGGTCAACTAGCGCATGCGTTGCACGTCTTGTGCCTAACCGGATCCAATGGACACATCACGACCCGCGTTTTCCCCTACGTCTTATTTGTTGACTCAGGACCGCCGAGGCAACACACTTTGTCTCAAGGTGTGATCACAGGTCACAGATCGCGTAAGGAGTTGTTTAATTCATGGCACAAGGCACGACGCGAGACACCACGCGCGAAGCAAACGAGCCGCTGCCGCTCGAACTGGTGGCGCGCGAAACCATGGCAGGGCGTGTGTACGCCCAGTTGCGCGAAGCGATCATGACGGGGCGTTTTGCGCCCGGACAGGCGCTGAGCCTGCGCGGGGTGGCGGAGGCAGTGGGTTCATCGACCATGCCGGTGCGCGCCGCGCTGACACGGCTGCAGGCCGAAGGCGCGCTGATCGACGGTCCCGGCCGCGCGCTCATGGTCCCGCCCATGACGCTCGACTTGCTCGATGAGCTGCGAGATGTCCGGATATCGCTTGAAGGGTGCGTCGCGAAACGCGCGGCCTCGCGGATGACGAAGGAACATTTAAGCGCGCTGCAAGCCGTGTTCGATGCAATGCACGCGCATGTGGAAGCCGGCGATGTCGCCGCGTATTTGCGCAGCAACTTCGAGTTTCACATCGCCATCTACACGCATGGCGCGAGCGATCTCACGCTCGCCACGATCCAGAACTTGTGGATGCGCATTGGGCCGTTCCTGAATCTCGTCGCGCCGGATATTCCGCACATGAGGTTATCGATGGCCGCGCACAAGAAGATCGTCGATGCGCTCTGGAAGGGCGATGGCGAAAGCGCGCGGGCGGGTATTGAAGAAGACATCGGCGGCGCTGCGGCTGACTTGCAGGACCGCCTGCAAAGCAGGGAGGCTGCACGCGCCTAGCAAGGCTTTCGAGGCTCAACGAACTATAAGAACATCAACGGAGACAAGCATGACGGTTCTGCAAATGTTGAAACCGCACGCGGGATTGCGCGTGCTGGTTACGGGTGGGGCATCGGGTATCGGACTCGTGATAGCGCGTGCTTTCGTCGATGCCGGTTCGCGTGTCCATGTCTGCGACGCAAGCAAGGATGCTATCGACACGCTACTCAAAGTCGAAGAAAGCGCCGAGCTGAACGCGATCACCGCGACGCTCGCGGATGTATCGGACAGGGCGGCGGTGGATCGCGTATTCGATGACGTCGCCACGCAACTTGGCGGCCTCGATGTGCTGATCAACAACGCGGGCATTGCGGGGCCGACGGGCGGTATCGATGAGATGGATGTCGGCGAGTGGGAACAGACCGTCGATGTCAATCTCAACGCGCAGTTCTATTTCGCGCGTCGGGCCGTGCCGTTGCTGAAAGAGGCGCGTGAGGGCGGATCGATAATCGCGTTGTCGTCGGTGGCAGGAAGGCTCGGATATGCATTCCGCACGCCGTATTCCGCGACGAAATGGGCCGTGGTCGGGCTGACGAAGAGCCTGGCCATTGAACTCGGACCGGACAACATCCGCGTCAACGCCATTCAGCCGGGCATTGTGAAAGGACCACGCATCGAGCGTGTGATCTCCGCGCGCGCCCAGCAGCTCGGCCTCTCCTATGAAGACATGGAGAAGGATTACCTGGCCAAGATCTCGCTGCGCCGCATGACCACGCCGGAAGAGGTCGCCGCGACCGCGCTGTTCCTCTGCTCGCCCGGCGGCAGCGGGATTTCGGGGCAGGCCATCTCGGTGTGCGGCAACGTCGAAGTGCTTTGAACACGCTTAAAACATTCGTCTTTTTTCACGAGGTCCGAAAGCAATGGCTACCAAGCGCAAGGTCATCATCACATGCGCGCCCACCGGCGCGATCCATACTCCTTCGATGTCGCCGTACCTGCCCGTCACGCCGCAGGAAATCGGCGACGCCGCGCTGGCCGCAGCGAAAGAGGGCGCGGCAATCCTGCACCTTCACGCCCGCGACCCCGTCGACGGCCGGCCCACGCAAGACCCCGCTGTGTTCCAGCAATTCCTGCCGCGTATCAAGGCCGAAACGAATGCGGTGATCAACATCACGAGCGGCGGCAGCCCGCATATGACGGTGGAAGAACGTCTGAAGCCGGCACATCATTTCCAGCCGGAAGTGGCATCGCTGAACATGGGTTCGATGAACTTCGGCCTCTATCCCATGCTCGACCGCTTCAAGGAGTTCAAGCACGACTGGGAGCGCCAGCATCTGGCCAACAGCCGCGACCTGATCTTCAAGAACACGTTCAAGGATATCGAATACATCCTGACGTCTTGCGGTGCGAACGGTACGCGCTTCGAGTACGAGTGCTACGACATTTCGCACCTCTATAACCTCGCGCATTTCGTTGATCGCGGTCTCGCGAAACCTCCGTTCTTCGTGCAGAGCGTGTTTGGTCTGCTTGGCGGTATCGGCGCGCATCCGGAAGACCTGATGCACATGCGGCGCACCGCTGACCGGCTCTTCGGAAACGATTATGTCTGGTCGATCCTCGGCGCAGGACGTCATCAGATTCCACTCGCAACCCTCGGCGTGGCGCAGGGATCGAATGCGCGCGTCGGTCTTGAAGATTCGCTTTGGATAGAAGCCGGGAAACTCGCTGAATCGAGCGCGGCGCAGGTCGTGAAAATCCGTCAGGTGATAGAGGGCCTGTCGCTCGACATCGCCACGCCAGATGAAGCGCGCGCCATGCTCGGGCTCAAGGGCGCGGACAACACGAACTTCTGACGCATCCTTTCAACCTTTGACGGCGGAGATCACTGTGACTGTGCAGAAGCTCAAGGTGGTCGCCATGCCTACGGGATGGCTGATTGTCGATCGTTCATCGCAGATATACGGCCGGTATTACGGCCAGCAGATCAAGGTGCCGGTCTGGTCGACGGCAATTGTCGGCGGCGACAAGAAGATCGTGGTGGATACCGGCATTCACGATCCGGGCTGGGTATCGAATTTCGTGTGCCCGTGCACGCAGGCGCCGGAAGAACGGCTCGAACGCGCGCTGAAAGAGTACGTGGGATGGAGTGCGGACGAGGTCGATATTGTCATCAACACGCATTTGCATTACGACCATTCCGGCGGCAATACGCTGTTCAAGAATGCGCGGTTCGTCGTGCAGGCAAGTGAATGGGAATACGCGGGCCGTCCGCTGCCCACGCAAGCCACGTTCTATCAGGAGTTCCTGATTGGCCGCGAACCGCTTGCCTATTTCCGCTGGCAGTTCGTGCACGGCATCACCGACATCGCTCCGGGCGTGCGTGTTGTGCCAACGCCTGGTCATACGCCGGGCCATCAGTCGGTCGCGGTCGACACCGCCGACGGCGTGGTGCTGATCGCCGGCGACTGCGCAAGCTGCATGGAGAATATCGTCGATCTCGTGCCGGTTGGAATCGTTCACGAGACCGCGGCCGAACTGGCTTCACTCCGGCGAATCAGGCAGATCGCTGACTTCGTCATCCCCGGTCATGATCCGAATGTCGTGGCCGGATCTGCAGGCATTGAATTACCCGCAAGTGCACGTCTGAAGCACGTAGAAAGTTAGTAGTACACGTATATATAACCATATGCAGCATCGGAGGAAGACATGAAAACGCTGACGAACACCCTGCGTCGGGCGGCACGGCTTGCGCTCGGGGCCACGTTGCTCGCAACGCTGGCGGTATCGCAACAAGCAACGGCCGCCGAGAAATACAAGGTATTCCTTTCGATGAGCTATGTCGGCAACGACTGGCAAACCGAAGCCGCGAACATGGTCAAGGCCATGTCCGCAACGCCGGGCCTGAAAGACAAGGTCGATCTCGAAGTGCAGGTCGCGGGCACCGACGCACAAAAGCAGATCCAGCAAATCAATTCGATGGTACAGGCGGGCGCGAAGGCCATCGTGATCTATCCGATCTCACCGACGGCGTTGAATCGTGCAATCAAGAACGCGTGCTCGAAAGGCGTGATCGTGGCCGCGTACGACGGCGAAGTGACCGAGCCATGCGCGCATAACGTGACGATCGACCAGAAGCAGGCCGGTACGGTGACGGCGGAATGGCTCGCGAAGACGATCAATGGCAAGGGCAATATCGTGCTGATCAACGGCGTGCCGGGCACGTCCGTGGATCGTGCGCGCACTGAAGCGGCCAAGGCGGTGTTCGCGAAGTATCCGGGCATCAAGATCGTGGCTGAGGGCACCGGCATGTGGAGCCAGGCGACGGCGAAGACGGAGTTGTCGAAGATCCTTGCCACCAATAGCTGGGACAAGATCGACGGCTTATGGATGCAGGTTGGCTGCTTCACGGCGGCGTCCATGCAGCTCGAAGCCGGCATAGCCGACGACAAGGTGAAGCCATGCGCGGGTGAATCGTCGAACGGGCACCGCGTGCAGATGCTGCCGCCGGGCACCGTCAAGGGCGACGGTTCGTATCGCTCGATCGGGTACAGGTCGATCTCCTATGGATCGCCGCCGTACTCGGGCGCGCTGGCGTTGAAGATGGCTGTCGGCAAACTCGAAGGCAAGGACTTCCCGCCGCACGTGACGCTCAAGCTGCCGCTGGTCCTGACGGCGGAATCCAAGCTGTGCAAGACGGGGTCGATCGATGAACTGAAGGCAGGGTGTACCGCGTTCATGCCGGACAAGGTGCCGCCGGGCTGGTTCGCCGACATCTATTCGGCGGAGACGAGCGAGGTGGGTTTCAACGCGGCGCTGACCGGCAAGCCGGATTAAGGAGCGTTCCATGCAGAGCCACTCACAGGCAGCAGACGGCGGCTGGGCGATCGATCTGTCGAACGTGACCAAGCGCTTCGGCGCGACCGTCGCGCTGGACAATGCGTCCTTTCGGGTCAGGCGTGGTGCCGTTCACGCGCTGCTTGGCGAGAACGGCGCGGGCAAGTCGACGACCGTGAAGCTGCTTTCAGGCTTGATGCAGCCGGACGAAGGCAGTATCTCGATCCTCGGGCAGAGCGTGAACATGCGCGGTCCGAAAGACGCGCACCGGGCGGGCGTGCAGACCGCGTTCCAGGAAATGACGCTGGTGCGCGACCTGACGGTCGCGCAAAACCTGCTCATGTCGTATGAACCGACGGGCTGGTTCGGCCGCATCCGCCAGCGTGAAGCGCAACGTCAGGCGGCGGAGTGGCTCGACAGGCTCGAACTGGGCGATGTCCGTCCCGGCGCGTATATCCGCGATCTGGCTTTGCCGGTACGCCAAAAGATCGAGATTGCAAAAGCGCTCGTGCGCAAACCCGACGTTCTGTTGCTCGATGAACCGACTTCGGCGCTATCGGGCCGCGATGTGTCGTGGCTTGCGCGCCGTATCGAAGAGATGAAGGCGCGGGGCGTGACCTTCGTGTTCATCACACATCGCATGCAGGAAGTGCGCGAGTTCTGCGACAGCCTGACGGTGTACAGGAACGGCCACGACGTGGGCGCATTCGATACCTCCGCGATCTCGGACGACGAAGTCATCCGGCTTGTCATCGGCCGGTCGCTGGAAGCCAAATACCCGCCGAAGGTCGCTTCTCCCACCGTGCTCGACACCCCGGCGATGGAAGCGCGCGGCATCAAGGTGAATGCCGTGGTGAACGACTTCGACCTGACGTTGAAAGCGGGCGAGGTGCATGGCATTGCGGCACTTCAGGGCATGGGGCAGCGCGAAATTTTCGAGGCGCTGTTCGGGGCGGAGTTTATCGATGCAGGCCAGATTCTGGTGGATGGGAAACCGGTCACGCTGACGTCGACGGCTGATTCGTTGAAGGCCGGGATATCGACAAGTTTTCTGCCTGAGGACCGCAAGACCGAGGGCTTGTTCCTGCGGCTTCCCGGCGGAGAAAACGTCTCGTTGCCGGTCATCAAGCGCTTTACGCACTTCGGTCTGATCGACAGAAAACGCGAGCAGGCTGCCATCAAGCGTGCGCTTGCACAGATGGAAGTGAATCCGCGGGCCGTCTACAAACCGTGCCTCTCGTTCTCGGGCGGCAACCAGCAAAAGATCGCGATGGCGAAATGGCTGCTCACGCAAAGCCGCGTGTGGCTGATGTTCGATCCGACGCGCGGTATCGATGTCGGGACCAAGCATCAAATATTCGTGTTGATGCGTGCATTCGCGGCGGCCGGCGGGTCCGTGCTGTTTTATTCCACCGATGTCCCCGAGCTGGTGAACGTATGCGATCGCGTGACGGTGGTGTATCGCGGGCGCAATGTGGCCGAGCTCGCAGGCGACGCGCTCACGGAAGAAAACGTGATGCGCAAGATGCTCTCAAGCTGAAGCAACCAGAGGTCGATCATGAAAATTGCAATTGCGTCACCCGATAGCGAAATCGTGCGCCCAGGCGCGCACGTCGGTTTGCGGGCGCGCATCGATCATTATCGCGGGCTGATCATCGCCATCGGCGCGCTCTTCGCAATGCTGGTTGCGTGGGTGTCACTGTCGGCAACGCCGGTCGGCATGTACGACGTCGGCTCGGTGATCTCCAGCAGCACGACGCTTGCGCTTGCGGCCATTGGCCAGACTATCGTCGTCCTGAGCGGCGGCTTTGATCTGTCGGCGTCCGCGGTGGTTTCGCTGTCGAACGTGCTCGCCGTGCACTTTGTACAAGGCACGCCCATCCAGCAATGGGGCGGCGTTGCGTTGATTCTCGCGATAGGCGGCGGTATCGGGCTGATCAACGGTGCACTGATCGCGTGGTTCCGGTTGCAGTCCATCGTTGTCACGCTCGCGACCATGTTCATGGTGCAAGGACTCACGCTGCTGATCCAGAACAAGCCGGGCGGGAGTATCGGCGAGCAGTTTGGCGGCCTGATCACGTCGGATCTCATTCAGGACAAGGTGCCGATGTCAGCCGCCGTGCTGATTGTCGCGCTGCTTGTCTGGACCTTCGTCAAGCGCACGCGGTTTGGCGTGGGGCTCTACGCCCTTGGCAGCGATCCCGACGGCGCGTACTCGAACGGCATGCCCGTTCAAACATACCGGATTGCGACGTATGCGCTCGCCGGCATGTTCTACGCGGCGGCGGGCTTGTATGTATCGGCACAGACGGGCTCCGCCGATCCGCTCGTCGGCCGGCCGTTGCTGCTTTCCATGTTCACCGCGGTGGTGCTCGGCGGAACGTGGCTCGGCGGCGGGCGCGGCGGCTGCGTCGGCACGGTGTTCGCGGCCATGACGCTCATGATCACGGTGAACATCTTGCTGGTACTGAACGTGTCGGCGTTTTTCACGACTATCGCTGAAGCGATCATCCTGATCCTGGCTGTGCTCGGATCGTCGATCGGCAAGCAATCGGCGGCGCATCACTGCGCACAATACGCCAGCCGATGGGTCACCGCGTGGCGAACCGGAACGCGCGCCAAGGACGATCCAGGCGCGCGGCGCGTGAAATTTGAAGTCGAGGATTTTCGTCCGCTGGAAAATACCGAGCTCAAGGGCAGGGTGGTATTGGACTGGATCGAGCGCAATCGCGAATGGGTGAAGTACGTGGTGCCCGCGTATTTGTTGTTCTTTGCGGTCATCGCGATCACGGGCGTGGTATATGGGCCGGGCGTACTTGCGAGCTCGAACTTCTATACGAGCTTGCTCACGCTGACGCTCTTCCTCGCCATATTGGGCCTGGGGCAAGGCGCGGTCATTCTCACGGGCGGACTCGATCTATCGGTGCCGTGGCTCATCACGTTATCGGGCGTGTTGCTTACGGGACTCACGCACGGTCTCAACGATGCCGCGATCTGGGCCGTACCGCTCGTGCTCGGCGCAGGTTTGCTCGTGGGTGTCTTCAACGGCGTCGGTGTGGTTGTGCTCGGCTTGCCGCCGATCGTCGTCACGCTTGCAGCCAATGGCTTGCTGCAGGGCATCACGCTGATCTACTGCAACGGATCGCCGCAAGGCTGGGCGCCTTCAGCGATAAGCAACTTCACGAACGGACACTTCGGGCCTTTGTCGCTCGCCGCGTGGTGCGTCCCGCTGTTCCTGGCGTTTGCATTGTTGCTGCTGCATCGCACGGCCTTCGGAAGACGGGTCTATGCGGTTGGGAATTCGCCCATCGCGGCGAAGCTCTCGGGCGTACGTGTGGGCGCCACGCTGATCGCCGTGTATTGTCTTTCCGGCTTGTGCTCCGCCGCTGTGGGCTTGCTGCTTGCCGGCTTCAGCAGCCAGGCGTTCCTCGGCATGGGCGACCCGTACTTGTTGCCATCGATTGCAGTCGTGGTCGTCGGCGGCGCTTTGATCACCGGCGGACGCGGCCATTATCTCGGCGTGTTCGGTGGCGCATTGCTGCTGACCGCGCTCGGAACACTGCTCGCAGGAACGACCGTACCGCCGGCCGTGCGCGACATCATCAACGGGCTCGTCGTGCTGGCCGCGGTGATCACGTTGCGCGACAAGAAGGCATAAAACCAAAAAGGAGTCGACGATGAGCAGCAAACGCGTTGCGGTGATCGGGTCGGGGCGCATCGGGCGCGCGTGGGCGGTCGTGTTCGCGCGTGCGGGGTTTGAAGTGCGTCTTCACGATGCCGACAGCGCAATGCTCGAAGGCGCGATTGCGTCGATACGTGAAAGCGTTTCCGATCTCCAGGACTATGGCCTGATCGATGAACCCATCGAACAGATCGTGTTGCGGGTGAGCACCTTCAACGCGCTCTCCGACGCCGTGCACGACGTCGATCTGGTGCAGGAGAACATCGCGGAAATCGTCGATGTGAAACGCACGTTGTTTGCAGAACTCGACAAGTTGACGCGTCCCGACACGCTGCTCGCGAGTTCGACTTCAGGCTTGCCCGCTTCGACATTCACCGAAGAGCTTGCCGGGCGCTCGCGATGTCTCGTGGCGCATCCCGTGAACCCGCCTTCGCTCGTGCCTCTCGTGGAGTTGTGCGGCGCGCCGTGGACCACGCCCGAGACCATCGCCCGCGCGCGCGCGATCTATGAAGAAGCCGGTCAGCAACCGGTCACCGTTACACGCGAGATACCGGGTTTCCTGTTGAACCGGCTGCAAGGCGTGCTGCTAGATGAAGCCCTGAGCCTCTACGCACGGGGTTACGCAAGCGCCGCCGACCTCGATACCGTGATGCGCGATGGCCTCGGATTACGCTGGTCGTTCATGGGTCCGTTCGAGACCATCGATTTGAATGCGCCCGGTGGCGTGACGGATTACGCGACGCGTTATGGCGCGATGTATCAATCGTTCGCGAAGGACAGCGTGCCGTTCGACTGGTCGCCCGAAAGCATCGCGCGGCTCGATGCCGAACGTCGTGATGTCCTGCCGCGCGACGAGATAGAAAAGCGCAGCCGGTGGCGTGACCGGCGGCTGATGGCATTGCTTGCGCATCGTCGGACCACGTCGAAGTCCGATAAATAACAGGAGACAACCATGATCGAAACGCGCCTGATTGTTGATGCCAACAATCACCTTGGCGAAGGGCCGCTATGGGACGTGAAGGAACAGCGCTTGTACTGGATCGACAGCACGGCCGCCGAGATCAGCAGTTGCCGGGCCGATGGCAGCGATACCAAGCGTTATTTCGTGCCGCGCCATATTGGTTCGATGGCGCTGCGCGAGCAGGGCGGCGCCGTGGTCGCGCTTGCCAACGGTCTGCATTTCTATGACTTCGACGCGCAGACGGTGAAGCTCATCGCCGACCCGGAAAGCGACGATACAGAAACACGTTTCAACGACGGCAAGGTGGACCGGCGAGGGCGGTTTATCGCGGGGACCATGGCGTATGACTTCGACCGCTATGACGCAGACCGGGGCCAGCGTTCTAGCCGCAGCGGCGCGTTGTATCGGCTCGATACCAATGGCAAGGTCACGCGCCTGGACGGCGGCATCAGTTGCTCGAACGGTCCGTGCTGGAGCCCGGACAACCGCACCTTCTATTTCACCGATACCTACGACCGCCAGATGTACGCGTATGACTACGACATCGAAACGGGCGCCGTTGCGAACCGGCGCGTGTTTGCATCGGCGAGAGACATGGCGGGTACGTTCGATGGCGCGACCGTGGATGCCGAAGGTTACGTCTGGTCGGCGCTCGTGTTCGGCGGGCGCATCCTGCGCTTCGCGCCGGATGGAGCGCTGGACCGCGTGGTGCCTTTCCCTGTACGCAACCTGACGAGCGTGATGTTCGGCGGCCCGGACCTCGACATCCTGTTCGTCACGACGATGGGCCGTCCAATGTGGGGTATTCCCCAAAAAGAGCGCGACAAAGGTGGACTGTTCGCAGTCACCGGGCTCGGCGTGAAGGGCTTGCCGGAGCCACGGTTCGCGGGTTGAGGTGTTGGTGAACGGCGGGATCAGACTTGAGCAAAAGCGATAGCGACATGAAATCTTGTCACTATCAACGCCGAAGGGGCCATGCCTATACTGCGGGACCAAAGCCGCGGAAGATGCGGCGGTCTGGTTAACCCTTTAGATAACGCTTGCTCACTGCCATGTCGCTCATCAATTACATCACGCAAATCCAGTTCGACTTCGGCGCAGTCAAGCTCATCAAAAGCGAGTGCGAGCGCATCGGCATCCGTCGTCCGTTGATCGTGACGGATCAGGGTGTGAAGGCTGCCGGCATTGTCGATATCGTGCTCGATGCCCTGGGCCAGGGCCCAGCCGTGCCGGTGTATGACCTAACGCCACCGAACCCGAACGAAGGCGCCGTGCGCGACGCCGTCGCCTTATACAAGCAATCGGAGTGCGACGGCATCATTGCGATAGGCGGTGGCTCATCAATCGATCTCGCGAAGGGCGTCGCCGTTTGCGCCACGCACGAAGGGCCACTGCAGAGCTTCGCGGTGATCGAAGGCGGTGCTGCGCGCATTACATCGGCGACTGCGCCACTGATCGCGATTCCGACCACGGCCGGCACCGGCAGCGAGGTAGGGCGCGGTGCGATCCTGATTCTCGACGACGGCCGCAAGGTCGGCGTGATCTCTCCCTTCGTCGTGCCGAAGTCAGCGATCTGCGATCCCGAACTGACGATGAAATTGCCGGCGGCGCTGACCGCTGCAACCGGCATGGACGCGATAGCGCATTGCATCGAAACGTTTCTTGCGCCGGCGTTCAATCCTCCTGCCGACGGCATCGCGCTCGACGGGTTGTGGCGCGCATGGCGTCATATCGAGCGTGCGACGCGTCAGCCCGATGACCGCGTTGCGCGCCTGAACATGATGAGTGCGTCGATGCAGGGCGCGCTCGCGTTTCAAAAGGGACTTGGTTGCGTACACAGCCTGAGCCATTCGCTTGGCGGCATCAACCCGCGATTGCATCACGGCACGCTCAACGCCATCTTCCTGCCCGCTGTGATCGCGTTCAACAGCGAGGCCGCGAGCGTGAAGGAGGAAGGCAAGCTCGCTCGTCTCGCACAGGCGATGCAACTCGAATCCGGCGATCAGATCGGCGTCGCGATCCGCGATATGAGCCGCACGCTCGACCTGCCTTCGGGACTGGCCGAACTCGGTGTAACGCGCGACATGTTCGAGCGGATCATCAGCGGCGCGCTGAAGGATCACAGCCACAAGACCAATCCGCGCGATGCGTCGGTGGAGGACTATAGGGAAATCCTCGAACGCTCGATGTAATACGTCTTAGGCTTCTTGTTCGTTGAACGTTTCCGTGTTCGGGTCGACCGAGGCAGGTCGAACATACCCCACATCTCCAGGCAGGCCGCTCTGCCGCAGCGGCTCCGTTATGCGCGCCGTCCCCTCGTCACCAAATATCGGCCACTGTGCGAAGTCGTCGCACAGCGATACCTTTCGACTGCCGTCATGACACCGCGCGAGACGTGTTTTGATAGATCGCAGTCGTCAAAGATAAATGTGACTCTATCTTCAAGATCACCTGTCAGCAGATCTTCGATGCGCTAGAGTGAGAATTCGATAGCCCGGAATCTGGAGGATAACGATGTTCGAATTGAAAGAGCTTGAAGATGGAGACTTCAGGCTCATCGCCGCAACCAACGGCGGTGCGGCTTGGAAAGCTGACCGCGGCATCTGGAATCGATACCTTCAAGAATCGCGTAATGGTGAAAGGCACATATTGCTTGCCCTTGACGAACAAGGACGAGCAGTGGGCTATGGAAACTTACTGTGGGCCTCGGATTACCGCGCATTCCGTCAGGCGGGTGTGCCGGAAATCAATAATCTTGTCGTTGCATCTTCGGTCCGTCGGAGTGGCATCGCTACGCGACTCATTGCAAAATTCGAGCAGTACGCGCTCGGCCAAGGTAAAACAACCATCGGAATTGGAGTCGGCCTTTATGCCGACTATGGTCCCGCACAAAGTCTTTACGTGAAGCTTGGCTATCGACCCGACGGGAACGGGGTTTCTTACAATTATGAGCCGGTACCGCCGGGCTCGAACGTACCCTTCGACGATGACCTGGTGCTCTGGATGACAAAACAGCTGAAGCCGTAAGATTGTCTGCGACACGCATCTCGATTCCAATTTCAGGAATTGGTCAAAATACGAGCCAGGCTTTGACAGATTCCGGTCGCCCTAAAAATTCTTCTGCCAGCGGCGCAAACAGCGCTTCTTGCGGCACGAACCCGGATTGCGGGCAAAAGCGCCATGATCTGTTCGATAAAAAGGATCGCACACTTTGTTGCACACCAGGGATCAAACCGCTCAGGTTAGGTCGATAATCAGAGTTGAGAGATCCCTTCCACGACAGTGTCGAGAGTGCATCGGCATTATTGGGGTACTAATTGAATATCGAATTCAAACGATTACCAGCTGTACGTCTCAGTGAGATCATCTCGTTGCTATCAGATCCTCTGGTTTTGCGGCACATGCCTCTTTCGGACGGAGTCTTTGACGAGGAAAGATGTCGCGCGTGGGTAGAGGGCAAGGAATTGCAATGGCAGCATCATGGATATGGTCCGTGGGCATTTTTCATCGATGGAAAATTTGCTGGATGGGGCGGGTTGCAGCTTGAGCATGACGATGCCGATCTGGCGTTGGTGCTTGCTCCAGAATTCTGGGGGCTTGGCCACGCCATTTACAAGGAAATTATCGAAAAAGCATTCGATGAAATGAAGCTTGAATTCATAACGGCTCTACTACCCACTAGCAGAAACCAAACGAGAAATATGTTGCGTCTTGGATTTGAGAAAGACGGTGAGACGGAACTGAACGGAAAGAGCTTTATCCGTTATCGATTATTCGCTCGTCAAGGGAAGTGAGCTGGAATTGATCCGGCCAGTCCCGAAGCAAGAGATCCGCAGTTACTGTTTGAAACTCGTGCGGTGAATCGCGCATGTGTTGCTCCTGGTTGAGCTGCCACCGGGTGGCGGCAGTAAGCGGAGCTTCGCACGGACGTTAAAATGTGTAGCTGGTGGGGGTGCCGAGGGACCTGGCGGCGGTTGAATCGGGGAATTGGACATCGCTAGAATGTCATTGGTCGACGAGCATACTTGAGTTGATAACTTGACATAACATAAATTATCCACTTTTTGCATGTAGGGGCAATATCCTAATGTCGTGTTTTAGCAATATAGAAATGTCGTGTTCTGCTGTTGGTGCCAAGCTGGGAACTTCCGATCAGACGATGGGAGTTCGCCATGAAACCAACCGGACTGGTGACACTAAATATGCGCGAACTCGATCGTCTCAAAGTGATTCAGGCTGTCGTGGACCGGATGCTCAAACCGGGCCTGGCGGCTGAGCGTTTGAATTTGACGGTGCGCCAGGTCGAGCGTTTGGTGCTGCGGTACAAGCAAACGGGCGCAGCCGGTGTGGGCTCGGCAGCGCGAGGTCGTCCAGGCAATCGAAAGCTTGATGAGGTAACGGCATGCCGGGCACTGGTTTTGATTCGCGACCGATACGTCGACTTTGGCCCAACGCTTGCCTGCGAGAAGCTGCGCGAATGCCATGGTTTAACGCTTTCAAAGGAAACGGTTCGCCACCTGATGACCGACGCCGGCCTGTGGATTCCACGCAAGCAGCGCCCGCCCAAGATCCATCAGCCGAGGAACCGGCGTTCGTGCCTGGGCGAGCTGATCCAGATCGATGGTAGCGATCACCGATGGTTTGAAGACCGGGCGCCAGCGTGCACGCTGCTGGTGTTTATTGACGATGCATTTAACGCGCATCGGGCGCTCAGGAGCGATGAAGACCTCGACCTGATTCTGACGCACCGGGTGTTGCGTTGCGTGTCGAACAGCCTGACATTGCAGTACGACCGGGTCATCTACATGCTTGACGACACGCCGCAAACACGTGCCCTCGCCCATCACTACATCGATGTCTATGAATACCCGGATGGGCGTATCGAAATCCGGGCACATGGCAGCGCGCTGGCCTATCGCCAATACGACAGGCTATCAGCGATGGACCAGGGTGCCGAGGTCGACAACAAGCGCCTTGAGCATGTGTTGGCGCTATCGCGCCAGGTGCAGATGGAGCGCGACAACCGACGTATCTCGGGCTCGCCATCAAGGACCAATCAGGGCGAACCGGTGAAACCGAAGATGCGGGCCAACAACACGCGTAAGCAACGCGAGCTCAGGCAAATCGACATGAACGCGATGATGCTAAGAAGCGCCGAACTGCGGGCAGCCGCGGTGGGGAAATGAGTTTTTTAAAGAGAGATTGATAAAGTCAAAACCCGACATTTCTAAAAAGTTTGAACCCCGACATCTGAACTTGGCCTCGACATCGGTTGTTAGGGCTTTTTAGAAATGTCCGCTTCTAGCCAGATTCAAATGTCCGCTTCTCGGCGGCTTAAGCTTAGCCGGCGTCGATTCCCACGGCGCCGGAGGCTACGATGGCGGCGACGGACAGAATCACCATGACGATGCGCGGGTTGGACCGATTTAAAGTGATTCAGTGCGTGGTCGACGGGCAACTCAAGCGTCGCCGGCAACCAACGGCATTCGGCAGCCGGTAAAGGTCGATGACCATGCGTTCCCCATCGAGTTTCTCGATGCATGCGCGAACGCCTATGCGTTCACGTTCGGTTGAAAAGAATCACGCGGCTTCCTCACACGCACGCATAACAAAGCCGCCACGGCGAGCGCTGCGGCTGCAGTTTCGAGCGACGTCGAGAACGAATGATGCGATGCATACATCGTATTCGCAACAAGCGGTCCGACGATCTGCCCGACACCAAAACACGCGGTCATCATCGCGAGGATGCTGATGCGCATGGTGTGTGCGACCCGGCGCGCGGCGAGCATCGCGATGGTTGCGGTCCCCATGAACGTCCCGCCTACGATCAGCGCGCTGCCGAGATAACCCACCGGATTGGCAAACACGACCGGCAATACAACGCCCACCGCTTGCAACGCAAGATTGAGAAACAGCGCGCGCCGTGTTCCAAGCCGCATGTGGACCGCGTGCCAGATGAAGCACGAAGGAATCGCGCCCAGACCGAACAACGCCCAGACCTGAATCGGATCGATCGAGCCGATCGCGTCCCTCACGAACAACGGCAAGTAGGTCGCGGTGATGATGTAGCCAAAGCCCGCAAGTCCGTAGAGTGCGATCAGCGGTCCCGCTCCGAGCGCCGGAAAGGACTCGTGTCCATGCAAAGCGGCACGCGTGCCGGAGTCGTGAACCGGACGTGCATCGAGACCCGGCAATGCGATGGCGCCAAGGATCAGCGCGCCCGCCGCCAGCACCCACCACAGTCCTGCGCTGTGCAGGCCGGAACTGCGTCCGGCGACGAGCATCTCGGATGACAGCACGATCCCGATGCCAACACCCGCATACAGCATCGGCGCGCCGCGCGTGTGACCGCGATGCTGCAAGAGCCAGAGCGACGCCGCGACCATGGTGACCGCGCTGACGGCGCCGGTGATCCCGCGCATCGCGATGATGAGCCAGGGCGCAACCAGCAACGCCGTAACACCGAGACAAACCGCAATGCCGGCAAGCGCAAGCATGCACAACCTGCGCGAGTGTCGCGGATGCACGGCCGCGGTCAGCAGCGCGCCGATCAGGTAACCCGCATAGTTGGCCGACGCGGCGAGCGTTCCCTGGTGCACGCTCAGCACGGCATCGCTGACCATGACCGGGTAGATGCCCGTGAACGCAAAGCGCCCGAATCCCATTCCGACTGCCATGACGAGGGCGGCCACCATCGCCGCCATGCCCTGGCTTGCAGTCGATGAAACCTGCCGTATCGTGCTCATGACATTTTCTCCTTCGCCGACAACTGCTTCGACATGAATGGCGTGAGCGCCTCGCGCAGTGCGTTGAACGCTGGCGTCTGATAACCCTTTCGATGAACCAGCCACGTGTCCACTTTCGCCACGACATGCGTGCGGAACTTCGGCGGTTCGCGCAGCAACTCCAGCACGCTGCGCGGCACAAGGGACACACAAGCGCCCGCAGCAACGCACGCAAGCATGCTGTGATACGAACCGACCTCCTGGATGTCCAGCAGCGCTGCGCCCTGCCCGAGCCACTCTTCGGCGAGCACGCGATAGCTGCAGCCCTGCGCAAACGCGGCGAGCGAACGCACGGTGACGTCCCCGCCCTTCCGAACGACGCCATGTCCGGGCGGCAACACGAGCAAGATCTCCTCGCGAAAAACCGCTTCGCCATGAAGTCCTGCGGCATCGAGATCCATTGCCGACGCCATGTCGCCACACGGCGGCAACGCCGCAAACGCGCAATCGACAAGACCGCTGCCGACCTGTTCGAGCAACTGCCTGGAAGGCGCGGTCGAAATCCGCAACTGAACATCCGGGTACTGCACGTGAAGCGCCGCAAGCGGTCCGGGCAACCGCGCCGCAGCCGTGCTTTCCATGGTGCCGATCCTGAGCGTGCCTGACGGCGCTTGCGGGGCAAGCACCTGCCGCGCTTCGTCGGCGAGAGCGAGCATGCGGTTCGCATAACCGAGAAAGCGTTCGCCTTCTGTGCTGAGCGTCAGGCGGTTGCCGTCGCGCCGGAATAGCGCAACGCCGAGCTCTTCTTCAAGCTGCTGGATTCGAGTCGTGACGTTCGACTGCACGCGGCCCAGCCGTCTGGCGGCCCGGGTCACGCTCAGTTCGGCGGCAACGACACAAAAAATATCGAGAGTCGTATGGTCCACGTGAATCTCTATTTGAGAACGATGTAAACATAATATTCCCAAATAGAGATAATATGCAAGTCAGGTATTTCTTTTTCCGGTCATTGGCCGGACGTCTTCCCGAACCATCGAGGTCTTCATGGATCAGCACGCAACCGTCTTGCCCAGCTATGCCGAACGCAACGCACCTTATTGGCGGCGCAACCTGTTTGTGTGCGTCTTCGGCTCTTTCACCACGCTGCTGAGCTTGAGCATGTTGCTGCCGTTCTTGCCGCTCTACGTCGAGCAACTGGGCGTGCATACGCCCTCCGCGATCGTTCAGTGGTCTGGCGTTGCCTTTGGCGCAACGTTTTTTGGTACCGCGATCACTGCGCCGCTCTGGGGGCGTCTCGCGGACCGTTATGGACGCAAGCCGATGCTGGTTCGCGCGGCCGTCGGCATGGCTATCGTGATGTCGATGATCGGGCTCGCGCACAACCTGACCGAGCTTGTCGTGCTGCGGCTGATCGCGGGGTTGATCGGCGGTTATGCGTCGGCATCGATAGTCATGGTCGGCACGCAAGTGCCGCGTGAACGCTCGGGATGGGCGCTCGGCGTACTGTCTACCGGCGCGCTTGCGGGCAGTCTCATCGGGCCGCTCGTGGGCGGTTTCCTGCCGACATGGGTGGGCATCCGCGGCACGTTTTTCGTGGGCGGCGCAATCATCGCGGTCGCGGCGGTGCTGACCATCGTCGTGGTGCGCGAGGATTTCGACCGCACGGCCGATACGAAAAAGCGCATCGACGTTGCAGGCGCATCGCTGCCATCGATGAAGCGCGGGGTGATCCTCATATTGCTCCTGACAGCAATGATGGTGCTGCTTGCAAACATGTCGATCGAGCCGATCATTACCGTGTATATCGGGCAGCTTGGTGTGCCGCGCGATTATGTTGCGCGCATGGCGGGCATTGTGATGGCGGCCTCGGCGTTCGGCAGCATGTTGACCGCCGCGCGGCTTGGCGCGCTTGCCGATCGCATCGGCAGCGCGAAGGTGATCACAGGGTGCCTGGTTGCCACGGCCGTGGTCCTGGTGCCGCAGGCGTTCGTCACGCAATGGTGGCAGCTCGCCATTCTTCGCGGCCTGATGGGTATGACGCTCGCGGGCTTGCTGCCATCGATTGCGAAGGAAGTCCGGCACGCCGTCGCCGATCACAACTCCGGCAAGACACTCGGGTATCTGCAATCCGCGCAGTTCAGCGGACAAGTGATCGGTCCGTTGATCGGCGGACAGATCGGCGCGCATGTCAGTTTGCGCGCCGTGTTTTTCGTGACCTCCTCCTTGCTGCTTGTTTGCGCGGGTTTGAATCGATGGATGCGAGGCGCGTCATGAAGCGAATCGCTAATCGAACTCAGCCGCCGAATTGCGCGTTCAATGTCTTGCCTGGCGCCGCGCCTTCGAACCCGTCGAACCGTCCTTTGGCGAGCGACTCCGCCGCGCGCATGAAACCTCCCCAGGCTGCGCGGGCCAGTCCGCCGCCCACGCTTACCCGGCGCACGCCGAGCGCGGCAATCTCCTGGACGGTGAAGTCGCTCACCGATCCCACCAGCAGGTTCACCGGCTTCGGCGCAACCGCGGCCACCACGGCCGCAATCTGCTCGCGCGTGGTGATCCCCGGCGCATACAGACAATCTGCGCCCGCGTCCGAATACGCCTTCAATCTCGCGATGGTGTCTTCAAGGTCCGGCCGTCCCGCAAAAAAATTCTCGGCGCGGCCGACGAGCAAGGTATCGCCACCGGTTGCATCGATAGCCTTTCGTGCCGCGTGCATCCGCTCGACCGCGACATCGATGCTGAAGAGCGGTTCGTCCGGGTTGCCGGTCGAATCTTCAATCGATAATCCCGCAACACCGGTCGCAACCGCAAGCCGCACGCTTTCGGCGACGCCGTTGGCATCGGACGCGTAACCGTTTTCGAAGTCCGCGTTGACCGGCAAATCCGTCGATGCAACCATGTCCCGCAAATGCGCCAGGATCAGGTCACGCGCCACGGTATTGTCGGCCTGCCCGAGCGACCACGCGAAGCCGGAACTGGTCGTGGCGAGCGCCTTGAATCCGAGGCCCTCAAGATACCGGGCGCTGCCGGTGTCCCAGGGATTCGGAAGCATGAAGCAGCCTTGTTCATGAAGCGCACGGAAGGCAGCACGTTTTTCGGCGATGGAACGGCTCATTTGAAGTCTCATTGTTTGGCGCATGCATAAGTCGGGCGGATGCCCTGAGCGAAATAATACGCCTCGCACGTGTATCCGTTTCTCGTAACGAACGCGATACCGCCTGTGTTCACATCCCTCGGGCTGATTCCGTGTGAACACTATCTTGCGTCGCTAGCAGAACCTTGGCCAATAGACATGGTCTTGAAACAAAGCGATCGACCTTTCGGAACCTCTATCAAACCGATAACGATTGTTTTGGGATAACCCTTGGGCTACAGTTTCAGCCAGTGCCATCCGTCAAGGTGGGCCCGCGAATCGCTTTGGCATCCTCAAGTTGATCAGTCAGCCTTTATTTCCCTTCCAATGATCTTTTAAAAAACGATCTCGCAAAACGGTACCAAGTCCAACATGATCTTCCTACCAGAAGGCTCGGCAAAATGTGGAAAAAGGGTTTTCACATAAGCCATCCCTTGCGAACAAAGACCTTCGTCGGCTTTCTTGCATTTGCGATTGCAATAATTCTGCACATATTTGTGCTGCTCGCTTTGGTTCATGAAGAACGAAGACCGCGCGCATCACGTCCACAACTTGCACCATTGCTCGCGCGATTGATTCCAGATGAAATATCGATGCCGGTGTCCCTACCCGGACGTACACACAAGGCAACAGTGAACAGAGCCGTGCCGCGCAAGCAGAGTCGCAACGGGAGCACTGATCGTCGCGTGCCTGAAGGTCGAGCTCCGCCCAATGTTGCAAGTGCAGCCGATCTTGAGAGACGCGACCCTGACTGGCAAGCTGACTTGGGATCGATCACATCGCATCGATCAGTGCGCTACAGCGACGAACCACGGATGCCCGAGCCAGCCGCTGGAACAAACGTCCAGCGAGAATCGCCGGCTGAGACACTCGAACGCGAGATGTCCAAGGCCGTGCGCAACGATTGCCGCGACGCGTATTCTCGCGCTGGGCTGTTGGCGATTCCCATGCTGGCTATCGACGCAATGAATCGATCAGGTTGCAAATGGTGAACGCTGACGCGAGTTTGATTCAGTACGACCGGCAGCCATTTACGACCCATAGTTTTATGCACATTAGGAAAAACCGATGTTTCATAACCGTGTTATAAAAATGCGTGTGTTTTCGTTAGTTGGCAAGGCCTGTTCAAGCGTAGCTTTTGCGCTGTTTTTTGGACTACTAGCCGGCGTCGCACACGCTGCCGAAGTGCGGAGTGCAAGCACGACGAACCTTGCTCCGTTATTGACGTATTCGATTAAGCGGCCACATGCAGGAGATACTGACATTACCTATTACCTGAGCAGGCCGAAGGAAAAGATAGATTTCCCCATTGTTGTGTTGATCGGCGGCTCGTCGGATCAGAACAATGCAGCCAGCATCACGCAATTTCATCGTTATTTTTTAAGAAACTTCGATGCAGTCGGCGCCGCCGCCTTGACTGTTGAACAGTGGGGCATAACCGAGCACGCCATAGACAAAAAGATCTTCATGGCGCATTACACCCGAACCCAGCGCCTGCAGGATCATCGTGCCGTAATCGAGCATATCAGGCGTTACCCGCCACGAGGGTGGAATGGCAAGCTTGCGCTTTTGGCGGTGTCCGAAGGCGGTAACATTGCGGTAACACTCGCCGCCGATCCCAATGTCCCCGTTTCGGCCACTGCAATCTGGTCGGGCGCTGGCGACTGGTCCTGGCGTGATGAACTTTGGGCTTTTATGCGGCAAGCATGCAGCGAAGAATCTGCTAAAGACGAAGCGGAGTGTCAGAATGTATCGACCAGGCAGCAATTCGATTCAAGATTGGACGAGGTATTTTTACACCCGTCTTCTCAGCTCTATTACTCCAACATGACCAACATGTATATGTCCGATGCCATGACATACCCCAAGCCGGCCTATAAAAACATACATGGAAAGCTGCTTGTGGTGTCGGGAGTGAGAGACACGCTGATTCAATCAAGTGATGACTTCTACAAGAAGGCGAAGCAGGCCGGGGTAAATATCACTTACTGGCGCATTGAAGACATGGACCATTCAATCAGGAAGCGGCCTGAGCTGATCGAGCGTTCGTTTGAGTGGCTGAAACAACAACTGCAATAGTATCCCTTGCTTGATGCCTGCCACGCTGCTAATCACTCGGAGCAAGCTGCACATCAAACTATGGTTTTTCCGATCACGTTCCAATCGATACAGACAACTGCACCATCGGCGCCTTTGATCCACCCGGCACCGGTGCACGCAGCGGCACGCCATACGTGCCGCGCAAATCCACATGACGCGACCACTGGACGCGCAAACCCGCACCCACGCTCACCAGCGATCCGTTGCTCGCTTCCGCCGGCTGGTCGATGCGGTTCCACGCGTGCCCGGCATCGAGAAAGACGAAGGGCTGCATCGCGATACTGCTTGCGCCTATGGGAATGCCCGGCGTACGCACTTCCGTCTGCACGTTCCATCCGCGGTCGCCCAGCACCACATACGGGTCGTATCCGCGCACGCTGGTCTCGCCGCCCAGCCCAAGTTCCTCGCTCGGCAGCAAGGTGTTCGGCGTCCACTGAAACGTGCCACGCGCGCTGAACGCGAAGCCTGCGCCGAGCGCGAAGTCGTGTTGGCCGCCAAGCTGCAAGTACGCATATCGGGCGGTTGCGCCTTGTCGCGCGGTGGTGAACGCAGTATCGCTGTTGTCTGAATCGAGCCCGCCCGGACTTGCCACGAGCGTGACGTTCGCACGCGCCAGTCCGAAATCATCGGGCTTGCTGATCGAGTACGAAGCCAGGAACTGATGCACGTGCACATTCGAATTGAAGACCTGGAAACCGCCGAACTCGAGATCGTTGTTGGTTCGCTTGAGGTCGTAACCGAACTGCATCTGCTGATTCCAGCCCCCGGCCGGCGGCAATAGCCAGTCGTATCGGATACTTGCTTGCGCGGAGATGCCGGTCTGGCCGTAGCTGTCGGGCAGCCTCGGCGTGCTTTGGGCATAGACGCCGAACAGTTCGATGCGGTCATGCCACGGCAACGGCGCCGAATAGCTCAGCGAATGCGCCATGAAGCGGGCGCGATCCGGACGCCCTTCTATGTCGGGATTGCCGCCGAAAATATCGTTGCTCGCGGTGAATTGATACGCGATCTGCTGATCGAGTCCAAACAGATTCCCATAGTCGATGCCGGCAAAAAAGCGGTCGCGGCCGAGTTGCGGAACGCCGGCGTTATCGTAACCGGCGTTGACGCGCAGCGGCAGGCGGTCATCGGTTTGAAGAAGGACATCGGTGGAATTTGCGGCCGTGCCCGGCGCGTAGACTACATCGACGCTCCGGTAAGGATTTGCGTTGAGCATCGCGAGCCCCGCCGCAACCTGCGATTGCAGGATCGGCTCGCCGGGACGCAGCGGCATCTCGCTTGTCAACACGGCATCGGAAAAATAGCGGTTCCCGCTTGCACGCACTTGCCCAAGCCGAAACTCGGCAATCGCGATATGCACCACGCCGTTGGTCACGTCTTGCTCGGGCACGAAAACATCGACGAGCGGTTTGCCCGCAGCACGATACTGCGCGACGACCGCACGGCGGATCTGCGCGAGGCGCTCGAAGGTAAGCGGCTTGCCGATGTCGGGCTGGAAGGTCTGCAGGAAGGCGGCATCGAGAACGGGAAGTCCTTCGGCGCCGATCTGTGCTTGCGGCGCCGATGTGTCAGACGTACCAGCCGGCACGAAGATCAAGGCCGCAAGCGACGGCACCGCGACTTGCGTAGCCTGCGGCATCTCAACGGCCTGGGGCGGCGACGCCTCACGCTTGATCATGGAAGGCGGCGTTTGCGGCGCGACATCACGATACGACTGCGCATGTGCGGACACTGAGAGCGCAGCCGCGTACGAAGCCGTCAGCAGGCGTCGTACGTTACGCGACATGGCCTGGCGCTCAGTTCTCAATCTGCCGGCGCAACAGGGAATGCGCGGCGCCGGCGGGCGGTCCGAAGCCCGGTACGATGGACGTCGAGATCATTCGGCATACTGATGGAGACGGCATGGTGATCTCCGTGACACGAACGCGGGCGCGCCGTGGGGTGGCACACCATCGCATCCGATTAGCCGGTCACCGGGTACCTTGCGCAATCGGCCAAAGGAGAATAGCAGATGGGTCGGAGATGCAAAGCACGTTAATCGGACAATCACTGTTCAAAAAGAGACGAAAGCGCCCTCCGCCAACGTGGGAAACGACCTGATACGAAAGCTCGGCGGATGTTCTTACCGTCCTCATGAGCGTCATGCAAAACCGATCAAACGGGCTTGCCCTCGCTCGATGCCCAGTTCGGCATCAGCGTGTTGGTCGGGAGGGTTTCATCGATCATCTTTTTGGCGGTCTGGATGCCCGCGACCGGCAGACCCGTCGGATCGAGCACGCCGATCTGCACCAGCACCGAAGCCTGATCCCAGTAGATGTGCTCGTTGTAAAGCTTGTCGCCGCGAAACCGGATTACGGCCAGCATGGGAACCTCGAAGTATTTGCCCGTAGGCTTGAGTCCCGGCAACAGCCAGTCGATCTCGCGATCGTGCGTGGCGCAGAACACGAATTCATCGACAACCCGATCCGAGCCGATGGTCCGGGACACCGGAATCAGGCGTGTATCGGCGGGATTGGAATCGACGAAATGGTACTTGTAAAAGCGCTTCAATTGATCATGACCGACACCGCCCGTCATGGTCGGAACGTGGTTCACGTAAGGCTCGGCCACCATGGTCGGCATGACGGCGTCGACGTCGCGCGTGCCGAACTCGTAGTAGCAATGCATCTCCCACAGGCGGTTCAGGTCGTACACGGGACCCAGCACCTTGCGCAGCAATGACAGGGTCCGCGAATAGGCCATCAGGGCCGCGGGCTTGTCGTAGTGATCGCGCTCGGGCGTGGCGAAGGCGTGATCGCAACCCGCGTAGACGTAATGCTCGATCAGCGGTTTGCCGGCGAACGCGGCTTCGAGCTTCGCGCGGGTTTCAGGCGGCGTGAACGTATCGTTTTCGGCGAAGTGGAAAACCATCGGGCAGCGGATGGTGGCGATCTCGCCGAGATACGCATCGAGGTCCACGCCGTAGTAACTCACCGCGCAGTCCACGTCCATGCTTGCCGCTGTGCGCATCGCGAGACGGCCGCCGAGGCAATAGCCGATCACCCCGAGCTTGCCCGCTTGCTCGGGCAGCGCACGCAAGGCAGCGAGTGTCGCGGCGATATCGTCGAGCGCTTCGGGTTCGTCGAATCTCGCGTTGAAGTCGAGCGCAGCGGCGAAATCCGCTTCCCCGTAGCCCAATACCACGCCGGGTTTCATGCGCCAGAACAGATCCGGTACGAGCACGACGTAACCTTCTTCGGCGTAACGGTCGGCCATCGACTTCATGTAGTCGTTGATGCCGAAAATTTCCTGGAGCAAAACAAGGCCGGGACCCGAACCTTGCGCGGGTTTCGCGAGATACGCAGTAAATCGGCCGCCGTCCTGCGCCGTGATTTCAATCGTCTGACTGCTCATGTCGCCTCTCCTGGTTCGCTTGATGAACGTTACGTGCCTCGCGTGAAGCGCATATTGTGCACTGGGTCGATCGAGGAGATCATGCCGGTCAAATTAATCAACACCGCGTCATAGCCTCATAATCGACGACTGCGCAACGAACTCTTTATCGACCATGCTGATCAACGATCCCGCTACCCTCGCCTCCCTCGAAACCGCGTTCGACAAGTATGAAGTCGCGTTGACCATAAACGATGTCCCGGCGCTCGACACGCTCTTCTGGGACAGTCCGCATACGCTTCGATACGGCGCAACCGAAAACCTGCAAGGTTACGAAGCGATCCGCGAGTTCCGCGCCAAGCGACCGGGCAGCGCGCTGCAACGGACGATCATCGACCGGTCGGTGACGACGTTCGGAACGGAGTTTGGCGTGGCGAACATCACGTTTCACCGCAACGGCGAAACGCGGACCGGCCGCCAATCACAGACCTGGGCACGTGTTGACGGCGTGTGGAAAGTGGTCGCCGCGCATGTGAGCTGGATGGATGAACCGAAGCCGTGACGTAGACATGGTGATGGAACGTCTCGGTTATCGAACGCGGCGAGCCTGTCGCCGTGGCCAGGAAGAACGGCACCATCTCGCCCCAATGGCCGGCGAAGATGTTGAGCTTCGGATACTTTTCGAAGAAACCCGCCAGGATGGTTGTGGCATACGCGGTGGGATCGTCCAGCGTCTGCGCGGCCCATCCCGCCATATGGTGCGCCGGCGCCGGACCTTTCTCAAACGCGTGATGCGGGCAGTGCGCTCAGTATCTCGTGCAGTTCATTGGCAAAGATCACCGGGTCGCTTGCATAGCTCACGTGATGCCCGATCATCTCGATGCAGGGGCAAGGCAGTTCACGCGCCAGTTGGCGTGCAGTCTGCGCGTAGAATGCGTCGCCGCTCGCGCGGCCAACGGCGGTGACCATGGGCACGCCACCGCGGCGCAACGCATCGAGATCGGGAATGAAACGGTTGATGACATTGAATTCGTGTGCAAGGAAGCGCTCAAAGTCGCCGCTGTCCTGATCCGGTGGAGCGATTGCTGCAGAAGGAAGACCAACAAACGATGAGGCGAACAGCTTCATGGCGGGAGCACCACCTTGCGTGCGATAGGTGTCATACACGCTGTCGAAAAACTTTCGCCATATCACGCCGTCCGGCAAGATGTCGCTGACAGGCGGCTCGTGGTCCACCAGCCCTCGAACGAGTTGCGGATGATCCTCTGTCAGCTTCAATGCAATATTGGCGCCGGCGCTGTTGCCGAACACGAACGCCGGTTCACCGCCCATCGCATGGATGACGGCGGCAGCATCCCGGCCTTGTTGCGCCATGTTCATTTCGGCATGTTTGTCGCCGGTACTGCGCGAATTCGCACGGCGGTCGTAACGGACGACTGTGTAGCGATCGGCTAGTTGCGCCGAGAGTCTGATGAAACGACTGCTGTCACCATTTCCCCCGACGATCAATAAAAGCAACGGCCCTTGGCCTTCAACGTCGTAGGCAATCTCTGCATCTTCATTATGGACAGTGGCAAATCGATTCATGCGGAACTCCCTGAGTAATGGCTCGTGATGCCGGCGACTATGAACATGACCGCCGCCGGGACGATCCCAATCATGTGATAAATACCGGGTGAGGTCCAATAACTTTATCTAACCGATCAATCAGTTCACCTGACCCTTGAATTCCTGTCATGCGACAGATCACGCGGCTCTAGCCTCCCGCGAGCGCAACGGATGTTCAACCGGGGTATCGAGAACCAGACGCCCGAACTCCTTCGCCGCCAGCGTCTTTTCGCCCTTGCCCCACAGCAGCCTGAACTCGGCTTCGGGCAATGCGGGCAAACCGTATTGCCCATCGATCACGGCGATGCCCGGTTCAAGGTCGTCTCGTGTCAGCACGGTGATCGCAAGGCCGGCCATGACGGCTGCACGAATGCCCGACTGACTCGACGATGTGAACGCCACATGCCAGTCCACGGGCAAGCTATCGAGCGTTTCGACGGCCACGCGCCGGTTCACACAAGGCGCCGGAAAAAACGCCAGCGGCAATGACGCGCCTTCGCGTACCTCGAACGATTCGGCCGCCGCCCATACAAACCGCGTGCGCCGCAGCACAATGCCTTCGTCGCCACTTCCGTGCTTGTGGCTCTTCACGCATAACACCACCGCGAGATCGAGCTCCTGCGCGGCAACCATCGCTTCCGAATCGATACTCATGCCAACGCTGACATCGAGCCGCACGTTTGGAAATGCCCGCGAAAATTGCGTCAGCAACACGGGCAGGCGCTCGCCCATGAAGATATCCGGTGCGCCGAACCGCACCACGCCCGATGCCGGTGATGAATGAAAACGCCGCGTGACCGCTTGCATTGCATCGAGGATTTGCGTGGCGTAGCGCAGGAAATCCTCGCCGTCCTCGGTCAGTGTCAGCGTGCGCGTCGTGCGGTAAAGCAGCGGCCTGCCGACCTCTTCTTCCAGGCGCCTGATCTGGTGACTGATGGCAGATTGCGTCAGGTTCAGCCGACGGGCGGCCTTGGTGAAGCCTCCCGCTTCGGTGACGGCGATAAACGCACGCAGCAAGCCTGGATCAAGATTCATGGTCGCTCGAATGATGAAGTGATTTACTGGATGATAGTAAATTAAATCATTTCCGTCATGGAGACGAATTGCCGAGAATGGATTTATCCCTTCTTTCGGTAGCTCGTCATGGATGCTTTGCCTCGCGTCACCGCATCAAGGCAACTCGCGCTTACGTTGTTGCTTGCGGCCGTCATAGCCGCAACTTATGGCTTTGGTGTGTACTTGTTTCCGGTTGTCCTGCCCGCGATGAAACACGATCTTGGCTTCGGGTATGCACAAGCGGGTTACATCACCGCAGCCCGGCAAATCGCGAATGTGCTGGTGGCGTTGCTGTCCGGCCTTGCTGCTTCGCGTTTCGGCGCAGCAAGAGTCATGCTGGGGGCCACCGCGTTATCGGCTGTCGGGCTTGCGTGCCTGGCCTTTGCCGATCACACCTGGGTCATGGGAGTTGTGCTTGTTGCACTCAACGCGTTCGCAGCGGCGACGTGGGTGCCCATGATGGCGCTCGTCGCGCCTTTGATCGATGAACGTCATCAAGCGAAAGCCATTGGCGTGATCGGTAGCGGCACCAACTATGGCGTGTTGCTCAACGGGCTCATGGTGCCGGGGTTGATGGCAGCGTGGGGATGGCGTTCCGTGTGGCTTGTGAGCGCGTTGTTCACGGCATTGCTGAGTGTCGTGATCTTGCTGATGTTTGCACGGCTTGGACGACCGGAAACGCGCGTGAAAGCGCAGCCAGGAGTCAAGGGGCCACGGTTCGCCGCGCGGACGCTGTTCTCGCGGCGCTGGCAGCTCGTGTACGCAATCGCGTTGCTCTCGGGCTTTGCCGGCGTGCCGTTCATCACCTATTTCTCGGCTTATGCGCACGATGACCTGCATCTCGGACTCGATGTCACCGCACATGCCTGGGCGCTCGTCGGCTTCGTGGGTGCGGTAAGCGGCCTGACGCTCGGCATGATAGGCGATGCACGATCTTCTGCCTCACAACCGCAACGTGACGGCATGCGCACGGCGCTTGTCAGCGCAGGGATTCTATTGCTGTGCGCGTCGTTGATAGCGGCATCGCGTCCCGGCGTTTATGCGTTGATGATCGCAGCCGTTGCGTTCGGCTTTTCGTTCTTTCCGCTCTTCGGGTTGTTGCATGCGTATGTCGGCAAGACGAGTGAACCGGCGCTCGCGGCTATCGTGTGCGGAATTTGCGAAGCGTCATTCGGTGCAGGGGGCGCGCTCGGTAACGTGCTCGGCGGTTTGTGCAAGAGCGTGGCCGGGTCGTTTCAACCGGTGTATTTTTTCGCGGCAGGCGCGTCCGTCGTGGCAATCGCACTGAGCTGCTTTATGCCGGGCGTGCGGCGAGCGGAATCGACTAATCGATGCACACTCGCCGACGCGCGTTGACGCGCACAAGGAAAACCGCGCGCCATCTGGAATTTCAGGTGATCGCGCCGATCTGCCAGGGCACGAATTCGTTCTGCCCATACCCGTGCACTTCGCTCTTCGACAACGTGCCCGATGCCGTCGCCAGCATCAGTTCGAAGATCTCCTGGCCGAGTTCATCAATGCTCTTTTCGCCATCGAGAATCGAACCGCAGTTCAGATCTATGTCTTCTTCCTGGCGCTTCCACAAAGCGGTATTCGTGCTGAACTTGAGCGATGGCGACGGCGCGCATCCGTAAGCCGAGCCGCGTCCGGTCGTGAAGCAGATCAGGTTCGCGCCACCCGCAACCTGCCCCGTCGCGGACACCGGGTCATAACCCGGCGTGTCCATGAACACAAGCCCACGCGCGCTGACATGCTCCGCGTACTTGTAGACATCGACGAGATTGGTCGTGCCGCCCTTCGCCACCGCGCCGAGCGATTTTTCGAGGATGGTTGTAAGGCCGCCTGCCTTGTTGCCCGCCGACGGGTTGTTGTTCAGGTCAGCGTTCATCCGCGCACAATATTCTTCCCACCAGTGAATGCGCTCGACGAGCTTGTCGCCCACTTCCTTCGATACCGCCCGTCGCGTCAGCAAATGCTCCGCGCCGTAAATCTCCGGCGTCTCCGACAGGATCGCCGTGCCGCCATGTGCGACGAGACGATCGACCGCGGCGCCCAGCGCCGGGTTCGCCGTGATCCCCGAATACCCATCCGAGCCGCCGCATTGCAGGCCGATCACGAGGTGGCTGGCATCGACGCGTTCACGCACGACCTCGTTCGCTTCCACGAGCATGACCTTGATCGCCTCGATACCCGCAGCTACCGTGCGCGCGGTGCCGCCCGTTGCCTGAATCGTCATGGTCTTGAGCCGGGCGCCTGTTTCGAGGTGCTGCTCCTGGAGCAAACCGTCGATCTGATTCGTTTCGCAACCGAGGCCGACCAGCAGCACGCCGGCAAAGTTCGCATGCCGCGCGTAGCCGCCGAGCGTGCGGCGAAGCATCTTCAGGGCTTCGCCTTCGGAGTCGACCGCGCAGCCCTGACCATGCGTGAGCGCGACCACGCCATCGACATTCGGAAATGCGGCGAGCGCTTCAGGATGCACATCGCGGCGAAAATAATCGGCGATAGCCCGTGCGGCGGTAGCCGAGCAATTTACCGATGTGAGCACGCCGATATAGTTGCGCGTCGCAATGCGTCCATCGGGACGGCGGATGCCGAGAAAACTTGCAGGCTGCACCGCGTGTTGCGTGGGTTTTGCATCTTCGCCGAACGCGTAGTCGCGATCGAAATCGCCCATTGCGAGGTTATGCACGTGCACGTGTTCGCCGACATCGATGTCGCGCTTCGCAAAGCCGATGATCTGCCCGTAGCGTCGGACGGGTTGCCCTTGCGAGACTGCTTTGACGGCAACCTTGTGCCCCGCCGGGATCAAACCGCGCACGGTGATGTCGCCATCGGCGAGCTGCATGCCCGCGACGAGTTGATGGCGAGCGATGAGGACATCATCGATGGCATTCAGGCGCACCGTCGCAGTGTTTGCGGGAGCAGTTTCAACTACTGGTTTCATAATGCGTATCTCCGTATTTTGCGTGGGGTGCGCGAGGCTCAACGCGATGCCGCTTTCGATGCAGCCAGGTCGCCCGCTTCCTGCCGCCGCCCTTTCATGCCGATGCTCAACAGCAGCAGCACGCCGATCACACCCGCCACCGCAAGCGCGCCCATGCCGGCACGCTGACTCTGAAAGAAGCTTTCGACAGCGGTCTTCAATGTCGGCGCAATGAAACCGCCGAGATTGCCCAACGCACCGATCATCGCAATACCGCTTGCCGCCGCGGTCCCGCTCAAGTACGCCGTAGGCAGTGTCCAGAACAGCGGTTGAACGACCACAAAGCCGACCGTCGCAATGCAGAATGCAAACAGAACGGGGACGAGATGCGTGCCCATTGTCGAGAGGCCAATGCCCGCTGCCGCCATGACCAGCATCACCACCGCGACCTCGCGATGCTTGCCGCGGGCATCGGCGTAACCCGTCACGAAGCGCAACGAGACCAGCGCACAGAACCATGGAATCGCGGTGAGAAAGCCCACCTTCGCGCCAATCGCGGTCCCCGTCAATTCGGATATACGCGTCGGCAGATAGAAGATCACGCCATACACGCTGACCTGGATCGCAAAGTAAATGGCGACAAAACGCAGTACGTTCCAGTTCGCGAGCGCGGCAAGCGCCGTCGACGGACCATGGGCGACCTTCAGCCGGTCCTCCGCGGCGATCGCCGATTCGAGCGCATCTTTTTCGGCATCGGTCAGCCATTTCGCCTGACGCGGTTTGCTCACGAGATAAAAGAATGCGATCACGCCGACCACGGAAGCCGCGAGCCCTTCGATCAGGAACATCCATTGCCAGTTGCGCAGCCCGAGCAAACCGCCCATGACTTCCATGAGGTAGCCGGATAACGGACTGCCGAGCACGAGTGCGACCGGGACGCCGAAATAATAGATGCCGAGCGCCTTGCCGCGCTCGCGTGCCGGAAACCAGTAGGTCGAATAAAGGATCACGCCGGGCGAAAATCCCGCTTCGGCGACGCCGAGAATGAAGCGCAGCACATAGAACGCGGTCTCGTTGTGCGCGAACATCATGGCCGCCGACGCCAGCCCCCACGTCACCATGATGCGGCTCAGCCAGACCTTTGCACCCACGCGATGCAGCATCATGTTGCTCGGAATCTCGAACACTGCATAACCGATGAAGAAGATCCCGGCGCCCAGTGCAAACGCTGCGTTGCCGATATTGGAATCGACCTGCAGCGCCTGCTTGACGAAGCCGACGTTGGAGCGGTCGAGCATGGAAAGCGCGAACATCAGCGCGAGAAATGGCGTAAGGCGCAGCCGCGCCTTGCGCACCGCGCTCGCCAACGGCTGGGACGAGAGGGCCTGAGTCTGCATGTGTATTGTCTCCATCGTGAGGACGCCGGATCCGCCCGGTCTATTTCATCTGGCACCACTCTATGCATTGGCGCGATAAACATCCAATCGATTATTGACTACAATCGATTCCATCCGGTTATGAGTAGATGCAGGTTTACCCTTCACTCGTCCCTATGTCCCGACCTTCGTCACTGCTTCCATCGACCGTCCTCGCCCGCCTGCGCTACCGGCACCTGCAATTGCTCGACATCCTCGGCCGCACGCGCAACATGCGGATCACCGCCGAGCAGATGCACATGACACAGCCTGCCGCCACGAAAATCCTGGGCGATATAGAAGGCATGCTGGACGCGCCGCTCTTCGAACGCCTGCCGCGCGAGATGCGGCCGACCGAGCTGGGGCATCTCGCGCTGCGTTATGCGAACACCGCGCTGGGCGACCTCGGGCGCTTCGTGAGCGAATTCACGACGTTGAAAAACGGCGGATATGGGCACATCACGGTCGGCGCTATATCGGCATCGGCGGCGCAACTGGTGACGGCGGGTATCGGGGAGATCCGGCGGCAACGGCCGCAACTCGTCGTGAAGCTGTTTGAACTCAGCAGCGATCAGCTTGCAATCTGGCTCGATGAAAAAAGATCGACGTGATGGTCGGCCGTCTGACCGAGCCGCGTCATCATGCGTTGTTCGACTTCGAGGTGCTCGCGGCGGAGCCGGTTTGCGTGGTGGCGGGAAGCCATCATCCATTATTGAAAAAGCGAAAGCTGGAACTGGCCGATCTCGCGGAATGGCCGTGGATTCTTTATCCGCAGGTAACGGCGATCAGGCAGTTATTCGAAGAGACGTTCGCAGCCGCGGCCATCCCTGTACCGGTCGGGATGGTGGAGCTGACATCGATATTTTCCGCGCTGGAACTCTTGCAGGCGACCGACATGATTTCGCTGCAACCACAAGCCGCCGTCGAGAAGTATGTGAACAATGGCTTGCTCGGACAGCTTCCTGTTCCGATACGCCGCGTCATGACAAGCTATGGGATCGTCACGCGCAAGCACGAATTCCCTGCGCAACCGGTGCAGGAGTTTATCGGCATCTTGCGTTCGCTTGCGGCCGATAAAGAAAAGCCTTGAGCGTTACTTCGATGTCACCTGGACCAGCGCATCGATTGCGATGGCATAGCCCTTCACGCCCAGCCCCACGATAATCCCGCGTGCCGCCGGCGAGATGAACGAGTGATGCCGGAACGATTCGCGCGCATGCACGTTCGAGATATGCAGCTCGATCAACGGAACGCTCGCGCCCTTGATTGCATCGTGTAGCGCAACCGATGTATGCGTATAAGCACCCGGATTCATCACTACGCCCAGCATGGCGCCGGCCGCGACCTCGCGCCCGGCCTCATGAATCCAGTCGATCAGCACGCCCTCGTGATTCGACTGCCTGCATTCCACCGCGACGCCCAGCTTGTCGCCTGCCTGCACGCACAGCGTTTCCACCGTATCGAGCGTGTCATGGCCGTACTGATCGGGCTCGCGCAAACCCAGCAAGTTCAGATTGGGCCCGTTGATCACCATTACCTTCTTCATGACTTCGCCCTCAGTATTTGATCTGGGAAACTGCGCGCAACTCGTCCGCCGTGGCTGTGCCAAAACCGAAGAATTCCAGATACGCCGGGATCATCTCGAAGAGCATGTCGGTGCCGACCTGCACTGCACAGCCCTTCTCTTTGGCTGCATGCAAGAGCGGCGTGTACTCTGACTTCATCACGACCTCGCCCACGAACGTGGACGGTGAAATCCGGTCGATATCGAAAGGCAGCGGATCGTTCGCGTTCATGCCGATAGGCGTTGCATTGACCACCACGTCGTAGCCCGCCGGGTCTTTCGAGCCTGTCGTCACTTCGAGCTCGGGATAGTGCTTGCGCAAACGGGCGGCGAGTGCATCGGCGGATGCGCTGCTGGTGTCGAAGAGCGCTAGCGCCGATACCCCGGACGCCGCCAGCGACGCAGCAATGGCAGAACCCACTCCGCCGCTGCCCAGCACGAATGCACGCGCGCCTTGCAACGGACGGCCCTTGCGTTCGACGCCACGCGTGAAACCGGCGCCATCGAATTGATCGCCGAGCAAGCTTCCATCCGAACGCAGCAGGATGGCGTTGCAAGCGCCTGCAATGCGCGCGGTGGGCGTGAGTTCGTCGACAAGATTCGTAGTCGTCACCTTGTGCGGCATGGTGACCAGCGCGCCGCGAATGTTGCTCAAACGGAAGAGCGACTTCACGAACGCGGCGTAATCGTCAGGCTTGACGCCCATCGGCACCACCACTGCGTCGATGCCCTTCTGCTCGAACCACGGGTTGTAGATCATGGGCGCCTTGAAGGTTTCCGTGGGATAACCCAGGTGCGCAATAAGGGTAATTTTTCCGCTGATCATCGCTGCATGCCTTAAGAAGTTGGAACTGCGGAACACTCAGTCTGCAATTTCAACGCGGCGAACGTCGCCGACTATGAAGATGTACGACAGCGCGCCAACGAGCGCCGCCGCGCCTACGTACGACAGCGCGTAGAAGAACGAGCCCGTCTTCGCCACGATCAGGCCGATCACCAGCGGCGTAACGATGCCCGCAAGGTTCGCGCAAAAATTGAAGATGCCGCCCGTCAGTCCCATCAGATTTTTTGGCGCGATATCCGAGATCAACGTCCAGCCGAGCCCGACCATGCCTTGCCCGAAGAACGCGATCGAGAGAATGGTGATGACGAGGGCGTCGCTGCTGACGTAGTTCGCCGCAATGATCGTCGATGCCCCCAGCAAACCGAAGATGATCGGCAACTTGCGTGCAATGTTGGCCGAGCCGGTGCGCTTGAGCAGAAGATCGGAGATCCATCCGCCGAACATCACGCCGACCGCCGCCGCAAGAAACGGCATCACCGCGAAGAAGCCGACCTTGAGCCAGCCCATGTGACGTTCCGTGGCTAGGTAGGTCGGGAACCACGTCAGGAAAAATACGAGCGTGGTGTTGCCCGCAAACTGCCCGAGGCATGCACCCGCGATCTGACGGCGCTTGAGCAGCTTGCCGACGTTGCCCCACGAGAAAGCCATGGTCTGCTGACCGCCCGCCGGCTCGAGGCCGCCGCCCGCGGAAATGTAGTCGAGCTCAGCCTGGTTCACCGACTTCGAATCATGCGGCTCGCGATAAAACAGCCACCAGACCATTCCGAACACAATGCCGATTACGCCCACCACAATGAACAAGGAGCGCCAGCCGAAGTTGCCCATGATCCAGAACAAGGCCGGCGCAAAACACGCGAGGCCGAGGTATTCGCCAACGGTATAAATGCCCGTGGCGCGTGCCCGCTCATGCTGCGGGAACCATGTAGCGACCACGCGGCTGTTGACCGGGAAGCATGGCGCTTCGCTGACGCCGAGCCCGAAGCGAAACAGCAGCAACGACTTGAGTCCGACGGCGAAACCCTGCATCAGCGTGAAGAACGACCAGAACGTCAGCGCGAGAAAGTAGGTGACCTTGCTGCCGAAGCGGTCAAGGAAAACGCCGCCCGGGATCTGCGCCAGCGCGTATGTCCATGAAAACGCGGAGAACACGATCCCCATCACGGCCGCATCGATTCCGAGCTCCTTCGTCATGGTCGGCGCTGCAATGCCGAGGACCGTGCGGTCCAGATAGTTGATCATCGTACCGACTGCCAGCAGCGCGAGGATCACGAAGCGCGTGCGCGACCGTGTGCGAACTGCGGCCGGCGCGGCCGTATGAACCGCGTGGGATTGGTGAACGTCTTGCATGACGCGTCTCCTGAATCAAAATATTGGATCCCGCCCTGCGGTTTTATGCGCGAGCGATGTTATTGGACCGGTGGTCCGCCCATTAAAAGCGGTGATGATACCTACGCCGCAGCTCACTGCTGGAAGCCGTTGCTGAAAACTGCCGCTATAACGCTTGATGGACACTTTGATCAGCGTTCCTAATCTATTAAATTGATTTCTTGCTTACGGAAAAAGGCACTGCATGTGCGAGTGCCTTGTTGATCACTCGCCGCTTGTTAGCCGTGCCGGTATGTCGTCACAATAGAGCGAAGGCCGAGTCCGGGCAACGGAATATTAGAAAACACGTATGTTTATCGAACGCATTCGTTCGGTAATCGCGCATTATTCGGGTTTGCACTAGACGGTGCTCGACGTTGACGAATCAGACTTCTCGTGCCTTCCCGAGCGCAATCAGATTCCCTTCGCCGAACCCTTCCCCGCCGCGCCGCTCCACGATTTCGAAGAACATGTCCCCGGCCTCGTGCTGGATGAAAGTCTGCAAGAAGAGCAACGGCTTGCCGTCCTCGGCTATACGGCCATCGACGAGAATGCCGCGTGAGCGCAATGCCTCCACATCCAGTCCATGACCGGGCAAGCGCGCATCGAGTTGCTCGTAGTATTTCGCCGGCGGCTGCACGAAGCGCATGCCGCGTGCACGCAAGATGTCGACGGAAGCAAAGATATTCTTCGATGCCAGCGCGATATGCTGCACGCCTTCGCCGCTGTGATCGGGCAGATAGTCCTGCATCAGGCTCGTACGATACGTGCCTTCTTCATACACCGGAATGCTGAACGTCTGGCATGGCGAGACGATCACGGGCAGATCCTGTGCGACTTTCCAGTCGGGATGTATCGCGTGGATCTCCTTGAAATGGAGCACCTGGAGATAGAACTCCAGCCAGTCCGGAAGCCGGCCAGCCCCAACGGTCTGCGTAAAGTGATCGACCTTGACGAGCCCTGCGTCGTTGTCATGCAATGCAGATCTTGTGGTTTGTGCATCGAGCCACTTGAAATCGATGTCGTAGATGGACTTCGCTTTCTCGCTCGGTGGCGCGTCCCGGCCCTCCCAATGATCCACGAAATAAATATGCGAGTCGCCAATGCCCTGGATCGCGGGAATCATCAACTCGTTGGGTCCAAGCCGTTCGCCTTCGAAATCCCAGGCCCCAAACTCGACGGCGCGTTCGTGCGAGATAGGCGCATCCAGCACGCGAAGGCCGATTGCACATATGCCCACGCCATGCGTCTGCGCAAAGCGGGTGGCGAACGAATCGTCGTCGGCATTGACAAGGAAATTCATGTTCCCTTGCCGGTACAGCGTGACGTCCTTGCTGATATGGCGGGCAACCTGCGTAAAACCGAGTTGCTCGAAGAGCGCACGCAGCCGGTCAGGATCCGGGCTGGAAAACTCGACAAATTCGAGGCCGGCGACGCCGAGGGGGTTGTCGCCCTGCAGCATTTGCGCCGAGGCAGCGCCAGGCAGGGAAGCATCGTTGTTCATCGAAAATCACCTCAGAGAAAGTCCGGTCACATTCGCCTGAGGCCTGGTCATCCGTAATGTCCGATGTCCAGTCGCAGCAAGCGCGTGAACAGATTATCGCCTCAGGCGGCGAGGCGTCAAACTCTCTGCACGTGTCCCCATGCCTGCGCGCGCCGCTGCGCATGGGCGGCAAGGCGCACGGGCGCGTTCGCCGCGCCGTATCCTTCGTAGCCGCCACGGCGTTCCACGATCTCGAGGAAAAAGCGTTCGTTGAATTGCTCCGTGTAAACGTGTAGAAACTCTCCGCCATCGGGATCGCGATCATAGAGGATGCCGCCCTCGCACATGCGCTCGATCTGCGTATCGTCGAATCCAAAACGGGCTTGCAGGTCGTCATAATAGTTGCGCGGAATGCGCAGCAATGGCACGCCTTGCGTACGCAACGCAGCGACGGTCGCAAAGATATCGCGGGTCGCGAACGCGACGTGATTGAGCCCCGAGCCGTGGTACTTAGAGAGCGATTCAACCACCGATGTATGCCGGTCTGCCGACGCATTCAGCACGATCCGCACAGACCCGTCGCGGCTGCGCAGCGACCGGCTTCTGACAAGGCCGTACGGGTCCGGCAAGAGCACGGAAGCTTCTGCATCAAAACCGAAGGTAGCCTTGAAGTACAGCACCCACGTGTCGAGCGTATCGGCGGGGATGTTCAGGCAAACGTGGTCAATACACTGCAGCGGATCCGCACCGCTCCTGCTTTCGATATTGCCGAGATTGAAATCGGTTTCGTAAAGCGTGGGTTCGCCGGGCGCTTCATCGACAAAATATTGCAGGCTTCCATCCGGCGCCTGCACGCTCGGCACCACACGTTCGTTCGGCCCCACCCTGCCTGAAAACGGGACGAAGCCGAATGCCGCTGCGCGCTCGAAGGCTTGCGCGGCATTGTCGACCCGATACGCCGATGCACACACGGACAACCCATGCGCCTCATGAAACTCGCTCGCAAACGAGTTGGCCTCTTCGTTGAGCAGAATGCTCGCGTCGCCCTGCACGTAGAGCGTCACCTGCTTCGACCGGTGCCGCCCCGCTGCGCGAAATCCCATGCGTTCGAGCCATTGTGCGAGCGTCCGGCCGCTGTTTGCATCGACGGCGAATTCGAGAAACTGGAAGCCTGCGTGCGCAGGCGCGGCCGGCGGATGGAACAACGTCTCCTTCGATGCCCCCGCGCATTGCTCCTCGAGAAAGAGCAGCGAACGATAACCATCCACAGCAGTTGCCGCATTGGGCGCGGCACGAAAGCCGTCGTTGAAGATTTCAAGCGACAACGGTCCCGCGTAACCCGATGCCAGCACTGCACGCGTGAAGGCCGTCACATCCAGATCGCCTTGCCCGGGAAAACAGCGGTAATGGCGGCTCCATTCGAGCACGTCCATTGCCATTCTGGGGGCATCGGCGATCTGCACGAACGTGATGCGATCGGCGGGGATGCTGGCGATTTCATCAAGCGAATCGCCTATGGACAGCGTATGGAAGCTATCGAGAATCAGGCCGAGGTTGGCGTGATCGAGCGTATTGACCAGGCGCCATGCGTGCTTGTAGGAGTTGACATGCCGGCCCCACGCGAGCGCTTCGTAACCTGCGATCACGCCTTCGGCGCGCGCAAGGTCGGCGAACTCTCCAAGCTGATCGATGATCAGCGCATCGTCGCGGATCGTATCTGGTGATGCATTGCTGCAGACCAGAATGCGATCCGTGCCCAGTTGATGCATCAGGTCGAACTTGCGGCGGGCGCGTTCAAGGTTGCGCGCGAGTTTGTCGGCGCTGACGCCTTCGAAGTCGCGGAACGGCTGGTACAGCATGATCCTGAGTCCGAGATCGGCGCAGATGCGTTTGACGTCAGCGGGAGAACCGTCGAAGTAAAGGAGATCGTTTTCGAAGATTTCGACACCGTCGAAGGCGGCTGCGCTGATGGCTTTCAGCTTTTCGATGAGCGTACCGCTGATGGATACTGTGGCGATGGATCTTTGCACGGAAGTCTCGGGGTGGTTGTTCGGGCGGTTTTTTATGCTGGCGCTTGAGTCGCGGGGTTCGGTACAGTGGGCGGGGGTGATGCCGGGTTGTTGCTTCTTACGCTACCGCGCGGTCTGTTCTAGCTGATTTCTTTAACACTATTAGCCACTGTGCGTGGCGGCACTTCATTTCTTTGTCCAACGGCGACAAAGAAACGAAGCAAAGAAAACGCCTTCCAACCGCTAATTCTTAAGTGTCCCGAGCGTGCATGTACAACTGTTTGGTACTTCACAAGAACGCTCGACGCCATAACCACCAACACTTGAAACCCTCCCCCTCCGTCAACAGATACCCACACGCTTCGCCACCAGTAACTGTGGCAGTCAATACGGAAACCTGGTCCAGGTATAACAACGGGTTGAGCCCATAACGGCCTTACAGCACTCTGAACTTGCCCGACACGTTGCCACCGGTGGTCCCAGGTAAGCACGGGTACAACGGAACCAGTACAGCGAATTCCTCCGTTTGGGCGCTAGCGCGCGCAGCGCGGAAGCCTGATTAGCGGATTCCCACACTGGTGGCGAAGCGTGTGGGTTGCCGTTTACGGAGGGGAAGGGTTTCAAGTGTTCTTAAGTCCGGCGTCGAGCGTTTTTCTGAAGTACCAAACAGTTGTCAGTGCACGCTTGGGACACTTATGAGCCCTCGGTGGAGAGGCGTTTTCTTTGCTTCGTTTCTTTTTCGCCGTTGGAAAAAGAAATGAAGTCCCGCCACGGACAGTGGCTAAAAGTGCTAAAAAAATCAGCCAAAACAAACCGCGCGGTAGCCTAAATAGCAGCAACCCGGCATCACCCCCACACCACCTCTTCCACACACAACCCTGACGCCAATCACGATCACGCAAGCCCCTAAACCTCAGGTCTTTTTCATCTTCGCGGCAACGACCACCGACAGTGCACATCCAATGGCGAGATACGCCGCCACCGGGTGCCACGAACCCCCGGCGAAATTCACCAGCGCCACCGCGATGAACGGCGTAAACCCGCCTCCCACCACGCTAGCCACCTGGTACCCCACGCCCGCGCCGCTATAACGATATTCAGTGCCGAATAGCTCCGTGAACATCGGCTGCTGGACGCTCACGACCATGTCATGCGCAATGTTCGCAAGCATCACCGAGAAGACCACGATCCAGACGGTCGAGCGTGCATCGAGCGCAAGAAAGAACGGCACCGCGCTCAACATGCCGATCACCGCGCCAATGATGTAGATACGCCGGCGCCCGAAGCGGTCAGCGAGTATTGCAAAACACGGAATGGTGAGAATGCTGACGGCGCCCACCAGCAACCCGATGTTCAGGAAAAACTGCCGGGGCATGCCGAGGTTGCTCGTGGAATAACTCAGCGCGAATGCAGTGACGATATACATCGTGAAAAGCTCGGCAAGACGCAGCGCAATGATCAGCAGGAACGCTTTCGGGTGCTGGCGCAGCGCTTCGAAGATCGGCAGGCGTTTGGGCTTTTGTCCCTTTTCGATGACCTTGTGCACGAACTCCTGCGACTCCTCCATGCTCGATCGAACCCACAACCCGATCAGCACCAGCACGACACTGAACACGAACGGAATGCGCCAGCCCCAGCTCTTGAAAGTGGCATCGTCCATGGTCTGGCTGAGAATGGAGACAATCCCCGTCGCGAGAATCAGCCCAACGCCATAACCCACTTGCACGCCGCTGCTATAGAACGCCTTCTTTTTGCTCGGCGCACTTTCCACGGCCATCAATGCTGCCCCGCCCCATTCGCCGCCCACGGCAAAACCTTGAATCGCACGCAACGTGATCAGCATCACCGGCGCCCACCAGCCGACGGACGCGAACGTAGGCAACAAACCGATCATCGCCGTCGACAAACCCATCATCATCACGGTCAGCACAAGCATGCGCTTGCGGCCCAGCCTGTCGCCGTAGTGCCCGAACACGAAGCCGCCCAGCGGCCGGAACAGGAAACCCACGCCGAAGGTGCCGAACGCTGCGAGCGTGCCCATGGCCGGGCTCACTTTCGGAAAGAACTCGGTGTTGAACACGATCGCCGCGATGATCCCGTAGAGCAGGAAGTCATACCAGTCGACCACAGCGCCTACGAAACTGCCGAGTGCCGCCTTGCGGGCGCGGCTTTTATCGAGGTCCACACTCGCGACGCCGACAGGCTGGATTGCGATAGTCATTGCGTTGTCTCTGATATGTATTGGTTTGACTGTCCGATGTTTTTTTCATGCTGCTCGCGTAAGCGAGTCGATCGGTTCCGGAGTGGATGAAGCATAGGATGGCGTCTTTTGCAGGGCAACGGTTTCTATAGATGTGAACGCGATTATCGAACGAGAATGTGCGATCAGCGATTGTTTATCGGGTTAGCACTAGGGCCTGGAACGGCGTCCGCGAGGCGCGCCATCCGGATTCTGCATTATGAGTGCGTGAAACATCAACGCGCTCATGTGAGCGATAATCGCTCGTATGCCATCACTGATCGCACGGATTTAGGATTGATGCTTATGACCAAACGACCGCCTCTCGACAAACGCGACTGGATCGCGGGGCTCGAAAAAGGTCTTGCAATACTCGAGGCTTTCGACAGCGACCATGCACGCATGACCCCGACGCAGGCCGCGGCTCGCACGGGAATGACGCGCACGGCCGCGCGCCGGCATCTGCTCACACTGGAGCATCTCGGCTATGTGGAAAGCGACGGCAAGCTCTTTGGCCTCACCCCGCGCGTGCTGCGAGTCGGTTGGTCGTACTTCGATTCCGCGCGCTTGCCCAAGCTCGTTCAGCCCTATCTGCAACAACTCAGCGCGACGCTCAACGAGTCGGTCTACATGAGCGTGCTCGATGAATGGGAGCTTGTGTTCATCGCGCGCAACGGCACCTCGCGTGTGATGTCAACGGGCTTCGTGCTCGGTGCGCGAGTGCCGGCGCCGCTGACATCGCCGGGTGTGGTGCTGCTCGCCTACAAACCTGATGAAGACGCGGTGCACGAGTGGCTCAACACCACGTCGCTCGCGCCGTTCACGCCCCATACGCTGACCAACAAGGTGCGGCTGCAGGAGAAGATCCGTCAGGCGCGCGCCGATGGATTTGCGGTCATCGAACAGCAGTTGCAGGTTGGTGTGCGCGGGATTGCGGTGCCGGTGAAGGACCGGCATGGCGAAGTCGTCGCGGCGCTCAGCACCAACATGCCGATAGGACGCGAAACCACCGAAGCCGCCGTCAACCGAGTGGTGCATCACCTGCAAGAGACCGCGCTCGCCATGCTGAACGTTGTTTGATGTGGTCTGAGCGAGCCCCGACATCATGAATCTCCGGCACCTGCATGCGTTTGTCGTCCTTGCGGAAGAACTCAACTTCAGCCGCGCGGCCGAGCGATTACACGTCGCGCAGCCCGCGCTCAGCCAGCAGATCCGCGCGCTTGAAGAACGGCTCGGCACACAGCTCGTGGATCGTGGCAGCCGTCCGTTGCGGCTGACCGAAGCGGGAAGTTATCTATGCATCGAGGCACGGCAGATCCTTTCATCGTTCGATCAGGTCGCGCTCGGCACACGTGAAATCGGACTCGGCTTGCGCGGATGGCTCGGCATAGGGTTCACGCGTTCATCGATGTATAGCGTGCTGCCTCCCGCGCTCAAGGCGTTTCATCGCGCGTATCCGAACGTCGAGCTGAAACTGTTCGAGATGCTCACCGAAGAACAGACCGACGCCCTGCACGAAACGCGGATTCACGTCGCCATTGGGCGGCAGGTGCAGGCCATTGCGGGCTGCACCACGCTGCCGCTTCTGCACGAGCGGGTCGCGGTCGTGCTCTCACCGGACCATCCGCTTGCGGGCAAGAAATCGGTGCGCATCACACAACTTGCCAATACCCCGCTCGTGCTCTACCCCAAGCATTCAAACGGACTATATTCGCGCTTTGTGGAATCGCTTTATCGCAATGCCGGCGTGACGCCGCATGTCGCGCATCAGGCTTACGAGATCCAGACGGCGATTGCACTGGTTGCGGCCGGGCTGGGCGTGACGTTCGTGGGTGAATCGGTTGCACGGCACGGTCGTTCCGATGTCGTCTACCTTCGCCTCGATGCACCGTTGGCGTCGCAGACGACGACGCTTTCAGCGAGCTTTCGAAGCGACGATACATCGTCTCATCTCCAAGCCTTTCTGAAGTGCCTCGCGCCCGTACTATAAGCAAATCATTATAAAAAGATAAAAACACGGTCTTGGACGCGCGGCGCCCGGGTTCGTAACATCACTTCCATCAGTCAGGCATCCCGTGCAATGCACGATCTTGCCGCAGCTCGCTGTCCCGCACGCCAACACATTCCGGACTTGATCGAAGCAACGCGGGCACCGCCCTGTGCGTATGCGTCCGTCCGCAAAAAAGCGATTCACCTATACGACACCCGGTCCACGGGCGCTAATAAAGACAGGAGACGTTGATGATCGACTCGATCGAAAGCTCGACCATGCGCAAGGTGTACGGCCGCCTCATGCCGTTGCTCTTCGCGATGATGTTCTTCAACTATCTGGACCGGATCAACATCGGTTTCGCCGCGCTCGACATGAACAAGCAGCTCGGCTTCAGCCCGGCCGTGTTCGGTTTCGCAGGCAGCATCTTTTTCTTCGGCTACATGCTGCTCGAGGTACCGAGCAACCTGCTGCTGCATCGTCTGGGCGCGCGGCTCTGGATCGCACGGATCCTGCTGACATGGGGCGCGGTTGCAGCCGCTACCGCTTTTGTTTTCAGCGAATCCAGCTTCTACGTGCTGCGTTTCCTGCTAGGCGTGATGGAAGCGGGCTTTCTGCCCGGTGTTGCGGTCTATCTGACGAAGTGGTTCCCGGTGCGCTACCGGGCGCGGGCGGTGGGCGGCTACATCATCGCGGGATCGTTTTCGGCGGTGCTTGGCGGACCTATCTCGACTGCGCTGATGACCTACGCGAACGGACCACTCGGCTTGCAAGGTTGGCAATGGATGTTCATCCTCGAAGGCGTCCCCGCCATGCTGCTCGGCTTGCTGACCCTGCGGTTGATGACAGAACGTCCGACCGAAGCAGCCTGGCTCACGCCTGAACAAAAACACTGGCTCGAATCCACGCTCGCGAGAGAACGCGAAGCGCTCGGCGCCGATAAACACTTCCCCATGCTGCGCGTCGCGAGCGATATCCGCGTCTGGAGCCTTGCGTGTCTCTTCGGCTGCGCGCTCGTGGGTATCTATGGCCTCTTCCTGTGGTTGCCGCAGATCGTGAAAAGCCTGGGTCATTTGAGCAATTTGGAAGTTGGATTTCTTTCGGCCGTGCCGCCGCTTCTCGGTGTGGTCGGGACGCTCGTGATCAGCCGCAGTTCCGATAGAACCGGCGACCGCAAGAAGCATCTGGCCTTCGTGTATGGAATGAGCGCGCTTGCAATTGCAGGCAGCGCCTACGCGCCGAATCCGGTGATTGCCTATGCGCTGCTTTGCGTGACCGGCCTCTTCATCTATGCAGGCAATCCGCTGTTCTGGAGCCTTGCTTCGTCATTCAGAACGGGCGCGGCGGGCGCGGCGACCATCGCGCTGATCAACACCATCGCGCAATTCGGCGGACTGGTCGGCCCGTGGAGCATCGGCCTCGTGCGCAGCGCGACGGGCAACTTCAAGCTGGCGCTCCTGACGATCGCAGCGTTTCTTGTCGTGGCGACTGTCATTGCGCTGGTGATGCGCGTGAAGCCCTCTGAAGACGAACTCGAAGCGATGCCTGCCGGCGATACCCCTGCGGGACATCTTCATTAAGCCTTGATCTGGAACCCAGCGATGATTATCGATTGTCACGGCCACTACACGACGTCTCCACCCGAACACGAGGCATGGCGTGCTGCGCAAATCGCCGCGCTGAAGGACGGCCTGCCGACTCCTGCGCGTCCGGTCATCACGGACGACCAGATCCGCGAGAGCATTGAAGGCGGACAGTTGCGCCTCCAGCGCGAGCGCGGCACCGATCTCACGATCTTCTCGCCGCGCGCAGCCGGCATGGGCCATCACCTTGCCGGCGCCGATGCCAATACACATTGGTCGCAAGAAAGTAACGACCTGATTCACCGCGTGTGTGCGCTTTTTCCGCGCAACTTCGTGGGTGTATGCCAGTTGCCGCAAGCGCCGGGGGTGGCGCCTGCGAATTGCATTCCCGAATTGCGCCGATGTGTGGAAGAGCTTGGCTTCATAGGTTGCAATCTGAATCCCGATCCATCGGGCGGCCACTGGACCGGACTGCCGCTGACCGACCGTTCGTGGTATCCGCTGTATGAAGCCTTGGTCGAGCTGGACGTGCCCGCGATGATCCACGTTTCGTCGTCGTGCAATGCGAATTTTCATGCAACCGGCGCGCACTATATCAATGGCGATACGTCCGCATTCATGCAGTTGCTGACCGCGGACCTGTTCGCCGATTTCCCGACTTTGCGCTTCATCATCCCGCATGGCGGCGGCGCTGTTCCCTATCACTGGGGACGCTACCGCGGGCTTGCGCAGGACATGAAAAGGCCTTTGCTCAAGGACTATCTGCTCAAGAACGTGTTCTTCGATACCTGCGTGTATCACCAGCCCGGCACCGACTTGCTGGCAAAAGTAATACCTGTAGAAAACATTTTGTTTGCATCGGAAACGATCGGCGCTGTCCAGGGCATCGATCCCGAGACAGGCCATTATTACGACGATACCCGCCGTTATATCGACGCCATCGAATGGCTCACCGACGCCGACCGCCAGCGCATCTTTGAAGACAACGCGCGCGCCGTTTATCCACGCCTTTCGAATCAGATCACCCGCCAGTTTTCCTGAAGGAGGAGCAATCATGAATCAACCTGGATGGCGCCGGAATGCATCCGCGCCGCAAGCAAGTCCCGAAGTGCTAGAGACGTTGCGCGGCCTTGCCGTATCGCTGTTAAGCGACAACATGGCGCGTGCGAGCGGCACGATAGGACTTCTGCCCTATCACAAGCCCAAGCCTATGGCCGGAACGGCCGTAACCGTCCACACCCGTCCGGGCGATAACCTCGCGATTCATCGCGCGTTCGATTTTTGCCGCCCCGGTGATGTCCTCGTGATCGATGGCGGCGGCGAACTCACGCAGGCGCTCATGGGCGAGATCATGGCGACGTATGCTGAAAGCCTCGGTGTGCAAGGTCTCGTGATCGATGGCGCCATTCGCGACGTCGGCGCGCTGAGCGCACACGATTTTCCGGTCTATGCACGCGGTGCGACCCATCGCGGGCCGTATAAAAACGGCCCTGGCGAGGTCAATGTGCCGGTGACCGTGGGCGGCATGGTAGTGCATCCAGGCGATATCATCGTTGGCGATGCGGACGGTGTGCTTGCAATTTCCCCCGACGATGTAATGACGGTAATCGAAGGCGCGAAGCGTCAGGCGGACAAGGAAGCCGCTGCGCTGCGCTCCATCGCCGAGGGACATTTCGATCGCGACTGGATCGAGGCACAGGAGAAAAAGATGATGGCTGTCTAAAACGATGCGCGGCGCCGCTTGAACGATTCGATGAACAGCGCGTTATCGGCGGCGCTGCCTATGGATACACGCATGCAGGTCTCGTAGCCCGCTTCGCGCCACGGCTTGACGATCACGCCATCAGCAAGCATGCGCGCGGCGAGCGCGGCAGCGTCTTCACCGCAGTCGAAAAAGAGAAAGTTGGCAAGAGAGCGCGCCGGACTGATGCCGAGCGCTTCGAGCGCAGCATGCATTTGCGTTCGCCCTGCACGCGTGTCTTCGACGCTCGCGGCAACATGAGCCTGATCCGCGAACGCAACGGCCGCGGCTTCCTGAGCAATCTGATTGATGTTGAAGGGCGTGCGAACGCGGTCCATCAAGCCGGCGAGTTCGGGCGCCGAAGCCACGCCATAACCCACGCGCAAACCAGCGAGCCCGTAAGCCTTGGAGAACGTGCGCAGCAACAGCCACGGCAAACCAGATTCGCGCAGTATCGCGAGGCTGTCGGGATAACCGTGTTCGCCAGCGGCATATTCGAAATAGGCTTCGTCCCACAAAACCAGCGTATTCGGCGATACCGCGCTCAACAGCCTCCGCATCTCATTCGCGTTCATCGCGCAACCGACCGGATTGCTCGGATTACTGATTATCACCATCCGCGTTTGCGGAGAGATTGCCGCGATCAACGCATCGACATCGAATTCCAGATCGGCGCGCATGGGCACAGTGATCACCTTCGCGCCAGCGCTCTGCGGATAAATGATATGCAAGCCAAACGACGGAACCACGGTGACCACTTCATCGCCGGCGCCAAGAAACGTATGCGCTGCAATCGCAAGCAAGTCTTCGGAGCCGTTTCCGAACAGCAACTGCTCAGGAGCGACGTTCAGCTTTTCAGCGATCATCGTGCGCAAGACGCTGCATGATGGATCGGGATAGAGCGAAAGTGAAGCGGCGGTCGTCCACTGCGCCAGATGTGCCAGGACGGCCGCACTGGCCCCGCGCGGATTTTCATTGCTGCCGAGTTTGGCAACATGCGTCACGCCATATTGCGCACGTACGAGATCGCTCGATAAACCCGCGTTATAGGCAGGCAGGTTGCGCACTTCGGCACGCATGCCGTCGATAAATCCGGTAGTGCTCATCAAGTACCTTCCGCAGGCAATACCTTGCCCGGATTGAGAATGCCGTGCGGGTCGAGCGCATGCTTGATCGCACGCATGCACGCAAGTTCGGCCGGACTGCGCGAATAACCGAGGAATGGCCGCTTGAGCAAGCCGATCCCGTGCTCCGCGGATATCGATCCCTTGTAATCGCGGACCATGCCGTAGAGCGCGTGATCGACCTCTTCCACCGTCACGCCGGGTATCGATCGCGCATCGAGCGTGACATGCAGGTTCGAGTCGCCTATATGCCCGAAATAGAACCCGCGATGCGTCGGCCAGCGTGCGCCAAAGTCCTTCCGGCATGCATCGACAAAATGACCGATCGCGCCTATCGGCAAGCTCACGTCGAAGTTGATCGGCTCCAGTTTTACCGGCAATTCCGCGGTCGCTTCGCGGATCGCCCAAAGCGCTTGCGTCTCGGATTGCGATTGCGCAATGACCGCGTTGAGCACAACGCCCGCCTCGAGTTGCGCATTGAGCGCAGCGGCGAACCGCTCGCCGTGGTCATCGGAGAAACCGGCTTGTTCGATCAGCGCATACACCGGATACGCTTCGCCCAGCGGCGATTGCTTCGATTGCGTCAGCGACACACCGAAGTCGTAAAACTCCGGCCACATGATTTCGAATGCGCCGATTTCATCGCCGAAAGTGGATTGCAGCGACCGCAGCAACGCAACCGCGCCGTCATAATCATTCAGCGCGCAAAGCGCTGTGCTGCGTGCCGCCCGACGCGGCTTCAGCTTCAACACTGCACGCGTGATGATGCCAAGCGTTCCCTCCGATCCAATGAACAGATTGCGCAGGTCGTAACCCGTATTGTTCTTGACCATCTTGTTCATGGAACTGAGCACGGAGCCATCGGCGAGCACGACTTCGAGTCCAAGTACCTGTTCTCTCGCCGTGCCGGATTGCAGCACGCGAATACCGCCGGCGTTCGTGGCGAGATTGCCGCCGATCTGACACGAGCCGCGCGCGCCGAGATCCAGTGCGAATTCGAAGCCGGCCGCCTGCGCAGCTTCCTGCACGGTCTGTAACGTGGTGCCGGCGAGTACGGTCATGGTCGCGGCCGCTTCGTCGAGTTCTTCGATGCCGACGAGACGTTCCATCGAAATGCAAACATCGCCGCCTGTGGGAATCGAGCCGCCGGCGAGACCTGTCATGCCGCCTTGCGGCACGACACTTTGACGCGCTTCATTGCAAAGGCGCAGGACGGTCGCGACTTCATCGACCGAACGCGGCAGCACGACCGCCAGCGGCGGCACCGGCGAACGTCCGCTCCAGTCGCCAAGATAGCGCGGCTCGATCGCGTCGCCAGTGCGCACCGATGCCGGACCCAGTGTATCGATCAACTTTTGTACTATCTGGTTCATTCCGTGTTCAGCCATTCGCGCGTTTCTTTCTGTAACCCATCGAGTCATTGATGCGGCCGAGTATGTAGTCGCCGGCCGCGACCGGGTCATACAGTGGCGGTGTATCGCTCAAGCCGAGATCGCGGGGATCGACACGGGCGCCGTAAGTCGGATCGTAGAAGGTCGCGATTGAATAACGCTCTTGTCCCGAACTATTGATCACGCGATGCAGCGTCGAACGAAATCGATCGTTCGACCAGCGCGCGAGCAGATCGCCGACGTTCACCACGAGCGTGCCGGGAATGGGCGGCGCGTCGATCCAGCTATCGGTCGCCAGCTCCTTCACTTGCAGGCCGCCCACGTTGTCCTGCCACAAAAGCGTGATGCATCCGTAATCGGTATGCGGCGCGACGCCGAACTGATCGGCGTCGGATTTGGGCGCTTGCGGCGGGTAATAAACCATCTGCGTGCGCTGCATGCGCTTGGTGTATTTATCGGTGAAAAACGCTTCGTCTATATCCAGGCTCACCGCGACCGCGCGCAGCAAATCTGCGCCGCATGCACCAATCGCTTCGTAATAACCATACAACGCCGGTCTCAGCGACGGCATGAAGTCCGGCCAGTTGTTCGGACCGCGCAATGCTTCGCCCGCGAGGACGCTGGGATCGTCCTCAGCCAGTTCCAGGCCAATGCTGAAGAACTCTTTGTAATCAGGCTTGGTCGCCTGATACATGACGGCATCGCCAAGCGCATTAAAGCCGCGATGCCGATGATTCACCGCCACGCGACGCTTCACTTCCGGCGCATGCGCGAAAAATTCGCGCGCACCTTTAATGGCGCCGTCGAGCACATCGGCAGGCACGCCGTGATTGCTCACATAGAAGAATCCGATGCTCGTGCAGGCGTCGCGGATTGCCGCAGCGGCTTCGCGCAAGCCGACGGGGTCATGCGCGCGAACGGCCGCCATATCGACGACAGGAATGTGGGAAGCCGATCTCATCCGTGACTCCAGAGATTTGAATACCGTCTGTTCATAGCCGCGAAAGCACATCAAGATCGCGGCAACATCGTCTGTATATACCGCCAATTACGCGAGCGCAACCCGGCGTTTGTTCGAACTTGATCACGCTTTCCTACAAGGCCGACCTTGCCTCTCAAGAAGTATTTTTGACACGGTTGGCACCGCAAATTGACGGTATATACTGAATTGCACCATCCGGATTTCAGCGCTTCTGCCAACCCAACACCCATCAATCCGCTTGCTCACCTGCGCAAACTCCATGAGGCCAGGTGCTCTTAAATCAGGGGAGTTCAACAATGAATGTGTTCTCGAAGTGGAAGGGTCGTTTGCTCGTGGCCGCGTTGGTCGCGACAGCGGTTTCGGTTTCGGCTCACGCGGAAGACCAGTTGGCGAAGGTCAAGAAGGCGGGTGAACTGGTCGTCGGAACTGAAATGCAGTTTGCGCCGTTCGACTTCCTGGAAAACGGCCAGCAACAGGGCTTCAATAAAGACTTCTTTGCTGAACTCGCGAAGGAAATGGGCGTGAAGGTTCGCTCGATCGACTTGCCCTGGCCGAGCGTGCTGCCAGGTCTGGAAGCCGGGAAGTTCGACATTGTCAGCGGTCCCGTGACCATCACCAAAGCGCGCATGGAACGCTACGAATTCATGCTGCCGATTGCGGATGGCACGGTTGCATTGCTCAAGCGCGCGAACGACACGAGCATCAAGACGAACGCCGATGTCGCCGGCAAAGCCGTTGGCGGCGGCAAGGGTTCGGCGCAACTCGACCAGTTGAAGCAGTACGTCGCGACATTGCCGGGCAAAACGAACGTTCGGGAATACATCGACAATAACCAGGCCTATGCCGACCTTGCTGCCGGCCGGATCGTCGCCGTGGGTAACTCGCTACCGAACATTGCCTACGTGGCGCGTCAGCGTCCGGATACCTTTGCCGTGGTGCAGCCGCCGTTCGGAACGAAGGTGTTCTTCGCCTACCTTGGCCGCAAGGACCCGGACAGCAAACCGCTTATCGATGCAATCAACAAAGCGATCATCAAGATGCATGGCGACGGCCGTCTCGCAGCACTGCAGAAGAAGTGGTTCGGCGTAACCATGGATACGCCGACAACCATGCCAACGCCTAATTATTGATCCAGGAGCCGATGGCGCCGTGGCGCCTTCGAATCCCCTGCCGGACAGCACATGTTCAGCCTTCATGCATTGTTGGACGCCCTGCCGCTACTCATCAAGGCCGCGCAAGCCACGGTCCTGATTTCGCTTGTCGGGCTGGTGGTGGGCTTTGTCGTTGCGATCGCCGTGTGCAGCGCGAGGCTTTCGAAGAATGTTTTCATCTCGAAGCTCGGCGGTGCGTACGTCGGATTCTTCCGCGGCGTGCCGCTGCTCGTGCAGCTTCTGCTGACCTACTATTTTTTGCCATTCATCGGTATCAATGTGCCGCCGCTCGTCGCCGCTGCCGCAGCGGTGTCCTTGTGCGAGGCGGCTTATCTCGCCGAGATTCTGCGTGGCGGGTTCATCGGGATTGCGCATGGGCAACTCGAAGCCGCGCAGTTGCTCGGGCTGTCGCGCATGCATGCCGTGCTGCGCATCCAGGTGCCTCAGGCATTGCGCACGACACTGCCGTCGCTCGTCAATGAAATGGTGATGCTCGTGAAGGCCTCGTCGCTGATCTCGGTCGTCGGGGTCGCCGATATCACGCGCACCGCGCAGAATATTGCAGCGAGCACATACCGGCCGCTTGAAGCGTATGTCGCGGCCGGGCTCGTGTATCTCGTGATCAACGGCGCCTTGTCGCTCGCCGGGCATCGCGCGGAACGCCGGCTCGCGCAGGCATAGGCATAGACAACGCCATGGCCCTTCACTTCGACCCATCGGTCCTTACCGATTCCCTCCCTGCCCTCGCCGAAGGTTTCGCGACGACCATCGCCGTGTGGATAGGCGGCGTGCTGATCGGCATGGCGATAGGATTCGCCATCGCGTTGCTGCAGATTTTTTGCGGCAAGTGGGTGCGCGGTTTTTTGCGCGCGTATATAGAGGTCTTTCGCGGCACGCCGTTTCTCGTGCAGCTATTCGTGCTGTATTACGGCGGCCCATCGTTCGGGTTATCCCTTGAACCGTTGACGGCGGGTATCGTTGGATTGGGCCTGTATGGCAGCGCCTATTTTGCGGAAGCGTTCCGCTCGGGTTTTACGTCGGTGCCGCGCGGTCACATGGAGGCTGCGCAATGTCTCGGCTTCACGCGGCTGCAAGTCATCATGCGCGTACAGTTGCCGCAGATGCTCGTGATCATCCTGCCGGCGCTGACGAATCTGATCATCGTGCTGAGCAAGGAGACCGCGGTGTTGTCGGTTGTTACCGTACCGGAACTGACGTTCGTGCTGACGGGTATCGGCTCCGAAAAATTTGCGTTTGTCGAAACGCTGCTCGCGTTGTGCGTATGTTATCTCGTGCTGGTGGAAGTGGCTTCGCGCGCCGGGCAATGGGTCGAATTGCGCGTCGGCCGTTTCCTGACCCGATGAACGCATTAAAAACGCCGACCTCATTGTGAGTGCTGAATCATGAAGAAACCGATTATCGGCAACACGCCGGCGCAGGCTGAATATCTCGTCGATGCCCGGCATGTCAGCAAGCATTTCGGCACGCTCAAGGTACTCGACGACGTTTCGCTCGCCGTGCGCAAGTCGGAGGTGACGTGCATCATCGGGCCGTCGGGTTCGGGCAAAAGCACCCTGCTGCGATCACTCGCGTTCCTCGAGGAATACAGCGAAGGCGAGATTTACATCGAAGGCGAGTTGCTGGGTTATGTGACGGAGCGCAACGGCAAACGCGTGCGCGCACGCCAAGCCGAGATCAACCGCGTGCGCCGGAATGTCGGCATGGTGTTCCAGCAATTCAATTTGTGGCCGCACATGACGGCCATGGAAAATGTCGCCGAAGCGCTGGTGCGCGTGCGCAAACTTCCGAAGGCGGAAGCGCATAAACGCGCGCTCGCCATGCTCGACAAAGTCGGCCTCGCCGATCGTGCGAACAACCATCCCGCGCGTCTTTCCGGCGGCCAGCAGCAACGCGTTGCGATCGCACGCGCGCTCGCCATGGAACCGCACATCATGCTCTTCGACGAACCCACGTCCGCGCTCGATCCGGAGCTCGTTGGCGAGGTGCTTCAGGTCATGAAGAACCTGGCGAACGACGGCATGACGATGGTCATCGTCACTCACGAAATGGGTTTTGCAGCGCAGGTTGCGGATACGGTCATGTTTATAGATCATGGCAAGATTGCCGCGCAGGGCTCGCCCGAGGACGTGTTTCACAACGCCCAGCAGCCACGCCTTCGACAGTTTCTGCAAAACTATCTCGACAGGAACGCGTTCTGGACGCGTCGTGAGGACCCCGCTGCCGGCAGCATGCCGGTCTTGACAGAATCCAGCAGGATGTAAAAACATGAATACAAACGGGCTTTCGAACCCAGCATCTGCAGCGCAGGAAACAGCCGTGCCACTCGCGCGCTATGAGCGCGTGAAGGAACATATCCGCACGCGCATTCTCTCGGGGGAATGGCGGCCGGGCGACCGCATTCCGTCGGAGATGACGCTGGTCGGCGAGCTGGGCGTATCGCGCATGACGATCAACCGCGCGTTGCGCGAGCTAACGGAACAAGGGGTATTGACGCGCTTTTCGGGCGTCGGGACGTTCATCGCGGAAGAGAAGCCGCAGTCCACGTTGCTGATGATCGCGCATATAGGCGACGAGATTCGTGCCAGAGGTCACGAGTACGGTTATTCGATCATGCTTGCCGTGCGTGAGGCGGCCGCAAGCGATGTGTCCGCCGCGCTAGGTCTGGCGCCTGGTGCGTCCGTGTTTCATGTGGTGTGCGTGCATCGTGAGAACGGGGTGCCGGTGCAACTCGAAGACCGGTATGTGAATCCGGAAGTCGCACCGCATTTTCTGGAGCAGGATTTCTCGACGGTGCGGCCTTCGGAGTATTTGTACAACACGGTGCCCGCACATGAAGTCGAGCACGTGGTCGATGCCGAACTGCCGTCCCGCGCCGATGCCCGCTTGCTCGAGATCGGCCCCGATCAGCCGTGCCTGACGCTGGTGCGGCGGACGTGGGCTAACAACGTTGCGGTGACGTTCGCGCGCTTCGTGCATCCGGGCACGCGATACAGATTGGGATGCCGCTTCAGCAGCGACAACCTACAGCGGCAGAGCTGAGAACGACCCGGCCGCCGTAGGCTTGAAAACGACTTAAACCGTGCCGTGCGACGCGAATTGCAGCGGGCAGAATCCGGCAATCTTGCCGCTTCTCACCTGCTTCGCCACGGCCACGATATCCGGCGCGAAGTAATGATCGAGCTCGTAATGCTCGACATCGGCGCGGATGGATTGCATGACCGGCTGCAAACGCGGACTCGTCAGATGCGGCGCGCGCAAGTCCACGCCCTGCGCCGCCGCGAGCAGTTCGATCGCGAGGATATGGGTCACGTTCTCGGCAATATCGCCCAGCTTGCGCGCGGCGAACGTCGCCATGGACACGTGATCTTCCTGATTCGCCGACGTCGGCAGCGAGTCCACCGATGCCGGATGCGCGTAGGTCTTGTTCTCCGATGCAAGGGCGGCCGCCGTCACATGCGCGATCATGAAGCCCGAGTTCACGCCGCCATCGCGAACGAGGAAAGGCGGCAAGCCGGAGAGCGTGGCATCGATCAGTAGCGCAATGCGGCGTTCCGCCAATGCGCCGATTTCCGCCGCGGCAATCGCGAGGTTATCGGCGGCAAACGCGACGGGCTCCGCATGAAAGTTGCCGCCCGAAAGCACTTCGCCCGTGTCCGGGAAAATCAGCGGATTGTCCGATACGGCGTTCGCTTCGATCAGCAACACGTTGCCTGCATGACGGATCTGGTCGAGACACGCGCCCATGACCTGCGGCTGGCATCGAAGGCTGTACGGGTCTTGGACCTTGTCGCAATCCTGATGCGACAGGTTGATGCCCGAGCCTTCCAGCAAGGTGCGATACGCAGCGGCTGCATCGATCTGCCCCTGGTGGCCGCGCAACGCGTGAATGCGGGCGTCGAAGGGAACGACGGAACCCTCGGCGGCATCCACCGACAGCGAGCCCGACACCAGACCCGTCCGGTAGAGGTCTTCGATCGCGAACATGTTGTATAACGCGAGCGCGGTCGATGCCTGCGTGCCGTTCAAAAGCGCGAGCCCTTCCTTGGCTTGCAGGGTCAGCGGTTCGAGGCCGACGGACTTGAGTCCATCGATGGCAGGCGCCAGCTTTCCGTCGAGGAACACTTCGCCGATACCCATAAGCACGCCCGACATATGCGCGAGCGGCGCAAGGTCGCCCGATGCGCCGACCGACCCCTTGACCGGAATGACGGGCAGCACGTCTGCGTTGAACAGCGTGATCATGGCGTCCATCACCTTGCGGCGAATGCCGGAATGACCACGCCCCAGGCTCGACAGTTTCAGCGCCATCAACAACCGGACGACGGGCGGCGACATTGGCTCACCGACACCGACCGCGTGCGACAAAACCAGATTGCGCTGCAGGAGTTCAAGCTGGTCTGCGGGAATATGCGTGTTCGCGAGGCGGCCAAAACCCGTGTTGATGCCGTAGGCCGGCAGACCTTTCGCGGCGATGTCCTCGACGGCTTTTGCACTGGCATCGATAGCCGCGTGGCTTGCCGGGTCGAGTTCGAGCTGCACGCGTTCGCGTGCGATCTGGCGCAGTTGCGGGAGGGTCAGTTTGCCGGGGGTGAGCGTCATCATCGTGTTGTCCTTAAGCGTCAGGCTTGCGCGTTTGCATGCGGGGCTGTCTTGTCTATACAAGAGCATAACCGCGAGTCTAGGACAACAAAATCGGTATATACAAGTATTTTATGATTTAGGACGAACGAAAATCAACGCCGTGCCGGCCCCGCAGCCAGCAACAGCGGGGACTACCGCATGAAACTGCTGAAATCCAAGCGATCGTCGAATTTTGATCGCAACGCTGACCCGGTCCATTCCGCATCCTGAAAAGCTTCTGTCTATACCGCGTCCCGGGAGACGTCCGAGATCACGGTCACGAGCAGCTCGGCGCAATAAATGAACGCGCGGCACGTGAGCCGCGCGTTAGTCGGCACCTGACGCAGTTTGCGGGTGTTGTTCGAGCAAGATCAAACTGCCGCGTTCGGCCGAGCCAGGCAGCCCCCCGCTCAGCGGGCGGCCAGCCGTGGATGATCAGCCTCTAGCCGCGCCCGACGCCGTGCGTTAGATGCCCGCTTTGTGCGCCGCGAATATGAGCCGCAAACCGAGCGCGGCAACGGCCGTTGCAGCAATCCGGTCAACCCATTTCTTCGCGCGCAGATAAACCTCGCGCGGACGGCGGCTGGAGAAACCCAATGCTACGACGGTGTACCAGCCCGCCTCGATGCCGAACAGCAAAGGCGGCAGCACGAAATAACACCAGAGTGGCGGATGTTGCGGCAACAGGGCAGCAAAGATACTGCCGTACCAGATCGCGGTCTTCGGGTTGCTGAGTTGCGTACTCAGGCCCATCCAGAACGATTTCCGAAGATTGCGGGCGTGTGCGGAGCGCGTTTGGTCGACGGATATGGGACTCGATGCACCCCGCCAGATATTGAACGCGATGTAGATCAGGTAGAGGCCACCAGCAATTTTTAACGTGACATAGAGCCATGCGACGGCGGACAGCAGCGTGTACAAACCCGCCAGCGCGATGCCGCTGAAGAACACACCGCCTACGCCCATGCCGAGTGCGGTCGCGAGTCCATCGGCGCGGGACAGGCCAATTGCATTGCGCGCGACCAGCACGAAGCTGGGACCGGGGCTCATGGCGCCCATCAGGATCGCGGCGAGGATGGCCAGGATAGCGGCTGAGGCAGTCATCGGAAAGCTCCTTTGTGTGACAGCGAAGCGGTTGGAGGCTTGAAAAATAACACGGTACGGCTTAAGTGGCTCCTTTTCCCCGGCCAGATGAAATCAGGTCTCGGCTGGTGTCACGCGCATCTGCCATGCGGCAAGCAACTCCGCCTGCTTGCTCAACCAGCGCTTGGGCAATGCTTGCGATCCCCATTGATCGGTCCTGCTTGCGTGCCCGCCCATGAACCAGAAATGGCGGACTGGTCGAAGGCACATGAATATCCATCAGTGAAGCGCCGTACCATTCAACGTGACTTTCGTGACCGCACTCGATTGCAAGCTCCACTTCGCGACAATCGCTGCGTACGTACCGTTCGCAATCAACGTATTGAGCGCACCGAGCACGGCATCGCGCAATTTTGGATTCGACTTGGCGAACGCAATGCCTTCAGGCGATGTCGCGAACGGCTCGCCGATAGGCTTGTACGTGTTCGGTTCAAGCTTCATTGCGTACGGCAAGGTCTCGCTGCCCTGCACGCCCGCTGCAATGCGTCCTTGCTTGAGTTGCATGCGCGCGGACGCGGTATCTTCGGTTCCCGCGACGGTGATCGCGCCCTTGCCCGCGCCTTCGCAGTTTTTCGCGCTCCACGCGGCGGTATCGGCGGGAAACGATGTGCTGCGGCTCGTACCGACCGGCTTGCCGCACAGGTCCGGCGCCTGTTTGATCTCATGCGCCCGCGACGCAAGGATATAAAACTGCGCGCCCGAATTCAGGTAGTCCAGAAAATCCGCGGTATCGCGACGACCGGGGACATCACTCAGGCCGCTCAGGATCATATCGACACGACCCGTCGCCAGCGATGGCAACAACTGTTCAAACGCCGATTCCTGCCAGTCGAACTTCACGCCGAGTTGCTTGGCAATCGCGTTGCCGAGGTCGATATCGAAACCAACCAGGTCCCCGCTTTCCGGGTCCTTGTATTCCATCGGCGGATAGATGGAGTTCACCGCGACCTTGATCACTTTCGACTTTGCGAATGCATCGGGCAAGGCCTGCGCGTGCGCGCCGCTCGCGAACAGAAACGTCGAGAGGCACAAGGCCATCAGGCTGGAAACGGCACGCATCGGGTTCAGCTTGTTCATGAAAGACACACCTTATGAAGGTCTTGTGAAGTTGCGAAGGATCGTTACGAAATCTCGGGACGTAGTGGCCTAACGCACTACAGGTCGTGCATCGGCATCGCCGCCGAGCCATTGCGTCAGAGTCCGGACATCGGCGAGAGTGTCCAGATCGAGCAGCGCCGTTTCAAGCGCATCGACTGAGGCTTCCGGAATCGTCATACCGGCCAGCGCGCGGAATTTCGCAACCAGAGCCGCGTCCGAAACCGGATTGCGCGGATCGCCGAGCGGTATGTCGACGCGTCGCGAACGCGGTTCGGTATCGGACATCGCGAGGGTGATCACGGGTTCGTCGAGATCCGACATGGCAGGATCGATCTCGAGCATGATGCGTCGCATGGCCGCCGCGATACGCGGGTCGTGACGTTGTGCGTCGAGATATGCGCCTATGCCAGCCTGGCCGTTCACGAGCGCCGTGGCGATGGCGTACGGCAAGCTCATTTGCGCCGATGCAAGCGTGTTGAGATCGCGTCCGCCGCACATCTGGTTCACAAACGCGCTCAGGCTGACATGCACCCCGGTCAGCTTGTCCAGGTCCGCAGCGCGTCCTTGCAGGAGTTCAAGCGTGGCGTCGATCGCCGCATGCGTACTCCGGCATGCGGCGTGTGGCTTGATCGAACAGCGCATCAGTTTCCATACCACGCCAATGTCCGCGAGCAATGCCTCGGGCTGCTGTGTTTCACGCGCGAAGGCATTGAAGAAACCGCCCCATACGTCTTCGAAGATTTGTGTCGGACCACTGACGCCCTGGCGCGCGAGCAGCGCGGCAAGCAGGCCGCCTTCCGCAGCGCGTCCCGTATGCATGCGCTTGGTCTGCGATGCATCGTGTATGAAGCCCCACAACCCGCCGCTGAAACTTCCGGCGTGGCCGAGCGCGGCGGCGGTCTGAATAGCGTCGAGACCGAGCAGGCGCGCGCTCGCCGCAGCCGCACCGAACGCGCCGCATGTCATGGTGGAATGCCAGCCGTAGTTGTTGTGTGGCGAATATCCGCCGCACGCTTCGAGCACACGCCGGCCGACGTCGTAGCCTAAGACGACCGCCGTCAGAAATTCGCGCCCTGATACAGCGCGGTCGGTGCAGGCGAGCGCCGCGAATGCAGCGGGAAGGACGACTGCGCCGGAGTGGTCGCAGCCGCCGGCGTCATCGAGTTCGAGCGCATGTGCTGCAACGCCATTGACGAACGCCGCATCACGCGCGTTAAAACTCTGCGACGTACCCCATGCGCGTATTTCGCCTTTGCTTCCCAGGCTCATCAGTGCACGCACGCTGCGCGCTTCAACGGCCGTCGCACCGCCCAGAGAAACGCCGAGCGTGTCGAGTATATGGCGCTTCGCTTTATGCACGACAGCGGCCGGAAGCGTCTCCCCCGAAGTCTCTGCGACAAACCCCGCAAGCCGTTGCGACAAGGTCGATTTGCCAGCGTTCATGCCTGCTCCTGCTTGTGCCGTGCATACACTTCGACCGGGTGACCGGGCTCGTTGCTCGTGACGCTTTGGCGCCACCACGCGGCCATCTCGGCGCCCGTCGCGAACCAGACATCGTTGCGTGAGCGGATGTCGGCGAGCAGTTCACGCAGCACATCGATGCGCCCTGCCGTGCCGATGATCTCCGGATGCAGCCGCAGCACGAAGCACAATCCAAATCGATGAAACGCCGCGAAATCATGCTTCCAGTTCTTCGCCACTTCACCGTACGACGGAATGCGGGGCTGCCCGACAGGAACCGCCGGCGACAGGTTGTATGTGAAGTACGGTTCGTCTTCGAGCTCATAGTGAAGCGGCAGTTCTACGAGCGGCGGTGTAGTGATCGCCGTGTCGGAATCCGGCAAATGGAAATACGGCAGGTCATCGCCACGCCACGACGACGACCATGTGACGCCTTCATCGCGAAGAAAGTCCGCGAAGCCCGGCGCCCAGTTTCCAGTGAACGAACGGAAGCCCTCGGCGCGGTGGCCAAGCACGTTTTCAAGCGCGGCTTGTCCCTGCCTGAAGACGTTCTTCTGAGCGTCGAGCGTGAGCGTATCGAAGTCCTCGCAGACGTAGCCGATATTGCCTATCTCGTGCTTCTGCGCATCAATGCGCGCGACCAGTTCGCCATGCGTCTCGGCAACACGGCCCGGCACGAACCAGCTTGAACGGACATCGAATTCTTCCAGCGCATCGAGCACGCGATCCACCCCGCGCTTGGCGCCGTAACGCCATACGGATAACGACTTTTCGCGGCCCGCGATGCGCGGTTCCTGCGTGAGGATGCCGTGTTCGTCGTTGAAATCGACCGTGATGACGACGGCGCTTCGCGCATTGTCGGGCCACCGTATTGTGTTCATCGTTCAGGCCTCCGTGTGGTTATCGTGCCACCATTGCGCCACATCGCGACACGTGGCGAACCACACGTCGCCCTTCGCGTGCATGTGATCGAGCAGGTTTTCGAGCAGCGCGATACGCCCCGGCTTGCCCGAGACTTTCGGATGAAACAGCGTCGTCAGACACAACCCGTCGCGATGCGAACCATCGAATTCACGACGCCAGTTGTCGAGCGTCGTGTCGTAGCTTGCAATGCGGTCGAGGCTCGCCGGAAAGTTTGGATTGCGGTGATATGCAAGCGACGCATAATCGTCCATCTCCCAGCGTCCGGGGATCTCGACCATGGGAGTGTCTCCGTTTTCTGCCGGCAGGAAGTACGGACGGTCGTCACCGCGCATGGAGCTCGAGTAGCGCACGCCGGCTTCCATCAGGACGCTGATGGTGTCAGGACCCCAATCGCCCGATGGCGTTCGGAAACCGACCGGGCGCATGCCGAGATGTTTATCGAAGGCTTGCGCGGAGCGCTCCATGACCGCGCGTTGTCCATTGCGATCGAGCGTCCAGAATGCTTCATGCTTGTAGCCGTGGTAACCGATCTCGTGTCCGCCTTCCAGGATCGCCGCGCATTGCCTAGGCCAGTGTTCCAGCACCCATGCAGGCACGAAGAACGTGGCCGGGACCTTGCGTTCCGCGAGCATGTCCAGCAGACGGCCCAAGGCACGCCACGGCCCGTAACTGCCCAGCGTGAAATACGCAGGATTGTTCCATATGGAGCCGTCGAGCATCGCGTCGCCCGTGGGTCCGTCGAGATCGAAGGCCAAGGCGAAGCAGGATCGCTTGCCATCCGGCCAGCGTGGTTTGCTCAAATCAGTTGTTGGCATCGATGACAGCCTTTTTCACTGCGTGTTCCTGCAAGCCCCATTTCACGGGGATCTTTGAAACGTGCCATCAATCAACGCCGACGACGGCCCCGTCTTGAAGCGCCCGCCCCACAACCGGTTTGAATGCTCGCTCATGCGAATCGCCGCGAAGCTGATTGGTATGCGGCGGCGGATTGCGTCGAGAAACCAGACCTACCCGCACGATCCAGCCGATTTTATGAACGCCAATTTTTTACCGACAAACGGTAAAATCTCATGGTTACCATGCACAACTTGCATAAATGAAAATCGAACGATATCCGCCGTTCAATGTGCTGCAGTCGCTGCTGGTGGTCGCGCGTTGCGGGAATTTCACGGCCGCTTCGCAGCAGCTTTTCCTGAGCCAGAGCGCCGTCAGCAGGCACATCCAGCAGATCGAGGAGTATTTCGGCTGTGCGCTTTTCGTGCGCCATACGCGCATGGTCGTGCCGACTGCAGAATGCCAGCGGCTGGTTCCCATCGTGGAGGAGTTGCTGGCGACTGCGCGCCGATCCATGCATGTCACGAGCACCGGCGGGCAAACCGTGACCTTGCGCGTGACGCCGACGCTCGCTGCGCGCTGGCTGATGCCGCGCCTGCCGAGCTTCTACGAGGATGTGCCGGGCACACAACTCAATATCGATACCGCGTGGTTCCTGCCGACGAATTTCGGCGAAGGCACGCTCGATGCCGCCATTCTCTTTGGCAACGGCCGCTGGGACGGGCTGGAGGCGACCTGCCTGATGCGGGAAAGATTGACGCCCGTGTGTTCGCCGCAGACGGCGCTGGGCGAGCCGCCCTTGCGCGACCCGGCAGACTTGAAGAAGCACACGCTGCTGCATTCGAGCTTCGGGCGACGCGGCTGGATGTTATGGCTGCAGCAGGAAAGCAGCGAGCTTGCGGCTCATACGTATCGCGAGCAAGTCTTCGATACGCTCGATCTCGCGTTTGGCGCAGCCGTTCGCGGAATGGGCGTAGCGTTGGGCGATCTGAATCTGGTCCAGGAAAATCTGTCGAACGGCGCGCTGGTGGCGCCGTTCGATCGCGTGCTTGAATCGGGCTCGGGGTATTACCTCGTGCATCCGCCGCGCAATGAGTATCGCGAGAAGCTCAGGCCGCTTCTGGCGTGGTTGCAGGGGATTGCGGCAGCGAATTAACGCGTCAGGATTTCATCCACGGCCTTGAGCACCAGACCAAAAAACTCATCGGCGTGGGCGGAATTCAGCCAGCGGACGATCACCGCCATCTTCCGCTCCGGCTCGATCCACATGAACGAACTCCCCGCGCCGATAGCGAAATAGCTCGATGCCGGCACGCTCGGAAATACGCGCCCCTCGTGGTTCAGCCACACGAGATACCCGTAGTAAGCCGCGAGTTTGCACGGCGTCTGCATGCGGGCGATCCACTCGCGCGAGATAACCTGGCGCCCGTCGATCGTCCCTTCGTTGACGAAGAGCTGGGCCACCTTGAGCTGGTCGTTCGCGCTGATCGATAACCCGCCGCCCCAGTGCGTTCCACCCGGCACCGACTGCACGCGCTGACCGTTGATCTCCACCCATGCGTTGTCGTAACCGACCCATTGCCAGTTCTCGCTCGCTCCAGCCGGTCGCATGATCGCTTCGCGGAATACATCGGGCAGTGGCCGGCCGAACAAATACAGTAGCGCCAGCGACAACTGGTTGATGCGCACATCGTTGTATTCCCAATACGTGCCGGGCGTTTGCACCGGCCGCAGGTCGCCCTTCTTGCCATTCGGCGGCGTGCCGAACGTCACCGCCCGATAATGATCGGCCTGATCCGACAAGCCGAAGCACTCGCCCGTCCATTCGCTCGTCTGCTGCAGCAACTGCGCCCATGTGACCTGGGCGTTGTGTTCATCGTCGAAACCGATGCCCGGCACGCGCACATGGACCGGTTCGTTCACATCGGGCAACAGGCCGCGATCGTGCGCCACGCCTGCCAGCAGAGCGAGGTACGTCTTTGCGATACTGAACGTCAGGTCCGCACGATCCGGTTCGCCCCACGTAGTGAGCACGCGGCAATCGACGGAAATCGCACCCGACACCGGCCCGCGATCATGCACTGGCCCAAGCAGCTTGTTCCAGGGCGGGGGGTCGTTCGGATGCACGCCCCACGCGCCCTTCACGCTGCGATCCCAGACAGTTTCGTGGTCGGTTGAAAACCGGATGGCGTCCTTCATGGCCTGCGATAAATCGTTTTGCATATCGTTTGATTCCAAGGTGTTCGTCGAACTGAATCAGTGTACTTTCAGGCGCCTGCGCGCCCATACCAGAGTGAAAAGACTGATGATGGCGGCGATCATCAGATAGAAACCCGGCGCCAGATTGTTGCCCGTCAGCGCGATCAGCGAAGCCACCGCAAGCGGCGTGAAACCACCGAAGACGGTCGTGCCGACGTTGTAGCCGACCGCCATCCCCGTGGTCCGAGTACGAGTCGGAAACAGGTCGGACATCAAGGCGGGAATCGGCGCGAAGTAGATGGCCTTCAGCACCGCGACCCAGATCACGGCGGCAAGCAGCGTCAGCATGGAGGGATGCGCATTCATGAACATGAACGCCGGATAGATGGTGACGAAGAATATCGAGCCGGCCCCCAGCATGATCCGGGTGCGGCCGACTTTATCGGACCAGTGACCCACAATCGGCGTGAGCACCATCACGATAAAACCGGCCGCCAGCGTCGCGATAAAACCGGACGACGGCGAGAGCCCGAGCTGGCGCGATGCATACGTCGGCATGTAAAGCAGCATGTAGTTGGCGGTCGTCGTCAACACCAGTGATCCGATGGACACCAGCAGCCGCTCTTTCTGCGTCGCGAGGACTTCGCGTATCGGCGAGTCGGCCGTTTCAGCGCGCTCGAACTCGGGTGTCTCATCGACATGGCGGCGGATATACATACCCACCGGGCCGATCAGCAAACCGAAGAGAAAAGGAATCCGCCAGCCCCAGCCTTCGAGTTGCGCGGGCGTCAGCGTGCTCGTCAACACTGCGCCAAACGCCGATGCAACCAGCACGCTCGCGCCCTGGCTTGCGAACTGCCAGCTCGCCATGAAGCCGCTGCGCGCGGGTGCATGTTCGGTCAGGAACGCGGTCGAGCTGCCGAACTCGCCGCCCGCCGAAAAGCCTTGCAACAACCGCGACGCAAAGATGCCGATGGGCGCCAGCACGCCGATCGCCGCATAACTCGGCATCAGCGCGACCATGCCGGTGCCGAGCGTCATCATCGCGATGGACAAGGTCAGCGACGCCTTGCGGCCCTTGCGGTCGCTGTATGAACCCAGCACGAAGGCCCCGACCGGCCGCGCGAGATACGAGAGTGCGAAGGTGCCGAGCGTGAGGAGCAGCGAGACGGTTTTATCGGTGGTCGGGAAGAACAGCTTTGAAAGCGTCGACGCGAAGTAGCCATAGACCACAAGGTCGTAGAACTCGAGCGCATTGCCTATCGATGTCGCGGCGATCAGCTTGTAGATGCTCGCCTGTGGTTTCCTGCCCGGTATGACGGTCGCGGCCGTGTCAGTGCTCATCGCGTGTTCCCCGCCTGGTTCATGATGGCCGCGTGCGGAACATCTCGCTCGCCCAGGTCCCAGAAAAGCCCCGCCATGATGCCGAGACCCTCGCGCACGACCGGTCCGAGCATGTGTTCGTCGGGCGCGTGCTGCGAGCACCCGGGGTACGAATGCGGCACCCAGAGCGTCGGCATGCCGATGACCTCTGCAAAGACATCATTGGGCAGCGTGCCGCCGAGGTTCGGCAAGAGGACGGGCTTCTTGCCGGTGGTCTCTTCGAGGGACTTGAGCCCCCATTGGACCCATGCGTTGTCCGGGTCCACGCGCGTTGCAGGCGCGCCGCGATCCACATCGATATGAACCATGCCGAACCCGCGTTCGTCCAGATGACGGCGCACGATATGTTCGAGATCCTCCCAGTTCGTGCCAACCACGAAGCGGATCTGCATGAACGCGAAGGCGTGCGGCGGGATTGCGTTGACGGGCTTCTCGGGGTTGCCGGTGCGAAACGCCAGCACTTCGAGATTGTTCCAGCCAAACACGCGTTCCGATGGCGTGAGGCCCGGTTCGCCGTAGTCGGTATCGACTTCCGGCTCGCCCGGGTTCCCGCCTACAACGATGCCCTCCAAAGCACGACGCACCGCTTGCGGGACTTCAGGGGGACGCAAGCCTTCAACCAGAATGCGGCCGTTTTGATCGACCATCGATGCAATTGCGTTCGCCAGCACCACGCCCGGATTGCGCAGCAAGCCGCCCCAGTTGCCGGAATGATGGCCGCCTTCGCGCAGGTCCACGGTGAGCTTGAAGTTCACGAGACCGCGCGAGCCCAGAAAGATCGTGGGACTCGATGCGCCCAGGCGCGGACCGTCGGAGGCGATCAGGACATCGGCTTTCAGTTCGTCGCGCAAGGTCTCGCACACAGCGTGCAGACCCGGAGAGCCGACTTCCTCGCCAGTTTCGAATAGCAGCTTGAGGTTGAAGCCGAGCCGTCCATCGCGTGCGTCGAGCACGGCTTTGAGCGCTGCAAGGTTGATGCTGTGCTGGCCCTTGTTGTCGGCGGTGCCGCGGCCATACCAGTGATCATCGACGACGGTGACTTGCCACGGCGACAAGCCCTCGCGCCACTGCGCGTCATATCCGCGGACGACATCGCCGTGACCGTAGGTCAGCACGGTGGGCAACCCGTCGCTTTCCTTGCGATGCGCAACCAGGAACGGCCCCGCGCCGGGCGCCGGGTTATCGACCAGCCGGAACGTGAATCCCATTCCGGCCAGAACCGGCGCGATTTCGTCGACCAGGTAAGCGCTCAGAACCGGACCGCTTTCTGACTCCTGACTCTCCGTGCGAAAAGCAACCCGGCGACGCAGGTCTTCGAGAAAGGCGCCGGAATCGTACAGATTGGCAGCGGCTTGGATAGCGGACTCGCGTGTCACTTCTTTCTCCAGTAAAACGCGCCCTAAGCAGCCCAGGCACGCCGGTTCTTCTTCAGGTAGAAAAAATCGATGACGCGATCTTGATACCGCCGATATTTATGGACAATGACAATATTTGGCAGTTTGCGTTGCCGAAACGGCAAAGCTACCGGGCTATCGATTTGTCTTTACTAGAGATGCATCATGCAAACCACCGCGCTGCGGTACTTTCTGGAAGTTGCACGAAGCGGCTCGCTGAGCAAGGCGTCGGAGCGCCTGTTCGTGGCGGTATCGGCGATCAGCAGGCAGATTGCCAAGCTCGAGGACGAAATGGGCGTGCCGCTGTTCGAGCGCCGGCCGCGAGGCATGGTGCTGAGCGAAGCCGGTCGTTTGCTTGCGGCGCACGCTCACAGAAGCCTGATGGAACAGGAACGTGTCACCGAGGAGATCCGCGGCCTGACTACGGAAAGCCGCGCGACGATTCGCGTGGCAAGTTCGGAGGGCGTAGCGCGCGATTTCCTGCCGCAAGTCTTCGCACATTTCCTGAAGAGCTGGCCGGCCGCGCATTTTCAGCTCGATGTCGCGGCGCCTACTGAAGCGACCCAACGTGTACGCGATGGCACCGCCGACATCGCCGTGTGTTTCAGCGTCGCACCCGAGAAAGACGTGAACGTGCATTACGCCCAGCGCGCGCCGATATTTGCATTGGTCACGCAGGATCATCCGCTGGCGAAAAAAGAGTCGGTGTCGCTGGCAGACCTCACACCGTGGCCGCTCGCGATCTATGGCGAAGGCGTGACCGTGCGTCAGCTATTCGATATCTCCTGCAGCCTGGAAGGTTTGAACTTCGAGCCGGTATTCGTGAGCAACTACGGCGGTGCGCTGCAGAGTTTCGTGCAGCAGACGAAAGCGGTGACATTCGTGGGTTACCTGACGGTTCGCAGCCGGCTGAAGCCCGACAGGATGGCGGCCATTCCGATCAGCAACCCCGAGTTGCATCAGCGTACGCTGCAAGTGCAGACCATGGCCGGACGCACTTTGCCTAAAGCAGTGGGCGCATTCCTGGATTTGCTGGTCGCGGCGATTCAGGACCCTGCATGCCTTGACTGAAGCATGCCGCAGCGCCACGCGCATCCGGTTTGTGCGCGGAACATAGTGAAGTCGCGGGACGCTTCAGGTCGTATGCGCGCATCGATTACGTCAGCCGGGAGGGTGTTGAAGTCGAACAAGCCGCAGTGATGGGCGATCAACGCACGAGCACCACTTTGCTTCGCGAGCGCGATGCCTTCATCGAGCGTGAAGTTTCCGGGCACGCCATTGACGCTGCGCTCGGCGTCGCGGCCATTGACGGGTAGCAGCGCCACGTGCGGTTCGAACCTTGCCAAGGTTTCAGCAAGTCCCGCGTAGGGAATGCAATCGCCCGAGTGATACAAACGGATCGGGCCGGCATCGATCACATAACCCAGCCAGGGATAACGCCCGTCGGCATCCCTGTCCAGCGACTCGTGTGCCGAGGGAACCGGCGACACGAAGCAGCCTGGAAGGACCTCGATGCGTTCGCCCGCGTTGACCGGAATCAGCCGTTCGATACCAACACCGCATCGCGTGATGGCTTCTTCAGTGACCGCAGCAGGAACCACGAACCTGAGATTTGGGAATCGCCGCGCAAGCGGCTGCAAGGTCCCCGGGTCCATGTGATCCGTGTGCCGATGCGTGCACAACACAAGGTCCAGCCGATCCAGTTCACCGGGCAGGACAGGCGCGGCCATCAAGCGCGTATGCGGAAACTTCGTGCCCTTGTATTTCTCCGCGAGCGAGTCGGAGAGGTACGGATCGATCAGCATCCTGTAACCGCCGGACTCGATCACAAATCCCGCCTGCCCGAGCCAGTACAGCACGGCCTCGCCTTCACGAGGTGCCGCATCATGATCGGCCAGGCGGTCACGCAACGACGTCGCGAACGTCTCGGTCAGCAGCGAGACATCACCAGCAGACATAACCGCCGTCGGCGAGAACGATCGATCCTGTCATGAGGCTCGATGCATCGCTTGCGAGGAACAGGATCACCGACGCCACTTCATCCATGCGTCCGAGGCGATTCATCGGCGTACCGCCGACCCACTTGTCGAACATCTCCTTGTTCTGATACACATAGGTGTTCATCTCGGTATCGATATACGTCGGCGCCACCGCATTCACACGCACGCCACGCGCGCCCCATTCGGCCGCGAGCGACTTCGTGAGGTGATGCACGCCCGCTTTCGACGCGTTGTAGTTCGCCTGCTCCTGCGGCCGATTCACAATGAACCCCGACATCGACCCCACGTTCACGATACTGCCGGCGCCACTCTCCAGCATGCCTTTTCCGAACGCACGGCAAGCCCAGAATACGCCGTTGAGATTGACATCGATCACCTTGTTCCAGATCTCGTCCGTCATGGTCTCGGCGGGATGGTTCGAGATCGCGATCCCCGCGTTGTTCACGAGTACATCCACGCGTCCGTGCCGCGCGACGACCGCGTCGTTCACGCGTTGTGCCGCGGTCGAATCGGTGACATCGAGCAATTCGGTTTCGACGCGATGTCCCTTCGCCGACAAATCCGACGCGGCCTTGTCGAGCAATTCCGCATTCATATCCGTGAGCACCACGAGCGCGCCGGCTTCGGCCAGCGCCTCGGCCGTGGCGAACCCGATACCGCGGGCCGCCCCGGTGACTACGGCGATCTTCTTGTCGAGCTTGAACTTGTCGAGATACATGCTTGGCGTCTTCCTTAAGCTGTTCTTGTTGGCGCGGGTTTGCCCGCTTGTGCCGCAATGCGGCTGATTTCATCGAAGCCGGGACCGCTCACCGGAATGTCGACGTGAAAGACTTCGGCGATCACGCGCGTCCATCCGTAGATGAAGTAAGTCCAGCCGTCTTCGATCTGCAGTGTGCGCGTGCCTTCCTGCGCGCGCGCCTGATCGAGAAAAATCAGGTCGCCGCGATAGTTCAGGTCCCACACAACCGCGCGTTCCGGGAACACCGCCGCGTTGCTCAACGGCGAACCCGGCGCGTCCTTGCCCAACCCCGTCGCATTGATCACGAGCGCACCCGGCGATAGACGAGCAAGCACGGCGTCGTTGTCCTCGGGCTTCGGTGCGACGACATATTCGCACGGTACATCGAATTCGAGTTCGCGATGAATGCGTTCGATTTCCTCGAGCCGTCCCGCCGACCGGTTCGATACGATCACCTTCGACGGCCGGTTCGCGCCGCGTTCCTTCTGCATCAGGTGCCAGGTCAGTGCGATGGTCGAACCGCCCGCACCCATCGAAAAAACTTCCGCGCCGGTATCGGAAAAGTGATTGGCCGGCAAGAATCCATCCAGCGATAACCCCGATGTAATGGGATCCTTCGCGTGACAGATGAATTTTCCATCCTGCTTCGAGAGGCAACTGGTCTCGCCCATGACCTCGGCGGTCGGATCGATCACATCGAAAAGATCCTTGCACGCGGCGTACAGGTCGATCTTGTGCGTGGTGACGAGCGCGCCGACCGACAACGGATCATGCTTCAGGAACTCGACCGCTTCACGATACGCCTCGGGCGCCGCATGCGGCGGAAAATCGATGCCCTTGATCTCTACATCACCGAGACCGAGATGCTTCGCCCACTGCGGGAACACACGCATGATGGAACTCTGCGCAGTCGTCACGCCGATGAAATAAAACGTCGGACGCGTGGCGGCCCGGTACTGCGTGGAAGCGCTCATCGCGTCGCTCCTTCGGTTGCCAGCGCACCGCGCGCCAGCAGCGCTTCGATTTCTTCCGGCGTGCGTTCCTTGTAGTCCGGATTCGGCTCGGTGCGCCACGCGCCGGCGCCGTCATCGACTATGCGCAGTTTCATGCCGTTCGATTGTTCGATGATCGCGTAGTCCTGCCCCGAATCGGCCGGATAACAGAACAGCATCACGAAGTCCTCCTGCCCCAAATTAACCGAACGATGAATCCATCGCGGTGGCACATAACATGCCGTGTTCGCCTTGATCTCGACCACGCGTGTATCGCCTGATGGCGACTCCATCAGCATCACGCCATGACCCTTCAGCCCGAAGTAAAGCTCCGGGCGGTCGATGGCCGCGTGAATGTGCCCGCGCGTCATGAAAAATTCGTCGCCGACCTTGCCCGCGCTCATGCGCGTCACGCCGGTAATCAGGTCGCCGGGATTGCTGTTCGGCTTGTGGTCGGTGACTTCATATACGACTTCGTCACCGCGCGTTGCAGCGAGCGCATTGAAGGCGGCGCTGTTGGCATAGAGCCCGCTCAGGTCGCGCAGGAACTTCTGGTAGCGCGAGCCGGTGCCGTTCATCAGGCCCGTCTGCAGGTCGACATCGAAGGAACGTGGTTCAGGCCATTGCATCGGGTCCATCTCCTGGAAAGTGCAAGTCGCCTCATCCAGCGAAGCGAACGTTAGTTTTAATAATGATAGCTTTAACTTAAATGCAAAACATCAGGGTTTTCCCCGCCATTCGACGCCTGTATTTCAGATAAATGATAGCTATACTATCGTTCAAGATATGCGGAAACAACGTTACTTCCGCTCAACTTGGGGTTAAGCGAAATGCTTGCTGATTCAACGCGACCCCGATTGCTGGAGACATTCAATGCAAGACAAGCAGCCCTCCGAACATGTTCAGCCCAGCGCCGCTGTTGCAGCGCTGCGTGAAGCGCTCGGAGCCGACGTGGTGACCCTTCCGCACGAATTCGCCGGCCGCAGGAACGCGGACTCGAGCCGCATGCCCTGCGATGAACCGGTCGCACTGATCCGGCCACGCACGACTGAACACGTCGCCACCGCAATGCGGATCTGCCACGAGCACAAGCAGACGGTCGTGACGCAAGGCGGCCTGACGGGACTCGCCGGCGGCGCGTGCATGCTCGGCGGTGAAGTTGCGTTGAGCCTGGAGTTGATGAACGGGATCGAAGCCATCGATGAAGTCGGCGCCGCCATGACGGTCTGGTGCGGCACGCCGCTGCAAGTCGTGCAGGAAGCCGCCGACGCAGCCGGCTTCATGTTTCCGCTGGATCTGGGCGCACGAGGAAGCTGCACGATTGGCGGCAACCTCGCGACCAACGCAGGCGGCAACCGCGTGATCAAGTACGGAATGATGCGCGACCAGGTGCTGGATATAGAGGCAGTGCTGGCGGACGGCAGTATCGTTGGCGGGCTGCGCAAGATGATCAAGAACAATACGGGTTACGACTTGCGCAACTTGTTGATCGGCAGCGAAGGAACGCTCGCGATCATCACGCGTGCCGTGCTGCGCCTTAGGCCCAAACCACGGGCGGTATCGACGGCTTGGTGCGGATTGCCCGGCTACGACGCGGTCACCACGTTGTTGAGACGCGCTCAGGAAGGCTTGCCTGCGGGTGTGTCGGCGTTCGAAGTCATGTGGCCGGGTTATTACGATTTTGTGTTGTCGCGCCTGCCGGAATTGCGCGCGCCGCTCGAAGGCAAGCATGCGTATTACGTGCTGCTCGAAAGCAGCGGCGCCGATCCCGAGCGTCAGGCGGACGCGTTCGAAGATTTCCTGGGCGGGATGCTCGAGGAAGGCTTGATCAGCGACGCCGCCCTCGCCTCATCGGAGTCCGATGCCGCCGCGTTCTGGGCGATCCGCGATGCCCCCGGCGAATATCAGCGGCTGATTCCGGGCCGCGTTTCCTTCGATGTGAGTTTCTCCATCGCTGATGTAGGCCGCGCCGCGCATGAATGCGACAAGCAGCTTCGCGAGCGCTGGCCCAACGCGACCATCCTGATCTACGGACATCTCGGCGACGGCAACCTGCATATCGTCGTGCAGGAACCCGACTGGCCGCCAACCACCGCGCCGCAAGTGCAGGAAGTCGTCTACGGCGTGACCGGCGCAATGGGCGGCTCGGTATCGGCGGAACACGGCATTGGTACGAAGAAACTGAAGGTGCTCGCGTTATCGAGAACACCGGCCGAACTGGCCGCCATGCGCGCCGTGAAAGCCGCGCTCGATCCGCTGAACATCCTGAACCCAGGCAAGTTGTTGTTGAACGTTGTTTAAAACCGCCAAACCCCAACAAAAGGAGGAGACATGACGCGGTTCGTGAAGAAGGTGATGTGTGGTGTAGCGCTGGCAGTCGCAGGTGTAGTGGCAGCAGCCCCGGCGATGGCAGCCGACAAGATGAAAGTGGGCATTTCCATGAAGGTGCTCAACGCGCCCTACTTTTCGGCCGCAATGGAATCGGCCAAGGCGCGAGCCGCGGAACTCGGCAACGACGTGATCACCGCGGATGCCCAAGGCAAGATGGGCAAGCAGATCTCCGACGTGGAAGACATGCTGACGCGCGGCATCAAGGTGCTGATCATCGATCCGGCCGATCCCAAGGGTCTCGTCAACGTGGTCAACACGGCGACCGCCGCAGGCGTGAAAGTCGTCGTGATCGACAGTACGCTCGATCCGAAAGCCAACTACCTGACGCTCGTGCAATCGTCCAATCGTGAGAACGGCGCGCTGGTTGGTTCGTGGGTGGTCGACACCATGGGCGACAAGCCGCTGAAGATCGCGTTGATCTCCGGCGAGAAAGGCAACCCGGTCGGCAAGGAACGGCGCGACGGCGTGATCGAGGGCATCGTCGAGGCGCAGCTCGCAAAGACCGGCAAGGTCAACATGCAGATCGTGGGCCAGGGCTGGGGCAACTGGTCGGACGAAGGCGGCCTGAAGGCGATGGAAGATTTGCTCGTCGCCAACAAGGACATCAACATGGTGCTCGGCGAAAACGACAGCATGGTGCTGGGCGCACGCCGCGCGATCGAAAGCGCGAACCGTACGGGCATCACGCTGGTTGCCGCCGCCGATGGCCAGAAGGAAGCGCTCAACCTGATCAAGCAAGGCAAGTACGGCGCAACCGCGCTGAACGACCCGGCGCTGGTTGCGCGCACGGCAGTCGATATCGGCGTGAAGGCGGCGAAGGGCGAAGCCACCAACGTGCCGAAGATTTCGTACACGCCGTCCGCCGCGATCTACAAGAGCAACGTCGACAAGTACTACAACCCCAAGGCGATTTTCTAAAGCCGGCGGGTTCATGCGAGGCGCGCCGGCCAAGTACGGTGCGCCTCGCATTCTGGAGACACCTTCATATGATACCCTTTATAGCCCTCACCGGCGTCGACAAACGCTTCGGCGGCATTCATGCCATCGAAGGCGTCGACTTCGATGTCCTCAGTGGCGAAGTCCATGCGCTCGTCGGCGAGAACGGCGCGGGCAAGTCGACGCTGATGCGCATTATCGGCGGTGGTCATCAGCCGGATTCCGGCACGATCAAGCTCGAAGGCCGCGAGACGTCCTTTCGCAATCCGCATGCGGCGATGGAAGAAGGCATCGCGGTGATTCATCAGGAAACCGCGCTGGCACCGGATCTGTCCGTGGCGGAGAACGTATTTCTGGGTGCGTTGCCGGCTGTCATCGACTGGGGGACGCTGCGCAAGAACGCGCGTGCCTTGATCGCGAGCCTCGGCTTCGATATCGATCCTGCCGCGCTCGTCGGCGATCTCTCGGCAGCTCAATGCCAGGTGATCGAAATTGCAAAGGCGCTCAGCCGCCAGGTGAAGCTTCTCGTACTCGATGAACCCACCGCGGCCCTCGCGCCATCGGATGCAAACAAGCTGCTCGAGATCGTGCGCGAGCTGCGTTCGCGCGGCGTGGGCATTGTCTATATTTCGCACCGGCTGGAAGAGGTGTTTGCGATCGCGGACCGCATCACCGTGCTGAAGGACGGCAAGCGCGTGGATACCCTCACGCCCGCCGAGCTCACCATGGACGGCCTGATCCGCAAGATGGTCGGGCGCCCGCTATCCGTGCTGTTTCCGCAGCGCCGTGCAACGCTTGGCGCCAAAGTCCTGAAGGTCACGGGCCTCATGCGAGGTCATGCCGTGCGCAACGTGTCGTTCACGCTGCGCGCCGGTGAAGTAGTCGGTCTCGGCGGCCTGATCGGCTCGGGCCGTACCGAAGTCGCGCGCCTGATTTTCGGCGCCGATACGCGCGATTCCGGCACCATCGAATTGAACCAGAAGGTCATGGCGATCCGCTCGCCGATGGCCGCAGTCAAGGCCGGCATCGGCTTCGTGCCTGAAGACCGCAAGGGGCAAGGCGCGATTTTATCGATGCCGATTCGCGTCAACGCCACCCTCGCCGCACTGAAGTCGGTGAGCGGACCGGGCGGCTTTCTCGCCTTCGGCCGCGAGCGCGCATTCGTGCAAAAGCTGATGGAACAACTGCGCATCAAGGCGCGTTCCATGGACGCCGATGTCTCAACACTCTCTGGCGGCAATCAGCAAAAGGTCGTGCTGGCGAAGTGGTTCCACGCGGACGGCGACCTCATCATCCTCGATGAACCCACGCGCGGTGTGGACGTCGGCGCGAAGGTCGAGATCTACACGCTCATCAACCAGCTTGCCGAACGCGGCAAGGCAGTGCTCGTGATCTCGTCGGAACATCAGGAACTCATGGGCCTGTGCGACCGAATCCTCGTGATGGGCGAAGGCGAGATTCGCGGCGAACTTCAACCTGCTGATTTCAGCGAAGAACAGATCCTGTCGCTGTCGCTGCGCCGCGCGCCGGACGAAGCGCCGGCCACGCTCACTCATTAAATGCATCGTGAATAATCCGGAGACTCGCACCATGAATCCCAGCGCCGTCACCCCGAAAACGCATCAGGCGAACTCGGCACAGGCCCACGCAAAACACTGGTGGTCTGTTGCGCGCCGCTTCAACACGGTCGCGATCCTGATCGTACTCGTGATCGCAGCGTCGTTTGTATCGAGCGACTTTTTATCCGTGCCCAACCTGTCGAATATTTCGCGGCAAGTGGCGGGCGTCGGCATCATGTCGGTCGGCATGTTGCTGGTCGTGCTGACCGGTGGTATCGACTTGTCGGTTGGATCGATTGCGGCGCTTGGCAGCGTGCTGTCGGCGTTGCTGATTCCGCAATACGGGCTGACGGTCGCCTTGCTCGCCACGCTGGTTGTCGGCGGCTTCTGCGGGTTTATTTCCGGCGCGTTGATCGCGTGGTTTCGTCTTACGCCCTTCGTTGTCACGCTGGCCATGATGACCGTTGCGCGCGGCGTTGCGATGATCGTGTCGAACGGCTCGCCCATCCTCGTCGATGACCCCGGTCAGGCCCTGCTCGACTTCGGCCGTCATTCCTACTTCGGCATTCCGGGTCCGACACTCGTGATGCTGATCGTGTTCGTGATCGGCGGCATAGCATTGAACCGTCTGCGTGCCGGCCGCGTGGTTCGTGCAATCGGGTCGAACGAGG